>JBIKRT010000008.1:0-90053 GCA_044349005.1 Cyclobacteriaceae bacterium
CAGTCGGTTGAACGTAACCCTGGCAGGTTGCTCCTCAGCAGAGCCCGCTTCCGTTTCAGTTCAACTATGCAAAATTCAAAACAGTCATCTATATTTACAACCTGTCAAAATTCTCAGCCATTTACCGAATCTCGAAAGAAAAGTTGGCATAACCGACAATTTTCAATTTAGAATTTCAAAAAACAAAAAATACGAAGGAGTCGTTTCTAAATGTTAGTTTATTGACGACTGGCTGTGTAAAAAAAACCTGCCTATAATCTTAAAACGAGTAGAGTTGCGGTAAAACCTCTGGACTCATTCTAAAAAATCTCCAGAAAAGCAACAATAAATGGCGCGGAAATGAGAAGGCCATCAAAACGATCGAGAAAGCCACCATGACCCGGAAGGGAATCGCCCGAATCTTTGATTTCAATGCTCCGCTTCAACAGCGATTCCACCAAGTCGCCATAGATTCCTCCGATAATTATTATCAAATCAATCACCATCCATTGCCAAAAAGCAAGTGTGTGAAAATAGTACGCAATGCCAAATGCAAAAGCCGTTGCCAGCAGCGCGCCACCAATGGCTCCCTCCCACGATTTTTTAGGCGATATTCGTTCAAACAGTTTGCGCTTGCCAAAATACGTTCCTGCAAAGTAAGCCCCCGTATCGCTTGCCCAAAGTATAAAAAGGCAACCAAAAATAATTTCGAAGTTATAAGATCCATTTTCAAAAGCAGCAACGTTGAGCAAAGCGAATGGAACAGCGACATAAAAAATGCCAAGAAAGGTAAAGGCTATGTTTGTAAACGGCTTTCGTTCAAATTTTTTATAGAGTTTTATAAGATAGACGCAGGAAAGCAGGGGAAAGATTAAAATATAATAACGCGTGCTCAGCATCTTTTCCTCGATGAAAAATGATACCATAAAAATCAACATTCCGCAAATTGTCCCGAACACCTTTTGGGGCTTTAAGCCATCTAAACCAGACAAATCATAAAACTCAATCAACGAAAAAAGACAAATGATAAAGAATATCAACAAATAAGACCACTCGCTGTAAACGACTCCGAAAATAATTCCAGCAGCTCCCAAAATACCAGTAATAATACGTTGGGTTAGGTTATTGTATTTTTTTAAAAGAGCTGTCAAGTAGCGGGTAGTTTGCGTGATTGAAAATAGCGCTGAAACTGCACAAGTAAGACAACGGCAACGGCAGCACAAATAATAACAAGCGGCCAGGGCGCTGCTTCTGTGTCTTCAATATCAACTGGGATTTTACCCTGCTGATATAAATAAATTCCAATGACGGAAAGCCCATTATTGATGAAGTGTGCTAACATCGGGATGAACAAGTTACCCGACCAGTAGTAAAGATAGCCAAAGAGTGCACCCAACAACATACGGGGTACAAATCCAAAAAATTGCATGTGTATGGCACTAAATAAGATAGCTGAAAACCAAATAGCAACATGTATATTGTTCGTAGCACGATGTAGCGTAGGTTGTAAAAAACCACGAAAGACCAATTCCTCGCCAATGCCCGGCAGCACTGCAATCACAATCATTCCAATCACAAAATCTCCGAACGAATCGAATGTAGTTAAGAATTTTGTAACCTCACCGGCTTTCGTTTCAAAAGAACGGGCCCAATCTTCAAAGCCCTTTAAAAAACTCGGAAAAGTAAGATTTGAATTCCATTCAATAATTACACTATCCACCACAATGAAACTAATCATGAGAACTAAAACAAAAGGCACAAGCAGCGGATTAAATGCTTTAACATCTTGAAATGGGTTTAATTTTTCAACCGCCCACCAATACAAGCTGGGTAATGCAATCAATCCAAAAAGTGTAGCTGACCCTTGAATTACCATCATTGGAAGTTTTATTTCTGGGTAAGAAGTAGGCTCACCCATTTTGGACAATAAATCCGTGAGGCCGTCACTGCTAAACGGGATTGCCAGCAGCAGACCAATGGAATGCCCAACGACCACAAAACCGACCATTGCCACTAAAAGCACCAAAATAAAGGTTACAAAAGGTGGCCGGGGGAAGGGTTGATTATCTAATTCCGACATCTCGACTAATTAAATTATTTTTGCGGGCAAATATGGTAAAAATCGGCAACATCGAACTGGGAGATTTTCCACTCTTGCTCGCTCCTATGGAAGATGTGAGCGATCCGCCCTTTCGCGCGGTGTGTAAAGAGGGAGGCGCAGATTTGATGTACACTGAATTTATCTCTTCGGAAGGGCTGATCCGCGATGCTGCCAAAAGTAGACAGAAGCTGGATATTTTTGAGTATGAACGGCCTATCGGTATTCAATTGTTTGGGGGTGATATTGGCAATATGGTGGAATCGGCAAAAATTGCCACCGAAGTAAGCCCTGATTTAATAGATATTAATTATGGCTGCCCGGTAAAGGCTGTGGCGTGCCGCGGTGCCGGGGCTGCACTTCTTCAAGACATCCCGAAAATGGTAAAAATGACAGAAGAGATAGTGAAATGTACACACCTTCCTGTAACAGTAAAAACGCGCCTTGGCTGGGATGATAAAACAAAGAACATTGTTGAAGTGGCAGAACGCCTGCAAGACATTGGCATAAAAGCATTGACTGTGCATGGCCGCACACGCGTGCAGATGTACAAGGGCGAAGCCGACTGGACGTTGATCGGGGACATAAAAAATAATCCAAGAATGCATATCCCGATTTTTGGAAACGGTGATGTAGATACACCCCAAAAGGCATTGCACAATAAAAAACGATTTGGCGTGGATGGAATTATGATTGGCCGCGCTTCCATTGGCTACCCTTGGATTTTTAATGAAATAAAAAATTATTTGGCGAACGGTGAAATTGCGTTGCCCCCCTCGCTTACCGAAAGAATCCGCGTTACCAAAAAACACCTTGCGTTTTCCATTCAATGGAAGGGGAATAAACTCGGCATTTTTGAAATGCGTAGGCACTACGCCAGCTATTTTAAGGGATTCCCCGATTTTAAACCATTTCGTGCTCGGTTAGTGGAAGCTATGACGGGTGAGGAAATTTTCTTGATCTTGAAAGAGGTGGAAGAAAAGTATATAGAAGTAGTTTTAGCATGAGCAAGATTGAAAAAACAATCGATAAACTTCTCAGGGGTTCATCAGATAACAATTTTGACTTTGATGAACTTGTTTCACTCTTAAAGTATTTCGGTTTTAGTTTTAGAATAAGGGGCAGTCACAATATTTTTTACATGGATGGAATAGCAGAGATAATTAACTTGCAATCAAAATCAGGTAAAGCAAAAGCATATCAAGTAAAACAAGTAAGGAACATAATTGTGAAATACCAATTAATAAAAATATGATTGGCAACTATAAATACGAAGTGGTCATTTATTGGAGTAAAGAGGATGAAGCTTTTATAGCTGAAGTTCCCGAATTGCCAGGTTGTGCCGCAGATGGCAGCAACTACCAAGAGGCTCTTTCAAATGTAGAAGTGGTGATAGGTGAATGGATAGAGACTGCAATTGAATTGAAGAGAACTATTCCAGAGCCGAAAGGGAAGCTGATGTATGCTTGAATGGAATCCGTGCCTGAAAAAAAACCGTTCCCCCCTTTTCTGATTCTACTAGCACTCGCCTTAATATGGGGCACTTCTTTCATCCTGATAAAGCAAGGCCTAAAAGTGTTTGCCCCTGAAGAAGTCGGTGCCCTCAGGGTGTCAGCTGCAGCCTTAATTTTAATTCCAATTGCACTCACCAAACTGAAAGAACTAAATCAGGCACATTATTTCAGATTGTTTCTGGCAGGTTTAATGGGCACGTTTATTCCCTCTTTTCTTTTTGCTTTTGCTCAAACACGGCTCAGCAGTTCCGTTGCCGGGATTTTAAACACACTCTCGCCCTTGTGGACAATTATTTTTGGGGCACTGTTTTTTCAACAACGATTTAAGCCGATCGTTATCGTGGGCATAGTATTAAGTTTTGGTGGGGCAATTCTTTTGGCGTTGAGCCGATCAGGCGGCTCTATTTCAGGTATCAATGTTTTTGCACTACTCATTGTGCTGGCTTGCGCATGCTATGGTATGAATCTAAATTGGGTGAAGTTCAGAATTCCCGAGCTTGGCTCATTAACCATAACCAGCGTGGCTTTAGCATTAACAGGCCCTTTCGGGATTGCCTACCTGCTGGGCTTCACCGACTTCACCCACAAGATGATCACTCAACCCGAAGCGTGGAAGGCCTTAGGTTTTATTTGTTTACTGGCGCTCATGAGCACGGCTGTAGCAACTGTTTTGTTTAATAAGTTAGTAAAGATAACAACACCACTTTATGCAAGTTCAGTAACCTATCTTATGCCGATCGTTTCTGTAATGTGGGGTGTGTTAGATGGTGAAGAACTTGTATTCTTTCATTTTCTCGGAATGGCATTAATATTAGGGGGGGTGTATCTAGCGAATAAGAAGAAATAAAGTGGGTATCACTTTACGATTCCTAACAGCGATTTGAGATCCTTTGACAACAATGGATTACTCGGCTTCAGCGTATTCATTTCAGTCACGCCATTTTTGTCGATCAACACAAAGCTTGGCACTTCTTTCAGTTGAAATAATTTCAAAAGCGCTGCGTCTTCCTCGATTCGATAGTTGATAATTCCATCTGAAAATAAGTTATACTTTGTAAGGGTTTTTTGCCAGACCTCCTCATTTTTTTCGATGCAGAGAATCACAAAAGTGATTTTACCGCGGTATTCGTTATTCAATCGCTTCAAATATTCCAGCTCTGTCAAATAGGCACCACCCTCGGCCTTAATGAAAGTAACGAAAAGAATTTTCTTGTTTTTGCTGTAATCCCTTAACCAATTGAATTTCAATTCGCCCTGCTCACCTCCTTTATTAGTGTTAAATTCAAATTGATGATACAGATCAAACTGTTTATTCAACGAAGTCCCGCCACCTAAATCGTGGATAATGAAGTCTTCTAATGGGGTGGTTTTTAGGATGCTGTTGCTACTCCAAAAAACTGAATCGTATTTGATTTTCAGCAGCTCTTCTTTCACTGGTGGCTGACCAACTACCTTCTCCCCACTTCCTTTCTTGATTTCTACTGACATCAACTCAACATGAAATGAATGTTTACTTTCATCGGCTGACTGATTCTCGCCATCGCGAATAAGGTGATAGGGATAGTACTTTCCCTCATACGCTCGATAGTAGACCGAAGTTTTTGTCATATTCTTACCAAAAGTTTTGACCTCTTCTGTCTTAAGAATGGCATAAGTATCCATAGCAATAAATAAAGATCCACTAATTTCTGTGAGTTTTAGATAGCCTGAAGTAGTTTGCGCAGAGTCCTTTTTATACTCATAATCGATCTCATAAACATCTTTACCATCATAATTGGTCACACCACTAAATGAAAAGGTATAGTTTTCAATATCTGTTTTTAGGTTGCTCACATCTGCATAAAATGAAACGTGCGGACTCCTTTCGGAGGTTTGGTAGCCAACTATATCCGATTGAAGCACGTAGCCAATTGACATTGGTTCATGCCCTTGGGACATAACGGTATTGTCCAGGCTTCGCCTAAGTTGCGTTACACGAATTTCTTCTTTGGGACTCGCTGCCTTCTGTGCAGACTTATATCCTTGGTACTTCCATACATCAATAAATGCCTCGATCAAACGGCCATAGACAAAATTATCCATGCAGTAATGGCGGTAAAAAAATTTTTGCAGAAACGGTTGACTATTATAGTTAGTGGCAACGGCTGCAAAGGCTTTACGCACTACTTTCTTTGGATTAATCTCTTTTGAAAAAACAACGACAGCATTTAGCTGTGTTGGCAATGGCTTTAACAGAATGCGCTGGGCTTCAGAGGAATTCATTTCTAACGATTCGTAGCCGATACATGTCACCCGTAGGATAGCAATGCCTGTAATCGCCAAAGAAAACTTCCCGTCAAGATTTGTACTAGTGCCCCTGGAGGTGCCCACGATACCCACGGACGCGAAAGGAATCGGTTCTGAGGTTTCTCTATCAAGCACTTGACCTTCCATTAATTGCTGGCCGAGTGCTGTTAAACTGGTCCCAAAAAAAAGAATAAGAAACTTGATCATGCATTTTCGAAACGCATTCAGCGCTTTCTAAAAGCAATTTCGCAAATGTTTCGACTTGTTAACAGAATTTTAACAAAACAATAACAAAGTTCATCCTTAGCAGAAGGTAGAAAGTATTGAAAAAACTGCGCGCGTTTTTTTTACCCTAGCGCTTCTACCTCATTTACCTCTTCAGGCATCATTCTCTTTAGTAGATTTTCAATGCCTGCCTTAAGGGTTATTGTAGAGGATGGACAGCCACTGCAAGAGCCCTGCAGCATTACGGTCACCTTCTTTTCAATATCTTGATAGGAATGGAATGTGATTGCTCCGCCATCTTGTTCTACTGCTGGGCGAATGTACTCATCCAAAATACCCTTAATTTTTTTTATTGTTTCGGTCTCTTCCTGTTGATTTGCGACAGGAGCGCTCACGTCCAAAATCAATTTGCCGCTTTCCAAAAAGTCTTGAATATGCTTTCTCAGCTTCTCTTGAACTTCGAGCCATTCCACCTCTTCATTTTTTGTGACTGTAACAAAATTGCTGGCGTAAAAAACGCGCTCCACAAATGGATAGGCGAATAATTCAAGCGCGAGCGGAGCATCTAAAGCACGTGCGGCATCGGGGAAATCAAAACTCATTCCTTCTGGAACAAGCATTTCATTTACCACAAATTTCAATGAATTGGGGTTTGGATTTGATTCCAGGTATATATGGATGGCTTTAGGGGCAGGTTTTAACATAAAAATAGTTTGTGTTGAAAGAACAAAAGTAGGAAATTAAAGTTCGTTCTGGTCTGTTCAATTAAATCCTTCCAATGTTGCGTTAAAAGAGGCGGCTAACTCTGCACAATCTCTGCAATTCATTTCATGCAAATTGGGAATTGAATTCCCAATTTGCAAAGTGTTTTAGTAATCAACTAGTTACACCAATATTTTAACTATTTTTCCTGGGCTCCAAGCGAGTTCTCCCACTTGCTTACTACTGCTGTGGCAATGCTATTACCTACTACATTGGTTGCACTCCGCCCCATATCCAGCAGCGGATCGATACCTAAAAGCAAGGCAAGGCCCGCTTCGGGGATATTAAAAGTGGCCAACGTGCCAGCAATAACAACGAGCGATGCGCGAGGCACACCGGCAATGCCCTTACTGGTGAGCATCAACACCAACAACATGCTTATTTGAGTGGAAACTGGTAGCACTATTCCGTAGGATTGAGCAATGAATAACGAAGCGAATGTCATGTACATCATGCTTCCATCAAGATTGAAGGAATAACCTAGTGGCAGCACAAAACTTACGATTTTATCTTTGCATCCAAATTTCTGAAGGAGTTCCATTGTTTTAGGAAATGCCGCCTCGCTGCTGCTGGTGCTAAAGGCAAGTAAAATGGGCTCACGCATTTTCTTCAAAAGGGCTATTACTCGTTTGCCTATAATAACCGATCCGGCAAGGGCCAACACAACCCATAAAATCAACAACCCCGAATAAAATTCGGTGATAAAAATAGAATAGGTTTTTAAGATGCCAAGGCCCTGTTTGGCTATAATTGCGGTCATTGCACCGAACACGGCCAGTGGAGCCAAGTTCATAACATAACCTGTCACTTTTAAAATAACATGAGCAATGGCATCCATGGCTTTAATAACAATTTTGCCTTGCTCGCCAATAGCGGCTGTGGCCACACCAAAGAAAAGAGAGAACACCACTATTTGTAAAATTTCATTTTTGGCCATCGCATCAATTACGCTGGCAGGAAAAACATGGTATAAAAAATCTTTTAGCGATAACCCATTGTGGGTAATGCCTATGTCTGTACCCGCGTCTGGCACAGGCAAGTTCATGGCAATACCCGGCTGAAAAACATTTACTAAGATCATACCCAACAATAGACTGGTAAGAGACGCGCCAATAAACCACAGCAACGTTTTACCGCCAATCCGCCCAACAGAGTTAATGTCGCCTAACTTAGCGACACCTACAACAAGCGTGGTAAACACGAGTGGCGCAACAATCATCTTGATAAGCCTAAGAAATATATCGGCAATGATCGAGAAGGGTTCTATCTTTTTATCGCGCGAAGAGAGCGTGGCACTTCTTTCTTTAAGCAACGCTGTTTCCTCTTGCTTTAATGAAAGTTTAGAAAGACTATCAGCAGAAGTTTGAAGGTGTTGATTTTCTTTAATCTTAACTTCAATTGATTCAAGCTTCTGATTCTCATTCAGCACATACGTTTTATTAAGTGCAAAGCCCAAGGCTATGCCTATTACCAAAGCAATGATAATGTAGACGGTGAGGTTGCTTTTTTTGGGTGGGGTTTGCTCGGCCATATAATTACGTTTTTATGTAAGTATGTTTTTTTCGACCTCATTAAAAAGCAAGTCGATTTTTTGTTGCAATAAAACTGTGTCGTGTAAAGCCGTAGCCATTTTGCAGTAGTGGGCAGGGTCTTCCATTAGGCGACCATTTTCAGATAATATTAAGTTAGACTAGAAACAAACTCTAAGTGCGTGTTTTTATAAATCAAACCCCAAGACGAATGATTCTTATTTGAAAAGAAAAGTTCATTTTGATTCGAGCCTATATTAAGGAGTAAGTGCTGTCGGTGTCCCAGGTATTTTAAATGCCGATAACGTGCCATTCTTAAAGTCTCTTTCATAATCTCATTTTGATGAATCTGAATAATTTCTATAGTACATTTTTTTATGAACTTCAATATTATGTGTCAGTGGCGAAATAACTTTAAAAATTGATTTTTTTCTACTTATGCTTTCTTCAAACAATTCAATAAAACCCGATAAATGCCAACAATAGTGTTTTTCTCGGACATCGCCTTGGGCGGTTGTGTCGGCTATTTTTTTGAGGTAGTCTTGAAGCATTTAAGGCAAAATCAAAACTCAACTACTTTTTTCAGCAATTTGGAGTCAATTGTACCTTTAAGGGATTTGAGTTCTCGATAACTTCCTTTTTGCCATTGGTACCCGGTAGTTTCTTTTGTAGCAGGATCAATAATCCAGTATTCTTTGACACCAAAATGCTCGTACAGGTTTTTTTTGATCACTTTATCATGGTCAGGATTTCCAGGAGATAATATTTCAATAATTAAATCGGGCACGCCATGAATTACATCATCATCGTCTACAATAGGTGAATTTTCAGTTGAAACAAAGATAATATCAGGTTGAACTGCATTTTGTTCATTGTCGAGATAAACATCTAAAGGAGCAACATACAGTTCTCCCGAATTCATAGACTCTATATGATTTCCTATTTTGATTACCAGTTGAGTGAGCAAACGTTGATGCCTTCCATTTGGGCTGGGTGAAATATACAAATGGTTATTAATCAACTCAGCCAATGTGCCTTCATGAAGCATGTTAAAAACTTGCATCATCGTACGTGGAGCTGAGATGATTGTTGGGATCATAATTGAAAGTTACATTTTTTTCTTATACCACCGAAGAACGGACTTTACAAAATTAACATGATGCTAAATTTTAGAGACTTGGTTTCTCAACAAGAAATCGACCAACACCAACGCGGCCATGGCCTCCACAATGGGCACAGCGCGCGGCACCACACAGGGGTCGTGTCTTCCTTTGCCCGAAACCGTAGCATCGTTACCTTCCTTGTCAACGGTTTGTTGATCCTGCATAATGGTAGCCACTGGCTTAAAGGCCACATTAAAATAGATATCCTCGCCATTGCTAATGCCACCTTGCACGCCACCAGAATGGTTTGTCTTGGTTCTTATTTTTCCCTGATCATTGTAAAACTCATCGTTGTGCTGGGAGCCGCGAAGTTGCACGCCTTCAAACCCACTGCCATATTCAAAACCTTTTACTGCGTTAATACTCAACATGGCCTTGCCCAATTCGGCATGAAGTTTATCAAACACGGGCTCGCCCAAGCCAACAGGCGTGTTTTTGATAACACAGGAAACAATCCCACCGATAGTATCTCTGTCTAACCGAACTTGATCTATCAACGCAATCATTTTTTCCGCCATAGCGGGATCTGGGCAACGCACTATATTGTCTTCGGTTTTAGATAAATCAAGTAAAGAATAATGTGGTGCCTTCAATTCACCTACTTGCGAGACAAAAGCATTAATCTCAATTGAATACTCCTTCAACAACAACTTAGCAATTGCCCCGGCTGCCACTCGTGCAGCGGTCTCTCTTGCCGAGCTCCTGCCACCGCCTCGATGATCGCGAATTCCATACTTCTCTTGATAAGTAAAGTCAGCATGCGAGGGGCGAAATGTGTTCTCAATGTGTCCATAGTCCTTGCTGCGCTGATCTTGATTTTCAATCACAATGGCAATGGGTGTGCCAGTGCTTTTACCTTCAAAAACTCCCGAAAGGATTTTGAACGTATCTTCTTCCTTTCGCTGAGTAGTTATTTTTGACTGCCCGGGTTTCCGTCTGCTCAATTCTGACTGGACAAATAGCTCATCGATTTCCAATCCCGCTGGGCAGCCGTCAATAATTACGCCTATGGCCACCCCGTGGCTTTCGCCAAAAGTGGTTATCTTAAAAAGTGTTCCGTACGAATTGCTCACAACTATTTCTTCTTAAAAATAAAATATACCGACAACCCAAGCACTAGCAAGATAAAAACATTAACCGCTGTTTTTAACCATTGGTTTGTCGCGGTTGATTGAAGTGTATTGTCTGCAACAGAAATTTTATCATAAAAAGAACCTAAGTCATTGCTCTCAATTGCATGATTTCGCTGACTTTCCCCCACTACCTTTACTACTTGCGAGGACCTTAGCGTATCATACCGTTTTGAGTTGGTGTTAAAATAAACCCATTGAAAATAATCTCCGAGTTTATAAATGCCGGGTTCTTTGGGAATCATAAAATAACTGAACGATTTATTACCCATCACTCGTCCACCGTCTCGGGTTATGTTTTGCTTTACGTTTGGTTCGTAGAGTTCAAACGTATCGTCTCGTTTTACAACTGGTTTTTCTATCGATGAAATATTCCCTTCCCCCACCACGTTAAATTCATAGCTAACGCTTTGGCCTGTTTGCAATTCGGTATTACTTATCTTTTCCTCTAACCTATAATTGCCAACACCAACAGCATCCCGCAAAGGGTGTGGAGGAAGTTCGCGTACTTTAATTGTCTTTGTCTTTGAGTAAAATTTCTTGAAATCTTCCTTTCTATTTTGCCCAAAAAAGCTTGGGTTTTTTGCTACCTTAAATTTAATCATGTCCAATCCTACGCTTGGAAAAACCACTGACTGAGTATTCAATGGATAGTATGTTGCTTGATACACTTTGTACTGCGTGTAGCCTTTACCATTTATTTGAACTGGCTCACCTTCAATGTTTTCAATATTAAAGTTTTCTTCCCAACAATTGGTTGGCTTTAACTTTTTTAGAATCTCGGTAAGTTGTTTACCGAGTTCATAAAACTGCATTGGCGCGCGGTTGTTGTCAGCCACCAAAAAGGAGAGCGTTGCAGTAAATCCTTCGCCCACATACACTTCGTCTTTGGAGGTCGATAACGCAAGCAGCGCATCTTCTTTCACATCTACAAATTCGGTTTCGCCTCTGCCAAAAAAATCTCGGGCTGGGTCGCGGTCAAAAAAACTTCTGAACGGATCATTCGACTGAACTTGAACTGGTTGGCCAACCTTTATTTTTTTACCAGTAACATTGAATACCTGATCATTTACCTTCATTTTAAATGACGGTAATGTAAATATTCCGCGTTGAGTAGGCGTATAGGTCATAATAACGCTTTGAGAAGAACTCACCTGCCCGTTTACTATATTAGTTTGAGACGAAGACGAAGTGCCGCGCTTCCTAAATCCTTCAATCTCCGGGAAGTTTTCGTAGCTCTTGAGGCGATCGTTATTGACTGTTATTGTGATCGTCCAGGCTTGATTGTCGCCAATTTCATCAGGCCCTAGAATAATCTGAATATTTTGCGCGTTGGCAACCCAACCTAAGCACAAGAAAAATAAAAAAAAGCTCGTTTTTCTAATCAATTCCATAATTGCAACTAGTTGCATTCACAAAGTTAAAATCTTCTGGTTACTGTTATACTGATTTTGTATATTCACCGTTACAATAGTTGTGTTCAGGTGCTTTTTTCTAGTGTGGTTGTTTATTAAAAGTGGTTGTTATGAAAATGTTGAACTATTTTAAAACCGTTCTTTCGCGTGTTAGTTTTGACGCAAAACTTTTTGAGAAAGAACTCCGAAAAGCAATAAAATCGCTGATTGCAGAAGAAATTCAGGAGTTAAAAAATTGGTGTTATCAGCACTATGCTGCAGAATATGAATTGGTTCTTAATCGGTGTTTTGTAAGCTCATAAGTTACTTATTTGCTTCTCCACTCGTATTCCTATCGATTCCACCCCAGGCAAGGTGTCGGTACGCATAAATTGTTCAAGTGTAACTTTGAATTTCCCTGTTTTATTGAATTTTTGTTTATCCAAAATCAAAAATTGGTGGTCGAATTTGTCACCAATACCACTGCTACCAAGGGGCACGCCACTTTTTTGATCAAACAAATAATTTGAAACCAACTTGGATTGGAGTTCTTTGTTTGCTGGATCCATTAAACTATACTTTACAAAAATTCTGGCATAGGGGTAATCGCTCGAGTTTCGAACCCGATAATAAATGTTGTAAAGCTGTGTGGAATCAGTAACGGCAAATTCAAAAGTGGGAATCTCCTTTACCCTCCAAAAATGACCATCTAAATCGTGATCTAACTCATAGACCCTAGATTGATCGCATCCCGAAAGGACTAAAAGAAAGCCAATCACCGCGAAAATTCTCATGGGTTAATCTTTCTTGCTGTTGGGATTGTTGGGATTGGGCCCTTGGCGATTTGGGTTGGGGCGCGGCCGATTCGGTTTTGGCCGATTTCGATTAGTAGGCGTAGACCCGGGTTGATTGGGATTTTCCTGATTGGGGCGCGGTCTATTTGGATTGTTTTGATTAGTTGGCTTGTTCCCCCGATTTTTATTTCTATTCGGTTGATTGCCTCCACCTTGCGGCCTCTTACCAGCATTGTTTTTGAATTTCCTATCGAGACTTTCTAAATCGCTATTTAATTTTGCTATCGGTTGCTTTATTATAGCCGCATCTTCCGTCAAAGTTGCTGGCTTCTTGCCCTCGCGGTTCAGCGTCAAAATCTCGTTTACTCTGTCCACGTTAAGCGGATACCAATTGCTATCCTCCTTAAAACCAAACCACATTATTTTTCTAAAAATATCGGTCTTTTGGAGTTGTGCTTCGCCCCGTTCTGTTAATAACGGCCCTTCTACTTTGGGGATATGCTCGAGCGCCTCCATATACGTTTCCAATTCATAGTTGAGACAGCATTTCAGCCTGCCACACTGGCCTGACAGTTTGCTTGGATTGAGCGAAAGATTTTGGTAGCGTGCCGCGCTAGTGGCCACATTTTTAAAATCTCCCAGCCAAGTAGAACAACATAACTCTCGGCCACAAACCCCAATACCACCGAGTCTTCCAGCCTCCTGGCGCAACGAAATCTGCCTCATCTCTACCCGAATTCTAAACTCAGTTGCAAGCAATTTGATGAGTTCTCTAAAATCGACACGGTCTTCAGCCGAATAAAAGAAAGTGGCTTTGGTATTATCTGATTGGTACTCAATGTCAGAAAGTTTCATATCCAGCTTAAGTTGTTGGATGATCTCTCTGCCTCTATAAAGTGTCGGTGATTCTCTCTTTTGAACCTCTTGATGTTTTTCAAGATCCCGCTGGTGTGCCAAGCGATAAATTTTCTTGATTTCGTGGTCGTTGGCCACTTTTTTCTTTTGCATTTGAAGCCTCACCAACTCGCCTTGCAACGAAACATGCCCTAAATGATGCCCATTCGGCACTTCTACTATCACCGCATCCCCCGTGGTGAGGTGCAGCTTTTCCGAATTTCTAAAAAACTCTTTCCTGCCTCCTTTGAATCGGATTTCCGCAATATCAAACTTTTCTTCCCTTGGCATATCCATATTAGAAAGCCAATCAAACACGTTCATTTTGTTGCAGCCCCCTGTCTGGCAAGCGCCATTGTTATTGCAACCTGCCGTTTTGCCCCCTTTACCTGACCCACAAGAACAACTCATAATTACGTTTGTATATAATCAGCAAGGTCTATCATTTTCTGTTATCTTCCAACCGTTGTAAGTCTAACCCTATATCCGCTCTATTATAAGCACCATCCCAATTTATGGTTGCTACCCTAGCGTATGCCTTTTCTCGAGCTATTTTTAAGTTTGATCCTAAACCAGTCACAGCTATTACTCTTCCGCCATCGGAAAAAATTTCATCATTAACTAGTTTAGTGCCTGCATAAAAAGTTAGCGCCTCGGTTTCTGCCTCTAAGCCACTTATTTTCTTTCCTTTCGCAAAATCCCCAGGATAACCACCGCTCACCATAAAAATGGTAACTGCATACTCGCTGCTGACGGATGTTGATTTATCTTTTAATTTACCTTGAGCCGTTGCAATGAGCAATTCAAGAAAATCACCCTTAATGCGAGGCATTACAACTTCAGTTTCAGGGTCACCCATCCGGGCGTTATACTCAATTACAAAAGGCTCGCCACCTACGTTCATAAGGCCTATAAAAATAAAACCCCTGTAGGGAATACGCTCGTCTTTCAAACCGGTAATAGTTGGCTGAATTACTTTTTCTTCCACTTTCTTCATGAAATTGGGGTCAGCGAAAACTACAGGAGATACAGCCCCCATGCCCCCTGTGTTAGGCCCTTCGTCATTGTCACCAATTCTTTTGTAATCTTTCGCTTCGGGTAAGATAATATAGTCTTCGCCATCCGTCAGTACAAAAACAGAAAGCTCAATACCATCAAGAAATTCTTCTACCAACACTTTGGCGCTTGCTTCACCAAATTTTTTGCCTTCTAGCATTTCGCGCAAGTTGTCTTTTGCCTCAGACACTGAAGAACAGATTATCACTCCTTTTCCTGCTGCTAATCCATCCGCCTTCAAAACAATGGGCGGCTTAAAGGTCTCTACGAATCTAAATGATTCTTGTAACTGATGAGAGCCGAACGTCTTTGCTTTTGCTGTTGGCACATTATTTCTAAGCATAAATTGCTTGGAGAAATCCTTGCTGCCTTCCAGTCGAGCGCCTGATTGGCCTGGGCCAACTAACAAAATATGTTTCAGGAGAGAGTCAGCCTCAAAGTAATCGCGAATGCCTTTTACTAATGGGCCTTCAGGGCCAACCACGATCAGACCGACTGAATTAGCTAATGCGAATTTTGCTAAATCCTGAAAGTTATCAACTGCTATCGAAACATTCTTTGCGAGTGAGGCTGTGCCTGCATTGCCAGGAGCGACAAAAATCTCATCGCAAAGGATACTTTGCTTTATCTTCCACGCAAGGGCATGTTCTCGGCCACCGTTGCCAATAATTAATACGTTCATGTTATCCTTTGGTGTGTAAAGATAAAGATAGAATACTGAAAAAAGGCAAGATGATCTGTTGTGACAAAAAAGTAAAACGTTAAAATTTCACATTCTCATAGATTTCTTGGAATGGGATCATGTGGTCAATGGTTCTTAGTGGAAGCGAACTTTCTACTCCTGTAACCTCTAGAAATTTCCAAGAACCGTCTAGTTGTTTAACCGCTGTTTGAGAAAAGTAACTTGTGGAACTTATTAGAATGTATTCTTTTAAAGAGGGAATTTGCATGTAGTAAAAAAACTTAGCTCCACGATCGTACTGCTCGGTGCTGGGGCTCATCATTTCAAAAATTACACTCGGGTTGGTAATTGTGTCGAATTGATTGTCGAGCATTTCGGGGTTCCCACAAACAATTGTTGCGTCTGGATAAGTAAAAGAATCGGCTGTGGGGACGGCAATTCGCAGGTCGCTTGCATAAATTCTACAACTCTTTCCCTTCAAATAGGTTTTGATATTACCCAACACATTGGCTACAATTTCGTTGTGCGCCAACGAAGCCCCGGCCATTGCGATAACATGCCCGTTATGCAACTCATGTTTTTCTTTCGCTGAACGCTCTTCATGAAGAAAAACACCTGGCGAAACATATTTTCGCAATGGCTCTGACATAATAAATTAATTGGCGTATTCGCTCAAAAACTTAACCCTCATCAAACGAATATCGTCTTCCGTAAAATCAGCATTATTGGGGTCATTGATTGCCTCCTCCAAACTGTCTGTTTCGGAATTTAGAAAATAATCATAAAGAACTTCTTGCCTGTTCTCGTCCATGATTTCGTCAATGTAGTAGTCGAGGTTCAATTTTGTTCCAGAGAAACAAATGTTCTCAATTTCCGTAAGCAACTCGGCAAAATTCAGGTTCTTAGATTCGGCAATTTCATCTAAATCCACCTTGCGATCAATCTGCTGGATGATGAAGATTTTAATTTTAGACTTATTAACGCTTGATTTAACAACCACTTCAGTAGCCGTCTCAATGTCGTTTTCATCCACATATTTTTGAATCAATTCCAAAAATTCCTTTCCGAATTTGTTCACTTTGCCCATTCCTACACCATTTACCGAAGCAAGTTCTTCTTTTGTAGTTGGGTAGGTAGTGGCCATTTCCTCCAAAGACGGATCTTGAAAAATAACGTAGGGAGGTAAATCCTTTGTCTTCGCTATTTTCTTCCGAAGCGATTTGAGCAGTTCAAACAGACGCGCGTCATACGATTTTGTATTGACAGCTACACGGTCCATTACCTCCTCGTCTTCCGCCACGGTAGTAAAATCGTGATCGCGCGCTAATTCAATAGAATGTGATTTCTTTAAGAATTTATGTCCCTTTTCAGAAATTTTTAGTACCCCAATATTTTCAATATCTTTTTCTAAATACTGATAAATAAGCGCTTGACGAATCACCGATTTCCAAAAATCGGCATCCTCTTGTTTGCCTTTTCCATACACCGCAAGGTCAAAATGTCCGTAGCTTTTTACGTATTCATCTTCCACACCCCTGATAACATTCACCAAATGGGCAAGGCCAAATCGCTCATTTGTTTGCTTAACTGCTTCCAGCGAAAGCATCACATACGCTGAACCTTCAAAACGCTCACGTGGGTGGTTACAATTGTCGCACATTCCACAGTTCTTTTCTGTGTATTCTTCGCCAAAATAATGGAGCAATTGTCTCCTTCTGCAAACAGGCGATTCGGCATAATATTCCATCTCCTGCAAAAGAACGCGTGCATTTTCTCTCTCTTGAACCGACTTATCTTTGTTGAATTTCTCTAATTTATTGAGATCATTATGGCTGTAAAACATCAAACAGTGGCCTTCGAGCCCATCGCGGCCAGATCTGCCGGTTTCCTGATAATAGCCTTCTAGCGATTTGGGCACATCATAGTGAACTACAAAACGCACATCGGGCTTATCGATCCCCATGCCAAAAGCAATCGTGGCAACGATTACATCGACCTCTTCATTCAAAAAGTCGTCTTGATTTTTTATTCTCACATCGGGATCTAAACCCGCGTGATAAGGGGCTGCTTTGAAGCCGTTTACATTCAATAGTTGCGCTATTTCCTCTACTTTCTTTCTACTTAAGCAATAGATTACACCTGACTTGCCTTTATGTGTTTTAAGAAAACCAATCAATTGCTTCTTCGTTTCCTTTTTTGGTCTTACTTCATAAAAAAGATTCTTTCGATTGAAGGATGACAGGAAAATATCCGCTTCCTCCATCTGCAAATTCTTTTGAATGTCTTGCTGAACTTTAGGGGTTGCGGTTGCCGTAAGTGCAATTACTGGCATGTCGCCAAGTTGAGCAATCATCGTTTTTATTTTCCGGTATTCGGGGCGAAAGTCATGACCCCACTCAGAAATACAATGTGCTTCATCTATTGCTACAAAAGCGATTTGAGCCTTTTGTAGGAATAAAATATTTTCTTCTTTATTTAGCGATTCGGGTGCTACATACAGCATTTTGACCGCACCTGTCAAGCATTCCTTCTTTAATCGAGTAATTTCTCCTTTGCTTAACGTTGAGTTAAGAAAGCGCGCGTTGATCCCGTAAGCATTCATCTGATCAACCTGGTTTTTCATCAATGCAATCAAGGGAGAAATAATAATGGCTAGCCCGTCCTTTATCATAGCTGGCAATTGATAACAAAGTGACTTGCCAGCGCCTGTCGGCATAATGACAAACGTATTTTTACCGCTCAGCAAATTCTTAATTACAACTTCTTGATTTCCCCTAAATTGAGTATATCCAAAAAATTCCTTCAATTTCTCTTTCAACATGTCTTTTTCTTCAGCCACTACCATTTTCGTTTAATTCTTATTTTTTTAACTTACTGTTTAACAGAATAAAATGTTCTTAAAATTGAATATACAACAAAATATTAAATTATTAGCAAAAGAAGATTAATAAAAGAGTAGATTATTTGCTAAATCCTCGCCTACATCGATTTCGGTGAATCCATCTGTTGTTTAGAAATCAATTTTTTCTATCATTGTTGCACTTAAATGTTTAAGCTATTTTTGGTGCTTTGTACTATTAATTAATGAACTGATACATATGAATCGTGACCTATATGTGGTGCTGATGGCTGGTGGAGTGGGAACTCGTTTTTGGCCTTACTCAAGAAATACGAAACCAAAGCAATTTTTAGATGTTCTAGGCACAGGGAAGTCGCTTTTGCAATCAACTTATGACCGGTTTCTGCCGCTTTGCCCACCAGAAAATATTTTCATTGTAACTAACGAAGAGCATGAGCAGATCACGCGTGAGCAAATTCCTCAAATAGGTAATGATCAGCTTCTGACTGAACCCATGCGGAAAAATACGGCACCTTGCATTGCCTATGCGTGCACCAAAATTGCGAAGGTGAATCAAAACGCGGTGGTTGTGGTGGCTCCGTCTGACCATTTAATTTTGAACGAAGAAGATTTTCAAAATACAATTGTTAAATCTGCCGAACAGGCCAAAGCCCAGGATAAACTCATCACATTAGGTATGAAGCCCACCCGGCCAGAAACCGGTTATGGCTACATTCAATATTTAGAATCAAAAAATCCACTAAAGAAAGTAAAAACATTTACCGAAAAGCCCGAGTTATCACTTGCCAAAAAATTTGTTGAAAGCGGTGATTTCGTGTGGAATGCTGGTATTTTTATTTGGGGAGTCCAAGCCATATTGAATTCTTTCTCAGATTATCTGCCGGAAATGGCAGAAGTTTTTGAAGAAATTGTTCCTAAACTCTACACTGCCGAAGAGAAAACCGCCCTTCAAACTGCCTATGCTCAATGCAAA
This sequence comes from Cyclobacteriaceae bacterium, assembly GCA_044349005.1. Taxonomy (GTDB): domain Bacteria; phylum Bacteroidota; class Bacteroidia; order Cytophagales; family Cyclobacteriaceae; genus ELB16-189. The sequence continues at coordinate 19,340 of JBIKRT010000008.1, forward strand.
AGCGTTTCGATTGATTACGGCATAATGGAAAAAGCAGAGAATGTATACGTTTGGTTGAGCAGTTTTGCCTGGTCTGATCTGGGGTCTTGGAATTCATTGCATGAAATTTCACAAAAAGATGAACATAACAATGCCATAAGCATTGACTCTTTAATCTACGAAAGCCGCAATTGTGTGGTGACGGGCGACCCAGGGAAACTAGCCGTAGTGCAAGGACTAAATGGCTACTTGGTTGGCGCTTTTGGCAACGTAGTTATTGTTTGTGAAAAAGAAAAAGAAGAGCTTTTTAGAAGGTTTGTGAACGATTTGAAAGATCGGCCAAATGGCGCAGAGTTTTTGTAGTCACCCAAAAAACGGCTACAAATTCTTCTGCCTCACTACTTCATAAATAGCGATTCCTGCTGCTACCGAAACATTTAACGAGTTGATATTCCCCATCATAGGAATTTTCGCAACGGCATCGCTTGCGCGGATGAGAGGCTCTGAAATGCCGTCCTCTTCCGACCCCAATAGCAAAGCCGTAGGTACTTTTAGGTCTAGTTTGTAGAGCGATTTTTCTGACTTTTCTGTGCAAGCCACAATTTGAATTCCGTTCTCCTTAAGTGTTTGAAACGTTCTGCCCAAATCTTTTACACGACAAACCGGCAAAAAGTTAAGAGCTCCGGCTGATGTCTTTACGGCATCGGCAGTAATTGGCGCATTGCCTTTTTCTTCAATGATAATTGCGTCCAGCCCCGCGCATTCGGCCGTTCTTGCCATTGCCCCAAAATTGCGAACATCGGTCACTCGATCTAAAATTAGGAAAAAAGGAGCTCGGCCTTCAGCGTAGGCTTTGTCAATTATATTCTCAAGCGGCACATATTCAATCGCGGAAAGAATACAAACAACACCTTGATGATTTTTCATGGTGTAGCTATTCAACTTTTGGATCGGGATAAAAGAAAAAGGAACGCTATTCTGCTTAGCCGTATTGATAAGCTCTTTTATCAAATCATTGTTAAGACCGGCTTGAATGTAAACCTTCTCGATTTGGCGGGCCGATTTTATGGCCTCCATTACAGCACGCGTGCCAAATATTGTTTCTTTCTTGTCCATCGTGGCAAGGTAGGCAGACAAATGCCAATGTCAAAAACTTACTAGTACCTGCTTTTTCTCCAAAGGTCGATGGTGCCGAACCAAACCTCCATAAAATTATTATCTCGAATTAAGGTATAGTAGTTGGGGTCATAAACACTTCCCGACTTGACGAATGTAAATCGTGCTTTCGTGTTTCGGTAATACCAAATTTCTTTTAAGCCCGTTTTGCTCACTTCATCGGGTAACCCAAAAATAAGATAAATCATGCCTCGGTCAGTTTTCCAGCCTTCTTTGTAAGAACTAAAATATGTATTGGCTAACTCCACGCGTCTAAAATAACTACGCATAAAATTCTTTGCCCGGTCTTTGTCTTTTGTGATGTCGAGAATTACCTTATCAAATTTCGCCTTATCCCCTTTCGAATCCAGTAATTGATCATGTTCTTCTTTGGTACAAAGAAAAATCAACGGGGCGGCCAAGTCTTCAATTTTGGTGAATTTTGGAAAGGCTTCCTTTACCACTCTGAAAGCAAAGCCTTCCAATGCGGTGGTATCTTGCTGCACCAGATAAAGCCCTTCCTTATTAAAACTAACTTTATCCCCACTTTTTAAAGTAAATATGGAATCAGGAAACATAAAGCGATCGGGCTTAGCTTGCTTTTCAGCAAAAGGAGGGGATGCCGCATCAAAAATTGTTTTATGATAATCTACGTGCAGCGGTTTATCTCCCGATCCGAAAAGTGTAACTGATTTCGATTTTGTAATGAACGGCCTTAGCGAAAACCCATCGGCATCTTCAATAAAACCTGTAACTGGATATTTCGAGTCCATAGACTGAACGAAATTCCAGCTTTTCAACGTGCTTGTGTTTGTTACTTTGCCTACTAAAACCCAGGGTTTTTCGGGTAACGGAAAAACAAATTTCCCTGATTTCGTAGCCTTCTGTACCGTTGGAAGTTCAATTGGTGCTTGTTCTATCGCGATCCCCTGTCTTGAATTGAACGACTCCCATTGTTGCCAATCAATTTTGTAATTCTCAATGGTGTTTTGGTTGGTATTGCCTTGCAACTGAAATAGGATTGAAAGTTGATTGGCCTCCTTTACAACTTCCATGGAAAGCCGCACCTCTTGTTGGGGGTCATATAAATAGTTAAGATTTAAACTTGATAAAGATTGCCCGAAAGAAATGGTGCTTAACAGAAAGAGGGAAAAAGTAAGCTTTGTTCGCATATGTGAGTTGAAAATTAAATTCGCCCGTTAAATCTACTATTTTACTTTATTTTTGTTCCACTTCTTTATGAGCAAAGTATATACCACAGAAATTACCTCGGAAAACATCCCTTCCGACAATCCCATTCATCAACGCTTATTAAAAGCCTATGTTGCTGCCGAACCATATGTTTTTGGCGATGTTTTGGAGGTTGGCTGTGGCGAAGGGCGTGGGATTGACCTGATCATAAACAAAGCAACTAGTTACATGGCACTTGATAAAATTGAAAGTGCGTTGGATGTACTCAGAAAAAAGTATCCTGGCGGAAAATTCGTCAGCGCCAATATTCCTCCCTTTACGGATGTAGCCGATAACTCGTTTGATAGAGTTTTTAGTTTTCAAGTAATTGAACACATCAAAGACGACTTAACCTTTTTGAAGGAAATAAACAGAGTGCTTAAGCCAGGTGGCTTGGCGTTACTTACCACCCCTAACAGGCCGTTGTCTCTTTCAAGGAATCCTTGGCATATCCGCGAATATACTGCAACAGAGCTTACCAACCTGGCAAAAAGGGTATTCTCAAGTGTAGACATGAAGGGCATTGCGGGAAATGAAAAAGTAATGCACTATCATGAACGCAACCGCCAGTCTGTGCAGCGCATAATGCGATGGGATATTTTTAACCTCCAGTATATTTTGCCCGCTTGGTTGCTTCAAATTCCGTATGAATTTTTAAATAGAAGAAATCGTGAAAAATTGATCGACTCTGCGGATGAATTAGTGCGCAGCATTGGTCATGAAGATTTTCCAGTTACTGACGAGGCGGCAACTGCATTGGATCTATTTCTGATCGTTCAGAAAGCTTCACCGATTACCAAAGAAAATCAATCGAATTAACTCGATTAATGGAATTATCTTTTTGTTTTGACAATCTGACCAGGCTTTCTCTTTTTACCTTTGTCTTTCAATTTCTTTCCGCTCTTTCCTTTTGGCCCACCCTTTAGTGTTTTGGGTTTAGGTATAACTCCCGAATCGCGGCCAAAAACAAAGTTGATTCCAGTTCTTACATTAAAATACTTAGTATTATTAATGTAGCTATTTAAATTTTGTGACGTAGCCAACGAAATAGGGGCGTTCAATAGATTATCGCCAACAATATATAACTGGATAGGAGCAAAGTTCAACGATAACCCTGCACCGAAATTATTGGCGGATCGTTCCGCAACGGTATAACTCAGTGACAAACTAGCTATTCGCCCAAAGTGTTTGTTTACTGAACCCGTCCAGCCAGCGGAGACTCGATTGCGAAATGTTTCGGAATAAAAAACAGCTCCGAAACTCAAATTTTTGATCAGCTCATAATTTCCACTCAAATAAACCTTGGACGGCAGGGCGGTTGAGTATGACCCAATTTTAGTTTCTACAAATTTAAATCTATTCTGTAACGTATCGGATATTCCAGGAAACAGATCGGTGTTGCCTTTCACTAACTTTTGTACGTCAATACCTTCAAGCGTATAAGTTGCTCTCGCCTTATCAAGGGAATATTGGTAGAGATCGTTTGTCCAAGAAATTTGGCCAATATCAATAATACTGGCAGCAACTGAGAGTTTTTCTGTAACCTTAAAAGTAGCACCGATATCAATGGCTGCGCCATTATTTTTTAGATAATTACTAACTGAATTGCCAAAATCAAACCCGCTTTGAGTAGCCGCATAAATTCCAGAAGTCTTCAACTTCGCATCCGCGGAAGCGGTAATCTGGTAATTTTCTGCTACTGCAACAGACGCGTTTGACGATTCGGTGGTAGCATTTGCTACTCCTTTCAAATATTTAAACCTGCCTCCAATTGTTAATCTACTGTTAATTTGATAAGAAGCCCCAATCGCAGTCTCAAGATAAGCCAGTCCTTCTCCTTCGATAGAGAAGTTAGCTGTCTTACCTACAAACTGTGAGTTTCCGTCTATTAGCAAGGAGGTAAAATCTTTGGGCAACATCAACCTTGAGTATACTTTTCCAGTCGCACTAACGGTTACATAGAGTTTTCTTATTTTCAAGCCCATCCTGAACAGGTCCACTTGAGCACTTGGGGTAATGTAATTCTTATCTGCAAGAGCGCTGCTTAGTTTTGATAGATTTGCCTTTGTTTCGCCATTCTCTTTCGTGATTAAATCATTGTATGAAAACCCATTATTTGCGTAACCCACAGCAAAAGATGAAATGCCAGGTAGACCAAGAGTAAACTTATACTTTGGAACAAAGGCTGGATTGCTAACTACCACTTGAGGCAAGCTATTCATACTATACAGTGTGCCTTCTATTTGCGCCAGTGTAGGAGTCGAAGACCATCCAAGCGCAACCAACGTGAATATTCGGATAAACTTGCTCATATTTTTACATTTAAATTAAGCTTAGCCGAAATTCCAGTCTCAACAGTCATCTTATACTGAGTTTTAAATTTTACATCCACAAAATTGCCGGTTGCATCTTTTGACGTACTCATAATCGCTGACAAAATAATGTATTTTGCACTAAACAACTTATTCAATTTTGTTTTGTCCAACGCGAGGGATTGATCTGAAAGTCCGGCCGTTTTTAAATCTCCTGTCGCGTCCACACTACTTCCCTTTATTAAAGACGTTTGGTCGGAGGTTAGTAATTGATCTAGTATTACATAGTTCTTATCCGCTAAGTAGAATTGAATAGTTCCATCCAATGGTATCTGATTTGTGATTTTCACTTTCAAGGTAGCTTCTTCAATTTGTGATTGATTAACATCTGATAAATCGACCGACACGGTATCCGCAAGGGTTATTCGCGAAGCCTTGGCTTGCAAGGGAATATTCACATTTAGTCTAACTCTTAGTTTACTTGTATCCGCGAGAAAATTATTCCCCGCACTCAAACCTTTATTAATATTGACCGAAGCTTGATAATAAAATTGCGTGGGCGCGTAGTTGATTACTTGATTTGTATTTGTAACAGCAATAGATGTAATGGCAGAGGTGCCTAATGTTGTTGGCGAATTTAGCAAAACTGGATTAATAGGGTTCAATGAAATAGCCACGGGAACGGCTCCAGTTTTTCGCGCCTCTAATACTTTATAATTCACCGTGACGGGAACACCATAGTCGCTCGTGACTACGAAGTTAATTTGAGGCTGTGAGAAGGAAATGGAAGCCTTATTTAGTGAGTTACCAAAAGCACCAATATCTAGCGTACTGGCGGGAATATCTGTTGCTTGGTCTCCGAAAAAACCTTTAATGTAACTGAAGTTCATTCCTAAAAACGATACTTGATAGGATGCATTTGCGTTTGCTCCTATTGTAACTGCTGATGTTGTCTTTTTTAATACGAATACGATTTTGAGCGTAAATTTATTCTTGTTCAACTTCACAATATAATTACTCAATTGAATGCTAACCGGGCCCTTGCCTTGAATTGTTAATGGTTGATTTGTTGTCTTTGAAACAAAATCGGGTAGGGAAGCAATAAGCTCGTAATTAAGATTTGAACTAGGAATAAGTGATGTTGTAAACGATAGCTGGCCTGCGCTAAAACTTATTTCACTTAACTGTTCTGGAGAGAGCTGTAAATCAACTTGCGTGGTAATGCTATCTAATCGAATATCTTTAGGGACTTGCGGAAGCGTGATTCCTGAAAGCTTAATCGTATTATCTATCCGTACATCGGGAATAGAAAAAAGGCCCCTTATATCTTGGGACGAAAGGTTCTCGGAATACACCAAAGAAAGTAACCCGTCTTTATCTGCTTTGAAGTAGGAAGAATCTTTATCATTTAAAAAATCTTTTATTGAAACACTTCCATTTGTCAAAGGAATCGAGATCATTGGCTTAACATCTACTGATGAAAGACTGTAATCTTTATCGTCAATGCAGGAAAACAACAAAAGACCAAATAATAAAGAATAACTTAAGCTTTTCATAGAGTTTCTTTAAAAATGTTAAATATCAAAATAATATTGGAAAGTAACCTACTACACAATATGAAAGTTATGTTACGTTCTACTTCTTTGAAAATTTACTCTTAATTTTACAGTGTTCCAGCCTTTATTTCCTCTACCACATTTGGATCTAAAAGGGTTGTGGTATCGCCTATATTTGAAATCTCGCCTTCTGCCACTTTGCGCAAAATTCGCCTCATTATTTTTCCCGACCGAGTTTTAGGCAAACCACTTACAAACTGAATTTTATCCGGTTTTGCAATCGGGCCGATAATCTTAGAAACCAGCTCCTTTATTTCCTTTCTAAGCGTTTCCTCTTCGTGAGGTTTTTCGTAGCAAATCACGAAAGCATATACGCCCTGTCCTTTTATATTGTGCGGAAAGCCAACCACGGCCGTCTCACAAACGGACGAGTGCTCATCGATTGCACTTTCTATTTCGGCAGTGCCTAGGTTATGACCTGAAACAATAATGATATCATCTACCCGGCCCGTTATTCGATAGTAACCCTCCTCATCGCGCTTGCAACCGTCTCCCGTAAAATATTTTCCAGCGAAGGTCGAAAAGTAAGTGTCGCGAAAGCGTTGGTGATCGCCATAAATGGTGCGCGCCATGGACGGCCAAGGAAATTTAATCGTCAATCTCCCTTCCACATTATTTTCGCTGATTTCTTCCCCTTTCTCACTCATTACCGCTGGTTGAATGCCAGGCATGGGTAGCGTGGCAAAGGCGGGTTTCAATGGGGTGATGCCCGCAATCGGTGAAATCATTATACCCCCCGTTTCAGTTTGCCACCACGTATCTACGATCGGGCAATTTTTCTTCCCGATATTCTCGTCATACCAATGCCACGCTTCTGCGTTAATTGGCTCTCCTACTGAACCTAACACCTGAAGTGAAGAAAGATCGTAGTTCGTAACAAAGCTCAACGGAGCTTGCTCCAACGAGCGTATTGCCGTAGGCGCGGTGTAAAAAATATTCACTTTATGTTTTTCAATCACGTGCCAGAAACGTCCCATATCTGGCCATGAAGGCACTCCTTCAAACAGCACCGTAGTGGCACCGGCACTCAACGGTCCGTAAAGAATATAAGAATGACCTGTGATCCAGCCAATATCAGCCGTGCACCAAAACAGCTGATTTGTTTTGTACTGAAATACCGTTTTAAAAGTATAGTTTGTATACACCATATAACCACCACATGTGTGAACCATCCCTTTTGGCTTGCCTGTGGACCCAGAGGTATAAAGAATAAATAACATATCTTCCGCATCCATCTCTTCAGCGTCACAAACTTTAGGTTGGTTGCTAACTACATTATGCCACCAAAAATCGCGATTGGGCAGCATCGATACCTTGCCCTTGGTGCGCTGATAAACAACCGCTTTTTCGATTGTGGGACAATTGACTAACGCCTCGTCAACAATACTCTTTAGGTCAAGCGTTTTGTCACCACGATACGCGCCATCGGAAGTTAAGATTAGTTTACAACCCGAATCGTTAATACGGTCTGCCAAAGATCCAGAAGAAAAACCAGCAAACACCACGGAATGGACAGCTCCAATACGGGCGCAAGCCAATACTGCAAACGCCTGTTCCGGAACCATTGGCAAGTAAATGCAGACACGGTCGCCCTTCTTTACACCTTGTTGACGAAGCATGTTGGCTACTTGGTTTACCGATTCAAATAACTCTTGATAGCTAATGTGGCGTGATGGCTCATCGGTAAAATTAGATTCCCAAATAATGGCCGTTTGATTTGCTTTATCGGCCAGATGACGGTCAATGCAATTTTCAACTATGTTCAGCTTTCCGCCCTCAAACCAAGTTACTTCGGGTTTGTTGAAATCCCATTTTAAAACCGAATCATATTTCTTTTTCCACACGAAAGTATCAGCAATTTGCGCCCAAAATTTCTCTGGATTTTCAATGCTCTGTTGGTATTGTTCTTTGTATTCGTCAAAAGTGGAGATGGTTGACATGCTTAATCTCGGATAAAAATTAAACTAAAATTGAAATCTTTTTAGGAGTATGCCAAATTGGAGGATAAAAATCTGACCGATAATCAAAGCAATCTATCCACGACTGGCAAAACGGGCATATTTCAATTAATATTTGTGTTGTAAACACCATTTTGCCAGCTGTTTTTATGAAAACTGTAGACTCACCAAAAAGATATTGTGAGAACCCTCCCAGGTTAAGCTTAATCAGAAAGAGGCTTCAGATTAATCCTGTTGAAATGAAAAAAGGTCAAGGCTACCAACAGCATTACCATTAAAAATGAAAAAATGTTTTCTTGAGAATACTGAAAAATGCTAGTTAAAGTCTGTTTTCTGCCATCCATTTTTAAATAAAAAACTGTGTGCAATTGAAAAGGTAATAGATAGAGTTTTATATGATATAGTCGATCAAATAACATAACTACTATACTCTCAACTAGCTGCCAGAGATAATAAATCACCAGCGAGATTACGATATCTCTTATAATAAGTACCAAACACATAAGTACTAGCGTATGCAATAAAAATGTAATGAAACATTGAATACCAAACAGAGAATAGAAGGTAAAATTTGTATAGGCAAATTGGTATTTTACCGTTGATAAACATAACCAAAGTGTGAGTACGCATAGCAAGGAATAAACTGAGGTTACAATAACACACCAAGCAATTTTCGATTTAAAGTAGAACGACCTCGATTTATAAAATAATATTCGTTGAGCAAATCCGTTTTTGAATTCAGATCCAATAATAATGATAATCCATACTGGAATAAATAAATATAAAGTTGCATATTGAATTATATACAATTGGTTCTGTTCTACAAATGAACCCTCGGGGGTTTTACCTTCCAAGTAGTCAAGATGGCTAAAGGTTTTTAGCAAGATCGGAAAAACAATAAGCGTTAAAACAACGATAACCAATACGACCCTTCTTTTTAATTTGATTAACTCAAACTTTACAAGTTTCATAGTAACCTAATTTCTTAAATACGCTAACTCCAATGATGAGTATTTTTGGATGAGTTCACTTACATTTTCATTTAGAACAATACGCCCATTTTTTAAGAATATTGCTCGATCACAAACCCGCTCCAAGTCAGTCAGAATTGGGCTTGCAATGATGATGCTAGAACCACTATCCTTCCTATTTTGTATCAAATTTCTCAAAGAGATAAGGGCATCAACATCTAGGTGGTTTGTCGGCTCATCAAGTAGTATTAGTTTAAAATTCTTCATAAACGCCAGGCAAAGTGACACCTTTTGTTTCATCCCTGCCGAAAGTTGACCGAATCTCTTATCTAAAAAATTGATTCTCATGGCATCTATATATTGATCCAGTAAAGTTTTATCAAACCCAGCTATTTTTTTGTACAATTCAATATTTCGCCAAACGGTCATGTCATTAAAAAAACCTTGTCTTGACACCGATATTCCAAGTTCAATATCTCTTCTTATCGTAATATCTCCGTTGAAATTTCTAATAGATCCAAGAATGGTATTAAGTAAGGTAGTCTTGCCGGCACCGTTTGGGCCGACAAGACCAACAACTTGAAATTCTCTTATTTCAAAAGTTATGTGATTTAAAATCACCTTCCGATTTAGACTTACACTTACGTTTTTAAATGATAAAAGAAAGTTATCCATACATTTTCAAAAAAAACCCTTCCGCCATCAAGGGTAACTTTCATCAGTCATGCCAAATCTACAACTAACAAGTTTTTGATCAAATGGCATAAATTCATTTTTAGTGCTCTTACCATCTCGCGCTTGCCGGGTGGCCCAGATAACGTTTCGATTTTCGTTCCGAATGATTTAAGGTCACGTTTAAGCTGCCCTTTGGCGCAATAGGTAACAAACACGCCTTTTGGTTTCATCGCTTGCACTACTTTTTCTAAAACACCTACTTCCCACATTTCCGGCTGTTTGTTGGGTGCGAAGGCATCAAAATAAACTAAATCAAATTCACTTGGGTGGAAGCTGATCTCCTGTAGTGTTATTTTTCTTTTTTCCAGTGTAAAGTTCGGCAGGATTGAAACAGGTTCATTCCAAACTGAATCGTGCAGAGACATGAACAATTGTTTTGAATGTAGAAACACTACATCATTAGAATAGCTGAGTTGATCAACTATTTCAATTGAGATTGGGAAAGCCTCTAGTGAGGTATAGTGAACTTTGATTTTTGAATCTTGAATTTGCCTGATCGTAAGGAATGCATTAAGGCCAGTACCAAAACCTACTTCCAAAATGTTTACCTCATTTGCTGTATTCTGTTCAATGAAGAAATTCAATCCGTTTTTGATAAACACATGTTGCGACTCTTGCACAGCACCATGAGTGGAATGATAGGTTTCGTTTAAATCGGTATTCAATAATGAGTGAGAACCATCGCCCGTGGTGATGAGTTGCAATGCCATTATTCCTTTGTTATTAACACAACAGCATAGGCGTTGATGCCTTCCCTCCTTCCGACATATCCAATTGTTTCGTTGGTGGTGGCTTTTATGGATACATCGTCTTCGCTTATATTCATTAATGGAGCAAGCACTTGCTTCATGGCAGGTATGTGAGGATTGATTTTTGGTAGTTCCAATGTGAGCGTACAATCCACGTTGCCGATAGTCCAGCCTTTATCTGTTAGCATTCGGGTGACATCTTTCAAAAAGAATTTGCTGTCCATACCCTTCCAACGATCATCTTTATTGGAATAGTGAAACCCAATGTCGCGGAGATTGGCGGCACCGAGTAGTGCATCGCAGATAGCATGAATGAGCACATCCGCATCGGAATGACCAACTGCCCCTTTGTCGGCCGGAATGTTAATGCCCCCCAACCACAACGGACGATCGCTTTCCAGCTGGTGAACGTCAAAACCCAATCCAACTCGTACTTTTGTCATCATTGAAATAGCTGAGGGTTTTTAGAGTTTTTACTTTCCGCTTGCTTTGTAATACATCGCACTTGAATTCGTCTCGGTTAAAATTTCAGTTGCCATTCTATTAATATCTTCGTTTGTCACCGATTTTATTCTGTCGGGTTCCTTATTCACTAAGTCAGGGTCACCAGAAAGAGAAGCAAACGCCAAGTTCATGGCTCGGTTTAGTACTTCCACTTTATCAAACTCCATTGTGGCAAGGGCCTGATTCTTTACCTTTTCAAGTTCGCTATTTTGGACACCGTCCCTTTTAAACTTTGTCAAAACAAGTTCAAGTTCGTCCTCAGCCTGTCCGAGCGTTACGCCTTCCTTTACTCGTCCATTGATGACCAGCATCCCCGGATCAATGGTGCCCATCACAAAAGAAGATATGGAAGTAAAAATCTCCTTTTCTTTCACGAGTGTTTGATATAGCCTGCTCGAATGCCCCCTGCTTAACACATCGCTCATCAGATCTGAGGCATAATAGTCGTAGTGAAATCGACCGGGCATATGATACGTCTTGTATAACGCATTGGCGGGTACATTGGCCTCTACGGTCAGCATACGCTTTTCAACTTGCTTCGGCTCATCAGGCAAATTTCTTACCCTTTTTTTTCCAGCGGGAATGGGGCCAAACCACTTTTCCGAAAACTCCTTTACTTGATCGAAAGTTACCTTGCCTGCTACCACCATAATGGCATTGCTGGGAATGTAATGGGTAAAGAAAAACTCTTTTACATCATCCATGGTAGCGTTTTCGATATGGCTAATTTCCTTGCCAATAGTCGCCCACAAGTAGGGATGAGTTTTGTAGGCCAGTGGTCTTAGCTTGAGCCAAACATCCCCGTAAGGTTGATTTAGGTAGCGTTGTTTGAATTCTTCTATCACCACTTTGCGCTGCACTTCTAGCACATGGTGATCGAAAGACAAGCTCAACATGCGATCGCTCTCCAACCAAAAAGCTGTTTCTAAGTTGGCAGCAGGCAGGGTGATGTAGTAGTTGGTAATGTCGGTACTTGTGAATGCGTTGTTTTCGCCACCCACCATTTGAAGTGGCTCATCGTAACTAGGAATGTTGGCAGAGCCGCCAAACATTAAATGCTCAAAAAGATGCGCAAAACCTGTTTTAGTAGGAAGTTCATCGCGCGAACCAACGTCATACAAAATATTCATGACTGCAATCTGCACGGTTGGGTCTTCATGCACCAACACACGCAAGCCATTCTCTAAGGCAAACTGTTTATAAGGAATCATAGAAGGGTCAAAAATAAGAAAGAGAAGTGGATATTGACCTCTCTTGTTTTTAAAGAGAAGGCATGTTGCCGAAAAAATATTCTTTTTTAGTTGAAGGAGAACTTTATGAATTGATTCCTGAATTCGGTTCTGGAACTTAGACTATTTTTGGGAGCAAATTCGACTATCAAAAAAATCAGTCTATGCAAACCATATTAGGAGCCAATGGAGCCATTGCTACCCAGCTTTCAAAATATTTACCCGATTATACCACGCAAATAAGGCAGGTAAGTCGCAATCCAAAAAAGGTAAATGCGACCGATGAATTGGTTTCAGCCGATTTCTTAAGTTATGAACAAACAGAAAAAGCGGTAGCCGGAAGTGAAGTTGTTTACTTTATGGCAGGCTTGAAATATGACATAAAAGTGTGGCAGCGCGATTGGCCTATACTGATGCGTAACGTTATTAATGCTTGCAAGAAGCACAATGCCAAGTTGGTATTTTTCGACAACGTATACCCTTATGGTTTTGTGAAAGGCCCGATGACGGAAGAAACGCCTTTTAACCCGATAAGTAAAAAGGGCGAAGTTCGGGCAAAAGTTGACACGATGCTTTTGGATGAAATAGAGGCCAAGAACCTGAACGGAATGATTGTACGCGCTGCCGATTTTTATGGCCCAAACGTGCTCTTGAGCTTACCTCATACCCTGGTTACCGAGAAATTAAAAGCGAAGAAAACGTCTCAATGGTTTGGGAACGCTAAAGCGGTTCACAGTTTTACGTATACCCCTGATGCAGGAAAATGCGTTGCTTTACTTGGTAACACGCCTTCAGCGTTTAACCAAACCTGGCATGCGCTAACTAGCAACCAAAAAATTACTGGAGAAGCGTATGTGAAAATTGCCTGCGAATTGGCGAATCGACCTTATAAAATCCAACCATTATCGAAGGGAATGGTAAAGGTGATTGGCTTATTTGTGCCTGTCCTCAAAGAGTTTGGCGAAATGATGTACCAATATGAGAACGACTATTTTTTCGATAGCTCTAAATTCGAAAAGGTATTTAATCTGACAGCTACCAGTTATAGGGCAGGCATCGCGGAAACGCTCAAATAAACGATCTGATAAAAATCATCAACCAACAAAAAAACTCATTTGTGCTTTTGTTGTTGTAGGGTTTATATTTGCGCCCTATGTCAACATCCAATTTTCATTTTTCTGCCGAACCAGAGCCTCACCGCGTCCGCACGCTTCAAATTCTTAAGCAATATCCCGAAGTAAAGAAGCTCATGGGCAGAAACCCACTTACCATTTTCGCCATTATTGGTTTGGTAGGCGGAATGATCGGAATCTCTTATTTGGTGAAAGATTCTGCCTTGTGGCTGGTTCTTTTGGTGGCCTATGGCGTAGGTGCATTTTTCAATCATTCTTTGTTTGTAATGATCCACGAGTGTTCGCATCATTTGTTATTCAAAAACAAAACACTCAACAGGTTGGCCGCTATTGCATCTAACCTGCCCCACGTGTTTCCTTCGGCTATTTCCTTCGAACGCTACCATATCAAACATCATTCTTTTCAAGGCGTGCACGAACTAGATGCCGATTTGCCCGATTATTGGGAAGCTAAATTGATCCGTAATTCAACACTGGGCAAAGCATTCTGGTTGTTGATATTTCCTGTTTTTCAGGTTATTCGCACATTTCGGTTGAGTGAAATAAAACCCGTTGATGGTTGGACAATCACCAATTGGGTTATTCAATTAAGTTTCAATGTGGCTATTTGGGTGTTCTTTGGCCCTAAGGCACTCATCTTTATGCTAGCTAGTTTTTTCTTTTCTGTGGGATTACATCCGCTTGGCGCGAGATGGATTCAAGAACATTTTCTGACCATCGATGAAAATCAAGAAACGTATAGTTATTATGGCCCTCTTAATGCAGTCGCGTTCAATGTTGGCTTTCACAATGAACACCATGATTTTCCGTCCATTCCGTGGAACAGGCTGCCTCAGTTAAAAGCGAAGGCACCTGCTTTCTATGACACGCTCCACTCGCATAATTCATGGACAAAACTTTGGTTGCGCTTTTTGTTCGATAATAAAATTTCCCTCTTCAGTCGCACCATGCGGAACGAACGCGGAAAAGTTGCCCTTACGGATGAGAGCAAGCCCGATATGGAGATGGCAACCCAGAAAGTCTAGGAGATTAGAGATTTTAAAAATCCTTCGGCCGTCATTACCGGTAGTGGCGACCGTCTATAATCCTTTAGATTTCGTGTAATAATCACGGATGCTTTATTTTCTATTGCCGCATAATTTTGAACGCCATCTTCAAAGTCTGTAAAATTGGAAGCTAGTGCCAATTCGACAGCTTTTTCACCCACATTCGCAATTTGGATCAACGCTTTTATTCTGGTTAATGCTTTTCTAGATTCCGTGTTGGAATACTTTTTTCTCAAAACATAATGGGCGTTGGTAAAACTAAGGGCGGAAATTAAAATAGTTATTTCCTTGCGGTCGGCCTTGGAAAATAGTTGAGCGGCACTTTTGTAAAATGGCTCACGCCTATCCAATAAATCCAGTAAAATATCGGTATCGACAAAGGCTCGTTCCATTATTTGTATTTCCTTTCAAGATAATCGGCATAACCCTTTTTATGATCCGCTGACTCTCCTTGTAAAATACCAGAAATACTTTTTACTAAAGGGGTAATTTCATCGTCATTGCCTTGAGTAATTTTATCTAAATAATTTTCTACAATTTTGGAAAGGCTCGTATTGCGCTTCTTGGCGAAGCCTTTCCCACGCTCAATAGTTTTTGTTTTAATGCGAAGCGTTAACTTTGTTTCCATACGTACAAAATTAGAAAATATATACGCAATTAAAACACGACTATATTTGATTTTTCTATTCTTATCTTGCGTTTCAAATCCTTATTTTAGCTGTGATTCTAAAGTCATGACCCAAGTACATGAAATTGCCATCAACAAACGTTGCACTCACTGTATGATAAAACACCATTAATTAGCACATGAAATCGCCATTAAGACGCTCCAAACCCAACAGCATGATAATCTCAGCGATTCCCCCGCTTGCAGCGGGGCAGGCAATGTGGCAACTAAAAAACAATTTTTAAAACATGAAATTCGTACGCAAAAAATATTCCGATAAGGTACTAAAACATCTTTACGAAGAATTGCTCAAGCCCCGCTTGATCGAGGAGAAGATGCTCATTTTGTTGAGGCAAAACAAGATCAGTAAGTGGTTTAGCGGCATTGGTCAAGAGGCAATATCTGTAGGCATAGCCCAAGCGCTGGATTCGGACGATTATATTCTGCCCATGCACCGTAATCTGGGAATCTTTACTGGCCGCAAACTTCCCTTTGCGCGACTTTTTGCTCAGTGGCAAGGCACACCTAAAGGATATACAAAAGGCCGCGATCGTTCTTTCCATTTCGGAACCAATGAGCACCACATTGTTGGAATGATTTCGCATTTGGGGCCTCAAAACGCAGTGGCCGATGGCATTGCTTTAGCCTCCAAAATTAAACAAGAAAAAAAGGTAACAGCAGTTTTTAATGGCGATGGAGGAACGAGCGAAGGTGATTTTCATGAAGCCATCAATGTGGCGGCCGTGTGGGATCTGCCCGTAATTTTTGTGATTGAAAATAATGGCTACGGCCTTTCCACGCCCAGCAACGAGCAGTTTCGGTGCAACTATTTTGTTGAGAAAGCCATTGGATATGGTATTGAAGGTGTTCAAGTAGATGGCAATAATATTTTGGAAGTTTACGATGCGGTGAAATCGATTGCTGAAAGCATTCGTAAAAATCCGCGCCCGGTTTTGCTTGAGTGTCTTACCTTCCGGATGCGCGGCCATGAAGAAGCCTCGGGCACAAAGTACGTTCCTAAAGAGTTAATGGAAGAATGGGCAAAGAAAGACCCCATCGATAATTATGAAAATTATTTGTTGCAGGAAACGGTAATTGATGAGGCCTTTGTGGCCGACACGAGAGAAAGAATTAAAAAAGAAATTGAAGATGGTTTAGCGGAGGCGTTTCAGGAGACACATCCAGTGGCAGACACGGAAGAAGAACTGCAAGACGTGTATGCCCCCTTCATTCAAACAGTGGTTGAGCCTTACTCTGAAACAAAAACAGAAAAGCGATTTATTGATGCCATCAGTGATGGCCTCCGTCAAAGTATGGAGCGTTTTCCCAATCTCGTATTGATGGGACAAGACATTGCTGAGTATGGTGGAGTGTTCAAAATCACGGATGGCTTCGTTGAAAAATTTGGAAAAGACAGAGTTCGCAACACACCTATTTGTGAGTCTGCAATTGTTGGCGCAGGCTTAGGCCTTTCCATTAAAGGCATGAAAGCCATGGTAGAAATGCAGTTTGCTGATTTTGTAACCGAAGGCTTCAATCAAATTATTAACAACTTAGCGAAAACACATTGGCGTTGGGGGCAATGTGCCGATGTGGTGGTGCGCATGCCAACTGGTGCCGGCACTGCCGCAGGCCCCTTCCATAGCCAGAGCAACGAAGCTTGGTTCTTTCACACGCCCGGATTAAAAATCGTATATCCATCTAACTCATATGACGCCAAGGGACTATTGAATGCCGCGTTGGAGGATCCAAATCCTTACCTATATTTTGAACATAAAGTGCTTTATCGATCCGTTAAGGATAGCATTCCGGAAGATTATTATACCATCGAAATCGGAAAAGCAAATTTAACAAGAGAAGGCAATAGCTTTTCGATCATCACCTACGGCATGGGAGTGCACTGGGCAAAAGAAATTCTAGACACCATGCCAGAAGTAAGTGCCGATGTACTTGATCTAAGAACGCTTTTACCTTGGGATAAAAAGGCAGTCGAGGCTACAGTTCAAAAGACAAATCGAGTTCTTATTCTCCATGAAGACACACTAACCGGAGGTATTGGGGCTGAAATTGCAGCGTGGATAAGCGAACACTGCTTTCAATATTTAGACGCTCCCGTCATGCGGGTGGCCAGCTTGGATACTGCCATTCCGTTTGCCCCTACACTTGAAAAAAATTTCCTGCCAAAAGAAAGATTAAAAGAAAGGATAGAAGAATTGTTAAGGTATTGATAGTAAATCGAAAAATTAAGTGTTTTAAGCCTTCAACTATTTATACTACCTTAGCTTGATTAAAGTAGCGTTTTGACCAATCAAACAAACAATAATGCAGTTGTCGTTATTCTTAGATGGAGATTTTTCCCTCTATTGTTAGTTGCTTTCTTACTTTCATTTCATGCTTTTGCTCAAAACACCAAAGGAGATCGCCCTGTTTCTAACCAAGAACAGATTAAAGAATCCAAAGCTCGATTAAAAGTTCAAAAGAAAACCCGCAGAGCGAATCAAAAAGCTTCCAAGCGAATACCAGGGGGATCGTCTTCCTATAGGGCCAATAACAACATTTATCAAGGGCGAAATTTTAAGAATACCGATCGACCAGCCAAGCCCATCGGGCCGATTTTTAGTTACACTCCAAACGAAGGGCGAAGTAAGGCTTGGAAAGGAGATATTCGAGGTGAAAAATTGAGAACGAAAAAAGAGGCATTAAAGAATTCAGGCAAAAAAGTAATTGTTTACCCACAGCCTACCGAATATAAAAAATACCTGGCCAAAAAATCCAAAAAAGGAGAAAGGCCATGGAAAGGCGATGCGCAAGGTAACCCGATCGTTAAACGATATCCAAGCAAAGTATCAACGCAATATTTGTCTCCACTAGAGGATGGTTTTTCGTCTGGAGTTACTCGTAGTAAAAACAAAGAATCGGGAAAGTACCAGGCTTTTAGCGAATCTGGAACCATAAAAAATGTTCTTCCATTATCCAGATTCCCACTTTCACGCACACGGAAAAAAAGAAAAGAATCTGGAGATTATCAGGCATTTAGTGAATCTGGCGCGCGCAAAAACACGTTCTCTCAACAACCACTGGGCTACCCATACAGAGAATCAAAAGCAAAGCTTAAAACAGCGTCAGGGGAGCTACCCATACAAATAATCCCGCGGGCATCAGAAAGATTCCAGAAGCCACAAGGGCCTTTTGGAAATGCTTATTCTATTCCCCCCTCCTTTGTTACGAGAGGAAGAAAGAATGTGTATTGGGGTAAATTTAAAAAAGGGGAAAAACCTTTTTTAACAGATCTAGCCGGCTTTTCAATAAGGCGTAGGAATTACAAAAGCAGCTTGCCACCTATTACACTTCAAGACAATCTGTTCAACAAGAGAAATACCAAAAATAAACCTTATCTCGGAGATGGTGGAATTCCATCCGGAAACAAAAGAGATAATGCTTGGCTGGGCGATATCAGTGGACAAAAAATTAGATTTAAAAAGTTTAGGGATATTGAAAAGGTAGGTTTTAATCCAGAAGTAAAAACAGCAACTAACTACAAAAAGAATATTCGCCTCGCCCATGGCACAAGGTCAATTAGCGGCAGCCGAGGTGCAGGTAGGCCACTTCCTCCGAATAGTAAAGTTGGGATAGGAAGTAATTTTAGTGGCTGGACTAAATCACGCAGGCCGCTCAAAGGTGGAGGGAGCATCAGTGGAAAGACCTGGAACAATAAGAATTTCCCAATAACCGATCGTTTTGCAATTGGCCGCGATTGGTCGCACAGTTATTCCGGTTTTATAAAAGGAGTGTACGAAAAACCAGGCCCCGGAACTCCAGGTGCAAATTTTAGCGGAAACATAAAAGCAATAAAACGAGAAAAAGGTGGAGAAAGCATTAGTGGAAGGAGCTGGAACAATTATGGAAAATCCATTTCCCGCCAACGACCACACGCATACCAAGGCTATGATTTTTCGGGCATTACAAAAACAGAAAAACCTAAAGTCGGAGGTCAAAGCATAAGCGGCCGTTTATGGAATAATTCGGAAGAACCTATCACTAGAAAGCGTAATCACGCCTACCAAGGGTATGATTTTGCAGGGAATGTCAAAGCAACTAAACCAAAAATTGGAGGGCAAAGCATAAGTGGCAGATTATGGAACAACTTTGAGAAGCCCATTGCAAGTATCTACGCAAGAAATCCTAGAATGAGTGTTGCTACTTCCGGAAAAATAAAGCAGCGCGAGTATATCCAGCATCCTAAAGCCAACATTGCTTCTATAAAAAAGGTAAGGCCGTTGCCTAGCGCATTAGCGGTAGCCGGCATAAAATCCAAAATGAAGCAAGGCAACTATCAACGTAAACCAAGAGGAGTTGAAAATGCACTCCTTGGGCTTGGGCCGGGGAAGAATACCGTTAGAGCTAGCCTATTTGTTGGCAAAACAAAAATGAAACGTGAATACGTCCATAATCCAAAAAGTGCAGCACTAGCGCTAAAAGTGTTATCCCAGCCAAAATCATATGCAAAAATGGCGGACTTCCAAGGGAATTTGAAAATGAGGAAAGCTTCGCATAAAAACACTCATCCAGATGCTCGTTTCGCCCACTTAAAAGAAAATAATACGAAAGATGAACGAACTTTTCTAACTACTATCAAGTTGGCTTGGGCAAAGATGTTTAAGAAAAACGAAATCCAGCCTGCTGCTGCAAAAGCAAAGGAACACCCGCTGAGATACGATAGAAAAGAGAAGGACTTGTGGAAGCCTTTATATGACTATAACGAGTTGAAAAAATGACGTGGAACGAACTTACCAATAAAGACCAGCTAGATCAACTAGTAGAAGAGTCAAAAGGGCAGCCTGTTCTGATTTTCAAACATAGCACCAGATGTTCTATTAGCAGCACTTCGTTAGGCAGGATAGAACGCAATTGGAAGCTAGAGGAGCTGGGAGCGGTGAAACCTTATTACCTCGATTTAATTTCGTTTCGAGAAATTTCTAATTTGATTGCCCAAAAATTTGAAGTTGAACACCAATCGCCCCAAATACTTATTATTGAAAACGGAAAATGTGTTTTTGATAGGTCTCACCTCGAAATTGATTACGCTTCTATGAAAAATTGTTTGTTAGCATTTCAGAAATCAAAAGTTACCGTTTGAGTTAAAGAATCTGATAAACTAAGGGCAACAGGGCAAGTTAACGCTGCTCGTTTAAGTTTTTCCTTTTGGTCGCTGGTAGCATTCAAGCCCGAATGGGTAAATGCAATCTGAACTTCCTTCACTTTTCTTGGGTTTTCAACCATCACTTTTACAACCTCCGCTTTCAATCCTTTCAGGTCAATTTTTTCTCTTTCTGCCATTATCCCCATAATGGTCATCATGCAACTGCATAAAGCGGAACAAAGCAGATCAGTAGGACTGAAGGCTTCCCCTTTGCCATTATTATCGGTTGGGGCATCTGTTAAAATTGTATTTCCTGATCGTGTGTGAACTGCCTGCGTGCGCAATGAGCCAAGGTATTCGGATGATATTGTTGCCATTGGGGTTAAACTAAAGATTTAAATTTTGCGTTTTGGTATTTGATTTTGGTTTAAATTTATCCAAAGTTTTAGTAACCATGTTGGTTTCAAAAAAGATTGTAACAGCGTTTTTTTTATTTGTGGGCTTCGGCAGTTTTGCTCAAACTCAAGATAGCTATGATTATGACTCTGAATTTACCTGGGGAATCAACAAAAATTCTTCTGGTGGTTTAATTGGCGGCTTTACTTTCAAAAAAGCAAGAAAACTTTCCAACAGAAATATTTTAGAGACCTATGGTCTTGAAATTATGAACGTCAAAAATCCCGAAGAAATAAGATACCCCTCCTCAAGAACGGGCAATTATTTTATTTATGGAAAAACGAATTATCTGTATGCACTTCGACTACAATATGGTCGAGATTTCATTTTTTTTAAAAAAGCGCCACAACAAGGCGTTGAAATAAAAGCAGTATTCGCAGCTGGTCCTTCGTTTGGCATTTTAGCTCCTTACTATATTGAAAGATCTGTAGATAATAGCCGATTCCTTTCCGTGACGGAGCAGTATGATCCTAATAATCCAAGGCACCAATTCAGTAATATCCTAGGCACGGGCGCGCTCCTGCAAGGTATTGGCGATTCAAAAATACAATTGGGCGGCAATGCCAAGTTTGCGCTCAACTTTGAACTGGGGACGATTAAAAGTCAAGTCACGGGTTTTGAAGTTGGCTTTTTAGTAGACGCCTATTTTAATAAAATTGTATTGATGCCTGCCGCTCCTAATAACGCGGTTTTTCCCACAATTTTCTTCACGCTATTTTACGGAAGTCGTAAATAGTTATAACGCAAATCCTAAGGCAATACCCACTATTATCAAAGCCCAAGACGGTGTTTTTGTGAATGTCATCAAGAGGAAGGTGGAAATTGTAATGAAATAGTTGATGAAAGAATTCTCTAACGGTTGAAAAAGTATCAACGCTGCTGCTGCAATCAATCCCGCGCTAGCAGCGTTAATTCCTTCCAGCGAAGCGCGGATAGGGCGATAGCTCTTTAGACTGTCCCAAATTCTGATTACAAAAAATGTAAGAAACGTACCTGGCAAAAAAATTCCGGCAGCAGCCATAAATCCGCCCAAAATTTGTCCACCGATACCTACTTCCCGCATCGACAAAGATCCAATGTAGGCGCTAAAAGAAAATACGGGCCCAGGCAACGCTTGCACCAATGCAAACCCTGATAAAAATTCTTGGGACGACAAATAGTGTTTAGGTGCATATTCTACAAATTCAGTATATAAAAGTGGGGTCAACACTTGACCTCCGCCAAATATCAAACTCCCGTTGCGATAGAAATTTTCGAATAGCCTAATTGGTAGTGATTTTGTGACGCCACCAAGAATGGCCGCAATTATTAACACTCCTGCCCACAAAAAGAAATTAGCCCAGCGAACGTCAAATTTATTTTTTGGCGTTTTCGGATGAGCTTTGTAGTTAAAGGCAGTTATCAATCCAGCTATTAATAAAGTAAGCGGAAATACGAAAGGAGTTTTGATAAAATAGGAAGCGACACCGGCCGCCACCATTATGACAAGTCCGCGTCTTCTAGTTACCGTTTTTAGACTAATGGTGTAGGCTGCATAGCTAATAAAGCCAACGGCCATGGGTTGAATGAATCGGACGAAATCAAGTGAAACGCTCCTTTCCTTAAGGTTGGCCATAAGAATTCCTGCCACGATCATAACGGAAACAGAAGGCATCATCCAAATAAAGAGTGTAAGGTAAGCCAACTTTGCACCGCCCAATCGATACCCAATGGCACTTAATGTTTGTGTGGAGGATGGGCCAGGCAAAATTTGACACAACGCATTTACTTCTAGTAATTCGTCTTCCTTTAAATATCCTCGTTTCGCAACCAATATTTTTTGAAAATGAGCCAGGTGTGCTTGTGGCCCGCCAAAACTAGAAATGGACAGCAACCAAACATCTTTCAAAAAACCGATATACGTGAACTTTTTATCCAACCGCTATTTTTTTAGTCCTATTTCTTTTAGGCGTTGGTTTAGAAAATCTCCTGCGGTAATGTCCTCCCACTGTTTTGGATGTTGCTCATCAATACATTGAGGCAAAGCAGCTAAGCTTACTTCCGACCGCGGGTGCATAAAAAACGGAATAGAGTAACGGGGGAGGTTCATCATGCTTCGAGGTGGATTTACGACCCGATGGATAGTTGACTTCAATTTTCTATTTGTAAGTCGCTCTAACATATCTCCCACATTTACCACTAGCTGTTCTGGCAAGGCTGTAATTGGAATCCACGTGCCATCATGCCTTAGCACTTGCAAGCCATCGGCACTGGCGCCCATTAACAATGTAATCAAATTTATATCTCCATGCTCTGCTGCACGGACAGCGTCTGCGGGAACGGCATCTGGGTTTTCAATTGGAAAGTAGTGGATTGGTCTGAGTATACTGTTGCCATGTTTCACCTTACTATCGAAATAGTGCTCATCCAATCCCAAATAAAGTGCAATAGCACGAAGCATTTCAACACCTGTTTTTTCCAGGCTTCTATAAACTTCTAGCGCAATTGCGTCCATCTCAGGTAACTCAGTTGGCCATACATTTTCAGGGTATTCTGATTTAATTGGATCGTCATCTTCCACTAATTGACCCACATGAAAAAATTCTTTTAAGTCGCCTGTATTTCTGCCTTTGGCATGTTCTTTACCCTTCCCAATATATCCGCGCTGCCCCGCCAAAGCGGGTATTTCATATTTTTGCTTCACCTCGTCTGGCAAGGCAAAAAATTTCTTTATGGCAATATACAGTTGGGCGGAAAGATCTTCCGAAAGGTAATGACCGCGGATTGCCACAAACCCAATAGTGTTGTAGGCTGCCCCTAGCTTCTCTACAAATTTTTGCTTCTTTTGGGGATCGCCCGAAGTAAAATCCGTAAGATCTAAAGACGGCACTTGGTCATATAATACTTCGCTCATGGCACGATTTTTTAGAATAGGAGTTGAAATGCAAGCTAATTATTTTTGACTAAATTTACCTTTACACATTTGTTTGTCCACATCTAAATAATTTAATCTGATATATTATGAAGCCCATTAGTAGAAGGAAATTTGTAAGCGACAGCTTAAAAACAGCGGCTGTCGCATCGCTCGGTTCAACAATGTTGTTTAAGAGTACAGAGGCGAGCGGCAATGCGATGGTTTTACAATTCTCTCAAGTAGCGTTGCCCTATACCTCCAGTGCACTTGAACCCTACATTGACACAATGACAATGGAGATTCACTACAGCAAGCATCATGCGGCATACATCAAAAATGTAAATGAGGCGATTACCGCGGAAAACATTGCCTTTGCCACCGAGAAAGATTTTTTCGCTAACACCTCGAAACTATCCGCGAAAGCAAGAAACAATGGTGGCGGTGCGTGGAATCATAATTTCTTTTGGTTGAGCATGAAAGCAGGAAGTGCCACTCCTTCCGGAAAACTTTTGGACGCCATTAACGCTGGTTTTGGTTCGCTGGAAGAATTCAAGAAACAATTTAGCGATGCAGGCATGAAACGCTTTGGTTCCGGCTGGGCTTGGCTTGTGAGCGATGGCGGAAAATTAAAAATAGGATCAACCCCTAATCAGGATAATCCAATGATGGACGTGAGCGAAATTAAAGGAACTCCGCTATTAGCCCTTGATGTTTGGGAACATGCCTATTATTTAAAATATCAGAACAAACGAGTTGAATATATTACTAACTGGTGGAACGTTGTGAACTGGGATGAAGTCGCGAAAAGAGCTGCCAGCGTGTAGTTTGTGTTTATCTTTCTACTTATGTCTTCCTACTTACGTCTAGTGAATGAAACTAACTGCCGATAACAAACTTAAGAAACTAATTGTGGTGGGCGATCGTGTGTTGATCAAACCATCAAAGCAATCCGATCAAACTGAAAGCGGGTTGTACTTGCCTCCTACTGTTCAAGAAAAAGAGAAAATACAAAAGGGATATGTTATAAAGGTAGGCCCCGGTTATCCGTTGCCCGTGCCTGCCGATGAAGACGACATGTGGAAAGGGAAAGAAGAACAAATAAAATATTTACCCTTGCAAGCACAAGAAGGCGACCTTGCCATCTTCTTGCAGAAAGGCGCGATTGAGGTAATGTATGAAAGTGAAAAGTATTTTATTGTGCCGCAAGTATCTATTTTAATGTTGGAACGCGAAGAAGAATTGTAATGGCTGGACTTTCGTTTGATGTGCTTCGGCATGGAAAAAAATATAAACTCACCAACTACGGTGAAACCTTTGAATTCACAATCGAGCAAATGCTGGTAAATGGCGATTTCAAAGTAAAAGACCACACCACTTTAGAACGTTACTTTCTTAAAGACCTTATTAAATTTGGGAAAGGAAAAGATTTTGAAATTAGAGAGTTGGAATCATAGAAACTCGATTTATACGAGGCAAAAAAAGTCTCAGATAAAAAAATCGGGAACGGCACGAGTTGGAAAGTGGCCTTTAGTCGAGTCTTTCAACAAGCCACGATTAAAAAGAATTATGGCAAAGTATTAAAAAAGATATAGATGCAGCAAGGATTGATAATAGCCGTGATTTTAACAGGGCTTCTCTCATTCAGTGCAAAAAAAGGTACGAATGCGAGAAGGTTATTATTTCTCCTCACATGGGCGTGCCAGTGGGTTGCTTAAAATAAAGAGTAATAAGATTGAGTATTATACGGATAAGCATAATTTCTGATCTCACGCCAAATTTCTAAATGGCCTGACAACGCTACACTCCTTTTGAACACTTTACTTCTTCCCCAATGAAAAATCAAACTTGTCGGGCGTGCCTTTGATACGCACATTCAAAAAACGAACTCGTTTATCCTTATCTCGGTACTGAATAGCATCAACTTGGTCGGGATCTATTTCCTCCTTTTTCTTTCCACCAAACAAAGCCTGAAAGCCTACTTGTGTAACTAACCGCCAAGGCACACGGATGAGATAGTCCATTTTTAAATCCAATGATTGACTGCCCGCCATTTCAATAAAACCAAGCGAGGTATTGATGGTCATGGCAGGAATTTGCAGTACCCCGTTTTTTAAGTCAAGCTTATTCTGCAAGGTATCGAAACGAACAAGTCGGATATTTTTGTCTTTAAAATAACTCGCCATAGCATGCAACGGAGCAAAATCGATCAAACTTCCATTTGTTATGCGGACATCTAAATGGGCTTCCCCTGCATTGAGTATCGGGGTTAAATCGGGATGCACATGAAATAAGCTGCTGACTTTGCCCGATAGCGAGCCATGCAAACTTCTATTCAACATTACATCTTGGCCGAAATTTTCAAACTTAATGAGTAGTTGATCGAGGTTAATATTTGAAAACTTTGTTTCGTTTTTGAAATAGATTTTCTTGGGATCAGAAGCGTTGAAATAGCCGTTCATCGCCATCGATCCGCCAGCCAAATCCATCGCTAGCGTATCAATGAACATATAATGGTTTGCCTGCAATCGAAAGTTACTTTTTAAATTACTGATCTTGATGTTATGATGAGTTAGTTTCTTAATGGTCGCCTTTGCACGCATGTCCGTAAAAGGTATTTCAAAGATGTTAAACGCCCTACTGTGCTGTTCAGCTGTTTTTACTGAATCTTTCTTAAAGTTGAGAAGTTGGTCTAGGTCAAGATTATCAGATTCAAAGAAAAACTGATTATCACGCTTTTTTAGTTTCAAGTCTTTACCCGTGTAGTAGTTAAGGTTTATTAAAAAGTCGCTAGTGCCCATTTTGGCACCAAGATTTTCAATGGTCAAATGGTCGTCTTCGTAATGAATGCGACCAGCCAGCTTTTCGATCTTGAGTGGATGCACTCGCATTTTGCCTTCCACTTTACTAACAATTAAATCTGCGGAGCGAAATTGGGAATCAAAAAACAAGTCAGTCGATCCATGCAAGCGAAGTTCTTTGATCACTTCACTTTGGTAATCCTTGGGGAGGTAGCTTTCACCACGATAGGTAAAGAGATTGTTTAGTTTTAACTGCTCTGAATACAAATCGAAGTCAAAACGAGTATCTCCTTGTTTGACTGAATCAAACCAAATCGCATAGTTGGTAAGTTTGCCGTTGAAATGAAAATCAGACTGATCAATAGCACCGCTAAGGTCTTTCAATTGAAAGGAAGAATCAGTAACAATTACGTCAGCATGTATATCATGCAGTGTGTGTGGGTAGCCTTTGATTTTGGCATAAAAGTCATCGATAAAAAATTCACCAACGGGGAGCGGACTCTGTTTTAGATTGTTGACCGAAGTCTGGAGAGCACAACGGATCCGAAAATCCGTCATTTCTTCATCTATCATTTTCGCCAATGCTGTGTCAAAACGAAACAGCTCCGGAAAATCAATTTTAGATGAAGCGGCCTCAAATCGAATTGAAATATTTTTATCGAGGCGATGAAAGAGGGCAGGTAAATCACTGATGCTACCCGATATCTTAATGTCGGATTTTCCTGAATAGACAGTGAGCGAGTCAAGGGTGAACTTGCCAGCACTCATAAACGCATGTAGATTCATTCGATCTACCTTTTGCTTTTTACCGGGCAATGAAAAGCCAAGATCTTTTATCATCAATTCACTTTCAACGCCTTCTTTGAGCTTCGCAAAAGAGTTTTCTGGTTTTTGAAAATCAATGAGCTCGCTGAAATTCATATTCAGCAACACTTGACCTTTTAATGCTTCTACGTTTTTAATACCTAAAAAGCCCGCCAAAAAATCGAGATCGATATCAGATATCAAACTGACCGCTACTTGCGGATTGGTGAAATCTTGCACTCGGAAGCTTCCACGAAATGTGCCGCGCACAGGGCGAAAGGAAAAATCGCGCATCTCAAAAACAGAAGTTTTGAGATTACGCTCTACACCATTTGTAAAAGACCCAACAAACCCCAATTGATCAATGCTCTTTTTCCCTTCAATGTTTTCGATCAAACCATTTTTACATCCAAATTGAAAATTCAATTTAGGTTGGTAAGTAGAGGTTAACTTTCCTTGCACTGTGCCCAGGAAATAAATTTGTCCTTGGTTTTTATACTGCGCTATCAAGTCTGCTGCCTCTGGTGGAGCGAACGAAGTAAAAAGACTGAAGTCTGGTTTTTCTCCCTGTAGCCGCAAATCGAAATCTAAATAATCAATAGCTTGCACAGTGCCATCAAGAGCAAAATAGGCTTGCTCTAGCTGGATATGAGTATCAATAAATTTTGCGGTTTTGGTGGGTGATTGAAAACTGAACTTGGTTTTGATTTTGATATTTTTATCATGGAAAAAAGTGGCGGTGTTATTTTTTATTAGACTACCGCGTAGTTCTGTTTGAAGTGAAAAAGTTGTTTGAGTTGAGTCCATCTGAATTGCTGCTATGGCTTTTCGAATATTAGCCCGCAACTCGGTGGAATCGACTACTTTCAAGAATGAAATCTTAAAATCTTCTATTTTCAGTTTCTTCAAATGTATTTGAATAGCTGAAGAAGAACTTTCGCCCGATGAAGGCTCGATTTTTTTTGCTTGCAGCAGATTGATATCTCCATTGGCCAGTTGTACTACATCAACATGCCCTCCTTTCACATCAATTAAACGAACATCAAACACTGAGCGGACGACATCAATCCAACGAAACCCTAAGTAAAGATGATTGATTTCGTATAACGGTTTTATGCCTTTGTCCTTTGATTCGTAAAATGAAATGCCACGCAAATCAACATCGAGATACGGAAAATCATGAAATAGAGAAACCTGACTTAACTTAACTTCTAAATAACCATTAAAATCTTTGTTGACTTGCTCCACCGCCCATTGGGTAATCTCCTTTTGTTTGTAATAAACAATGGCGAAGGAGATAACAACTAATGTGACTAGCAAAAATACTAAAACAAGAAGGTATCGGAAGATTCTTTTTAAAGTCATTTCGGTATGAACGCCCAGCGATTAAAAGTATTTTGAATAACCGTAAAACAAATTCGTTAAGGATACAAGTTGCTTGATGCCCGAGATTTCCTGATCGGCAATACAATATGTCCAAAGTTCGCGATACTCGACTGAGATAGCAACAGTATTACTTATTTTTTGTGCGTTCTTTGAGGCATGCTGGTTGCCCGATGAATCGAAATTTACCGGGTAGGTTTGATAATTTATAAGGTTCATTCAAATAGTTATTCATGAGCCAAAAAATAGATTTTCCAGCAAGTATTAGCTTCGGGAAACCTCGCTGCAAGAAAGCGAAAGCTTTCTCAAAGTTGGGGATACTTTATTTCTTAGTTATTTCGTTTGATGAATGAGAATGATTGCGAATAATTCCACACTATTTTTTGAAACCCAACACCACTTTGTCAATAATATCGCAACATTCGTGGAGCTGGTCTTCTGTTATCACTAAAGGAGGCGCAAAGCGAATGATGTTACCATGTGTAGGTTTTGCAAGCAGTCCGTCTTCAGCAAACTGCTCACATAACTTCCAGGCAGTGTCACTTTCAGGAATATCATTTACGATGATCGCATTGAGAAGACCTTTGCCTCTTACAAGCTTTATTAGATGTGTTTTAGAAATCAGATTATTCATTCGCTCACGAAAAATGATTCCAAGTTTATAAGCAGCATCAGCCAAATTTTCATCTTTTATGACTTGCAACGCTTCCATTACTACGGCAGATGCCAAGGGGTTTCCACCGAAGGTAGAACCGTGCTCACCTGGTTTAATAACGAGCATTACTTCATCATCTGCGAGTACTAAAGAAACTGGTAAGACACCGCCAGATAATGCTTTTCCAAGTATTAAAAGATCAGGACGGACGCCCTCGTAATCACTTGCCAGCATTTTGCCAGTTCGTGCAATACCGGTCTGAACTTCATCCATCATCAACAGAACGTTATGCTTTCGGCATAATGTTTCGGCAGCCTTTAAATACCCTTCGGCAGGCATATAAACACCGGCCTCCCCTTGGATGGGTTCAATCCAAAGCCCACATACGTTAGGGTTTACCAATGCTTTTTCGAGTGCTGCTACATTATCGTAATCCACAATTTCAAACCCCGGCATAAAGGGACCAAATCCGTTTTGTGAAGACGGATCGGTAGAGGCAGAAATGATGGTAGTTGTTCGTCCATGGAAATTTTTCTTAACCGCAACGATCACTGCTTGATTCGCAGGAATGCCTTTTCTGGTATAACCCCATTTACGAGCTAACTTAATTGCCGTTTCATTGGCTTCAGCACCGCTGTTCATGAATAACGCCTTCTGATACCCAAAAGTCTCACAGACATACTTTTCTGCCACTCCTAACTTATCGTTGTAAAAAGCACGTGAAGTCAGCGTCAATTCTTTGGCCTGATTAATCAACGCGTGTATTATTCTTGGATGGCAATGGCCTTGATTAACCGCGCTGTAGGCCGACAGAAAATCGAAATACCTTTTACCTTCTACATCCCACAGAAAAACCCCTTCGCCTTTGGCTAAAACCACCGGTAACGGATGGTAATTATGCGCTCCGTATTTTTCTTCTAATTCAATTGCTTGTGAGCTTGAGACGATATCGACCATAAGACTTTTTGTGTTAGCTAAATTCGAACAAATCTACTGGAGTAAATTCAGGTTTAAAAGAGGAAGAAAAGATAAAAATAATTTATGCCCCTATCGATTCTATTCGCAGAAAAAATTATTGAAAACACGGAGGCGAAGATAAAATTAGTAACTTCGAGACTAATAAAGATGGACGAGTTATAAGCAAATCAAGCAGCATGTATTATCATAAACTAGGAACCATTCCTCACAAAAGACACACACAATTTAGGCAGCCTGATGGCAGCTTATACAAAGAAGAACTTGTGAGTTCGGAAGGATTTTCGGGAATATACTCCAACCTGTATCATATAAATCCGCCAACCAGAATTAAAGCCGTTAACCCACCGGTTCCGTATGGTCCAAAGCGAATCGAGGATTATGCGTTACGTCAAACTCATTTAAATACTTCAAAAGTTAAAGCAACCGGTGAAGATTTTTTGAGTGCGCGTAAAGTTTTGTTAATGAATAATGATTGTTCCATTTCGATCTGTTCGCCCTCCGAAAGAAAGATGGATTATTTTTATAAAAATGCAGAGGGTGATGAAGTAATCTACATCCATGATGGGAAAGGCAAATTGATCTCACAATTTGGAGCGCTTGATATTTCACAAGGTGATTATGTAGTAATACCGCGGACAGTTATTTACAAACTTGAATTTGAGGAAGGCCCTCTTCGCTTGCTCATTATCGAAGCTGCTTCTCCTGTTGAAACGGTGAAACGATATAGAAGCCAGCTTGGCCAACTGTTAGAGCACTCACCTTATTGTGAGCGCGATATCAGACCTCCGCACGAATTGATAACCGACACAACAAAAGGCGACTTTCTAGTGAAGATTAAAAAACAGGGCTTTCTGCATAACTATTTATATGATTATTCACCATTAGACCTTGTAGGATGGGATGGATTTTTGTGGCCCTATGCTTTTTCCATTCATGATTTCGAGCCGATTACCGGTCGTATCCATCAACCACCACCAGTTCATCAAACCTTTCAAGCACATAATTTTGTGATTTGTTCATTCGTACCACGCCTGTTCGACTACCATCCGCTTTCAATACCTGCTCCTTACAATCATAGCAATATTGATAGCGATGAGGTATTGTATTATGCCGAGGGTAATTTCATGAGTCGTAGAGGCATCGAGCGGGGTTCATTTACATTGCATCCTGGAGGATTGCCTCACGGCCCACATCCGGGAACAGTTGAAAAAAGTATTGGCGCAAAGGAAACCCATGAGCTCGCTGTGATGATTGATACCTTTCATCCGCTATGGCCTACTACCGATGCGTTAGAATTTATTGACCCAAACTATCCGATGAGCTGGACTGATAACACAGAAGGTTTTCATGAAGTAAACACTCCTTAATACTTTTCATCAAAAAATAGTTAAACGGAAATGCAACACTTCAAAAGAACCATGCAGGTGCGCTGGTCAGACATGGATGCGAATCGTCACTTGCGACACTCTGCCTATTATGACTACGGAGCTGCGATGCGAATGATGATATTAAGTGAAGGAGGACTTGATTTAAAGAAACTTGAAGAATTTGAGGTGGGGCCTATTTTGTTCCGCGAGGAAGCCATCTTCAAGAGGGAAATTCGGTTAGATGACATCATCACGTTAGATGCAGTAATGGTAAAGTCTACTGCCGATTTTGCGCGATGGAGTTTACGTCACCATTTTACCAAACAAGACGGAACCCTTGCCGCCATTATAAACATTGATGGCGCATGGATGGATCTTGTAAAGCGAAAGTTAACTGTGCCCAATCCATTCATCCAAAACATCTTTTCAAAGTTTCCGAAATCAGAAGAGTATGAATTGATTATCAGGAAGGAGAAGTAACTATTTTTTAGAGCGGCATTATCATTTTGTTATCCAGTTTTCAATGGTAATAGGATACCAATGATGTTCCAACGTGTGAACTTTATCAGCAATATCTTCAGCAGCATCGGATGAAGCCACTGAACAAATTTTTTGCAAGAGAATCGCTCCCTCATCGTAATGTTCATTTACAAGGTGGATCGTGATGCCAGTAACAAGTTCGCCAGCATCTTTCACAGCCTGATGAACACGCATACCATACATGCCCTTGCCTCCAAATTTGGGTAATAATGCAGGGTGTATGTTTACGATTTTATCGGGATATGCATTGACAAGATACCTAGGAACAAGCCACATAAATCCGGCCAAAACAATATGTGTAATCGACTGCCGTTGTAACGCGGTGAAAATAGTAGTAGGATCTCTAAATTCGGTCTTGTCAAAAGTTAATGACCTCACATTAAATCGATCTGCTCTTTCATGCACTTTTGCCTCTTTGTTGTTGCTTATAATCAAGCCAACTTCTATTAGCGAATGGGACTGAAAATAATTCATAATAGCCTCGGCATTTGTACCGTTGCCTGAAGCAAAAATTGCAATTCTAAACGGTCTGCTCATGCGCTTATCGATTAACGAAAATCATGCTGATTATGCCCAATAACAAAATGACCTTACACAGTTGGCTTATCCTTCTAAAGTCCTTTATTGTATCTGCCTTTACCAGCAACACAGTGAGCAAGACAAGCGGCAGAAACAGAAAGGCACCAAAATAGGATACTGGCAACTTTATATAAAAATCGTTTAGCAAAAAAACTAAAGCTGCAAAAGCGATGGTAAGCAAATAAATAAAAGTTTTCGTCTTCCGTAGTCCCCAAATTATAGGTAAGGTTTTGCAACCATAGGTGCTATCACCTTTCAGGTCTTCCATATCTTTCACAATCTCTCTAACAAGTGTCATAAAAAAAGAAAATGCGGCATAAGCAATTACGAGATAGCTATCTGTGCGATATAACAAATTCACTAGTTCAATTGCCAGACCAATTAGAAGCGCAACAGTAACATTACCAATAAATGGCAGTCGTTTGAAGTTATTGGAGTATAACCATAGCAAGAATGAAGAAAAGAAGACTACAAAACCAATTTTTACATTTAGCAAAAAGCCAAGCCCTACGCCAATACTCGAAAAAAAAGAATGCAAAAAAAGTGCTATCCTTCGAGGGATCTTCTTACCGATGACCACGCGATCGGGCTTGTTAATCAAGTCAATTTTGATATCATAATAGTCGTTAATGATATATCCGGCAGCCGCGACTAGAATAGTAGCAGACGAAAGAACAAACAAATGCCAATCGAACAGATACTCCTTTTTTAAAAGAAAACAAGCCGAGAAGTATTGCGCCAATCCAATGATCATTAAGTTGCCGAATCTGGTGAGACGCAGTAGAGCCGAAAATGAAAACAATGTTGACAACATTCTGCAAAGGTAATTTAAAACCAAAGAGCTTCAAGTTGCCAACATTGACTTTTTCAAATGGCCAACACGAACCAATTCTTGCTTGAGTAATACGATCAAAACTTCAGCGCTAGCATTGCTAAGTAATTCCTTCCCGCTTGGGGATAATAATAGTTTTGGCGTGTTTCAGAACTTCCTGCCAGGTACCCCCAGGTGTATCCATTCGAAGAATATTTCACATCCAACATATTATTTAACAAAATACTGAAAGAAATTTCACGAACATGTTTTGGATGGAGTGCATAACTGATTCTTAAGTCATTCACAAAATACGAATCGATCATTCTTAACTCGTTTGACGTGTTATCCAAATATTGTTTACCAACATATTTGGCGAGCAGTGTGGCATCAAGTCCCTTTAAGATCGAATAGCCAAAGGATGAACCTGCAATTACGTTAGGCGAAAAAGAAATGTCTTTATTAGAGTAAGTTCTTTCAACTGTTTTATACTCATCAAAATTTTCACCGTAGTCATAAATCACCTCGGTAAAATTTTTGATCTTATTTTCGCTAAAGGTAATATTTGCCGCAAAGGTAAGCTTGGATGTTATTTTAGTAGCACCGTCTAGCTCAATGCCCTGCCGAAAACTATTATCAACGTTTGCCCGAATGGCATTGCCAACGTCATTTAATTTTCCGGTGAGCACCAATTGATTTTTGTAATCCATTCGGTAGTAATTGACGTTTAATTGGTGGGAAGTAGTTTTCCATTTCCAGCCAAGTTCCAAATTTTGAAGTCCTTCTGGTTTCGGTTGTTGGTTGTTAATGGCATTTACAAAGTCATCGCGCACTGGCTCGCGATTGGCAACGCTGAAGGAGCCATAAAAAAAATCGTTGGCCGACCTATCATAACTAAAGCCCACTTTTGGGTTAAAGAAATGATAAGATGCGCCCACATCAAATTGAACGTCTGCTTTACCTTTTGCAGCATAGTCAACCGCTCTATATTGCAAATCAACAAACGCACTTAGATTGTCAATCAGTTCAACGGTATTCTTCCAATAAATGTTAAAGTCGGTCTTCTTGCCGTTATTGAAGTAATATTGAAAAGGAGTCTTTATGCCAACTGCTGAAATAACCTCACCGAAGTGATCACCGTCATATCGGTTCAATCCCCCTCCGATGAGCGAAGTGATCTTAGCGTTTTCATATTTGAGAGAATAAGTGACTCCATAAAAATCATTTCTTAACCATCGCCTTCTTACCAAGTCGCTAGAGCCAATTTTTTGCCCACCAACTAGAACTGTATCCAACCCGTATTTCAAATAAGAATCATTGTATTTAAACTCTTCAAAGTACCCTCTGCCATACGTATAATGCAACGCAGCATTGGCGGAAAGATGAGGATCGAATTGGTGTGAAAAGTGAAGCTGGAAATGATCTTGACTATAATTATCTACTTGGTTTTTATAGGTGTACGTATTGAACGTTCTGCTATCCGAGGTTAACAAATTAGCTTTTTGAGCTTCATTCCAGCCTTCGGCCGCAGCCGTTTCTAACATGGCGTTCGCGTCATTAGTAAGACGCGATTGCGGCACTCCGTACCAACTTTGATACGTCACTTCATTGCCACCAAAAACGATTGCTTTCAAAATTGATTTTTCGCCATAGTAGCCAGCAGTAAAATAGTAAGATTTTAAATTGGATGAAGCCCTATCGATAAACCCATCTGATTTAATGAGCGAGACCCGGGCATCCAATGTAATTTTGTTGTTGATCAATCCAGAACCAACTCCAAGCGTATGGCGCTGGGTATTGAATGACCCATAGCTGTTGATGATATCCGCGTAAGGGCTATCGTTTCTTGTATTGGTCTGCAAGTTGATGGAGCCTCCGAATGCCCCGGCACCGTTGGTAGAAGTACCAACCCCTCGTTGAATTTGAATACTTTGCGTTGAGCTTGCTATGTCGGGCAAATTTACCCAAAAAGTGCCTTGCGATTCGCTGTCGTTATACGGTATTCCATTAATGGTGACGTTCACTCGAGTGGCATCGCTTCCGCGGATGCGCACACCTGTATAGCCCACACCAGTACCCGCATCAGACGTAGTGACTACCGAAGGCGTCCAGTTCAAAAGAAAGGGTACATCTTGTCCAAAGTTTTGCTTTTGAATGGCAGACTTATCAAGGGTTGAAAAAGACGTTGGGCTTTTTTCTGCGGCTCGGGTAGCGGTAACCACAACTTCATCCGTCAGTTGCGCTTGTTCTTCGAGCAACACATCTAGTGTAGTTGATGATGTTAACTGTACATCAAGTATTTTTTCTTTATACCCAACAAAGGTAACACGCAGAGTAATCGCGCCAGGCGAGAGACCTGTCAAATTAAATAAGCCCTCCGCTTCGCTTGCCGTGAATTTCTGCGCACCAACTAGTGTAACAGATGCGCCAACCAATGCTGCGTTTGTCTTTGAATCACGCACTGCACCCGACAGCGTGAACTGAGCACTCGCACTCAGCGACATCGTGGCCAACGCCACAATCATAAAAGATTTTAACATGTTTTTAAAAAAATTTAAACCCGCAGGCACATCGGGGAACGTACCTTGCTTACAAGTTTAATTTGCCTCCCTTCGTCCGCATTACCGGCATCAGGTTCTATGGGTATAATCTCAGCCCGTGTATTTGGCACCCCTTGCCTTGAACTTCTCCAAAGCGATGCAAAGGTAGACCAGAATTCAAGATTTAAAATTCTTTATTCAAGATTTCCGAAATCTTTTCATCAATGCTCAGATGTCGCTGCTAAATACTATTTTTATGTCGTGCAAAAAGCAACCATTAGCGAAAAGCATTTTGAAATAGTCTCGACCGAGGAGGGATTCTTGGTTAACAATTCCCTTGTTCAATGGGATCTTGCGAAAATCTCAAAAGGTTATTTTCATATACTTTATAATAACAAAGGCTATCGCGCGGAAGTTGTTAAGCAAGACGCTGCCGCTAAAACCGTGGTGATAAAAATCAACGGCCACAATTATACCGTTGCTTTAAAAGATCAGTTTGATTTGTTGCTCGAAAAAATGGGGATGAGCGCGGTTGCCGCAAGTAAGATCAACAACATAAAAGCCCCCATGCCCGGGTTGATCATTGATTTGAAAGTGAAAATTGGCGACTCGGTAAAGACAGGCGATCAGCTTTTAATTTTAGAAGCGATGAAAATGGAAAATATTTTAAAAGCGCAAGGCGAAGGAATCGTAAAAAATTTGAAGGTAAAGAAAGGGGATAGTGTTGAAAAGGGACAAGTGCTGTTAGAATTCTAAATTTCAAATTAAAAATTTAACCATTGTCCATTACAAGATCAACAAAGTTAACCTCATCATAAATTTCATTTAAAGAAACCCTAAG
Organism: Cyclobacteriaceae bacterium; assembly: GCA_044349005.1. GTDB lineage: Bacteria > Bacteroidota > Bacteroidia > Cytophagales > Cyclobacteriaceae > ELB16-189. The sequence goes on from JBIKRT010000008.1 coordinate 56,409, forward strand.
CGAAAGACTTTCAATAGTTAAGCTTGTATTCACATCTGTTGTTTCGGAAAGCACCCACGAGTTATCGGTAAAGTTTCGCACATATTTCAGAACACGATATTCAAACGATGAAATTGCCCAAAACTCTTTTAATGAAGGAATAGAGCGGTACAGCATAAACTTCTTGCCCACATCATAATCGGCAGTGGAAGGGGACAATACCTCTGCAATAAAAACAGGGTTTAAAAGCGTATCAAATTGATTATCTGAAAAATCTTCTTTACCACAAGTAACCACAATATCAGGGTAGGTGTAGAGCGTATTCAATGGAATATGCAACCGCAGGTCGTTTGAATAGGGTCGACATCCTTTGCCTTTTAGTTTCGTGAGAAGAAATCCAAAGAGATTGCCTGAAATCACATTGTGAATTCTAGAAGCCCCCGACATGGCAAAAACTTCGCCTTTATAAAATTCACTTTTATAAGAGGCGTTTCGCTCCTCTTCTAGGTATTCCTGTTCTGTTATTAACTTTTTCTCTATTGCGGCTGCCATACCAAAAGAAGTTTGACTCAACAAATATACAATTTTCAGTTTCGGGAAACTTTGGGCAGGTCTTATTAACCCAAAAATCGTCTTAAAAATCCTTACATCCTGATGAATCAACTCCTATATTTACGGGATTTTAACCTCCAATATTTACCATTATGAAGTACAAACGCATACTCCTGAAACTAAGCGGTGAGGCCCTTATGGGATCCAGAAATAGCAATATTGACCCGGCTGTATTGGAGCAATACTGCGCGGAAATAGCAACCTTGGTGGCAGAAAAAGTAGAATTAGCAATTGTAATTGGGGGCGGAAATATTTTTAGAGGGGGGCAAGCCGAGGCGTTGGGTATTGACCGGGTGCAAGGAGATTACATGGGTATGCTGGCAACCGTGATTAATGCCATGGCCCTGCAAAGTGCCCTTGAAAAACATGGGTTGTACACCCGTTTGATGGCGGGAATAAAAATGGAACAAGTGTGCGAACCCTTTATTAGAAGAAGAGCTATTCGGCATTTGGAAAAAGGTAGAATTGTTATTTTTGGCGCAGGCATAGGCAATCCTTATTTCACTACCGATTCAACAGCTAGTTTAAGAGCCATTGAAGTGCAGGCAGAGGTAGTATTGAAAGGCACTCGCGTGGATGGCGTATACACGAAAGATCCGGAGAAGTTCCCTGATGCGGTAAAATACAAAACACTTTCATTCCAAGAGGCGTACGAGAAGAATCTTAACATAATGGACATGACCGCCTTCACGCTTTGTCAGGAAAATAAGCTTCCCATTATTGTTTTTGATATGAACACCAAAGGCAATCTATTGAAGATTGCAAAGGGCGAAGAGGCGGGAACGTTGATTAGCTAATCGATTATTGCGATTATTTTTCGATTCTAAAAATCAGAAAATCCCGTTAAGGATGGGGTTTGCTTCATTGAAAATACGGAAGAAAAAATCGTAATTCGTGGCTTCAAATAGAAACAGGTTATGGAAGAAATTGAAATGTATTTGGATGATGCGCGGGAGCAAATGAACAAATCATTGAACCACGTAAGTCACGAACTCACAAAAATCAGAGCAGGAAAAGCAAATCCATCTATGCTTGATGGAATCATGGTATCTTATTATGGCGCAATGACGCCTTTGCAGCAAGTGTCGTCAATGAATACCCCTGATGCCAGAACAATTTTTATCAAGCCGTGGGAGAAAGGGCTAATACAAGAGATAGAGAGGGCAATACTAAATGCCAACTTAGGCCTTAACCCGCAAAACGATGGCCAGCAAATAATCATCAACATACCGATGCTCACCGAAGAGCGGAGAAGAGTTCTTGTTAAGCAGGTGGGCGGGGAATGTGAACACGGAAAGGTGAGCATCCGCGCCATCAGAAAAGACACCAACGAATCGATAAAGAAAATAAAAGGTGCCCCAGAAGATGATGTAAAAAATGCTGAGGTCGAAGTGCAAAAATTAACCGATGAGTTTATCGCTAAGATTGACGCGCTCATGAAGCGGAAAGAAGTAGAGATTATGACGGTCTAATCGTTGTTCGTTGATGGTTATTAGTTGTTCGACATATAACATTTACCTCTAAACTCAACCACACGAAAAACGATTAACTAACAACTAACAACGAATTTTCATGCATCCAGTTCTCTTCCATATCGGCCCCATTACCATTTACAGCTATGGCTTCTTAATTGCCATTGGCGCATTACTGGGATTTACCTATCTCTATTTTCAGGGTAAGAAATATTTTAATGTTTCGTTCGATCAAAGCAATACACTTTTCATTTATTTGGTGATAGCGGGCGTATTGGGTGGTAAATTTTTCATGATCTTTGAAGACCCTGCATATTATTTTTCCAATCCAGGTAAGTTACTTTCAGGTAGTGGATTCGTTTTTTATGGTTCACTGGTTTTCGCTATTCCCACGATGCTATGGTTTTTCAAAAAGAATAATTTACCCGCTTGGGGTATGCTCGATATTATGGGCCCTGTTGCGTGTATTGCTCATGGCTTTGGCAGAATTGGCTGCTTCCTTGCGGGATGTTGTTACGGGAAACCTACCGATAGCATCTTTGGAGTAACTTACATCGATGCGGCTTGTCAAGCCGAGCCATTGAACACGCCATTGCATCCTACTCAACTGTATGAAGCCACTTTTATTTTTTCCATTTTCATTCTACTGACCATCCTAAAAAAGAAAAAACAATTTGATGGCCAGTTGTTCCTCATCTACATTATCCTTTATGCCATTGGCCGTGGGGTTTTAGAACTTTACAGAGCTGACTTAGAAAGGGGTTTTGTGATTAAAGACATTATTACAAATTCGCAGTTTATCTCGCTATTGATGATAAGCGGGGCACTGTATTTTTATGTTAAACTGAGAAGAAAGGTTCTCTCATAGCCTCCATAAAAAAAACCATTACCTGTAATATTTAGGCTCGATCATCGTGTTTGACTATAGTTGGACTTTAATTAAATTGTAAACAACTATCGTCACTAGCAAGATGAAACATCTGATTTATTCCTTTCTCTGCCTATCCGTTTGCATAGGTATTTGTCGTGCCCAATCAACGACTTCTATAAGCGGAAAAGTTATTGACGGTAAAACAAACGAGCCTTTGCCATTTGTCAGCGTCTATTTCAATAACTCTACCTTTGGTGCAATTACCGACTCGCTCGGTAGGTTTCAGATAAAGAATATTCCCCTATACCAATCTGAACTAGTTGCGTCTTCCATTGGATACAAATCGGTAAAACTGAACGTGCAATTAACTGGAGGCAGAAGTGTCACTGCAAACTTCAAACTTTATGCGGAATCAACCTTGTTATCTGAAGTGGTAATTCAGTCGAAGAAGGGGAAAGAAAGGCAAAAATGGGAGGAGAAATTTACGGTGTTCAAAGATATCTTTCTTGGCACAACCAACAATGCCAAGGAAACAGAAATCGTGAACCCCAACGTAATAGGCTTTGATGGCGAAGTTTTCGAGTTCAAGAAAGATAAGTCTTATGCAAAGGCCATTCCATTTGAAGCGTTTGCCAGCAAACCCATTGAAGTCTTAAATAATGCGTTGGGTTATAAAGTCTCGATATCGTTGGTAAAATTCAGTGCCACGCCACGCTCATTCGAAATGTTAATGTATACTCATTTTGATACATTACCAGCTACTGACGCAGCCGAGAGAATACGTTGGCATCGGAATAGAATTGAAGCTTATTATGGATCTCCCACTCATTTGTTTCGTTCAATTAAAAGTGGCAAATATTTAGAAGAAGGCTTTCGGATTTATGAGGGAAATGAAGAGGAAGCAGCCGACTACCAATCTTCGATTATATATGCTAACGCAAATAAGGTTCCTGTAGCCAAGCCAGAAAATATTTTGGTAGACACTGCCAAAAATAGTTTTAAAATTCTTAGGAGGGGATTTTATCAAATAAACTATGTGAAAAAAATAATTCCGGCAAACGAACGGACTTTTGTCGGCAATATGTTTCCCGTTTCTTGGCTGGCTGTCAGTGACGCATTTGTAACACTAAAATCTTCAGGTGAAGCATTAAACACGAACCTTGTTGTAGAGGGCTACTTTAAAAGATTCAGAATAGCCGATATGCTACCCAGCGATTTCGATCCCAAAGAAGAAGAAAAGAAATACTCATTCTCTAGAAAAGCCGAAATGGCTTCAATACGCGGAATCGTGATAGACGACAGCAACAAACCTCTAGTGGGTGTAGAAGTATTTGTAAACCATGGCCTGCAACATACAACTACCAATGCGTGGGGCCAGTTTGAAATGGGAAACCTTTACCCGGGCAAATATCCTATCGGGTTTGCCGTAGGTGGCAAAAAAGAAATTCTAAAAACTATCGTGGCATTGCCTGAAAATCAACAAACGGTGATTGTACAATTATCAAGCGAAAAACAGCCACCACCAATTGAAAGTAATGAAGATAGAGACCACTATTTGCCTTTCTTTACAAAAGCACTTTTTTCGGAAATTAGATCTGGTTTAGGTGTTTTTACATTGGAAAACCCGCACGTTCTACAATTCAAAAAAACAAACAAAGCAGTGATCTCTATCCATGCCACTGCGCCATTAGTGATAAACAATAATCGTTTGGGCTATCAATGGACGTGTTTTATTGACGAAGCAACCTTGAAAAAGTATAAGGCACAGTTTAAATTAGAAATTGCCTGTTTAGTAAAAACGGATACCCTTACCGCAAAGAATACCGCCCAACGAAGCACCTGGGAGGAAAACCGAACAATAGAATATGAAGGTTCTTGGAATCATTTCGTTTCTTCTTTGGTGGATGGTAATCAAAAGCGAGAGGGGTTTCTACCGTATACATTTCATGGAACTGTCAATGAGAAAAAGCCCACTTTTAAAAGCATAGTTGGGAAACAACTTCAATTAGTGAATCCCGATTCGTTAATAACAGCAGAAAATGGTAAAATCTATCTAAGAAGTATTCCGGGCTTAGAAATCCACTACAAGACAAGTAAAGGAAGAAATAAATTCTATCGAAAGTACTCAAATACAGTTACACGGCTTACCTCCGATTCCGCGAAAGTAGCCGTCACTCGCAGTGGCATTTTCTCACCAGAAGATTTAACGCTAACTGGCTCCCCTACAACTTTTTTAAAAACCGTTCCTGTTGATTACAAGCTAGAAACTCATTTTTCAGACCTAGAACCCTTAGTGTTTTTAAAGAACTCTAATCTGAAAATTGTCAATCAACTTAGGGAAAAGGTATACGTGCAAACCGATAAAGCTTACTACCACCCAACAGACACCATCTGGATGAAGGCTTATATGAAGTATGCCGCTCCACAACTGGCCGACACGCTTAGCAAAGTTCTTTACGTTGATTTGTTAGACAGCATTGGCGCGGTGATTGAAAATCATATTCTAAAAATTGAAAATGGAATGGCGCATGGCGATTTTGTTTTGCCGCTCGACTTGCGACCAGGCAACTACTACATGAAGGCATACACCAATTGGATGCGCAATTTTCATGAAGTGTTTATCAAGCCAGTGCCGATCATTAAACTCAATTCGTTTATTGAACCACAAGCCAATGAGCCTGTATTAGCTTCTGGCAAAACAAAAGTGACGCTAACTTCAGATAAGCAGCAGTATAAAACGCGTTCGAGCGTTGGCATTAACGTAAACGTGCTGAGCGACAGCATACCCCAGCTTGCTAATTTTTCGGTATCGGTGGTTGATCAATCGGCTGTTGCTCAACTAAACAACTTGCCGACTATTTATTCATTACTAGATAAATCTAAAGCAGAAAGCGCTTCGATGATAAGGCTAAAATATCCCTTGGAGCGAGGCATTACGTTATCGGGCAACATAACTCCTTATCCTTCAAATTTTGTCTTGACTAACCAAAGTGCTTCCACAAAAAAAGTAGAAGGTATAAAAAAAGAAACCTTCCAGGTGGCTGCCGCACTGCTCAACAAAAACGAACAGGAAATAATACAAACCAATAAAAAGAGTTTCAGCTTTTCTTTCGACTTTAACGATACTACCACCGCTGTTTTAAAGGCACTCGACAAAGATGACCAGATTATGGGCCTTGAGCTGGTAACGACTGAACCTTATTCCTCTGCCCTGCCAGCTCCATTACAATATAGTATCTCAAAAAATTCTTTGTCGCGCTATGTTCCTAACACTGCAGCTCATGTAAAAATGTTAGGCGAAGTTATTGTGAAGGCAAGTAGAATTAACCCGCTTGCAACAACGGCTACCGTTACTTCAAGAAGATATGGGGCAATGACTAAACTATTAGAAGGCCCAGCCTTAGCCGAAGTAAGAAAAGCAAATAACTTATTGTACCTGTTAAATCGAACGGTGCCAGGATTTCAGGCAAGTGCTCAACAACTTCTTATACGTCCTTCTTTGATTGACTATGAGGGAAGTGTACTAGTCAGTGCTTTTGAAGATGCCGCAAAACAGCAAGGAGCAGGAGGTGGCGGATCGGGTGCAAGTGCATTCGCTACCGGGTCGCCATTTTCAAGACCACCCTACAAAATATTCGTTGACGGTGCTCAAATAAACTACAGGGAATTTTTTTCTTTAGTAAACGCAAACATAAGTAGAATCGAGGTCTTTGATAAACTGAGTGGAGCCGATGATTACGTAGTTTCTATTTATACCGAAGCGAGTTTCCCATTTAACGCTCAAAACTATAAGTTTAAACTTCGTGGTTACACGTTGCCACTTCAATTTAAAGCGCCATCGCCAACCAATAAGCTCCCCGACTATCGATCTACAATTTATTGGAACCCAACGATTTCTACCGATGAACAAGGAAAGGCCACTTTTAGCTTTACTACTTCCGATGCAGAGGGGAAATATTTGTTAACCATTGAAGGCATCACAAACGAAGGCGAAGTGTTCCGGGCCGTGAAAGAAATTATTGTTAACGAATAAAAATAATTTTCAAAGTTGTATAATCTTTAGGCGCGATAACGTGAAAAGAATGATCTTAGCTAATCAATCTAGACGTTTTACAATGGGCTCTCTCAAGTACTACCTTTTTGCTACGCTACTTCTTCTCGCAGGCTCCACACTTGCACAAAAAGTAACAGTAAGCGGAATTGTGACTGATGGCCCAACTAAAAAACCACTCCCCTTTGTAAGTGTTTATTTCAATAACACTACTTTAGGAAGCACTACCGATTCGCTCGGGCGTTTTAAAATCGAACGCGTACCGATCGGGCAAACTGAACTTACAGCTTCATTCATTGGCTACAAAACGCTAAAAATAAATCTTCCTTTAAAGGAAGGGAAAAACAATGTGGTTGAGTTTAGAATGATACCAGCAGAGAATTTACTAGGGGAGATTGTGGTGCGTTCAAAAGCGAAAAAGAATAAAGATCTCGAAGCATTCAAAAAAATATTTTTAGGCAGCTCGGCCAATTCAAAGCAAACTGAAATTATTAATCCGCAAGTAATCCAATTCATTGGAAGCTCTGCAGAGCTTAGTAGCGCAACAAGTGATGAAATCGCGCACTTTATGGCCTCGTTTGAGGCCTATGCAAAACAACCCATCACAGTTATCAATAATGCTTTAGGGTACAAACTTTCCATTTCCCTGGAGAAATTTCAAGTAACTCATGCCGGGTATAAAATACTTGTATTTACCCGATTTGACACACTAAAGGCACAAAAAAACGAACAAAGAATAAACTGGAAAAGAAATAGAATTAACACCTACAAAGGATCACTTCAACATCTATTTAAATCAATGATTGATGGGAGGCACAATGAAGAGGGTTTTAGAATTAATGAGGGCAGCAGAAGTCTACAATCATATTACCAAAGTAAGTCCATCATCACCGATAACACTCTTGAAGCCAAAACAGGACAATCAGTTGACTCAGCAAATGGTAATTATCTGCTCTTCAAAAAGGGCATCTATCAGATAAACTACATCAACAAAGTGCTTTCAAAGAGAGAAAGAATCATCGAAAGTATTGGTTATCCTGTTTCGTGGCTAGAGTTAAAAGATTCTGTTCTTCATGTGAAAAAAAATGGAGACCTAATTTTGCCAGCTAACGTATCAAGAATTGGTTATTTTGATTTGTTGAGGGTAGCAGACTTGTTACCTAACAACTATGATCCTATTGAAGAAGAGGCTGAGCTGGACTTGGCTCTAAAGAATGAACTAAGTTCAATTGAAGGGACTGTCTTAGATGAAAAGGGCAATCCTTTAGAGAGAGCCGAAGTATTTGTAAACAAAGGGCTAACTCACACAACAACAAATGCAGAGGGGAAATTCAGGCTCGAGAATATCTACCCTGGGCGTTACCCACTAGTTTTCGCTTTTGGGGGTAAAAACGTTGAGGAAAAAATTGTCACTGTTTCACAAAAGACTGCCAAAGTCCTAATAATCCTTAAAAACAAAAAGGCTATCACAAAAACAGAAGAGAATCCTCAGTTTGAAAATCTCAAATCTGTTTTTGAAAATCAATTGATAAAAAGCCAAAAAATTTCAAAAGGCCAGTTTAAAATCAAAAACAGTTATGTACTTCAATTCAAGGAAAACAAAAAAATTATTGACGTAAAAATGACAACCCCGCTTCAGATTGAAAATTCAGAGCTGGGTTACCAATGGACTTATTACACGGATCACGCAACCCTGCTAAAAAAAGGGGGCAAATATAGATTGCAAATTGATGGCCCTATCAAGATGGATACGTTGCGCACCGATAATAAATTAAAACGAAACACTTGGCTAGCCAATCAATATAACGAATACGAAGGATCGTGGAATAATTTCGCATCCTCGCTTGCCAACGGCAACTTAGAACTAAATGGTTTTACTCCGTACATTCTTAAAAAAGACTTCGGTAAGAAAAGGCCAAAGTTTAGTAAAATTCTTGATAACGAACTGCAATCAATTGAACCCGATTCAATCTTAATTGCTGAACAAGAGAATCTTTTCCTTATCCCCAAAAACGGATTGGAAATACATTACGACTACGGCAAGCCGTTTAAAGAGTATTATAAAAAATATCGTAAACAAATAATGCGCATTCGTTCAGATTCATCTCAAATAATGATCTCAAGAAATGGAGTTGTTAACCCTGAAGAAATCGCGATTGAAGGAATTAAACAAGAAATTTTACCACGAGTTCCAATCGACTATCAAATTCCCTTTCAAAAAGTTACAAACCCAAAGGTCTTATTGCTTGTAAAGGAAAAGAATTTAAGGGCAGTTAAAGAGTTGCAGGAAAAAGTCTATGTGCAAACTGATAAACCTTATTATTATCCAGGAGATACACTTTGGTTAAAGGCATTTGTGAAATATGCCAACGTGAAACTTGCGGACTCTTTAAGTAAGGTTTTGAATGTTGAATTAGTAGATTCAGCCAATACCATTATTGATAACCGTATTCTTAAAATTGACGATAGACAAACACATGGCGATCTTATTCTTGCGAGCAGTTTAAAGGCTGGCAATTATGCTATTCGCGCATATACGCAATGGATGAGAAATTTTAGCGAAATTTTTATTAAGCCACTTCCTATTATCGCTATCAACTCCTTTGTAGAATCTCAACCGCTGGATACCATAAAACATAATGTTAATGGCGTCAATGTCTCCTTGAGCTCGAATAAAAAAGTATACGCAACTCGAGGTGAGGTGAATATTAACGTGAGCGTCATCAAAGATAACTTGCCACAACTAGCCAATTTTTCAATTTCTGTGGTTGACGAAAGTGCTGTAAGCAACATTAATGGCACCACTACCATAAAATCGCTGACCGAACCATTTGCCTCTAATCATAACAACCTTATAAGACTAACCCACCCAATAGAAAAAGGAATAACCCTTACGGGAAAAATACTTGATCAACCTCCTCATTTTTTCGAACAAATTAAAAAAACAAACGCAAGAGAGAAGTTGAATACAAACACCCCTGAAATACATACCATTATTGCTCTCCTGGATAAAAAAACGTTCGTTAAAAAAGTAAGAGGAAATGATTTTCGATTTGTCTTCAACTTCAACGACACTACCACCGCCATTCTTAAATGCTTGAATGCTAAGGAGCAAAAGATTGGGCTGGACATAAAAGAAAATGAACCTTTAAAAAATATTCCCTCTTATAGCCCTTTAAACTACAAAATAGTAGATGGTAATTCATTAGATCAATCAATAGTAAAGAGAAGAAACGGTGCTAATTTATTGCAAGAAGTAAACGTAAAGGCAAAAAGGATTTATCGCCCAAATATTCCTGCCACTGTCACTGCCAGAATGTTTCAAGGGAATCTTTTCAGAGTGCTTGAAGGCGAAAGCCTTGTTTCACTTCGGGAACGCGGAAATCTGACGACATTTCTTTATAGCAATATAGACTTTGGAAAAACACAAAGGGTAATCAACGGTGAAACCGTAGGCCAGATGGAAAGGCTTTATTCTTTTTCTCTAGACGGTGTTCCTATCGACTACGATCAATTTTCATCTATTCCCGCTAACATAATTAGCCGAGTCGAAGTATTCGTGTTTACTGCCGGCAGCGGAATGGTAAGCATTTATACTGAAAACACGCTTCCTTATGTAGAACAAAATTATAAATACTTTATCAGGGGTTATGATGTTCCGCATCAGTTTAAAATCCCAAGTCCCATAAGTAAACTTCCGGATTATCGGTCGACTATTTATTGGAACCCAACCGTTTCTACCGATGAACAAGGAAAGGCAACTTTTAGATTTACTACTTCCGATGCGGAGGGGAAATACCTAATCACGGTTGAAGGAATTACCAAAGAAGGTGACGCGTTTAGGTCTGTAAAAGAAATTATTGTTAAAAACTGATAATCCAGTTCCCTATCAATTTAATTAAAAAAGACTGTTACCTTCATGTGCAATTTTAAGGACATCTGTCAGTTTATGTTATGGAAAAAGAAAGCCTTCTCGAATCCCTAAAACGAAAATCGAAAAAAGCATTTCGTATTTTTATTGCTTCTCTAATTGTTCTCGCAATTGGTGTTTTTCTTTTTTACAATTATGCCGTTTACGATGAGGGCGTGCGAGCCGGCATTGTTGTGCGCATCAGTAAAAAAGGGGTGATCTTTAAAACCTATGAAGGCCAGCTCAACTTAGAGAGCTTTGGGGCTTTGCGAGGCACAAATCCTATTGCCAGCACGTTTGATTTTTCTGTCAGCGGAAGCGATGAAAGTGTGATCAAGGACTTAGAGGCCGCATCTCTTTCTGGAGAACGAGTAAATCTAAAATACATCAAACGATATGGCTCCTTCCCCTGGCGGGGCGAAACTCAGTATTTCATCATTCAAGTAGAAAGATCAACAAAGTAATATGAAAAAATCTAATCAAATTGTAGTCTACGGTTCTTACGGCTATACCGGCAGACTCATTGTTGATCTTTGTAAAACTAAAAACCTTCAGGTAGTTTTGGCAGGGCGCAATGAGCAATCATTGAAACAGCAGAGTGAAAAAACAGGTTATTCTTATCAAGTCGTAGAAAGCGATGACCTTGAAGGCTTAAAAAAATTGTTGTTGCCTGCCGCAGTTGTGATTCACTGCGGTGGTCCATTTCGCCACACAGCCGAAACTATGGCTCAAGCTTGCTTAGCAACCAATACTCATTATACAGACATTACTGGAGAGTATCAGGTTTTCGAGTCTTTACCCAAGTTAGATTCAAAAGCAAAGGAATTAAATCTTATGATTATGCCTGGCACTGGTTTCGATGTGGTGCCTTCAGATTGTTTGGCGTTGCATTTAAAAAACAGATTGCCCTCTGCTACTCATCTTCAATTGGCCTTCACCATGAGCAAAGGCGGCCTTTCGCGAGGCACATCAAAGAGCATGACGGAAGGTGCTGGTGATGGTGGCTTGATCCGGAAAAATGGCAAGTTGGAATATTGCGCACTAGGTTCGAAAGTACAGGAAATTGATTTTGGCTCTTTTAAAACAAAAACACTTTGCATTCCGTGGGGTGATATTTCTACCGCCTGGCGAAGTACAGGCATCCCCAACATTGAAGTTTACACAGGCGCAACGGAAAGCATGATTGCCAACGCCAAGCGTAGCAATTATTTTAATTGGCTTTTGCGTATGCGCTTTGTAAAAGATTATATGCTCAAGCAAATTGATAAAAAACCTGCAGGCCCTAGCGATGAGAAAAGAGAAAGTGGCCGGAGTTTTTTGTGGGGCAAAGTATGGGATGCATCGGGTAAGGAGTGCACAAGTAGAATAGAAACATTAAGCGGGTACACGCTCACAGCACACACCTCCGTTTTAATTGCTGAAAAAATTCTGGTAGGAAATTTTAAAGCAGGTTATCAAACTCCTGCCATGGCATATGGCGCGGATCTGATTTTGGAGGTGCAAAAAACACAACGTTTAGATGTGGTTTTAGCCTAGCGCTATTTTTTGGCATCCTTGAAAATGTCAAATGGCATTTGAATATTTCAAGGATAGATATATTTTTGTTGCATGATCAACAGAGCACTTGAAGCAAAGATGATAAGAGTTTTGAACTCCTTTCCAGCACTTGCTATTATTGGCGCACGTCAAGTTGGTAAGACAACCCTCGCAAAGCAACTTACCGGTAAATTAAAAAAACCTGTTCACTATATTGACTTGGAGCGGCCAAGCACATTAGCTACAATTACAAGAGAAGCCGAGGAATACTTCGCTTCGTACATAAACCATTGTGTTATTATTGATGAAGTACAACGACTACCTTCATTGTTTCCGTTGCTGCGTTCGTTGATTGATGACAAAAGAAAGCCAGCTCGTTTTATTATTACAGGCTCGGCTTCACCCGAATTATTAAAAGGCGCATCGGAAAGCTTGGCTGGAAGGATTATGTATTTTCAACTGAACCCTATTGGCCTACACGAATTGCCGAACATTGTAAGTCTAAAACAGCATTGGGTGAGGGGAGGGTTTCCTGTTCCGCTCATCATGAAATCCAATTCATTGCGCGTTGACTGGATGGACTCATTTATTACTACTTATATCGAAAGAGACCTTCCCTTTCTTTTTGATGTAAAATTTTCGCCCATTACCATGCGCAAGCTGTGGCAAATGCTGGCACACGTTCATGGAAACATTCTTAACGCAGAGAACTTAGGGAATTCTTTAGACATTACAGGTACTACCTTGAAACGTTACATTGATTTTCTTGAAGGTGCTTTCATCGTTCGCAAGCTGCTCCCATTTTATACCAATCTTGGCAAACGGCTGGTAAAAGCACCGAAAATATACATTAATGATTCGGGGATTTTGCATTTTCTATTAGCTATCCATTCTGAAAAAGAGCTGGTAAATCACCCGAGCATCGGTGCCTCATGGGAAGGTTACGTTATCAGTCAAATAGCGTATGCTAAAGATACAAGACTGGATACTTACTATTATCGCACCCATGCCGGAGCTGAATGCGATTTGGTGTTAGCTCGCGGCCACGAAGTAAGGGCAGCCATTGAGATTAAATATGGTAAATCTCCTTCTATCTCGAAAGGGTTTCATAACTCTATTGTCGATTTGAAATCGAAAAACAATTTTATAATAACGCCACTCGAAACTGATCATCTTTCTAAAGATGGCATAAGGCGTGTAGGGCTAAAGCTATTTATCGAGAAATATCTTCACAAGATAAAATAGTGTATCGCTATCAATCTGATCCTGATACCAGTAATTTTTCCAATTCTTCTTTATCTTTCATATTCACGCCTTTGCTAACAACTGCTTTATGATCCGGCTCTATTTCAAATGATGGGTTGGACGGAACAACAACTTTGATATATACTATTTTCTGTTTAAAAACAGTGTCGGCTTTTGTAGGGACAAAAACCGTATCAACCTTTGTTAGAGTCCTATCCAAAAAAATTGTGTTTGAATTATAACTACTGCCAATCCAAAAAAACAGCGTACCTACCGCCACTAACATTGCTGCTTGCACATATAATGGAACCGGATATTTAAACCATTCAAAGACTCTCAATTCCCTATTATTAGCTCTTTGATAAGTTTTGATTTTTTTCCACGTTTCTGGTCGTGGTTTTGTTTTCTGCTTGTATGAGAAATCAAGATGCTTGTTAAGCAACCGAAGCGCTTCATACTCTTCTTGCGAGCTAAATGTGTTTACCCAAGCTCTTTCTTCGTCAGCCAATTCCTCATACGAATAATGCTCCAGAAGTTGCTCAAGCTTTTCTCTATTTTCCATTATCTTAATCAATTTTTTAAAACCGTTTTATATTGACACAACTGCGAAGCAAGCTTCTTTTTCAAATAAAATAGGCGTGATTTTATTGTTCCTTCTGGGCAGTTAAGCACACGCGCTATTTCACTAACTTCCATATCCAATTCAAAACGTAAAACAAACATGGTGGTAATGTCTTCATCTTCCTCTCTTAATGCATCCTCAACTACCTTGTTGAAAGAATGATGATCTAGTTGTGTCGAAATTTCCTCGTGAACAAATTCACTTATGGCAAGTGTTGCTGAAGCTCTAAATGCTTGTTTTCGATATTCATTTTTGCACATGTTATGAGCGACTGAATAAATCCAGGTTGAGAATGTCCTGGAGTTGTCAAAATTTTTGACTTGCAAAATCTTTATGAAAATGTCTTGCAAAAAATCTTCGGCCAACTCTCTATTCTTCCATAGCATTCTATAAAAATAACGAACGAGTGGCTGGCTGTAGCGATCATAGATCACTTCAAGTGCCGGCTCACTACCTTCTGATATTTTTTCCATCAGAACCTCATCCGACAGTTCTTTAAAAGCGTTTCTGAAAAACATTAATAAGAGATCACATCTATTTTTCTAGAATTTCCATAAACACTCGAAAACCAACAGCGGCATCAGGCTTAGCATAGGTGTTGACACTTCTTATTGTTGATTCTTGCGCGGGGTGGTTCCAACTTCCGCCACAGGCTTTTCCTTTCTCGGAAGTCATTTCCGCCACATTACCTACTACATCAAAAAGCCCAATGTCGTTAGGGAAATAAGAACCAACTTCAGCCATGGTGGCATATCCATCTCCGTTAGGAATCCCCTCGTTATGCAAGCCTGGGCATGCTGGTTTTTCCATCACCTTAAAATTACCCAAATAGCAACCTCTGTTATTTACAGGGGAGTTCTTTAAACCAAAGTATCGAAACCATGGATACAAAATTTCAGGATCATTCATAGACACCGTTTTCAATTCAGCTTTTTTATCAAACTCTTTTCCCTTGGGTGTGAGACGAACTTCTGCTTGTTGATCGTTCAAAATCCACGAGGTTGGATTTTTAATTGCTGCGGCTGCTATCTGCCACTCGTCAATAGAGGGCAATCGGAATTTTACTTTCTTAAATTTATGTTCCGCTGATTTATTGTATTGATCGGTTAGCCAAGTGCAGTATGCTACTGCTGCTTCGTAGGAAACATTTACAGCGGGATAATTGGTGTATCCTTTATTCTTTTTGGAAGACCCACGATCAGTTGAATAATTTTTCATGAGTGATAGTGCTGGCTCGTCATACCCAGAATAATCAAACTTATATTTCTCGTATAAGTCCGTTAGATTGTTGGCTTGAAGATATTGTAAAAATTGATTGTAAAGTAAGTTGGTTAGCTCAATGTTGTAGGCATAGAGATTATTAGAAACCTGCCGAAAATTACCCTCCAGAAACTTTACGTTGATTGCAAAAGGAAAATAAGGAATTGTCTCGTCCGTTGCTCCATTCAAATAGTGATCGATAATTTCTTTTTTGTCGGAATCATCCGCAATTCTTTCCATAAGTGATCTTAGCTTCTTAGCCTTTTCCAGACTTCCTTCTTTTTGATACGTTTCATAAAGTAGTATCATCGAAAGAAGGTAATTTGAACTGAAGACTTTACCGGCATCACTTTTGGATGATCCATTAAAATCAACTAAAAGATAATCCATCAAAAATTCTTTTTCGAGGTTGTGCTTGATAACAGCTGCGTTATCAAAATTAGTAAGGCTGTGAAGTGAAGCTAAACCTACCACATATAACGATTGTTTTATCTCGCTCACATTTTCTTTTGGTAGCGTAAGTGCATAGTAGAATTTTTTGCTGGTGTTTTTTTGCGGTAACTCCGCACTAATCATTTTCCGCAACTCGTCTAAATTCGACACTTCACCTTTCCAGGGAGCAAGACCATTTTCACTGAATTTACGACTGCGGTAATCTGAGTTGGTAAGCCAATCCAAGTTCAAAATAGTCACATCTCTTCGCACGTTTAATACATCTTGTAACACATAGAGTGGAGCTGTGGTGGACTCGCCCTCTGTTATAATGATAGCGGAAGGCTCCAGCGACATCAATACATTGTAGCTATAGTTAAGAAGCGAGCTAGAAATTTGTGAGCTGCTGTATAACTGTTTACTGAATGATGCTCTGCTGTGCTTATCCAACTTGATCTCGGCAAAAGCCTGAAGTAAATTATAGGCTTCTGTTTTATCTGGTTGCATAGCGTAAGCCTTTTGCAGGAGGTCATACGATTGCTCATTGAATCCATCGTTCCAAACTTTGACAACCAAAGATTCATAAGTGCTGGGCACCGCTTGGTTCATTTTACCGACAATTGAGTTTAATGTTTCCTTGCTTTCTTGGGCATAAACAGCTGAAGCAAAGTAATTGAACCAAGCTTCCGGATTTTTCTTTGACCTGATTGATTCCTCTAACCACGCCTTTTCTTGCTCTGCATACCAGCTGGTGGTTCTGATTTCTAAGGTCTTAGGTAGGATTTTTTCTGGCTTGAGGGCATTCGCGAACAACGGAATCGCTAAAAATAGACAAATGATTTTTTTCATTGGCTTGAGTTTTTACGTTCTGTACACCCGAAACCCAACAACATTCAATGCAATTGCAAATTTTTCTGTTTTAGAATTAACTCAAATATGATAAACCCACTCTTTATATTGGCTATCGTGCGAATTAAAATCAGAACGCTGCTGAAAACGCCAATCGAGTGTTTCAATTGCAATAATCTTATCCAACTTTAAATTGCGATAGCCTTCCTTGCCGCCTGCTTTTGTAAATCCTGCGGTTTGCCAGCAGACTAGCATTATTTGATTTTTTGAAGTAGTACAAATCCCGTAAGGATACACAGTTCTTGAAATAGGCTCGCCCTTCAAAGTTATTCGACAAGCTCTCTTTTCTTCAGATGCAAGGAAAAGTTGCTGTGTTAACTGCTCCAAGTTCATAATCAACTTACGTAAATAGCCTTGTCTCCAGATTTAATAAACTTTCCAAATGGCTTTAATGATATTCCTTTCTTACTTAAAAACGCCTCGAACTCAACCTGTTTAGCTTCATCAATTGAAACCAATAACCCCCCGCTAGTTTGCGGATCGGCAAGGATTGATTTTTGGAAGTCGGTTAATGATCCAATCTTACTTCCATAGCTATCCCAATTGCGTTGGGTGCCGCCCGGAACTGATTTTTGTTGAAGGTATTCATCTAAGAAATCAAACTTCGGAACTTTATCAAAATCAATTTCAGCCGAAAGGCCTGACCCCTCGCACACTTCCGTGAGATGACCCAGCAAGCCAAAGCCAGTTACATCTGTCATGGCGTTAACGTAGGGCAACTTACCAAAATCAGCGCCCAATTTATTTAGTGTAAGCATTGTATCTACAACTTTCTGAAGATGTTCAGGCTTTACAATACCTTTCTTCTGCGCTGTTGTTGCGATGCCAATACCGATTGGCTTAGTTAAGTAAAGCAGCGAGCCAAGCTTAGCGGTATCATTTCTTTTTAAATGCTCTTTCTTCAATTTCCCTGTAACAGCCAACCCAAACACGGGCTCAGGACAATCAATGCTATGACCACCAGCCAGCGGTATTCCAGCTTCGGCACACACTTTTCTACTTCCTTCTAGCACAGCTTTGGCAACTTCGGTCGGTAATTTATTGATTGGCCAACCCAGTATAGCAATTGCCATAAATGGCTCCCCTCCCATAGCATACACATCGCTGATGGCATTAACAGAAGCAATGGATCCAAATGTAAATGCATCATCGACAATAGGCATAAAGAAATCGGTAGTACTTACTACGCAGGTACCATCACCAATGTCATATACAGCGGCATCATCTTTTGTTTCATTGCCTACAAGAAGCTGCGGAAAAAATCCTTTCGGTGAATCGGAATGCAACATGGAATCAAGAACGGCAGGAGAAATTTTGCAACCGCAGCCAGCACCGTGAGAGAATTGTGTTAGTTTTATTTCGTTCATCGTTTAAGAAAAGCTTTTTGTCAGTAACCAGTTTTTATCAGTGCTTTTGCAAAATCCTCGGAGCTCTTTCCATCCCAATCAAGTTCATATTTTACTCTTCCCTTTTTCTTATCAATACTTCCCAAATAATACTTGTCATAGTAGGTCAACAGAATATCAATGGTAGCCGCCATATTACCTTCTGCTAAGCTTGCTTTTGCTGCTTTCAAATGCTGACCTCCCAATCGTTTGGTAATCTTATCCATTGCTGAAGAGAACTCCTGCCTGTCAGCGATCCCATATTCATTTACTAACCTATTAATTCTAATCTCCTTGCTCACGTGCATTTGAACTAGCGGACTTGCTTGCATGTGCCTCCAAAAATCAACTGGTAAAGAAACCTTTCCAATAGTAATCGATTCATCTTCCACCCAAATAGTTTTTGTTAAATCCAATCTAAGCATTGCTTCAAAAAGATCATTGTGAAACTGCTCTGTTGTTGGCTGAGGTGGCAGCATCAGTCCGCCAAACGCAGAGCCTTTGTGATTGGCCATGGCTTCTAAATCCAACACTTGCTCACCTTGTTGTGATAATGCCCTAAGTACTTCGCTTTTGCCGCTGCCAGTGCAACCTGTAATCAAAACTAATTGCAGCGGTTTTTGAAACGTTTGGAGGGCAAGCTGCCGATAGGCTTTATAACCACCTTTCAATGAGCGTGATTTGATTTTTGCCATACCGATAAATTGGCAGAAGTTGTTGGAGCGCATACCCCCTCGCCAACAGTGAACTAAAACCTCTCTTCCGTCAGCTGCTTTTTCAGTTTCATTTATGATATCCAGTAAGCGTGGCCCTACTAATCGGAAACCCTCTTTAATTGCGATTTGCTGGCCTTGCTTTTTATAAGCAGTGCCTACGGTAATTCTTTCTTCATTATTTAGTAGCGGAATGTTCATCGCACCCCGTATATGGCCTTCAGCAAATTCGCCCTGCGATCGAACATCAATTAATGGCAATTGATCTCTGCGGGTCAAAATTTCTTCAATTGAAATAGGCATTCAGTAAAGGTGGTGAAATCCTATCAATCACTAAAGTTTATGACAATACTTGTCGCCACTCCAATTCGAAATCCGTTATTGAGATATTTTCCATCTTGAAAGGCGGCCGCAAATTCCAATCTAAGGATTCTGAATATGCCGTCAATTCCATACCCCAGCTCGGTATAATTTTTTGATGTAGGTGTGGCTAAGTAATTCACAAACACATTTTCGGTTATGCCTGTCAATCGCACAATAGGGAAGCGAGTCACTAAAAACTTCCGGAAATGATAATGCACGTTGGCCGTAAAGTACTGATCTCTCGTGCTGTACTGGTAATAGTCGAGCAACCTAAAGCTGCCAACAGGATCGGTAGTGACAAAGGGTGTTCTGTTTCCAAGAAAGTGTTGATAATCCATTAGATAAAGTTTGTCGGCATTGAAGAACTTGCCCGCCTTTAGTGCCACATCTAACTTTCCGCGGATACCTAATTTGATGCCGTGCTTCACCCCAATTTCCATTTGATCAAAGTTTACTTCGCTTCCCAATAAACCATCAACACCTTTTTTATAGTCTAGTGTAAATAATGGCGATGTGTTATCCGCCCTGAATTTTTGCCCGTTGCGAATTCGATATTTCTGCCATGGTCTTGCTTCCAAACCTACTGCCACCGTAAACGCAGTGTTAGTAGGAAAAGCGGTATCATTTAATTCATTATTTATTGGTGCATTAGGAGTGTAGTCCTCCTTGTTCTTTTTGAAAAATGTATAATCTGTTGTATTGAACAATTCTTGTCGTCTTGCCCATGTTAAAGAAGATCGAAACGTGTATTTATCATCAAACCGCTTGCGATAATTTGCCTCCACAAAATTACGTTCATACAGCTTCATAAAATTATCTCCCAAAAATAAAGAGGTAATATCATTTACGATGGGATGGATAGGGTCTGCATCATTGTATTGCTGAATATACTTCCCTCCTTCTACCGTAAGCCGAGAAGTGCGAGAGCGATAATCTACACGCATTAAGCCCGATAAAAACTTTCTTGAAAAGGCATAACGGCCAATGGGTGTTATTTCTAATCGCTTTACATCAGGGCGCTTATCGCTATCGCTAGTATCTCTTTTAACCCAACGTTTATAATAGCTTGTTTTGTAAATCAAATTCCAACCTTCAACAGTATTGAATCCACCGAAAGGTGTGTGAATTTGAAAATCAGAAGTTTCATTAATCCGGTAACGATCGCCTAAAACAATATCTTTCAATTGAAAGCCTTTTGATTTGGATGGCTTGAGCGAATCGCCTTCTTCGCGCTTGCGCTGAACCGTTGAAATGCTATCGTTCTTTTTGTACCCGCGCACTTCTTCTTTATCCAGCGGGGCGGGGCGAATGTCTGCCCAAAAAGTAGAATCTTTCTTGTAAGCCAACGAATCTACCTTAAAAGATGTTTCCGAAATCACCTCGGGCTCTTTTGCTTTCTTCTGCTCTTCCTTTTCATATTCTTTTACGAGCTGCCTTAATTCTTTATTGGTAACATCTTTTCCTTCAGCTAAGCGTTGCTGCAGTTGTTGCCCTTTCTTACTGAACTTACTTTTTACTTCTTTGGCCTGGGCTTTCTCAAGCTTCTCATCAATGATCGTCATTTCCAGAGGCAAATTTGGATTGAGTGTAATTTTATAATCTTTAACAGTAGCCAAATAGTTAAACTCAAATTCAAATCCAAAAACCCGTCCGTTAACAAAAAATTGTTGCGATACAGGAAGCCAAGCTTTATCTTCTATTGGATTGTAGATCGATTTCATATGGACTTTGACGCCCAATTTACTTGCGTTTAGATCGAGACTGTGAATGCTCCACCAATCTTCAATAATATAGATCACTCCATCAAATACGTTGTCTCCCTTTGAGCGAGGAATCACCTTTATTTTGCTGATATCATATTTCTGATCTTTAAACGAGCCCAAGTATTCAAATTTATAATAGGAAAAGGCCGCTGGCGAAAGCGGGGTTACCATTTCATTTATCTCGGGTTCGTAGAAGCTACCGAAGACGTAACCATTTGGCGAAGTGTTTCGGTCTTTTCCCTGAGTATAAACAGCAATTACTTTCTCTTCAAATTTTTTAGGGCGAGTATATTTTATTTCGCTTACAGATTCAGATATAAAAAGACGGTCTTTGGTGATTCCTTCCTTCTCCAATGCGCGCTTGGCGAGCCACGGGTAGTCGGTCAATTTTCCTTTCCCCTTTATATACACCTTAGCGGTATACTTATCTATTTGTTGTGTGTGGTATTTTGCTTTCGCGATGGCTTTGCGCATGATGGTGTAGGCTGGATCTTCTTTTTGCGCGTTTACCGTTACTGTTTGCAACATCATTACTTGGGTCTTGAGTATTACATCCAGGACGACAAAGTCGGAAGTAATATCTACCGAGCGATTGACCGATTCGTACCCTAAAAATTGAAACACCAGATCGTAATGACCGGGGGGAAGTTGAATTTCATACTTACCCTGAAGGTCGGTAGCTGAACCCGAACCAGTTTGCTTCACGTAGATGGAAGCATAGGGAAGAACGGAACCGTCCTCTGATTTTATAATTCCTCTTACACCTCCCGCGAAAGCAGAAAAAGTAACCACCTGAAAAAGTAATACCGAATAAATCCGCTTCATTTGTTATAATTTCTAATTGCTCCCATAATTTCTGACTCCATCGTAAACCTAAACAATTTAGCCGAAGACGCTTAAAATCCAAAAAGGTTGCTGTTACCTCAAGAATAAAATTGCTTGGTTCGTATCATTTGTTCCACCGCTTCCGGAACGAGGTAGCGAATGGATTTATTGTTTCGGATGCACTTCCGAATATACGTGGCAGAAATGTCGATCAAAGGAGCTTCAATCAGTCTTACATTTCGGTGGTTATTCAATTGCGTTTCTTTGGCATGTGGCCGTGGGTAAACGTAAAGACCGTAATTCTCCAAAATAAATTCGTAGTTTTTCCATTTTGGTAAATTCTCTAAACTATCCGCTCCTACTATTATTTTGAATTCCTTAGTTGGATGCTTTTCCGTTAAATAAGCGAGCGTGTTTACGGTGTAACTGGGCTTTGGTAAGTGAAACTCTGCATCTGAAACTTCGAGTTTATAATGATCGGAAATGGCTGCTTTAACCAAATCATACCGATCAAACTCATGCAACAGACCTTTACTGGGTTTAAGTGGATTTTGGGGAGAAACCACCAGCCAAACTTTATCTAAGTCGGTATTCTGAGCCATTACATCGGCAATTATCATGTGCCCAATGTGGATGGGGTTGAAAGAACCAAAGAAGAGTCCGATTTTTTGCATCTTACTGCTCCATGCTTTTGATAACTTCATCAGGGGTTTGAACAGAAATGACCGAAGCAGAAAAATCTTTACTGTTTCTTGTTACAATAGCCACTATATTTCCAGCTTCTAAAGCTGAAAAATATTGCAAGCCATCTTCAAAGTCCCTAAAATTTGATGCTAAGTTTTTTTTAAAGTGGATCAATTGAAGTAGTATGATCTTTAGCCACTTGACAAGAGCACTTGTGACTGCAAAAGGATCTTTACCATTTTTTTTTACAATATAAGCGGTGTTTGCCAATGTTAGTGTTGAGATGTGTATTTCAATTTTCGACTGTTCGTGCCACAAAAAAATTGTCTGTGCTTTCTCAACAAACCCTTCTCTTTTCAATACAAAATCAAGCACCACATTTGTATCGAGTAGGATTCTAGTTGCGCTCATTTGTGCTTTTCCATGAGGTACTTGTAACGTTCTTCTTTGTAGTCAAAATCTTTGGGGACGGTGCCTCCAATACCACGGAGTTCCAAGATAGACGATCGTTGCTTTTCGTTCGGTTTAATGGGAGCTGTCGAGAGTTTTGTCAAGTACTCTTCCACAACTTGAGCAAGGCTCAATCCTTTTTCGTGGGAATATTTTTCTGCTGCTTCAATAACCTCTGAATCTAGCTCTAATGTCAGCGTTGAATTCATAACCTCTTTATTTTAGCGTTTACACTAGTAAAAATGCACAATTAAAAATTGCTTTTCAAGGTTTGTTAAACTCATCGTACAATTTCTGCGCTTGTGCTAATGATTGTTGTAGATTTTCGTTGAGCAATACAACATCAAACTTATCCTGAAAAGACATTTCGAATTCTGCTTTAAACAATCTTCTGGAAAGGCTTTCTTGAGATTCCGTTCCACGGTCGTTGAGTCTTTCCGTTAGAATTTCTAACGAAGGCACTTTCACAAAAATGGCCAACGCTTTATCACCAAAATATTTCTTGAGATTAATTCCTCCTTTTACATCGACATCAAACAATACGTTCTTACCTGAATCCCAGATTCGTTCAATTTCACTTTTTAGGGTGCCATAAAAGTTTCCTTCATATACTTCTTCCCATTCAATGAATTCGTTTTTATCAATTTTACTTTTGAATTCCATTGGGGAAAGGAAATAATAGTCCTTCCCATTCTGTTCACTCCTTCCTCTGCGATCGCGCGTAGAGGCAGAGATAGAAAAACCTAAGTCGTTATTATTTTCAAGAAGGTATTTGACTATGGTGGTTTTGCCCGAGCCTGAGGGTGCTGAAAAAATAATTGCCTTGCCTGCCATTTATTGTGGGCGTTCTTGGTCAATCCGTTGTTTAATCCCTTCTATCAAATCCTGTGGTGCCTCACCGCCACAGCATCTTGACTTGAGCAGTTCTTTAATGGTGGCATCTAGGTTGTAGGTTTTGAAACAGGGCATGCATCTATCCATATGAGCCTTGAAATACTCTTGTTGTGCTTGGGTAGATTGCTCGTCTAAAATAATTTGCAGCATTTGCATGCAAGAGGGTTTTTTTCCGTCTTCCTGAACGAAAGGATTGATTTGTTCACTCATAGCTTTATGTATTTTTATAACCCATTTCCCTTGCGTACTCGCTTAATTTTTCTTTCAATAGTTGTCTTGCTCGGTGCAATCGGCTTCTCACTGTCCCGATTGGTATATCCAATATTTTAGCCATTTCCTCGTACTTAAATCCTTCCAAGTCGCATAGGATAATAACAGTTTTAAAGTCCACCTCAAGGCTGTTAAGAGCATTTGAAATCTCATCGCCAATCATATCCTTTAATGATTCTACCCTTAAGTCTGCGGTGATTTGCCTGTTAACATCCTCTGAATTATAATACGTTTCAACCTCTTGATAGTCTACCTTATTTGGTTCCTTGCTCTTCTTACGATAATCATTAATAAAGCTATTTTTCAAGATGCGAAACAGCCAAGCTTTTGCATTAGTTCCTGTTTGGAACGATTCTATGAAACGAAAAGCTTTCATGTAGGTATCTTGCACCAAGTCCTTTGCATCGTCACGATCAAGGGTTAATCTATAGGCAAAATTGTACATGGCGTGAACGAGAGGCAAAAATTCGTTATTAAAAACTTCATTTTTCTGCTGTTCGTTATATGTTTGGCGAGGAGTTTCTTCCATAAAAGTTCAAAAATAAGGTAAAAGGATGAGACTAGTGGACGCGCTTGAATTAGATTATCTTATAATTTTGATACTCGCCTATCCTTATACCTGTAAGCTTTTTGATGAATCGCTTCAGTTTCTCTTTTGTTTTTAGATTCTTTCTAGAGATATCATAGTTGAACTTCCAATTGAGGCGATTTATTCTTTTCGTCATCACGATGGGATGCGTCTCGGTAAACAAGCTGAGGGAATCAATTTTACCGAAATCATACTCATCTGCTAGCACTACATTTGCTTTGATTTGATCATCCGTGTAATAATACTTAAAATAACCTTCCACCTTTTTTTGCATAGTGCGTGGATCTTTCACCCAGCCATAATGGTAAATTGATGCCTCTATCAATTTTACATTCAACTTCTCATTGGGCTGCTTTCGAAAACCTTGTGCATCGCGGTAGCTGAATATTTTCTTATTGTTTTTAATAATTCTTATTTCCCTTCTATACCACTGCCAGGAGTCACCTACATAATCATATGAACCGTAAAAATGCTTATAATCGAAGAGCAAGCCTTCGACCCTTTGGTCATCTTTATACCTAAGCATGGCAGCACGTATGGAGGAATGATATTTTTCATGGACCACCTCATCAGCTTGAATATAGAATGCCCAATCTGAATCCGATGAAACCGCCTGAAATGCCCGATCAGTCTCAATTGCAAACGTTCTACCACCTTCGCGTTTGCCATCATCCCAAACGGATTCAATTACTCTTATCTTGGGTGATTCAATATTTTTTATCAATGCAAGTGTTCCATCATCTGAATTTCCGACAACAACAACAAGCTCATCGCATAGTGGCAGGATGGATTCAATTGCTTCGATAATGGGGAAATCAAACTTAACAGCATTTCTTATAATGGTAAATCCACTTACCTTCATAACACTCATTTCAAATTCAAAGAAATCCACTTTTCAGACAAGGCTTTCCAAACGCGCTCAACGGAAATCTGTTTCAATAGCTCATAGGTTTGTAGATTAGTTAGTCGTCTGTTGGCCGACTGATCTTGTTGCTTTGGAAGTTGAGTGATTGCTGCATTCCAATCACCATAGGGCGCCCAACCAATGCTGGTATTGATGCAAACCACGGGAGTTTTTACTGCAAAAGCGACATGCATAATGCCAGAATTATTACATAAACAAAGAGCGGCCTTGGAAACCAATGCCGCCAATTGATTAACTGAAGTTTTTGGTGCTAGTATCGCCTTATCGCCAATTGCGTTTTTTATTTCGATCGCTGCCAACTCATCTTGCGGGGCGTAGGTGACAAGAATATGGGCATTAAATTGATCGATAAATTTTTTTGACACCTCAATAAACCTATCAGGCGGCCAGGCCTTCAACGGGGTGCTAGCTATCGGAGTTAAAATAAGAACTTGAGAAGCATCTAGCTTGGCATTTTTATAAAACGCATCGGCAAATTCTAAATCATTGTTGCTTTTGTGTATATATAATTCAGGCTCTTGCAGTTTCAAGCCAATCGATTGCACGATTCTCAAATTCAACATGTACTCATGGCAATTTGCTTCTTCGGGTGAAATGGGTGGCGAAAATGTAAACATTCTTCTTAACCACGATGTACCAGCACCCGCTGTAAACTTACTTCCACCCAGCAAGGTAAGAATGCCTGAAATTTCGGATGCCCAACGCATATTTATGACCAAGTCGAACTTTCGCTTTCGAAGTAAGAGCCATAACTTGATGTATCCTAATTTTGTATCGATGTAGTCTTTTTCGTTGATTATCTCATCCACAATAGTACCAGCTGGGCAGACCGCATACGCCATTGAATCCGAAAGCAGACAAATACTGGCTTTGGGAAATTGCTTTCTGACAGCCCATATACCAGCTGTTCCTGCCAACAAGTCGCCAAGAGCCCCTCTCTTTATGATTAGAATGGATTGAAATAAATGCGGCTTTGTTTGCACCTTACAATTTTAGCAGCAACCAATTTGAATTCCTACGAATAGTGAACAAACTCTTTTTCCTTTTTTACTTCTCGGGCAAAAGATAGCAGTTTGTCGGAGACCTGGAGAGGCGTTATGGAATTTATGCAGGCACAATCTTTACTATTTTTGCAATCACTACAATTTTTGTCAAGAACCAAGTAATTGGAATGCCTACCTAACGGCATCCACCGTCCAGGATGAATAGGTTTCATGGGTGAATAAATCCCTAATGCCCTTTTGCCAAGTGCAGATGCCAAATGCAAAACACCTGTGCTGCAGGCCACCAATCCATCGGCTTGATTGATAAATGAAATTAGTTCGTCCAGCGAAAATTTGCCTGTAAGATCAATAACTTGTGGAGACGATAAAAATTCTGGCAATTCATTTCTGATTACATCCCCTTCTTCCTTTAACCCAGTAATAAATATCTTGAAATTTTCGTTAGAAAGCAGATTAGCTAATTGATAATAATTGTTGATATGCCACTCTCTGGCACTATTTTTCGATTTTGGATGTATGATAAGATTGAATTTATCTTTAGAAAGAAGTGAATCAAAATTTCTTGGTTCACAGACTAAGCCAAAATACTTTGGCATTTCGGAAAGCTCCATCTCTTCGTTGAGCTTGAATGGCTTTAGAAGTTTGAAATTTAATTGGCTTTCATGCAAGGGGGAGTTCACTCTACTGAATTCGACTAAAAAATTACAGTACAACCAATTGTACCATCTGTGCCGTGTAGCGATTCTGTTCTCAATTCCAGCTTCCTTGGCCAAGGGAACTAATTTTCTATCTGGAAAAACAAAAACGATGTGTTTTGAATCAACAGAATTTAAAATAGTGGGATCTTCAAGAATCAAATCTCTATCTAAGAAATGATCCACAAATACCGACTTTTCTATAATCGCCTTTGTATACCCCTTGCCGATGAAGTAAACTTCCAGGGCTGGATCCACAGATTTCAAGTAACCAACAAGAGGTAGTGTAAGAATAACATCGCCCAGATTGTCCGTTCGGCTAATAATAATCTTTTTTCCAAGTTCTAAACGACTATTGAGTTCATGGAGCTTAGCATATTTGTAAAACACGTGATTTGCAACCGCCATTGCCACCATTAAACCCTCAAAACCGTCAAGAAAGCCTCTTTTTATGACATAGCTTTTTATAAAAGCAAAAAAGGTTCGGAAAATAATCTTTCCTGTAGAACTCGTTTTCTTACCCCTGTTTTCCCTTGCAAAAATCTCAGAGTATCGCTGAATTTTTTGTATCGTATCTTGCGAGTCAAGGTAGGCTTTGTGCAATAAATCGCCTTTTAGGTGAATAACCTTTATTCCTCGGTTTATTACCACTTTGTCATGGGGATTTTCACCACCCCAGCCACCAGTGTTCTTGTCCCAAAGTCTTATCTTTCTATCAGGATACCAGTTGCCATGTTTTATCCACTTACCGCCATAGCTTGACAATCGATTCATAGAATAAGCATTACCCACCCAATTTTGTTTGACCTTCAGTATCGATTCAGTTAGTTGTTCTGACAAATACTCATCCGCATCCAACGATAGTATCACGTCATAATTTGCTTGCGAAAGGGCAAAGTTTTTCTGGTCAATATGACTTTTGAACGGGTGCTCAATTAATCTCGCGTTCTTTAGCAAACATATTTCCTTGGTCTTATCTGATGAATACGAATCTATTATTACAATTTCGTCCACGATATCGGCAATAGAATCGATGCAGCGAGCAATATTTTTTTCCTCATTGTAAGTGATAATAACCGCACTTATTTTGATCATAAACCTTAATTGGATGTTTGTAAATTTCTGAGTTCTAGCTTTGTAAAGCAAATGACCATATCGCAACTCCACAAAAAGTTGCCTAATGATTTAATGGAGGGGGATTGAACTGTTCACCCATCGTTTAACAAAATGGCAATTAATTTTGAAGTCAAGTTGGTAAATGGATCAAATATGCCAGACAGCAATTTAAAGTTGAATTGATCAATAAACTGTTAATTCATCTTTTTGCATATGACTATATTATGCCTACCCGCAAGCCATTTGAACGAGCAGATTAAGTCTCTCAGCCATTTTTTTTCCCTACAGGCTTTAGTGGTTGAAAAATAAATGAGAGGATAAAATAAAATCGCAAGCGCTAAACTTTTAATTCTCAACCGTGAGGTTTCCGTTCTAATAATTTTAAGGTTGTTCATTTCTAAAAAATAGTTTAGGTGTGGTAGTTGTAAAATGCTATTTGCGAACAAGAAACTTTTTGACTCGTTCGAGAGATGACTCATTGGTTTATTCCAATCAGCATCAACGAAGCCATCAAAAAAATACCTTAGCCGAACTTCCATTGCTAGATCATTGGGTATCGTTATCAATAACAACCCTTCGGAGGAGAGTAACCGAGCGATTTCTTGCATAGCAGTATACACGTCTGTGGTATGCTTTATTCCCTCCAAGCAAACGATAAAATCAAAGCTCTCGTTTGCGAAAGGCAATTTTCGACCCATATCGGCCTCTACTACTGGGATTCGATTGTACCTCCATTTTTTAACATCAATGTCAGATGCAGTTACATCCAGCTTCAACTCCTCGGCAAGAAAATGACTCAAAGCACCTTCACCCGATGGCACATCCAGCACCTTTTTAATAGGATGGGTCGCGACAATGTCATTAATTATGACTTTTACTTTTTGTGCTAAGTGGGTTGTAGTAATAAAATTTATTTCAGACATAGACTATCATTTCATATTGTCGATAAAATACGTGAGTAGTTTCTTTACAAGCAAAATCAATGGCAAGTAAATTTTTGTTTTATCTGAATGCAAAAAATTCTTTTTTTTGAATTAGAAGCCTAGCTCTTCCTTTAAAATGGTAGAGTTCGAGTACGGACTAGTTTTAAAAATTAGTGATTTGTCGTCATTTTGAAAGCTTCAACCAAATTGATAAATTCTAAACGGCAGCCCTCTCTGTCACTTGATTTTGCAACATCAATTTTGTTCTTTGTGCCGTTGCACATTCTTTGGTTTGATAGCCGATAAAGCTAAACCTAGCTTGGCAGTGCCATTAATAGGGGTAATGATACTGTACTTCCCATTGCCATCGGTGGACGTGCCGATAGTTGTGCCATGCACCCTACATTTCATTTCCATAAAAAGTATCTCACTATTTTTTGATGTTGTTTTTTTGAATTAATCTTGGTGAGTGAAAATACTTTCATCGCACGATGACTTAGCCCTCATCCAACTTTACAAAGAGTCGGGGGATACGGACTATGTTGGCGAACTCTATGCGCGCTATACTGCACTAGTTTATGGAGTATGCTTAAAGTATTTGAAAAATAGAGACGAGAGCAAAGATGCCGTAATGCAAATTTTCGAGAAGTTGTTAAAAAGCCTACTTGTTCACGAAATAGAAAACTTTAAAAGTTGGCTTTACGCAACTGCAAGAAACCATTGTTTGATGGAGCTGCGATCGCAAAAGGGAAAAACCAACGTGGATATTACCCTACGGGTTATGGAAAACGATTTTGTTTTGCATCTAGAAGAAGAGTCTGATGTTGAAGTAGATCTTCGTAAATTGGACAAGTGCATAGATGAGTTGGTGGTTGACCAAAAGCAATGTGTAAGGATGTTTTTTTTAGAAGAGAGGTGCTACAAAGAAATAAGTGAATTGACTAGACTAGATTTGAACAAAGTGAAGAGTCATATTCAAAACGGCAAACGAAATCTAAAACTTTGCATGGAAAGGAATGGGTGATTTTGAAAACGATATTGAAAAATACCGAAAAGGCTTGCTTACCGAGAAGGAAATGCATCTTCTAGAGAAGAGAGCGTTCAGCGATCCTTTTTTGGCAGACGCATTGGAGGGCGCTGAATCGATTGGCTCTGATGATTTTTCGATGGATGTAAAAAATCTCAAACAACAGCTTTTAAAGAAAAAAAGAAATTGGTGGCCGTTGGGAGTGGCCGCTTCATTCCTTCTGATTGTTACAGTTTCGTATTTTGTTTATAGAGGTGATGTTACCGAATCCAACCAACGTTTATCCACGATAGGTCCTGATTCCGCGAAAGTGAAAGAATCACCTAAACGACTTGACAAAGTCGACACAGTTCAAACAGGAAAGCAGCGGGAAAAATTATTGGCGATAGAAAAAACTACGCCTAAAATTTCGTCAAAAAATAAACCCTCTCCCGACACGGTCCCTTCCATTGCTGCCGCGTCCAACAACAGGGGCATCCCGCAAAACCTTAATTTCGCTGAAGAAGTCCAAATTCCGCAGGCTTCGCCATTATCTGCGGAAGCAAAACAAGAAACCCAACAAAGCGAACCGCTCATCGAGCTTGAAGCGGAAAAAAGAAAAGAAGTTAACGCTGACAAGGCCGCCCTTAATCGTGCAATGTTGGCAAAAAACACTTTTGCCGCGGCAGAAAAAGATACCAGAACTATTACTGGTAAAGTAACTTCGTCAGAGGACGGCACGCCCATTCCTGGCGTTAGCATACTTGTGCCAGGCACCCCTATCGGAAATGTGACAGACATAGATGGAAACTTTGTCGTGACTATTCCGACCAATGTAAAACAGTTATTGTTTTCATTTATTGGCTTTCAACCGCAACAAATTACACTTGGAAATGAATCAAGAATAGACGTTGCGATGACTGCCGATGTTGCACAATTGAGCGAAGTCGTGGTGGTGGGGTATGGCACTCGCGAAAACGAAGACGACTTGGCAGAAAAGCCAATCAAGATGGCGAGCCCCGTTGGAGGAAGACGAGCCTATAATAAATACCTTGAGAAAAACTTAAAGTATCCCGAAACTGCCCTGGAAAATAAAATTGAAGGAAAAGTGACAGTTCAGTTTATCGTTGACCTCAAAGGTGATCTAGCAGACTTTGCAGTGATAAGAAGCTTGGGCTTTGGTTGCGATGAAGAAGTAATTAGGCTTGTAAAAGCAGGGCCAAAGTGGAATCCTACTATGCAAGCAGATATTCCTTTAGAGAGCACAGTGCGAGTAAAAGTAAAATTTAAGATGCCAAAGTAAGCGGAAACCGCTTTGCCATTTTACTTACGTTCAAGAAAAGTTCTTAAAAACAGCATTGGTAGACAGCGCGGATGAAAACCAAATCAATTGTATGTAAATTTCTATTTGGGAATACATTATTCTTTATACTTTTAGGGAAACAATAAATTAATACTCAATTCACCTATCATGAACTTATTTGTAAAGAAGTCGCTCGCTCAATTGATGGAACAAGGCGCAGATTCTACCAGTGGTTTAAAGCGAACGCTGGGGCCGGGCAATCTGGTAGCGCTCGGCATCGGAGCCATCATTGGCGCAGGCTTGTTTGTGCGCACGGCCGCTGCTGCGGGCGAGGCGGCAGGCCCGGCCGTGGTTATTTCATTTATTATAGCGGCCGTGGGTTGTGCTTTCGCTGGATTATGTTACGCTGAATTTGCTTCGATGATACCCATTGCGGGAAGTGCTTACACCTACGCCTACGCAACCATGGGAGAATTAGTGGCTTGGATTATAGGATGGGCTCTTGTTCTTGAATATGCGCTAGGAGCAGCCACAGTTTCAATTGCTTGGAGCGAATATTTAAACAACTTGCTGGGTGGTGCCATACCGTATAACTTAAGTCATTCGCCTTTAGAATACTTGGTTACCCGAATGGTGAACGGCAAAGAAGCGTTTGTTTCCACTTCCGAAATGCTAAGTGGAGATGTACTTGTTTCGCAAGGGTTGATCAACCTTCCCGCCCTTTTGATATTGAGCATTATTACGCTTGTGCTTATCAAAGGCACATCAGAATCGGCTAAGCTAAATGCTGTAATCGTATTTGTTAAAGTTGCC
The DNA here is from genome assembly GCA_044349005.1 of Cyclobacteriaceae bacterium. Classification (GTDB taxonomy): domain Bacteria; phylum Bacteroidota; class Bacteroidia; order Cytophagales; family Cyclobacteriaceae; genus ELB16-189. The sequence goes on from JBIKRT010000008.1 coordinate 89,029, forward strand.
ATTGTATTAACGTTCATCGCCTTCGGTTGGAGTTACATTAACCCAGAAAACTACACACCCTACATTATCCCGGAAGGAATACCAGGTCATGAAAGCTTGAGGGAGTGGGGCTGGACCGGAGTATTAGGTGGAGCGGGTATCGTATTCTTCGCATTCATAGGTTTTGATGCCGTCTCTACCGCTGCGCAAGAAGCCAAAAATCCAAAAAAAGATATGCCGCTAGGTATTTTGGGCTCGCTCGTCATCTGTACTGTTTTATATGTACTCTTTTCTTATGTACTAACCGGTATTGCAAATTGGACCGAATTTGAAACGGTAGGTAAAGAAGCATCGGTGGCCTACGCCATCAAAACCTATATGCCTGGTTTTGGGTGGTTGGAGAAGGGAATCAGTATTGCTATTCTCGCTGGCTTTTCTTCCGTGATTTTAGCTATGTTGTTTGGTCAGTCCAGGGTATTTTACTCGATGTCCAACGATGGGTTAATCCCAAAAATATTTTCTGAACTCCACCCCGTTTACCGCACGCCATACAAATCAAATATGATTCTTTTCGTTTTTGTGGGCTTGTTCGGAGGATTTATACCTGGAAGCATGGCTGGCGACCTCACTAGCATTGGCACTTTGTTTGCCTTTGTGCTGGTATGTATAGGGGTTTGGATCATGCGCGTGAAGAGCCCGGAAATACCTAGGGCATTTAAGACACCTTTCGTGCCGCTAGTGCCCATCCTTGGCATTCTTGTATGTTCAGCGATGATTGCGTTGCTCGACCCGACAACCATTAAAGTAGCCGTAGTTTGGATGCTAGCTGGGCTCCTAATATATTTTGTTTATAGCCGACATCATAGCTTACTTCAGAAAAAGTGACGGCTCACCCCCCTGCCGCCTCTCGACATGCGAGGGTGAAAGCTTCCCCAAAAACAGTAGCGATTATAAATAGAGTTTAATCGTTAAAATTGGGAAGAAATGAAAACAACAAAATTCAATGAGAGCCAAATCGTGGGCATCCTCAAACAGCAAGAACAAGG
>JBIKRT010000130.1:0-9169 GCA_044349005.1 Cyclobacteriaceae bacterium
GATGCCGCTTTTACGCTTTCCGCTTCGGGAGGTGCTTCTGGCTTGCCAGTTACATTTGTTAGTTCAAATACTGCGGTGGCAACTATTAGTGGAAGCACGGTAACCATTATTGGTGCAGGCTCAACTAATATTACTGCCAGTCAGGCGGGTAATGCCAATTACAATGCAGCGGCAGATGTTACCCAAATATTAACTGTAAACGCAAAGCAAAGCCAAACCATCACGTTTGCTGCTTTGCCAGCTAAAACTTTTGGAGACGCAGCTTTCACATTGTCGGCTTCTGCCAGTTCGCAATTGGCCGTGAGTTATGCATCCAGCAATACTGCGGTTGCCACTGTTTCAGGAAATACAATAACTATTGTTGGTGCAGGTACAACTACTATCACAGCCAGTCAAGCTGGGAACGATGCATTTGCTGCTGCATCCAATGTAACACAAACACTAATTGTTAATAAAGCTGGTCAAACCATTACGTTCGCTGCTTTGCCAGCTAAAATACTGGGGAGTGCTGCGTTTTCAATTACAGCGACAGGGGGTGCGTCTGGGCTGCCTGTTACGTTTGCAAGCTCTAACTCATCAGTGGCCACCATCAGCGGAAGCACTGTGACCATTGTTGCAGCAGGTACAACCAACATTACTGCCAGCCAAGCAGGCACTGCCAATTACAATGCTGCTGCGGACGTGGTTCAGCCACTTACCGTAACTGCCAAACAAAACCAAACCATCACCTTTGCTGCGCTGGCAGACAAAACATTGGGTGAGACAGCCTTTGCACTTACGGCCACTGCTTCGTCAGGCTTAGCGGTTGCTTTTTCAACCACTTCCGATAAGATTACCCTTAGCGGAAGTCAGGTAACATTGGTGAAAGCAGGGCGTGCCTCCATTGTGGCCAACCAAGCGGGCAATGATGCTTTCAATGCAGCCACCGCGGTAACGCAAAGCTTCTGTATTAAACCAGCCAAGCCTACAGTAACGTTAAGCAACAACAATACTGAAACAGTTACACTCAATAGCAGCGCAACCACAGGCAACCAATGGTACTTGGCAGGTAATGCCATAGCGGGAGCAACAAACGCCACATTGGCTGTTACTACCCCTGGCGTTTATAAAGTGCAAGTAAAAGTGGATGATTGCACGAGCGAGTTCTCCGCAGATCAAACTATTCTGGTAACAGGAGATATTAAGCTGGATGCTTCTTCTATTTCCATTTCTCCTAACCCAGTGGATGATTTGCTGCAATTAAACGGAATTGTGGGTGAGATAAAATCAAGCCACCTGTTTGATGTGACCGGAAGAGTTGCCGCGCCTTTAATACTCGAGAAGAAGAACGATGTATATCAAGCATCGGTGGAGCACTTAACCCAAGGGGTTTATGTGCTTAGAGTGGTTCAAGAAAACAAAGTGGTACAGATTAAATTTATTAAAAAGTAAAAATTTGTTGCCAGTTGCCAGTTACAGGTAACCGGCCACTGGCAACTTGTAACTAATTAAAAACATGAAAACAAAAATAGTTAAACTCTTTGCAGTCGCACTGGTATCGATTGTCCTCGTCCAAATTAGTAGCTGTGGTACTAATCCGCCTTCGCCTGCCGATGTGGTGAAGGCAAAATTAACAGCTGCCACTTCGTGGAAAGTCCAATCCGCTACCGTGGATGGTGTTGATCAAACGGCAATTTATAAAAACCTGGCACTTAGTTTTAGTGCCACAGGCTATACATCAACCAACGGTGGAGCGGTCTGGCCAGCCAGCGGCACATGGTCGTTTAACAACACCGATGGCACAGCCGTGAAGCGTGACGATGGGTTGATCATCACAGTGGAAGTTACCGACACTACGTTGAAGCTAAGCTACACGTGGACGAAGACTACACTGAGTGGCGGAAGAGCTGAGTCCGTCAAAGGCTCGCAGGTACTTACGTTTACCAAATAATAGTTTGATTGGTTTAGTAGAGGGAACCCTGAGTCAGAAATGGCTCAGGTTTTTTATAGAGTCAATTTATTTGTACTTACTAAAATTAACCGAAGGGACTGAGCATAGAAAAGGTTGTTTGGCTCATTCTTAAACTGCTTACTTTTTTTTGACCGCCCAAACAAATCGAAATTAAATAAAGACATCTAAAACATAATGCACAAAACATAATCTCAATGCTGTTAGCTCTAATCTTTATTAAAATTGGTCTATGAAAAAGATATCTACCTTCTCCATCTTCACCCTATTTATTATTGTGGCGCTTCCTTGTGTTATACAAGCACAACCCGGCAGCTTGGACTTGAGTTTCAACCCAGGAACGGGAGGCAACAATAGAATCCTGGACGTTGCCTACCAGCCGGATGGCAAGGTGCTAATCAGTGGAGATTTAACCTCGGGCAACGGCTTGACAAGAAATCGGATCGCCCGGATAAATACCGATGGCGGCCTGGACGGGAGCTTCAACCCGGGAGTGGGGTGCAAAACTCAAATTCTATCCCTTGCCTATCAACCGGATGGCAAGGTACTTGTGGGTGGAGGTTTCACCTCTTACCGCGGGGCGGCAAGAAATCGCATTGCACGTTTAAATGCCGATGGCACCTGGGATGGGAGTTTCGTAAGGCGGGAGACGAACCCTATAAGAAAGGTTTGGAGGTGGAGAAAGGAAATGAAAAATACCCCTTTTGGGGTATTGACAAGCATTTGTCAGGTGTCGAAATTTGCGTTTGATTAACGGTTTACGATTCTGAACTAGACACCGCCCACAAAATGGGAGAGTTGAGGGCAAGAATCATTTTTACTAATACTAACTAACTGAACTAACTGTATGAACAAACATCTATTCACGTTGATTTTTATTCTATTTTGCTCCCACACTTATGGTCAGTTCGGGAATGATTTTACCTTACGTCATGGAACGATTTTAAGTTAAAAAAAATATCCAGAAAGTGTATTGACTTAGATAATTTTTAAGGCTCTCTTATTACAGAATTCCAAACACTATGAAAAAACTTCTACCCTATTTTTTACTTTTTAGCATTAGTTTAATTTTTCAAACGGTAAATGCACAATTCGGCTCTGACTTTGGTTTTCAAGCCAAAGTTAAGCCAGCCACGACAAGTTTTGTTTATGCCAACAGCCTCAGTTCAAATGATGCAATAGTTTTAGACAATTACTTATATGTTTCGTATGGTAATGGAAATTATACCTTCCCTAAAGGGAGTTTAATCGTTTACGATATTTCCACGCCTAGCGTTCCCTCAATCGTGAAGGAACTAACTTTCACGGACAGGTATTTGAGCGATATGGTGGTCGAGGCTGGAGTTTTGTATGTGGTTGGTTCCGGCCTCTCAACCTTCGATGTTGGCAATCTTGCAAATCCCGTAGAAACATCATTTTATTTAAAAACAACTCTCGTAAACAATACCAGTTACGTCTTAAAATCTAGAGAGATTGAGAAGCGTGGTCCTTACCTAATCATCAATGATTTTGGGTATTTAAAATCGGTCTATCTGGCCACGCCCACTTCGCAGCCCACTTTCGTTAGTCAGCGGACCACTACCGGTGGCGGCCATGCAGGTATCATTTTTCCAACCGCGAATAACGCTTTACATGCTGATGACTACCATGGTTATGAAGTGAATTTTTCTTCCGGAGGTGTAATTACAAGGGTAGATCCGCCATCCACTACAGCTGGAACTTTTTTTGGAGGCTATGGTGAACCTCAGGACTTGCAGTTCGCAGCGGATATGAACTGCGCTCTTATGACTGTATATCCGATATTACCACCTTCTCGCCTAATGACTTTTGATGCTACAACTAAGGCCACGCTTGGCTATTATGAATTCCCGTGGGGGCCCGGCAATATTCAATACCTTAACGGAGTTGCACTTGTTAAGCATTATATCTCAAACAAATTTCTCGCGTTAAAGTTAAATAGTACATCAAACATCACACTAATCAAAGAGTATCCTGTTCCACCAGAATCATCTTTAGGATGGAGTGGACTCTTTAGATTTTTTCCCGCCAATGGAACGCTTATCGTTGGAGATGGAAAAAACTTCGATATCTATAAATCTGGCACACAAATTCCCGTTCTCTCTGTAACTAATGTTTCCCCTACTTCTGGGCCGGTAGGTACAGCAGTTACCATAACCGGTACAAACTTTAGTACAACGGCCACGAGCAATTCAGTAAAGTTCGGTGCTACAACGGCCACAGTAACGACTAGTACTGCCACTAGCATAACTACAACCGTGCCGGCCGGAGCTATTACAGGTAAAATAACCGTTACGGTTGGCGCTAATACAGCAACCAGCCCAGTAGATTTTACAGTAACTACTGGTTCACCTACCATTACTTCTTTTAGTCCCCTCTCGGGATCTGCGGGAACAACTGTAATAATTAGCGGTTCAAATTTCAGTACAACGCCCACATCTAATATTGTAAAATTTAGCGGAACTGTTGCTACGGTTACAGCGAGTACTGCGACCAGCATAACTACAACAGTTCCTGCCGGAGCAATTAATGGAAAGGTAACTGTTACCGTTGGAACAAGTACGGCAACCAGCGCTACGGATTTTACGGTTACTGCGGCAGGTTCACCTTCGATTACAAGTTTTACACCAGCAACTGGCCAGATTGGTACAACCGTAACCATTCTAGGTACTAACTTTAGTACAACAATTGCCAATAATATTGTTAAGTTCAATGGAACACCTGCTGTTATTACAGGAACGACAACAGCCACAAGTATTACTACAACAGTACCGATAGCTGCTACTAGTGGAAAAATTACTGTTGAAGTTGGAGGGCAAATTGCCACGAGTATAACCGATTTTGCAGTTGTCATACCAGCGCTCACAATTACAAGTTTTACTCCAACCAATAGTCAAATAGGAGGAGTGGTCACAATCACAGGCACGAATTTCAGTTCGGTGCCTGCGAATAATGTTGTAAAGTTCAATGGAGTAACAGCTAGTATCGTTTCAAGCACTGCAATAAGTATTGTAACAAAAGTGCCAACGGGAGCTACGACAGGGCCAATTACCGTTACCACTGGTACGTTGACGGCAACCAGCGCCACTAATTTTTTGGTTTGTCCTATAATTACGCTTACCACTACCACCACCAACAAGGCTTCGTTCACATTTTCTGCCACTGGTGGGCAGGCACCTTACACCTATTCTCTTGATGGTGTGAACTTTCAATCGGCCTCTAATTTTAATTTGAGTGCTGGTATCTATTCAGTTACAGCAAAGGATGCCAATGGCTGCACTGGATCTACTGATTTTAAGGTAAATGGCACACTTGATTGTGGCGTAACACAGGCTGCCGGTGGGCAAGGAACAAGTTTCACTACTCATATTTTAGGATCGGGTTCTGGTTTGGTGAGAATAGAATATGAAATGTACCCTAATCCAGATCAAATGGATGTCTATTATGATAACCAACTAGTAGCCTCAACAAATACATTGGTTAGTAATAAGGGCTTTTTATCATTTAACTATTCCTACAATCCCTCAAAACCAACATTTTGTGTCATTAAGATTTATGCCCCCAACAATGGCACGGAATGGGAATATGCAGCGTTTTGTCCAGCTGTTCCAATTCCTAAGATCACCTCTTTTTCGCCCACTTATGGTGCAATCGCCTCATCCGTCACTATCAACGGCTATAATTTTAATCCCGGGTCGACTGTAAAATTCGGATCGATTTCCGCATTGAGTCCCACAGTTAATTTATCAGGTACTCAAATAACAGTTAAAGTACCTCAAGGGGCTGTAACTAGTCCTATATCGGTTACAAATGGTGTTGGCACTGGGTTTAGCGATTCTGGTTTTGTTGTTTCTCCTTATTGCGTGTCGGGGGCTACATCCGCAAGTAATAGTAGCAAGATTGACAAAGTCATTTTCGGTTCGTTAAATAATGCCAGCCCCTCTGCATCCTGCGGAGGCTACTCAGACTATACTTCTCTTGTTGGGTATCTTTCACCTGGGGGACTTTACGACTTAAAAGTTACTTTGGGGGCGTGCACTGGAAATTTCAATAAAGCCGTAAAAGCTTTTATTGATTGGAATGGTGATTTTGATTTTGATGATGTCGGGGAGTTGGTGGCAGTTTCCGCTTCTTCCGCCACTGGCACTAGAGAAGAGACGTTTCCTATCATCGTACCCAATGCGTTAGCTGTTTCCAGCACGCGATTACGAATCGTGTTAAGGGAAACTAGTACACCTTCTTCGATAACAGCTTGCTCAACCTACTCGTTTGGCGAAACGGAGGATTATACGCTTTCATTTATTCCCTCAGGCACGGCTTCAAAAAATATCAGCGTTTCTGCGCTTGCTGATTTTGAAACATTTGCCAATATCCCTTCTGCACCTAAAAGTTTTGTCATTTCGGGTGCAAACTTAGGAACCAATCCTTTTAATATTACTTCGCCAAACCAATTTCAGGTATCGAAAGAACCTTCTACTGGTTTTTCTTCTTCGTTAATATTAGCTCCTAATTCCGGTAGCATCAACACCTTGGTGTATGTGCGCTATGCTCCAAATGAAGTTGGGCAGCATATAGGAAATATTGTAATTGCTAACAGTCTATTTACAACATCGAGTAATGTTTCAGTTGCAGGCAAAGCCGTTAATGCAACAGCAAGTTTCACCACTTTCGCTTCATTTGATGAGTTCACCACAACGGATGTTGGGATAGCTTCGACTTCCCAAAAATTTAGAATAAATGCCTCTGGTTTGTCAGGTAATGTTACCGTTACTTCTCCTCCTAATTTTGAAATCTCATCAACTAGTTCTTCATTTTCTACTTCACTAGTTCTTATTCCAACGCAAGGTAAAATAGCAGATCAAATTATGAATGTTCGATATAAGCCAACCACACTTGGTTTACACGCAGGTAATATTGTAATTGCTACCGCTGGGATAGCCGATCAGAGTATCGCTCTAAATGGAAAAATAAGTTCAGCAAAAATTGCTGCCATTACGAGTTTAGAGCCTAGCTCAGGCCTTGAAGGAACAACAGTAATTATATCGGGTGTGGGCTTCAGCACAACTACGCCTAGTGTAGTGAAGTTTAATGGAATAAGTGCAGTAATCAAAGCAAGCAACGCAACAAGTATAACTACTTCGGTGCCAGTGGGCGCAAAAACAGGAAGGGTGACAATTACGTCAGCCGATCAATCAATTTCCAGTAATTTTGATTTTATAGTGTATTCAAGTGCTATTCCTGTCCCTGTAGCCCAGAGTGCAACGGCAATTTCAAGTTCGGGATTTACTGCTAGTTGGGCTAGCGTACAAAGTGCTTCTGGCTATCAACTAGATATTTCAACAGACAACTTTGCCACGTTTGTAACGGGTTATAATTCAAAAAATATCAATAATACATCTCAAGTGGTAACGGGTCTAAATCCTGGGGTGGGATACACATATAGGGTTCGGGCAGTGATGGGTTCCGATGTGTCTGCAAATTCTAATCTAATCTTCCTAACAACCACTCCCGCTATTAATGCCCCTGTCGCAACTACCGCCACTGCAATTTCTCTCGATGGATTCACTGCGAACTGGAATGCCGTAACAGGTGCTACAGGTTACAAGCTCGATGTGTCGGCAGATAACTTTGTCACGTTGGTAGCGGGTTTTAATGATAAAGCGATAACAGGCATAACGAGTGTGGTAACTGGGTTGACATTTGGAACTGCTTACAAATATAGGGTGCGAGCTGTTGATGCTAACGGCACTTCAGTCAATTCAAATGTGATTGACGTAACTACGCTGGCCAAACAAAATCAAACCATCGCATTTACTGCCTTAGCAGATAAAACATTGGGCGATGCCTCGTTTGCCCTCACCGCAAATGCTTCCTCCAACTTAGCAGTTGCCTTTTCAACCACCTCCGATAAGATCACCATCAGTGGCAGTCAGGTAACATTAGTAAAAGCAGGTCGTGCGTCTATTGTGGCCAACCAAGCGGGTAACGATGCTTTCAATGCAGCCGAGGCAGTAACACAAAGCTTCTGTATAAAGCCAGCAAAACCTAACGTAACATTATCCAACACCAACACGGAAACGGTTACGCTTACCAGCAATGCAAGTGCAGGCAATCAATGGTATTTGGCAGGCGTGGCCATCAGCGGAGCAACCAATACCACGCTGGCAGTAACTGCGCCAGGCGTTTACAAGGTGCAGGTAAAAGTGGATGATTGCACGAGCGAGTTCTCGGCAGACCAAACAATCATTGTTACTGGCGATATAAAGCTGGATGCTTCCTCTGTTTCTATTTCTCCTAACCCTGTTAATGAGGTGCTGCAATTAAACGGCATTGTGGGTGAGATAAAATCGCACCAATTGTTTGATATGACGGGAAGAGCTGCCGCGCCTTTAACATTGGAGAAGAAGAACGATGTATATCAGGCATCGGTAGAACATTTAAACCAAGGGGTTTATGTGCTTAGAGTGGTTCAAGAAAACAAAGTGGTACAGATTAAATTTATTAAAAAGTAAAAATTTGTTGCCAGTTGCCAGTTACTGTTAACCGGCCACTGGCAACTTGTAACTAATTAAAAACATGAAAACAAAAATAGTTAAACTCTTTGCAGTCGCACTGGTATCGATTGCCCTCGTCCAAATCAGCGGCTGTGGTACTAATCCGCCTTCGCCTGCCGATGTGGTGAAAGCAAAATTAACTGCTGCTACTTCTTGGAAAGTCCAATCCGCCACCGTGGATGGTGTTGATCAAACGGCAATTTATAAAAACCTTGCGCTGAGTTTCAGTGCTGCGGGCTACAGCTCCACCAATGGCGGAACGGTATGGCCCGCCACGGGCACGTGGAGTTTTAACGATGCGAACGGCACAACGGTAAAGCGCGATGATGGACTGATCATCTCCGTTGAGGTTACCGATACTATATTAAAACTCAGCTACACATGGGCGAAAACCACATTAAGCGGTGGACGGGAAGAGTCTGTCAAAGGCTCCCAAGTTCTCACGTTTACCAAATAATAGTTGATTGGTTTAGGGAAGGCCTTGGTCAGGAATGATCAAGGCTTTTTGTGCTTTTAGATAACAGTAACTAGTCACTCCTTAAAAAGCCCAATGGGATTAGTTTTTGAATAAAATCGATCGAATTGAGTTGAAACAATCTGCAAGAAAGTCGGGTTTTATCTTTAAAACCTTGCAGATTTTTTATGCTTA
>JBIKRT010000090.1:0-17318 GCA_044349005.1 Cyclobacteriaceae bacterium
GGAAAGTAAATCCACTTGTCTTTTTAGCCCAACTTTTTAATTGCCTTTTTTCGCTCGTTAAAACCACAAAATCACAAATCCAAAATCTTCTAATCCTAAAATTGAGTTTTTAAGGGACGACTACCTAGGAAAAGAATTTAATTCGAGTATTACAGAGAACGTAAGAAATTTCGAGAAGTTCTTACCTGCTTATCTTCCGCTTGCGCATCCTTCTCCAAGAAATAGAATCTGGCAAAAGAAAAACCCTTGGTTTGAAACGGAGTTAGTACCAAAGTTAAAAGTAATTATTACCAAACTGATCTCGCAACAAAAAGTCAACGCAACACTAGTTCAAAGGTTCAACGAGCAAAAAGTCTAAATAAGCAAGGTTTGAGCCGCTATTGTATTTCAGGGTAAGAAGATTTAATCCGGAAGTCGGAAAAGTTATTTCACCCACCGTAGCTTGAGTCCAGTTGTGCCAATTGCCAGTGTTTTCCGGTAGTATCAACGATGTTACTTTTTTGCCGTTCAGCCAAAGTTCAGAGTGGTTATCTTTGAAACCATAAACGGTAATGATTCTATATTTGCCTGGCCTTATTACATTCACAGTATAGTTCGTCCATTCGCCATCTGCTTCCCAACCAATGTAGAGTTGATTCACTGCAGGATCAACTTTATTCGGATGGTTAAAATCCGCCCAGTCTTTGGTATATGAAATATCAACGCTTTCGTTTTCACGAAAGAACGCAGTCCGCTTAGTTACCCCCGGACGCCAGTGACCTGTCGTGTGATTAAGTTTTGATCCCTCATTTTCAGGTGTAGTATCGTGGTATGCAACACCCTCCCCACCGAGATCATAAAAAGCTAATTCAATGCGCCCCGGAATTAACTGAGCGCCTTGAAGATAAATACTATCACGAAAAGGTACACCTAAATATTCTTTGGGGAATTGTGCAAAGGCAGCGCTTGTAAGAACAACGCTCGCACATAACAAGCAGAGTTTATTGTGTTTCATAGTACGTTAAAAGAAATGTAGTAAGTTATTCCGACAGTCTCAACTGGCAGGCTGTCAACACAGCTTCGACCACATTACTGGTTCTGAAAAAAGAAATGGAATTGTGGAAAGCTACAAGTAGACTTTTGGTTCTACCCGCTAATTCCCTTCTATTGCTTTCTCCAATTGGCCGTACCAATCGCTGCCATATTTTCTTGTTAGCGGATCTTTTAGAAATTTATAAAGCGGTACTTTAAGCGATTTTCCATATGAGCATGCCGCAGAGCAAATGCTCCATTTATGGTAGTTCACTGCCTCAAAACCCTTCTTGTTTCTAGTTATTCGGATTGGATACAAGTGACAAGAGATTGGCTTATGGAAACTTATTTTTCCATCCAGGTAGGCTTGCTCAATTCCACATTTCAAGATACCAAGTTCGTTGTAATGGGCATAAGCACATTCTTTACCTTCAATGGTAGGTGTAGAATAATCTCCGTCTTCATCTAAAATATAAGGTCCTTGGGCTTTTATTGCTTTTATTCCATCGGGTGTTAGGTAAGGTTTTACCTGCTCCTGAATTTCATGCATGATAGGAAGTTCTGCCTCTTCCAATGGTGCACCCAAATCTCCCTCTACGCAGCAAGCTCCTTTACATTTATCCAAATGGCAAACGAACTCCACCTTTTTGATGTCATCCGAAACCAGAATATCTCCTACTTTGATCATTTCTTCCCTAATTTAAACTCAAGCTTTGCACTTTGCGAATCTCCTTTTTTCCGTTGATAATAATTCTTATCGGCAATGTAACAAAGCCGTTCTATTTCAGCATGCACTACTTGATTTTTGTCGATCCATTGAATCACAAAATTGCGAGTCGTTTCGCCTTTGTCGGACACTGCTTGCTTTATTTCTTCGCGATCTTGATCCGAAATTAAATACTTAGCATATAGCGTTGATTTGCCCGGTTTTCTAAATTTGATAGATGCCGATTTATCCCAGACCACATAATTTGAACCTAACGAACGAAACAACATAAGCATGTAAAAGGGATCGGATGCGGCAAACATACTTCCCCCAAACATGGTTCCTACATAGTTATAAGACCAGATGTTCAACTTTAAACGAATGTGCAGCTCACTGGAGTCTGCAGCCCAAAACAAAATTTTTCCTCCTGTTCCAAAATACATCGGATACCAATTCATCAGCGTTCGAAACTTCCACGTGGTGAACGATTCTCGTTTTGCTGTATGCAAAAATTCTGGTTTCATTTTACTTAATCATTATTTTACTTCTTGTGAATTTTTGCCCATCGCCAATTAAAGAACCCCTGAATAGTCGAAGAAATGTATTCAAAATTAAACACTACTGGTTAAACAAGGTGTATTGGATTTTATGCGATGCCTCTACATTTTCCTGAACCTCTTTTGAAGAAAATTGCTTGGAAAAAAGGCCAATATAATAAGACGGAATTTCAAACAAGCCGGAGTCAATTTTATAAACCGAAATTGCCTCATTCAACCCTAGCGCCAACATATTGCTTTGGTATATTCTAACTACGTGTTTATAAAATTGGAGATTGTTATCGATATTGCTTTTCAATCTGCTCGCACCTCCAACCCCAAGAAAACAATTCAATTTATCATAGTTTGATTTAAGATAATGTCGGTAATTTATGCGATCGTTAAGGGCAAAATTAAAAGGAATGATAAAGTTGAATCCTTGAGAAGCCAATCGGCTAATGGTAGCAAAAGGCATATCAATTGAGAACGGGTCACAAACACAAAGAACAGCGGATTTGTAATATTCTTTGTCGACTGGAACATACATAGCAAGCTTATCAATCAACTCTTGTGGCTTGCCCTCCAACAAAATCACATTCTTGCCTTTGAAATACTTGTTAGTTCGAATTTTGAGTGCTTTTAGCTGATTTGGATCCTTTTCGCAAAACACAAACTTATTGATAGGAAGCTTAAGAGAAAGAGCTGTAAGTGGCAGACCTGGAAATAATTGTCTCTTCGAGCCTAGAGAATACATTCCGCTTCCAGCATAAAGATCAACAACTATGATTTCATCTACTCTTCCTGAAACAGCACCGACAAAGGATGTTACGTATTGACTAACTATCTGCATCTTTTGCAACACCCATGGCTCAGCCGCTGTAACGCTGAAGCCATCATCTGGAAAATTTGGCAATGAAGATGTTTCCATTTATTTGCTGTCAAAAATAGAGTTTGATTCGATGATTTATTTATAACCTTCGAGATTTTTTATAACCACTTCGCAACAAAAAATCATAAGTACTAGCTAACCAGACACCTGCGTTAAAAAGCTAAATAAACGGTTCAAAATGATGTTTCAGCGAATTCACGCCTCGAATTAAAAGGAGTTGAAAGGCATGATGAAGAAGTCTATATTGCACACCTATTTATGAATGACTATTTAGACAGCCTAAACGAACCTCAAAAGGAAGGCGTCATCAATACACAAGGCCCTTGCATGATCATTGCCGGTGCTGGATCTGGGAAGACAAGGGTACTTACACTTCGAATGGCTCACCTGATTCAAAGTCAAGGGGTTGACCCTTTTAACATAATGGCCTTAACTTTTACCAACAAGGCTGCCAAAGAAATGCGTGAGCGGATTGAGCACGTGGTTGGATCGGATGCTAAAAACCTGTGGACGGGAACTTTCCACTCTGTATTTGCCAAGTTACTACGTTCGGAAGCCCACCATTTGGGCTATCCCAACAACTTCACCATTTATGATACCGATGATTCTAAATCGTTGATCCGATCAATTGTGAAAGAGATGGGTTTGGACGAAACGCAGTACAAAGTAAATACCGTTTACAACCGAATATCTGCGGCCAAGAACAGATTGATCTCGTGGACTGACTATCTCAGCAACGGTGTCTTAATGGCGGACGATGCCGGAAATATGCGCCCTGAAATGGGCAATATCTACAAAAATTATGCGCTGCGCTGTTTCAAGTCGGGGGCAATGGATTTCGATGATTTACTTTTTAACACCGACAAGCTCTTTAAAGAGCACTTAGATGTTCTAAACAAGTACCAGCACCGAATTCATTACATATTGGTAGACGAGTTTCAAGACACTAACTTATGCCAATACTTTATCATCCGCAAGCTGGCGGCCGTACGCCAAAATATATGCGTGGTGGGCGATGATGCGCAAAGTATTTATGCCTTTCGCGGAGCAGACATTAGCAACATCTTAAATTTCGAAAAAGATTATCCCGACTTAAAAATCATAAAGTTGGAGCAGAACTATCGTTCCACCAAAACGATCGTGGAAGCGGCCAACTCCGTGATTGCGAAAAATAAAGCACAGCTCCCAAAAAATGTTTGGACTTCCAACGAAGAAGGAAACCTAATTGAGCTTATCAAAGCAACTTCCGATAACGAAGAAGGCCGGTTGGTTGCCACGTCCATTTTTGAAGAGAAAATGCAAGGTCAGCATCGCTTCAGCGACTTTGTCATTCTCTACCGCACCAATAGCCAATCGAGGGCGGTAGAAGAATCGCTTAGACGAATGAACATAAAATACAAAGTGGTAGGCGGACTTTCATTCTATCAGCGCAAAGAGATTAAAGACCTACTCGCTTACTTGCGGTTCTCACTCAATCAACAAGACGAAGCCTCCTTTCGCAGGATTATAAATCTTCCAAAGCGGGGCATTGGTGATACTACTATCGACAAGATTATTGTTGCCGCTAACGATCACGCTATTTCCATCTGGGAGGTAATACAGAATGCGGTTTCTTTTTTAGGCGGCAGGGCTTCCAGCCCCATCGATGACTTTGTTACGAAGATCAAACGCTTCGCCATCGAAACACAAAATAAAGACGCTTATGAAGCGGCAGCCGAAATTGCCAAGTCGTCAGGCCTGCTCAAAGAGCTTTACGAAGACAAGACGGTGGAAGGACTTAGCCGCTACGAAAACGTTCAGGAGCTATTGAACGCCATAAAAGAGTACGTAGAAGATCCGGAAAAAGAAGACAAATCATTAGGGGCCTTTCTACAGGAAGTCTCATTACTCACTAGCCAAGACGAAAACAAAGATAAAGACCCTGACACCGTTACGCTCATGACCATACACATGGCAAAAGGGCTAGAGTTTAAGTACGTTTACATGGTGGGCATGGAGGAAGATTTGTTTCCTTCTCAGATGATGCTGAGCAGTAGAGCGGAATTGGAAGAAGAACGAAGGCTTTTTTATGTAGCCATTACGCGAGCCAAAAAGAAACTCTACTTGAGCTATGCCCTGACAAGGTATCGATATGGTCGTTTAAAAAACTGCGAGCCCAGTCGTTTCTTGGACGATGTAGATCAACGCTTCATTAAGGTAAGTACAAAGTTTGGTGGAATAGAATCCGTAGCTCCGAACCCGGAATTTGCTAAGAGTTTTGTGAGCAGCATGAAGAAGACCATGAGCACTCAAGTTTCTCCGAAAGCAACTTCCTACAAGCCTTCTGCCGACTTTGCGCCAAGCGATACCTCTAATTTGACTATCGGAATGAAAGTTGAGCACCCCAAGTTTGGCTACGGCATGGTGATGCAAATGGATGTAAGTGGGCCAGACAGAAAGGCAAAGATCAGTTTTGACGATTTTGGCGAGAAGACATTATTACTTAACTTTGCCAAGCTGCGCATAACCGCTTAGGTCAACAAAATCAGTAAATAGGTGAAGGATTTGAATTGTATACTAGAAGAAATTGAGAAGCTTTCCTCTGAAGAAAAAGTTTCAGTTTATAACCACATTCAATCTAGGCTAACTAAAAAAGAACACATTCTAGCTTCTTTAGAAAAAATTAGAGGAATAGGAAAAGGCATTTGGGATGAAGATGCGCAGGAGTATATCAATCGGCTAAGAGCAGATGACAGGTTCTAATTCCATTTTTTTAGATACATCCCCAATTATATATCTAATCGAAAACAATCAACGATACTATTCAAAGGTCTCTAGATTTTTGGTTGATAGTATAATAACCGAAATGACTTTTTCAACTAGCGTAATTTCAATTGCCGAGTTTGGAGTAAAGCCGAAAAAAATAGGTAAGCTGGAATTAATAAATGAGATGGAGCAATTATTGTCTTCCTTACAAGTGAAAGTTGCAGATGTAACTATTGAGATCGCCAATTTAGCATCCACTCTAAGGGCACGTTATGAATTTCTGAAGGGAATAGATTCATTGCAATTAGCCGTTGCTATCAATCTCAATTGTAATTTATTTTTAACAAATGATAAAGCTTTAAAACAAGTTTCTGAAATGAAAGTACTGACAATAGATGACCTAAATTAACGAATAAAATAAAATGATAATAGGAGAATACAATACCGAAAGACCCGGTATTAAATTGAAAGAGTACGGACGAAATGTGCAGAAACTGGTTGATTACATTCGTACTGTTCCTGACAAAGACAAAAGAACCGAGCTTGCTTATACGTTGATCGAGCTCATAAAACAGCTCACTCCGTCTTTGAAAGATTTTCCAGACAATCCGCACCGCGTGTGGGATGATCTTTTCATTATTGCTGATTTCAATTTGGATGTAAACAGCCCTTACCCTGTTCCGCTTCCCGAAGTGGTTTTCAAAAAACCGATGAAGGTTTTATATCCGCAAAGCGATGTGAAATACAGGCACTACGGCAAAAACATGGAGCGACTGGTAAAGGAAGCTGTTAAGATTACCGATCCTGCCGAGCGTGAGGAAGCGGTTATCTACCTTGGTAAGTTGATGAAAACATTTTACAGCAACTGGAATAAAGAAACACTGGACGATTCAGTGATTCTAAAAGATATAAAAGTATTATCAGGTGGCGAACTCAGTCTTAGTTTAGACCGGGTGAAGGAAGACAACTTGTTTGAGAAATTATATCGCGAACGTAAAAAGCAACGCCCTCAACAAGGGAGCAACGGGCCTTCTAATAACCGGAATAATAACCAGCGGCATTTTGGTAAGAATCGAAATAACAATCAACACCGCAGAAGAGACTAATGGGTTCGTTCAAGATAAAAGGTGGTCAAAAATTAAAAGGTGAGATTATCCCGCAAGGAGCAAAAAACGAAGCATTACAAGTTTTGTGTGCTCCCCTACTTACCTCTGAACCAGTAATCATTCACAATGTTCCCGACATCATTGATGTCAACAAGTTAATTCAACTTATCGCTGACTTGGGTTGTGTTGTGGAGAAACTTTATCCAGGTTCTTATCGATTTACGGCTTCTCACATTAACACAGAATACCTAAAGACCACAGAGTATCGGCAGAAAGCTGCTGCTTTGCGCGGATCGGTAATGTTATTGGGTCCCATCCTAGCGCGTTTTGGTGAAGCAAATATTCCAAAACCAGGTGGCGATAAAATCGGTAGAAGAAGATTAGATACCCACTTCATCGGCTTCCAAAACTTAGGAGCCAAGTTTAATTTCGACCCCGATCAAAATTTATACAACATTGATGCGCACGCATTAAAGGGTTGCTATATGTTATTGGACGAAGCATCTGTAACGGGTACAGCAAACATTATTATGGCAGCCGTCTTAGCGGAAGGTGTAACCACCATTTACAATGCTGCTTGCGAACCTTACCTGCAACAATTGTGCACCCTACTCAACAATATGGGGGCAAGGATAAGTGGCGTTGGCTCCAATCTTCTTACCATTGAAGGTGTAAAAATGTTAGGAGGAACTGACCACACCATTCTTCCTGACATGATTGAGATTGGAAGTTTTATTGGCCTTGCCGCCATGACACAATCGGAGATCACCATTAAGAATTGCAGAATTGAAAAACTCGGGATCATCCCAGAAATATTTAAAAGGCTAGGAATAAAAATGGAGTTTAGAAATGACGACATATTTATTCCTTCACAGCCCCACTACGAAATAGAAACTTTTATTGATGGCTCTATACTTACCGTTGCTGATGCACCTTGGCCCGGCTTTACACCGGATTTATTGAGCATTGTGCTGGTAGTTGCCACACAGGCAAAGGGCACGGTTCTGGTTCATCAAAAGATGTTCGAGAGCAGATTGTTCTTTGTAGATAAGTTGATTGATATGGGTGCGCAGATTATCCTGTGCGATCCGCACAGAGCAACCGTTATTGGCTTAGATCGCAAACAACTCTTACGCGGAATAAAAATGTCATCTCCTGACATACGTGCTGGTGTGGCTCTTCTTATTGCTGCTCTCTCCGCTCAGGGCGAAAGTGAAATTTCAAATGTCGAACAGATTGACAGGGGCTATCAAGACATTGAAGGACGCTTGAGAAGGATTGGCGCATTAATTGAACGAGTAGGATAAAAGTTCTATTCTTTATTTAGGCCTAATAATCTCTTTACGTATTTGCCGATAATATCAAACTCAAGGTTTACCGTATCACCCTTTTTTATCTGGCTGAAATTGGTATGGTCAAAGGTGTACGGAATGATGGCCACGGAAAATCCATTTTGTTTTGAGTTGAAACACGTGAGGCTAACTCCATTCATACAGATAGATCCTTTTTCCACTGTAACATTGCCGAGACTTCCGTCATATTCAAAATTATAAAGCCAACTGCCATTTTCATCTTTTACTGAAGTGCAAATGCCCGTTTGGTCAACATGCCCCTGCACTACATGACCATCAAACCTTCCGTTAGCAATCATGCATCTCTCCAGATTAACAAAATCGCCTACCACTAATTTTCCTAGGTTCGATTTCTTGATCGTCTCGCCAATGGCGGTAACAAAATGAATATTCCCTTGTACGTTGGTAACTGTAAGACAAACGCCATTATGTGAAATGCTTTGATCTACCTTCAACTCTCTACTGATATCACTTTCGAACGAAAAGTGAACATTCGTCTTATCTTGATTGACGGATATTACTTTACCTAGAGATTCTATGATGCCTGTGAACATGCTAATTTATTTCTTTCTTGCGATTCCTTCAGGATTATTGTGTAGTTATTCAACCCTGCTTGACTTTTATTTAATGCGAATTCGCCATAAATAAAAGCTTTGGTTAATAATATCTCTATTCCCTTAACTGTTATGGTTTCAGTTTTAGCCATAAAAAAACCTAACAGTCAAAATAGAACGAAACGTTAGGAATTCCGCTATCATCAAGGAGTTTAATCCAACCTTCCATCTCATATTCGATCGCACCATCTCCGCAAGGAGAGGGCTGGTCTTTCAATTTCATAACTTTAACCTTCACCCATAAACCGTTAGTATTATTTGTAAGCCTTATCTGAAAAGAATCCCCAACTAACGTTTTAATAAGTTTTCCCTCTTTAGAAGGTGACCCTCTTAGATTTAGTCCTGGACTTTTGGGAAAGTATCCAATCATTTGGTTAGATTTTTCAATCAAAAATTGAGACCAATCTAAGATCCGAAAACCTTTTTCCAACACTTCATTTTCGCGAAGCCAGTAGTCTTTTTCCTTGTCAATAATCCTTAAGAACCCATCACTTCGCTCAAAGAACACAACAACAGTATTACTGTAACTAACTTGAGTTATGCTAGTGTAATCCAAATCAAATGAAGTCTTATTTGCTGAACCTTGAAAAAAAACGCTATTGGAATTATTTGTTTCTTTTTTCAATAACAAATTACCAATCTGACTGCTAGTCCGCCTGGAATAAACTCTTAATCCATTTGTAGGAAAGTACGTCCCCATCTGCTCATACGAAGACTTAGACGGATAAATCAGTCCTACTCCATGCTGAAGTTCTTGCCCAAGACCAATGCGACCAATTAAAACAAAAACAAAACACAGCCTTTTCATTCTACCTCAACTCCACCAAACCTCCATCCATTACAATTTCCAATGGTTCACCAGAAGCTAATTTAGTCTCGGTTTTATCTTTAGAAACCTTTACGTTGATCACGCGGCCTCTGAACTCTAAATTGAAACTATACGATTTCCATTGCTCTGGAATGTAAGGTGCAAAGTGCAACTTGCCATCTTTTACCTTCATGCCGCCAAAGCCTTTCACCACACTCATCCACGTTCCAGCCATGGAGGTAATGTGGCAGCCGTCTTCTGTGTCGTTGTTGTAGTCATCAAGGTCTAGTCGAGCAGTACGTAGATAGAATTCGTATGCCTTTTCTTTGTACCCAATCTTGCTGGCTAATATCACATGTACGCAAGGGGACAACGAGGACTCATGCACCGTCATTGGTTCGTAGAAATCAAAATTGCGTTTGATCTGGTCAACGGTAAAATCCTCTTCAAACAAATACATGCATTGAAGTACATCGGCCTGCTTGATGTAACAGGAGCGAAGAATCCTATCCCACGACCATTTTTGATTTAGTGGTCTATCTTGCGGCCTTAGTTGACTTACAGGTATTAACTCTTTATCTAAGAATCCGTCTTGCTGTAAAAACACGCCACGCGCTTTGTCTTCACCGTAATACATCTTGTCTGAAATATCTTTCCATTTGGCCGTCTCCTCAACTTCTTTGAAAGAGGTCTTCGCAACAATTTCATTGTACCGACCTACATCCGTTGCCTTTACATGACTAATTGCATCTTGTGTAAATCGCAATGTCCAAGCACCAAGATAATTTGTGTACCAGTTGTTGTTTACATTGTTCTCATATTCATTGGGACCCGTTACACCTAAAATAACATATTTGCCTTTATCGGCCGACCAATTGACACGTTGTGCCCAGAAACGAGAAATCCCGATAAGGACTTCCAATCCAAATTCAGCTAAGTAATTCTTATCACCTGTGTAATCGATATAATCGCGCATGGCATAGACCATGGCACTTGTTCGGTGAATTTCTTCGAGCGTTATCTCCCACTCGTTATGACACTCTTCGCCATTCATCGTAACGAAAGGATAAAATGCCGCGCCATCGGTAAAGCCTAGCTTTTGCGCATTCTCTATCGCCTTCGGCAGGTGTTTATATCGGTAGATCAAAAGATTGCGAGCGATGGATGGATCAGATGTCCCTAAATAAAAAGGCAGACAATAGGCTTCAGTATCCCAATAGGTGCTTCCGCCATATTTCTCTCCTGTAAAACCTTTAGGCCCAATATTAAGACGTTCATCGGCACCTGTATAGGTTTGCATCATCTGAAATATATTGAAGCGAATACCTTGCTGAGCAGCTATATCCCCTTCGATGATGATGTCGCATGCTTTCCATTTTTCTTCCCATACTTTTGTATGATCAACAAGGAGCTTATCAAATCCCTGCGCTTTGGTATGATCTAGTTTTTTTATACAGTTTTTAATCAATTTATCCTTTGGGTGATTTTCTGACGACAAAACCGTGGCATATTTATAGATGACTAATTCAATACCCTCCTGCAATTCATACTCCACTACGTTGTCGACATACTTTTCACGTGTGTTGGTAAATACCTTGCCCTTGGTTTTTTTTCCTTCACTCTCAAACGTATATTCAATTCCCGTGCAAACTTGAAAATGGGTTTTCTTTGTCTGCGCCACCAATACCATCCAACCCAGATTGGCTTCTTTAGAAACCTCTTCCCAAAACTTCTCATCGTAGTTTGAGTCTTTATTGACCACATCGGCATCGGCCGCAAGTGTGAAAGAAGCTTTGGAAGAAAAATTAAGAGGGGTGATAGCATATCGTATCGCACCTACCTCGCCATCGGCCATGCTGCAAAAGCGTTTTGCATCTACCTTCACTTTTTT
Source organism: Cyclobacteriaceae bacterium (assembly GCA_044349005.1). Taxonomy (GTDB): domain Bacteria; phylum Bacteroidota; class Bacteroidia; order Cytophagales; family Cyclobacteriaceae; genus ELB16-189. The sequence goes on from JBIKRT010000090.1 coordinate 11,659, forward strand.
TCCGTCCACTAACGTAGCTGAGAAAGAGCGATGCAGCACTCCAGTCTTCATATCCAACACACGAGTGAAATTCTCCAGCGAGCATTTTGCTAAATCCAACTTCACATCGCCAATTGTAACTTTAATATCAATCCAGCTTGGGGCATTAAGCACTTTTGCGAAGTACTCGGGATATCCATTCTTCCACCACCCTACGCGGGTTTTGTCAGGGTAATAAATGCCTGCTACGTAACTGCCCTGATGCGTTTCACCAGAATAGTCTTCTTCAAAAGTAGCACGTTGACCCATGCGTCCGTTGCCTATACTAAACACGCTTTCAGAAATTCGATTGTAATGAGGGTTAAGTCCCTCTTCGATAATTTGCCACTCGTGATGTTTTAAGTAGTTCTTCATTTTCGTTTAGTTGTTCGTTGATGGTTATTCGTAAATCGATTCCTAATTTAAGCTATGTTTTTTCTTCTGGTCAAAATTTTTCTAAGTCCGCTAATTGAAAGTCGGCTGTATTTCTTACTACTTCGTTAGCGGTGCTTAACTGACCGGGCAAGCCCACGCCCACACACTTCATACCCGCGGCAATGGCAGCTTCTACACCTGCCTCAGCATCTTCAAAAACAACACAATCGCTCGGAACTACGCCTAGCTTACTAGCAGCCAATAGAAAAATTTCAGGATCAGGTTTTGTGTTCACAATCATCGTTCCATCCACAATAGCATCAAACATATTTCCGATGCCTAATAAACGCAGCACAGTGTCCGCGTTTTTGCTGCTACTTGCAAGCCCCACTTTAATTCCTTTGCTTCGGATGCTTTGCAACAATTCAGGAACACCCAAAAATACTTCCTCCGGTTTTATCGCATTGATATACTCCACGAACCAACCATTTTTTCGTAAAGCGAGTTTTTCTTTTTCTTCCTCGGATAATTCTATGCCGCCAATTTCTAGAATTATTTCAAGTGAACGCATCCTACTCACTCCTTTAAGACGCTCGTTTTCTTTTTCTGTAAACGTAATACCTAATTCTTTTGCCAGCCGTTGCCAAGCTACAAAATGATAATGTGCTGTGTCAACAATCACTCCGTCTAGATCAAAAATACATGCTTTTATCATTTTATTTCTTTGTTCGTTAAAGGTTGGTAGTTGTTAGTACGGATAACGATCAACCAACAACTAGCAACTAATTATACATGTCCTTGCTTAATTATTTGTTGTGTTTCTTTTAATGGTTTGAAAACATCAAAGGTTTTACCTTGCGTGCGCAATGCCCCGAGCGCATTGCCATAGCGAGCCGCACCAACATAATCTTTCTTATTTTGTATTAGACCAAAACCTACACCGCCTGCAAACGAATCGCCACAACCTGTTGTATCAATTACGGTCTGAACCTTGATTGCGGGTATCATTTCCTCGATCAACTTACCTTTCTCCAAATAATAGGTCATACATCCTCTGGAATCTACTGTTACATAAACGCACTTAACTCCTTGATTCAAACAATGAAGCGCAAACTCTCTCAGTAAATCTCTATCAAACTCAGGCTCTGCATTAAAATCGGAACTTTCGTATTCTTTCTTAAACCAGGAGGCGTGTGCTTCTTCCAAATTCATTTTTAACACATCAATATAGGGAAGCCAAACATCGCGATCGACCCAAAACTTGCGTTGGCGCTCTCCGTTTATTAAGCAGGCGGTTGTTGGCCCATGGGCATCAAAAATAATCACGCCTTTACTATTTTCCTTTAAGTAGCGAAGTGTTTCCAATGAAATTTCATAATCACTAATAGGAATAAAAACAAACGCGCTGCAATCCAAAAGATTCTTTACGTCATTTGGCACGATAGGATCCATAAAGCCAGTTTGGCGCTCAATGCGATTATTTTGATCTACAAACCGCAAACTGATTATATCACCTTGATCTTTTTTTGAAGTAACATGCTTGAGACTAATGCCTTTATACCCTTTGAAAACCTCAGCAACATTGTCTTTATCCACTTCACGCACATGAGACACCGGAATGATCTCTAATTGCTCTCCAGCCATTATTGACAAGGCAATTACGGGATGCGTTACGCACCCCCATTTTTGGATTAAGTCACCCTGATGGGTAACAATGTGATCGCGTGGGATAGGGCCAAGTATTGCTATTTTATCCATTGGTTTTTATTTAAAATGTCAAATTATAGATTTCAAATTGCAGGTTTGAAATTGCATACTAAATAATTTGTAATCAGCAATGTGAAATCTGTCATCTTGTTAAATTGCTAAGAAAGCAGCCCCAAATACACCCGCACTGTCGCCTAATTTAGGCCTTAAAACAGGGGTGTCTAATCTTCCGCTATTAAAAATATATTTTTGAAGCGACTTTACGCCATCCGAGTAAATTAAATCTATATTTCCTACGCCCCCGCCAATGACGATAGCGTCTGGGTCTAATATGTTTACCACTACACTTAAAGCCAAACCGAAAAAGTGGGTCATTCTTTCCATTGTTTCTTTCGCATGTAGGTCATTTCCAACCTTATACAAATCGTGGATCTCTTTTAAGTTTTTCTTTTGTCCACTGCGTTCAGCGTAGAATTTCTCCAGTGCTGGGCCCGCTAAGATTTTCTCCACACAGCCAGACTTGCCGCAGTAACAAGGGCCACCCGACTCGTGCAAAAAATTATGCCCCCACTCCCCACCAATTCCTTGCAGGCCGTTGATTACTTTACCTTCCACAACAACGCCACCACCCACACCGGTACCCAAAATTACACCAAATACCACTTGTGCATTGGGAAATTTTTCTTTTGCAATACCCATATTAGCTTCTGCCAATGCGAAACAATTTGCATCGTTGGCCATCTTAAATTCAATCGCCATCATCCTTTCTAAATCGGCTTTCAAGGGCTTTCCATTCAGGCTTGTGGAGTTGCTATTTTTCATCAGGCCAAGGCCGGGATCCAATGTTCCAGGAGTTGCAATGCCAATGATGGCTGGCTTATAACCCATCTTTGCAATCATCATATCAACCACTTTTTTTATCTGACCGAGAATGTGTTGGTACCCTAAATGACCTTCCGTAGGAAGGCGATCGCGGAACAAAACTTCTGGGTCAATTGCGGATTTTAATACTGCCCCTTCTACTTTCGTTCCGCCTAAGTCGATACCCCAAAGATTGGCGTTGTTGCTCATATACTCGTTAAGGATTAATAGTTATTGGTCACAATATAGAATTTATGTACTCTGCTGGCAATTGATTTTGACTCAAATTACCAAAATGTTTCACAAGACATCGATCAGATAGAGTATCTGGAGATTGGGAATCAGTTAAAAATTACCTCGTCCACAAACAGCCAGCCTTTCTCTCTCTTTTTTGAGATAAATTCAGGCAATTTAGCAACTGGCCGGGCTATTACTTTGTAATAGTTAAAAGACTTTCCTTCGAGCTGAAAAACGATGGCTTCCTCACAATAGCCGGGTTCCTTTTGAATGGGGGCTGGAATTGTTTTCCTTTCAATTAGCTTTAATCTTGATTTTTCATTTCCGCCCCAGAGTTCAACAGACTCGGGAGCGACTACGTATGAGTAATAACTTTTTGCAAAACCTAACGTTACTTTTTCTATCGGTTTCGAGTTTTCAAAATAAAATAAGGCCTCCAAAGGGTGCTCTCTAAAACCTATCCAGTAAGGTTCTCTATAATCAGCAAAGCTACTCTTTTTATTATCAACAAGTGTTTTAATGCCCTCGCCCTTGTACTTAACATCAGCCTTAGTCAGCAGCTCTGCCGATGTAGGTTTGTTTCCACTCTTAAAAAACGTAAATTCAGAAACAGCACTCGACAACCATTCATCGCGACAAGCAATGGCTTTTAATTTAGTAAAACCATCTATTGAAATTGGCTCTTTATAAACAAGCCCCGTTACCGAATCGGGAGTTGTGCCATCCAACGTATAGCGAATAATAGTACCCGCCAAATTATGTTTTAGTTGAATCCGTTGGCCTTCCTTGATTAACAAACTGTCGTTGATTAAAAGTGGGGGAGTCAGCCTTAGAATTTCGGTTGGCGGATAGCCAGCATTCCAGCGGATGGAGGGGAATTTTGATTCCAATTCAGCCAATTGTCCTTTATCAATTTTTGCGTTCCAAATAAACACTTCTTTTAAATCGGGCAACGTTGCGAGCTGCGACAATGATTTAAAGTCAACATCAGTTCCAACCAATGCCAGCGATTTCAATTTCTTTAGGCCATTGAATGAATTCAAAATCGCCCCGGTGATCTTTGTTTTATTTAGATCTAATTTTTCGAGGTTAGTAAATTCGCTAATCATCTTTCCTTCAGTGTCGCCCACCGGCATACCTGCTAGAGTTAGGCTAACAAGCTGCTCTCGCACACTCTTTAATTCCTCTAGGCTATTTACTTTAAAAGCTTGACTAACAAAAAACTCTGCTGCCAATGCGGGGCTTTCAATTGATGCCTGTGTAACGGTTCGATAGGGAGAGTTTAGCTCTTTAATTTTATCTTTTGATGCGAAGGGGAAAGAATAGGCCGGTTCATCTATCTGCCTTCCATTTTGAATAAATTCTTTTGCCAATAGCGTTAACGTGTCTTTCGCATCAAAGCGGGTCCATGCCTTCTTGATATCGGCACCTGCTAATATCCACCGATATAATAATTTCTTTTCTTTATCAGTCAATGGTGTTTTGCCAGCTGGCGGCATATGTTCATCATTCTCGTCTGGAAGATTGATTCTTTCTATGATGGAACTATTTTTAGGGTCGCCAGCTTTCCAAATCACCCCATGCTTTCCACCCTTGTTTATGGCCTCAGCGGTGGTCATTAGCAAGTTTCCCTTTTTCTTTTGCTCACTATGACAGCTAAAACACTTCTTCCGGAAAACAGGCTCTATCGCGGCTTGATATAAGGAGGTGCTATCGGTAATAGTAATTAGCTTCTCACCTTTGTTCATAATAGGGGCAAGGACAAAATTTTCGCCATGGGTGATAGTGGCTCCGAAATGCCCGGCCACAATCAGCGCCACAAAAGAAACGACTATCAGCGGCCTGTACAATTTCTGGTTTTGACTGTCAATAATCAACAGGAGCCACGTCAATAAACTTACTGCCGTTCCTGAAATCAAATGATATGTTAAAACCGATTCATCGTATCCCCCTTCTTTGGAAAGCGCAAAACCCATGATGGCAGACAGTACGGAGGTAATTGCCGCAAACGAAAGAACCAAAACATTTATTCTAGCAAACGATTCGTCTTTAAATTCCTTTCCAAATAGTAGTATCAACAAAGCAATTACCACTGCTCCAATAGGAAGGTGCAGTAGCAACGGATGCAAGCGCCCAAAAGACTGCAACCACGATGGAAACACAATTCTATCTTGAAATAGAATAAAGAATATAAGAAGTATGTTTAAACCTAAAACAGCACTTTTTATTGCTCGCTGGAATAACTGCATTTTGTTTACGCTAAGATGCCAGGAACAATTTTTCCGGCAATATCTGTTAGGCGATATCTTCTGCCCAAGTGTTTATATTGCAACTTTTCATGGTTCAAACCCATAAGATGTAACACGGTAGCATGAAAGTCATTTACGTGGACAGGGTCTTTAATGATGTTATAACCAAATTCGTCCGTTTCTCCATAGACTGTTCCTGGCTTTACTCCGCCC
>JBIKRT010000131.1:0-9022 GCA_044349005.1 Cyclobacteriaceae bacterium
ACTATATAGAGAATCAAGATAAAGAAAAGAAAGATGAGGACTTCACTGTTTCCGATGGCCTTTAGTCGGCTTCAAGCCGAAGTGATCTCATCAACCCCTCGCCTTCTAGGCGAGGGTAGTTTAGTTACCGAGATGTAGAATAGTTCGAAATTTGTTTTCCACTATCGAATAAACTGAAATTCTTTAAAATTTAATAAAAACCTTATGATAGGATTTTTTGAGCATCAACTTCTGTCTTACAAAAAAAGCCACATAAAAAACTTGCTGGCGTTGGCTAAAGCCGATGGTTTTGTGCACGATAAGGAAGTGGCAGTAATTCAAAAGATTGGCAAAAAGTATGGCCTTAAAGAACGGCAGGTGGATGAGCTCATCAAAAGTGACGAAAAGTTTGCTTTGAACGTGCCCAATAATATTCATGATAAAATCAATTTACTGTACGATTTAATCTTGGTTGTTTTAGCAGATGGTGTAATTGAGAAAAATGAGATCGCATTTTGCGAGGAGGTGGTAAAGAAATTTGGAATGAAAAAGGAAATTGTAAAATGGATGATAGAAGATGTTTTCGACAAGGGGCTTCCACCAATCCCCGAAGTGTGGGCGGACTTGCGCGAAGAAGCAAAAGAAAGATTCTCAAAGAAATGAGGCTCTGATAGGCCTCTTTTTTTTGACAATTAATTAAGATAGAAATCAATTAGAACCATTGTTTTCTTCGGATATTTGCAACTACTTACAATCACCATGGAAGAGTTGTTTCAAAAAAAGCTCAGTACTCAAGAAAAAGCACTTCGAATCAATCTTACGAAAGCTGTTTATGGATCTTTTGCGGAGATTGGAGCTGGTCAAGAGGTAGCGGCTAATTTTTTCAAAGTAGGCGGAGCTTCTGGCACGATAGCAAAAACAATTTCTGCGTATGACATGAAGTTTAGTGATGCAATCTATGGGAGCGGAGGCCGGTACGTTTCCGAGGATCGTCTAAAACGAATGTTAGACCATGAATATGTATTGCTTCCTGAACGGCTTTCTCATCGTATCGAACAAACACGTTTTTTCGCTTTTGCGGATACAGTTGAAGCACTCAATTTCGAACGAACTAACCAAGGACAAGGTTGGATGGGTGTGCGCTTTCAGTCTAATCCGTGCTGTGAACCAAACGAATGCGTTATACACGTAAAAATGTTCGATACCGATTCGCTCCAGCAGCAATATGCGCTAGGAGTTTTAGGGGTAAACATGATTTACGGATGTATGCTATTGCATGATCCGGAGCAGATACTTTCTTCGCTAATGGATGGGCTTACCTCGCGGAGGATTGAAATCGATATGTTCAGAATTTCAGGCCCTGACTTTAAGAAAGTGGACAATCGGCTCATGGCGCTGAAACTGGTGAAAAACGGCTTTACCAAAGCAGCCATGTTCGGGCCTGACGGAACCGTAATGCAACCTTCGGAAGCGCTGTATAAGAAAAATGTGTTGGTGCTAAGGGGAAGATTTCGGCCAGTTACACATGTCAATGTTGATATGCTGCTAACATCGCTACGGCATTTTAAAAAAGAGCCCGATGTAGAACGAGCCAATATTGTTGTATTAACTGAACTTACCTTAAATGATTTAAGTCCGGACGGGAAGATAGATGAGACCGACTTCCTACATCGCGCGGACATAATTTGCTCCCTTGGACAAACGGTACTAGTATCAAATTACTTTGAGTATTACCGACTCGTGGATTACCTATCTAAAATAACAAAGGGTAAAAAGACGGCAATTATTATGGGCATCTATGCGCTCCAAAAAGTATTTGAAGAGAAAACATACGATAACATTAGAGGTGGTGTTTTAGAAAGCTTTGCCTCGTTGTTTGGCAACAATATCAAGCTTTACATTTACCCCGCATTGAACAAAGATTCCAACTCACTTTTTACACTAAAGGATTTTGAAGATCAGCTTCCGCTAAACTTGAAGAACTTGTTTAGGTACCTTATGGATAATCAAAAGATGGAAGATATTAAAGGAGCCAATACAAATAACCTCCATATAATTTCTGATAACGTGTTGGCCATGATAAGAAATCGTGAAAGCGGGTGGGAAAAATTTGTGCCCCATAAGGTGGAGGAAGCAATTAAAGATCAAAAGTTATTTGACTATGAACCGCCAATAGAGATACAATCAAGCAGCAATTCTAAACTGCCAATTGATGTGGGGTAGGGTCAGCACACGTCAAATTTTAGGTGTTGGTTTAGTCGTCTTTCTCATCACTTCGTTTACAAGCATTGGCTATCATCACTCAGACGAACATTGGCAATTGCTTGAGTTTGCAAACTTCAAATTGGGCCGCTCGCCAGCGCATAGTTTGGCTTCTGAATATAGGAGGGAAATGCGCTCTGCATTTCAGCCAGCGGTGGCCTATGCCGCAATCACGCTGTGTGAAAGTGTAGACATCAAAAACCCATTTACCATTGCTTTAGTACTAAGGATAATCTCGAGCTTGCTTGCTTGGCTTGCGTTTGCAATGCTTGTTCTAAAGTCAAGGCAACTAGGAATTTTTGAAAGTAGCAAAAAAATGCTGGCCTTGGTCTCGTTGCTGCTGTGGTTTATTCCTTATACGTCTTGCAGATTTTCAAATGAAAATTGGTCTGGATTTCTTTTTTGTTTTGGATTACTCGTGGTCGCAACCACCGAAGAATATACTGCTAAACAGTTCTTCTTCTCTGGCCTGCTGGTCGGCCTGTCTTATCTGTGTCGATTTCAAATTGTATTTGCTATCCTTGGCCTCTTGGTCTGGCTTCTTTTCATAAAGAAGATTCAACTACAAAAGGTACTGATTTTGGTATGCGGTTTTCTTCTTATGGTTGGCGTTGGATTTATTTTGGATAAGTGGTTCTATGGTCACTTTACATTTACCGCATACAATTACTTTTATGTTAACCTTGTCGAAGGGGTGGCCGCGAGTTTTGGCGTATCACCTTGGTGGTTTTATTTTAAGATGATTTTAGAGTCTGCGGCAGCTCCGCTCAGTGTCCTAATTTTAATTATTTATTTTTTTTCACTTTACAAACAGCCGACACATTTAGTACATGTCGTAGTTCTCTTTTTTTTGGTCGGGCATTCTCTTGTGGGCCATAAAGAACTTCGATTTCTCTTCCCCATGGTTTATTTCTTACCAATACTGCTTGTATTAGGTTATCAAAAAGCAATGGAGAGATGGAAAGATATCGTTGTAAAAAAATGGTCAAGACTATTCTTACGTATCGTGGTAATAGAAAACTCAGTTTTACTTATAGTCATTGTTTTCTTTAAGCCTGCTGAAGAAACGACTTTGTTTAATCGATTTGTTTATGAATTGGCTTCTAAGCAATCCGTCACGATTTTCTATTTAAAAGAAGATCCGTATCAATTTGGCGATCAGAGACAGTACTTCTATTTTCCTAAAGGGCTGACGTTAAAAAAAATAGAGAACGAATTTTCATTAGCGGAATTCAAAAGGTCAAATACCACGGAAAAAATCCTTATTTATGACGATGCATTTTTCCCTTCTGAGGGTGTGAAATTGCTAATTGGCAAAAATGTATATCGAACCTTCCCTGAATGGATAACACACTTTAACTTTGGGAATTGGGTAAGCCGAGCAAAGGCGTGGAGCCTATACCAATTTAAAGATCGACATTAGCTTTATTAGTAAGTTTTAATCGGCCTTGTGAAACGGCCATCCAATTGCAGAGTTCAAAAAGTATTCTCGATCCTACTTGTGCATCCCAATTGCGCAGACCCGATACTTCCGACAAATCAAATGCAATGATTCGCTTACCTGACAGTACAACTTGTTTAATTAAATAAGTGGCTTCTTCGAATGATAATCCTCCAGGAACAGGTGTTCCAGTATTCGGACAAAGTTCAGGCCTCAGCCCATCAATATCAAAACTGATATAGACCAAGTCTGGTAATGTATCAATAACTTCCTGGCAAATTAGACCCCAAGGCTTTCCGTTAAAGAGTTGTTCTTTAATATCGGAATCAAAAAAGGCTTTTACTCTGCCTGTTGACTTTTGCATCAATAGATATTCTTCCTCGCAAAAATCGCGAACACCTACTTGAACCAATCGAGAAAGATTTTTTAGCTTAAGCGCATTAAACATGATGGAACCGTGAGAATACTTAAAATTCTGATACGATTTCCTTAGGTCAGCGTGGGCGTCAATTTGCAAAATGCCAAAATTTGAAAACTTCTCATTCAGTGTTCGCAGCAAACCCAGCGGAGTGCTATGATCTCCACCTAATAGTCCCACCATCTTTCCTTCCATAAAAAGATCGCGGGTGACTTGGTTCACGTAAACGTTTAAGTTCTCGCATCCTTCGTTCACTTTTTGGGTAATAATCTGGGACGATTCTTCCTCTTTTCCACTTTCTAACGACTGAATATGTAACGCTGCTAGCGACCTCAGTTGATCGCTTTTTTTTTTTATTTCTTTAGGAAGATCAAGGGAGGCTATTTTTAACTTCCACACTTCACTAATCTCTTTCGAAAACAACTCAATTTCTGAAGACACCTCGATGATTTTCTCCGGCCCTTTGGCAGTGCCCGTTTGGGAGCTAACTGTTACCTCCCATGGCAAAGGGACAATAACCAACTGAGATTCCTCAAGTGAGTAAGGTAATCCGAAAAGGCGTCCCGTTAATCCAATTCCATTTTGATTAAAATCATTAACGAGCTGCGCCTTTTCTGACATAATTAGTCGAGAGAGTCAGGTGAAGTGAAATGTAAAACGGTACCCGATTTTTGATTCAAGTTTTTCCATGATGATTCCTCGAAAGAAAGTACAGCGAGTCCGCCTGGTTCAAAGGGCTCAATATCAGTGCTCGCTAGATACTCAGCTAAGTAGGATAGGTGTGGATTATGTCCAACAAGGATAACATTAGAAAAATCATCAGAAATCGAATGAACAAATTCAACGAGACCTCTCAACGAAGCGCTGTATAGCTCGTCCAGTTGCATAATTTCTTTTGAGTTGAACCCAATTCCGTCCGCAACGATGGTGGCAGTAGTAAATGCTCTTGTAGCGGAACTTGATAGGATTGCGTCAATCAATAGATTTTGTTTTTTTAAAAATGTTCCAATCTTTATAGCTCCTTTTACTCCTTCTCTTGATAATTCCCGAAGTTTATCACTTTGCCCAGACGACTTTTCTTCGCTTTTGGCATGTCTAAGAACAACCAATGTTTTCATTTCGCTTTACTGTAATCGTCACAAAGTTATAGGTAAAAATTAAAACCAGCGTGAATGGTATATAAAGTTTGCTAACCACGTGAACTTGATACAGTGGTGACAATTCATTTGAATTAGTCTTTGGATGCCGTTTTATTGATTTAATAAATTGAAAATTTTATTTTTTAAAAAAATACTGATATTTGAGCCCGTTGAACCAAATCTTAGATGTCAAAAAACTTAGTAATAGTAGAATCACCAGCCAAGGCCAAAACGATTGAGGGCTATTTGGGAAAGGATTATAAAGTCACCTCTAGCATGGGGCACATTCGAGATTTAAAAAAGGGAAATGAAGCGATTGACGTAGAAAATAACTACGAACCGATTTACGAGGTAAGCCCTGATAAAAAGGAGATTATCAAGAATTTAAAGAAACTTGCTGAAGATGCCGAGATGGTTTACCTAGCAAGCGATGAAGACCGTGAGGGGGAGGCAATTTCATGGCACTTAAAAGAAGTGTTAGATCTAACGGATTCAAAAACGAGGCGAATCGTTTTTACTGAGATTACCAAGAATGCTATTCAGAATGCATTAAAAAATCCGCGCGGAATAGATATTGATTTAGTAAATGCTCAACAAGCTAGGCGCGTGTTGGATCGTTTGGTAGGTTTCGAGTTATCTCCCATTTTGTGGAAGAAAATTAAGACGGGTCTATCTGCAGGTCGAGTTCAATCGGTTGCAGTGAAACTAGTAGTGGAACGTGAGCGAGAGATTGATAAGTTTACCTCTAAATCCACTTTTAAGGTTACAGCCCAGTTTGATCTTGAAAAAGGCAAACAACTGGTTGCCGAACTGGGCGAGAAATTTACAACTGAGAAAGATGCGCTGGAATTTTTAGAATCTTGCAAAGGTGCCACTTTTACGATCAACGATCTTCAAAAGAAACCAGCCAAAAAATCTCCATCGGCACCGTTTACTACCTCAACGCTGCAGCAAGAGGCGGGAAGAAAACTGGGCTTTTCTGTGCTTCAAACGATGACTGTTGCTCAGAAATTGTATGAGTCGGGTAAGATTTCATATATGAGAACCGATTCAGTGAATTTATCCGATGAAGCTGTACAGGGAGCTGTCAATCAAATAAGTTCAGCTTTTGGAAAGGAATTTGTCCAAACGCGCAGATATAAAACGAAGTCATCGGGCGCACAAGAGGCACACGAAGCGATTAGACCAACCGATTTTTCATTGCTTGAAGCTGGCGCAGATAGGAATGGGCAGCGACTTTATGAACTCATCTGGAAGCGTGCAATCGCTTCGCAGATGGCTGATGCTGAACTCGAAAGGACTACAGCAGATATCTCCATTTCTACTAACAAAAAAATGCTTACCGCGTCTGGTGAAGTGGTTAAGTTCGAAGGATTTCTAAAAGTTTATTTGGAATCTAAGGACGAAGACGAAGACGAAGAAAACAGTAAAGTGCTTCCGCCACTTTCAGTAGGCCAAGTTCTACCGTTGAGTGAACTTATTGCCGGTGAAACTTTTACAAGGCATCCGGCACGTTACACGGAACCCACACTTGTAAAGAAATTAGAAGAGTTGGGGATTGGACGACCATCCACTTATGCTCCAACTATATCTACCATTCAAAAAAGAGAATACGTTGTAAAAGAGAGTAGGGAAGGCGTAGACAGAAATTATAGATTGCTGACCTTATCAAAGGATAAGATTACGGCTATCACCAAGAAAGAAATTACGGGAGCGGAAAAGAATAAGCTTTTCCCAACCAACATGGCCATGATCGTAAATGATTTCTTAGTGGAACATTTTCCAGAGATTACTAATTATTCGTTTACTGCGGAAATCGAGCAAGAATTTGACGAAATAGCAAATGGTAAGTTAGGCTGGCAAAAAATGATCGACCAGTTTTACAAACCTTTTCATAAGACGGTTACCAAAACAGAGCTGGTAGAACGTTCATCGGTTACAAACAAGAGCAGAGAGCTAGGCATCGATGCTAAGACAGGTTTAAAAGTGTATGCTAAATTGGGAAGATTTGGTGCTTATGTGCAGATCGGTGAAAACCCGGAAGATGGTAAAGAAGGCAAGCCTAAATTTGCCAGTTTAAGAAATGGACAATTCTTGGAGAGCTTAACGATGGAGGATGCGATGGAGTTGTTTAAGCTTCCGCGTGAAGTGGCCGTTTTTGAAGAGAAGCCAGTGGTGGTAAACATTGGTCGTTTTGGCCCCTACATCGCTCACGATAAAAAATTCATTTCCTTACCAAAAGGAGAAGACCCCTATACCGTTTCGGGGGAACGAGCCATTGAACTGATCATTTTGAAAAGGGAAGCCGATGCCAACAAAATGATCAAGCTTTTTGATACGAATCCAGATATTCAAATTCTAAACGGAAGATTTGGCGCGTACATAAAAGCGGGCAAGAAAAATGTAAAGATCCCAAAAGGGAAAGCGCCAGAAGAGCTTACCCTAGAGGAATGTTTAGTGCTGGCAGAGAATACTCCGGAAAAAAAAGGAGGAAGATTTTTTAAGAAGAAAAAATAGCTGCATTATTTCGTGGTTGTTGGTCGTGTTAGGGATTAGTAAGTAGCTGGGTCTGGCGGATTCTTATTTTTATATTAGCGAACCACAAAACATCTACGATGATAGCACGAGTAATCTTTTTATCACTTTTAGTAACTTACCAGCTTACTAAAGTCAGTTTTGGTCAGTCACAAATACTGCGCATCGATTCCAAGAATCCGCATTACTTCAATTACAATTCAAAGCCGCAATTGCTTATCAGCTCCAGCGAACATTATGGGGCGGTCATTAATAAAGCGTTCGACTATAAGAAATACCTTGAGACGCTGTCAAAAGACGGATTGAATTATGTTCGGATTTACACCGGAAGTTATATCGAAAAGGTAGGTGATTTTGGAATCCAGCGAAACACATTAGCACCAGCGAGCGCTAATATTCTTCTCCCTTGGAAAAGAAGCGATAGCACTGGTTTCTTCCTAGGCGGTAACAAATTTGATCTTTCGAAATGGGATGATGATTTTTTTAAAAGACTAAAAGACTTTGTTTCGCTCGCAAAAGAGAAACAGATAATCGTTGAAGTCACACTCTTCTCTTCTTATTATGGAAATGCTTGGAAATATTGTCCTTTTAATCCTGCAAGCAATATCAACAATACCGATAATAAGCCTGCTACTTTAATCAATACCCTATACAACGGCAACATAATAAAAGAGCAAGAGAAGTATGTGAGAAAGATTGTGAGAGAGCTTAATGACTTTGGCAACCTGTATTTTGAAATCCAAAATGAGCCATGGGCTGATCAAGTAGACACCATAATTGTAAAAAACGATTATGATATTGAAAAGAAGTGGACATCCTCTATACAGGTAGCGTCAATAGCCTCTTTAAATTGGCAAAGCAAGGTTTCTCAATGGATCAAAGACGAAGAAAAAAGCTTAAAAAATAAGCACTTGATCTCACAGAATATAAGCAATTTTCAATACCCAATTGCCGATAAAATAGACAATATTTCAATCTATAATTTTCACTATTCGCTGCCTTCTGCAGTCTCGGAAAATTATTATTTAAACAGGCCAATTGGAAATAATGAGACCGGCTTTGCGGGAAAAGAAGATTTTGTTTACCGAAGGCAGGCATGGCGTTTTATCATGGCGGGCGGTGCGCTTTTTAATCACTTGGGTAAATGGCTGAGAATTTTGACAGGTTGTAAATATAGATGACTGTTTTGAATTTTGCATAGTTGAACTGAAACGGAAGCGGGCTCTGCTGAGGAGCAACCTGCCAGGG
>JBIKRT010000058.1:0-27873 GCA_044349005.1 Cyclobacteriaceae bacterium
GAAAGTAAATCCACTTGTCTTTTTAGCCCAACTTTTTAATTGCCTTTTTTCGCTCGTTAAAACCACAAAATCACAAATCCAAAATCTTCTAATCCTAAAATTGAGTTTTTAAGGGACGACTAATTATGCTTTCGTTGAGTCGCAGCTCTCCATTGGGACAAGATTCACGCTAAAGCTATCGTTGTCGAAGCTCTATGTGTGAAAACGAGAAAAAACTTCATGCTTAAACACGGCACTCAAAAGAGTTAATCATCCTCGCTCTCTTTTTTCAAACTCACCATCACAAATGCACTTCGTTTCGGTATAGGTATTGGAGCAGTCTTTCCTCTCATAGAAATCCAAATATCCTCATTGAAATCAAGATCGGGCACGGCATCTACATTGGCCAGATCAAACAACGCATTCTTTGCATTTATAGAAACAACGTTTTTTGTATCAAGATCAACATTTGCGTTTACGGATTGGAAGGGTTTCAAATCCGACTTTGCAGCAAAGCACCGATACATGGGTGTGGCACCGGCATCGTATTGGCTCATTGGCGGTATCCCTAAAATCAATTCAATGGTTCGTAGCATTGCTGAAGTAGAATACATCGTATGGTCAACAAACTGTCTCTTCACAAAGCCGCCCGCTATATAAGCTGTAGAACGATGCGCATCAACGTGGTCTGAGCCGTTTTGTGCGTCATCCTCTAAAATAAAAACAGCCGACTGCTCCCATATTCTGGACTTCGAAAGATGCTCGACCAACTTACCCACAGCTAAATCGTTATCAGCAATAGCAGCTTTGACACTAAAAGCACCTATGCGCGAACCTGAGGTATGGTCATTACCTAATCGGATACTATTGAATTGAGGCACTTGATTTATAGCCAATAGTGAATCAAAATCATGCTCCCATTGTAGTTCTCGATCTACGTCTTTAAAACCCAAGTCATAGCTATGAAAAAGTTTACAATAATTATTTTCGGTACCGGCATAACTTGGTTTACCATCCCAAACAAATTCCCCATAAGTTCTAAATGAAACGTTGGCTCGTTTACAAAAATCCCAAATAAAGCCATTTTTTGGATACGCTATTTTGCGAGAACCTTCGTAGTCATAGGTACCTCCTCGCCCACCGTAACTTGTTACCCAATTCTTCTCCACGTAATCATTTGCGTAGGCTGCAGTCGACCAATTATGGCCATCGGCCGATACTTCTGCATCCACATAAAAATTATCAAGCAGCACAAATTCATTCACCAGCTTGTGTTGATTAGGTGTTAGAAATTCAGGAAAAATGCATAACGTAGAATCTCCATTACCTTTTTTTATATCGCCCAACACCTGATCATACGTTCTGTTTTCTTTGATGATGTAAAACACATACTTAATGGGCGAATTCTCTCCTACCTTTCTTGGTATTGGATTTCCAACTTCGCCTTCGGCTAGAAGTTCCTTTTTCTTGCTGTAAGGAGTGTTTAAGAAAACAATATGCGAGTAAGTCGCTAAAGTCTGGCTTGTAGGTATATCAATAATTGAAAGCGTGCCTTTAAACAGTCCCCCAATGTACTCCACTACATCTTTGTTAGCTTGTGGGTTCGCTCCTTTTTCTTGAGGTTTCTTGACAATCATCGGATTGGGCCCTTTAGGATTCGGTTTAGATGTAAAGCCTTTTCCATTTGTTACAATGATTTTGTTACCAATTACTTTTACCGAAGTGGGGTACCAACCTGTTGGGATGAAACCTTTCGATCGGCTTTGTCCTTTTACACTAATGTCAAAAACTGAGAGACAGTTATTGTCTGCATTGGCAACGAATAAAGTTTGCTCATCGTCAGAAAGCGCAACTCCATTTGGTGTTGTACCAATGGGAGACTCTGGATATAAGGACGCGCTAATATGTTCAATCAATTTATAGGTAGATGTCTCAATAACAGAAACGGTATTGTCATTCCCATTTGGAACAAAAAGGCGCATTCCATCCTTTGTAAAAACCAAGTCATTGGGATGGCTATTGGTCGATATCTCATGGGTAAATCTTTCTGTTTCCGGATCATACTCGATAACCTTACTAGCACCCCACAAGGAAATAAATAACTTGTTAGTCGATGGCGAAAGTGCACATGTGTAGGGCTCCGACTCCAGTTTCTCTTCTTTGATCACTTTGCGCTCTTTGGTATCACAAATAAAAAGCGATTTAGAATCTTTTGCCACCACATAGAGTCTGTTTGCCTTTGAATCGACACATAGTCCACCTGGCGAAATCTTGCCCTTTGGATAAGGTTCGCCCAAAATAATTTCTCCATTCACTACTAGTTTCCCGTTAACTATTTTATAGATCGCTATAAGATTATCATTTCCCCCCGACACGTATAGAAACTGCTCGTCAAAGCTAAACGCAAGGCCAACCCACGATTTCTTAATTTCCACATTATCAACTATTTTTTCGGAGGCTCCATCAATGAGGGTTACAGTCTGCGTGCTCTGTCCATTATTTGTAACTGCTATCCATTTTTTTGATGGTGATACAACAAGATTGAGAGGAAGATCATCTAAATCAATACTATGGCCGACAGGAGTTAAAGACCATCCATTAGGCAAGGTAATTCTAGATGCCATCAGCCCTTTATATAACTCAGAATCTTGAACTGATTTAATATTATTCGTTGTCGGGACACAACTAATTAAAAAAGAAACGATGCACAAAACGACAACTATTTTTTTCATTGCAGACAGTTTAATTATTGAAAGGTATCTAGTCATAATCAGGACAAAAAAGATTAATGGTTAAGGTTATATTAACTTATCAGCACCATCCAAAGGCAATTGAATGTAGAAAACTGTTCCTCGGCCTATTTCCGTTTCAAACCAAATAGAACTATTGCACAATTCTAACGTCTGTTTAACGATTGCCAAACCAAGCCCAGCGCCTGATGATTTAGTTGTAAAATAGGGTCTAAAAACATTTTCCTTATTTTCATCACTAATACCAACTCCATTATCGCGAAAAGAAATGATGCAGTCTTTTAAATTATGGCTCACGGTGATGTTCAAATTAATTGCGTTTAGCTGATGTTTTGATTGAATACTATTCAAAATTACATTGGAAAAAGCGCGCAAAATAATGGACTCATCACCTTTCACAAATATATCTTTGGGCAACTCACAATTTATATGTGCATCACTGTGATTAGAATAAAGCCCAACTTTTTTTCTTAAAAGTTCCGATACGTTAAGCGAGGTTATTTCAGGAGCAGGCATTTTTGCGAAATTGCTGAAGGATCCGGCAATATCATTTAAGATATCAATTTGCCGAAGTATCACCTGTATAGACTTTTGGCTTTTTTCCCTATTCTGACTTCCCCTCAGCATTTCAAGCTCAAGTTGTTGAAGACTCAATTTCATTGGAGTAAGTGGATTCTTTATTTCGTGTGCTACCTGCTGCGCCACCTCGCGCCAGGCAATTTCTTTTTGGTTCTTTTGTAACTCAGCCTTACTATCTTCCAAATTAACCAGCATTCTATTGTACTCGTATGCCATAACTCCGAGTTCGTCATCGCCTTTCCAATTAATCGGTTTATTCTCACCTGATAAGCTCGTCCTACGCAGTGCTTGAGTTACAAACCTGAGTGGTGCAGTTAAACCATTTATAGCAAAATACGACAGTAACGAAAAAAGAATAAAGGCAATAGAGAAAACGCCAAGAATAGCAGAAACGACATTGATCTGTGTACGTTCGAGGGAAGACGCAGATTCGAAAAACGGAATACTTAGAATTGCAATCACCTCGCCAGAGCCAGGTGAACGAATTCGCCAATAAACATTTTTGTAAAAAAGTTTGCCGATCGACTCAGACTGAATACTAAAATTTTCATGATTTACAATAATCGAATGCCACGCTGTCCGATTGATTATCCCAGATAAAAGGTGGTTTTTAAAAATCAACGGTTCGCTGGATGCCACAATATTTCCATCTTTCGTAAATATAGACGCGTCCAAATTCGCTACCTCAGCAATCTCAATCAACTTCGCCTCCAATTGACTCTGATACTCGTAACCCTGAACTTTATAGTTGTCAATGATAGTGGATATCCGCTCTTCCAATACTTTAGCTTTAGACAAATACTCCTCTTCCTTCTGATTTTCAGCCGAATTTATGATAAGTCTCAAAGTAACCAGACTTACAATCAATAATGGGATAAAAAAAGCAAGGTAGACATACAATTGTATTCTGGTCGCGTATCCAAGTCGCACTCCATTCAACCAACTCCTAAAAAAACTAAGAATAAGGAGAAATAAAATAATGGAAAGCCCAATGGCGACAAAAAAAGAAAAATTAACTACAACGTATTCCAAAGGATAAACACTCGCAGTAATGATCGCAATGCGATGAGGCTGATACTCCAATGCGACATGCCTGTATCCGTTCACAATTAAGCCCTTTGTGTAGAGATTAATCTGACCCAGCCATTTCATATCAAATCGCTTCTCGTAATTAAAACTACCAAAACTACTTGCTATTGTTTCATCGGTCAACAACGCATAACTAAATTCTTTACCCTTAAAGTTTTGTCTATACCTATTGTCAATGATCAATTCAGGAAAAACTGTTTCAGGTATGATTTTTTTTAGTGAAAGATCCAATACAATAAAACTATTCTTTAACCCATTCCAAGATTGAATCGGTATCATTGTAATGTACCTTTTTAACGTATCTGAAGATGGATCATTAACGAAAAAAATATTCTCCACAGTCGTTTTATTGGCTTCCGTCAACATGCTTTTGATCCAGTCAATTCGAGAAGAAGTGCTATCTTGAGATACACAACTTACTGAAACCTGATACCGGTCGAAATAGGAAGTCAGGTAATACTGGGTGATACGCTCTTGTATAATGTTGGCTTCATTTTTTGTTCCTATGACTTTCTTAATTTCCAAATCTTTCGAAATCGAAGTGGCGGATTCATGCAGCAGGAACTCGGCTAGAAAATCTTGGTCAACCAAAAAATTGTTACCGAATTTAAACTGACTTTCTGTTTTCTTTTCCTCATTAAACTTTAACGCGCTTAAAGAAAATTCAAACGAAAAACCGATGATCAAAATCAAAAGCTGGATATAAGAATTAAAAGTTATTTTATTGAATTTACTAATTAACCTTGAAAAGTATAACGCAGGCAGTAAGGCACAACCAGTAATAAGAACAATCCAATACTCCTTTCCATCTGTTAGAAAAAAAAAGACAAATAAAATCGTCCCAGAAATAAACGTGCTCGCGAGAAATATGTCGGAATTTTTTTTGTTAGAAATGGCAAGTCGAAAAAAAACTTGAATGACAAAGTAAGAGCTTATACAGCCGAGTATAATCGAAAGAAAAGCTGTTACCCTTAGTACACTGAGGGAGAGAGAGTCAGTAATCTCAAGGGAGATAGCTGAATTATGATATATAGACTCAATATATAGGTACGGAAATAAAACTGCGAGATAAATCACAAATACAGAGAGAGTAGAAATTGTAAATAAATATGGTTTATTCAGCCTTGGGATTCGCTTAACGAGGCTAAAACGTGGAAAGAAAAAGAAAAGAACTGCGCAAAGAGCTGTAACACCTATTGAATTGAGTAAAAGGTCACCAATAGAAACATTAAGACTTGATGATGCATAAAACGTTGGGTCAAACAGATCTGCGGAAAAAAATACGTTGGGAATGTTAAGTCTGATCATCCCTAGCCTCAAACTCACGAATAAAAATAGATTGACAGCAAAAAGGGTTTCATATCGTCTCTTTTGAGTATAATTAATAATAATCAGATTGACCAACCATATTAGCGTTATTACTATAAGAACAATGATGAAAATCTCTAGTTTGGCCTTTTTTGAATTCTGAAATAACTCACTCCTATTAACCACTATTTTAAAAAAACAGTCATCGCTCCCTGCGCTGACACAAACACCTTGCATTGACTTATTTGTAGTTATATCACAACGAGATGGAAGAATACTACTCTTGCTAGGCCCTAGGTAATCGTTTATAATTCCGTATTGGAATTTTAAAGGAAGTACCAGTAATAAAAATGCATCATCGGTGATAGGCCACTTCCTAATAACAAAACTACCATTGCTATTTTGAATAAATCGGGGGGCAAAATCATCTACCATGGATGACAAATCGGGAACAAAATCATTTTTGCTCCAAGCGTTGATTTTACCATCTTTTACTAAAAAAAAGGAGTAGGACGAGTTGATCCAAAACTCATCTGTTGGTTGGCTATTTTTTAACCTAACAGCTTCAATTTCCGCTCGCTTTAGTTCTTCAGCCAAAGAAGAGGAAACTTTTTGAGCATAATCTCGCTCACCGTCAAGTGGCATAAACCAGTTTATACCAACCAAGAGGAGCAGCAAAACTAAAAGTACCCCAAGAATAATTGCAACATTCTTCAAACCAGCGCTGAGTTATCAGCTAAATTTATAAAAAAGTTGGCAAACCCTATTTGGTTGAGTCATGCCTATACCCACCGAACCAGTAAAGAAACAACACCCTAGAATAGCGAAATGAAAGCGGTGTAAAAAGAAGAGCTGAAATCGGGATAACTATTAGATAAACTTCGTCTGCAGGGCGAAAGAAAAAATAAAGTAGCGAACCTACCGTAGTAAAAAGAATTACTGTTAACGCGTAGCTGACAAACATCGCGCCATAATAAAATCCAGGTTCTGGCTCAAAAGCCGCTCCACAGGAGGAACAAAGTGAATTAATTTTATTGAATTTTAGATAGTTAGAAAGCGGATAAACAAATATATCACCTTTCCAACACCTTGGGCACTTACAACTTAATTGGGCAGAAAAAGTATTATTGATTTGCATTTTGTCGAGTAGAACGATACCAAAAAAAAGCTAGCAAACCTACCGCTAAATAAGGCGCAAAAAAAAGATACATGATGCCTACATTGATTCCTGCAGCTATACCAACATTTCCATTACTAATGTTATTCTCCAACGTAGCCCGACACATGGCACACTGTGCCCAAGTATTAGTTTGAGATAGCAGCATCACGAACAAAAAACACAAAATCAATATTTTTTTCATAATCATGTTATTTGTAATAAGGGCTTATCATCAGGTAAACAACAACTCCGGTTATTGCCACGTAAAGCCAAATTGGAAACGTAATTTTTGCCAGTTTTCTATGCCTGTCAAAATTCTGTGAAAGAGCTCTCACGAAGGTAAACATTACCAACGGAATAACTGCAATGGAAAGAATGATGTGTGTCACAAGAATAAAATAATAGGTATATTTTACAAACCCATCCCCACCGAAAGCAGTTGGGTCGCTGGTCATATGATAGGCAACGTACATAACCAAGAACGCTGCAGAAAAGGCGATACACACTTTCATAATAGTTTCGTGAACCCTCCTATTTCCGTTCTTAATCGCTATTAGTGCTAATAATAATAAAATGGAAGTAACTCCATTGATCGAAGCGTAAATTGGTGGAAGAAAAGAAAAGTCAAATCCCTCAATTTTTACTTTAAAAAGGATAGCTACCGCTAATGGTATAATAATAGAGAGCGCAATAATCAACTTTTGATAAGGCTCTTGATTCTTTACGTTGTTTGACATTTTAGTACTGCTTTAACAAAATTTTCATCTCAACTATCAATCGGTCCATCTCCTCTCTGGAACCTATTGAATAATAACCTCTTATTCTCTTTTGCTTATCCATTAAAACTAGGTTACTTTTTTCTTTGGCTACAAAAAAGCAATTCTTCCAATTCCCAAAATCAGGTAGACTTAATTGGATACCACTTTTTTTAGTCTCATCGTTAATAAAGTAGCACGAAAAATCTTCCAATGAAAAAACATCGGTGAGGCGTTTTAGTTCTAACTCGTTTGACTTTCCAAGCAGAAAAATAGAACACTCCTTTTGCTTCCATCCTACCTTGTTCAAGATTGAATCTGGCAATGTATAAGGTCTTGAGTAATCATGCCCGCAAATTGAACTTAAACTATCTATTCCAGACTCATAATAAATGGGGATATCAAATTGATTTTTTCCAGTGAGCTTCAAAAACACAAAAATTGCAACCGGTAAAATTAGGGCGATGATTAGGTATATCGATTTTCTTTTCATTGTTACACGTTGACAAAGGGACATAAAAAAAGGCTATAGTTTGCTATAGCCTTTTCTCAACTAAGCTTTAAAAATTAAAAATGAACGTCTGAGATTTTCATGCCTTCGTAAACGAAAGCAACTAACATCCAAACTACAAATATCATCGGAATTAAAATTGACCAAAACAGTACCTTTACCTCGTACCTAAGATGCATAAATTCACCTACAATGTAGCCTGCTTTAACGATTGTCATTACTACGAACACAAAAGTTTTAAACGTGCCATGAGGAACAGAAAATGCAATTAAGAACTCAATTGCCGTAATTATTCCCAATATGCCAGCTACTGTCCAAAGTTTTTTAATCTTTTCTTTGTTTGGAGGGAGAACCGTGATCTGAGGTTCGTGCGAATGTTCCATTTTTCCGATTTAAAAGTTTTTATACTAAGTAGAAGAAAGTAAATACAAATACCCAAACAAGGTCAACAAAGTGCCAATACAAGCCGACCTTCTCGACCATTTCATAATGACCTCTGCGGTCATACATGCCCGTAACTGTTCTATAATAGATTAAGAAATTCAAAAGAACGCCACTAAAAACGTGGAAACCATGAAAACCTGTAATGAAGAAAAAGAAATCCGCAAAATCAGCTGGGCCATACTGATTTTCAACCAAATTAGCTCCATAAATAGTGCGCGTTATCCACTCGCCATTAATAATTTCTTTAATTGTAGTTCCATTCTCTGTGCCAACGATGAAGTGTGTCCACTCCCAAGCTTGGCAGCTTAAAAAAGCAATACCGCCAAGAATAGTCCAAAGCATCCACTTCTCAACCGCGGCCCTGTCCATTCTATGGCCCGCTTCAACGGCTAACACCATTGTTACCGAACTCATGATGAGAACGAATGTCATAATTCCAACAAATACTAGGGGAAGAGAAACTCCATGCAGGAAGGGTACTGCATCGAATACTTTTTCGGGAATTGGCCAATAAGCGTGAGAGAATGTAAAAGCTTCAACGGCACCATCATAGGCTTTGTGAGCCGATCTCACAAGACCATAAGTGACCAATAAGCCAGAAAAAGTAAAGGCATCTGAAAGTAAGAAAAACCACATCATCAGTTTGCCATAACTAGCGTTCAGAGGGGAAACGCCACCATTCCAAACATCCTGTTCGGAATCTGAAACTGCTGCAGTTGAGGAATGAGACATAAACGAGTTTAGTTTAACGGTTCAATATTAAGAATACGAACAAATATATCCAAAGGCCACCAAGAAAATGCCAATAAGTAACGCATAATTCTATTTGGAGTAAATTCTTTGAATGAATTTTCATCTGAAACGCAGAAATTAACACGATCATTAAGAACACAATTCCTCCGATTAAATGAGCTCCGTGTAATCCTGTCAAAATATAAACAAATGAACCCGAAGGATTTCCTACCAAATAGATACTGCTTTCAGTCAGTTGCCTCCATCCTATCACTTGCCCTACCAAAAACGCAATTCCCAACACTGCTGTAATACCTACCAACGTCTTAACTTTCTCAAACTCACCCTTCTTTGCTGCAAAATAGGCCCACTGCATAGAAATACTGCTCAAAACGATAATTGCGGTGGTATAGTAGAATAAACTAGGTAGGGAAAAATCAACCCAGTTTCCTTCTGCTTGCCTTACTATGTAAGCAGATGAAAAAGCGGCAAACAACATACCCACACTTACCAAAAATAACCACATCGCAAACTTTTTGGCATTCATTGCCAATGGCTGCTTTGGTTCTTCCACGATTCTAAACTCGCTTGTCATAATCAGTTTATTTTATCCATTAGATACGCAATTTGAACAATCGGCAAATACAAAAACGAGCCAAACATAATCCTCAATGCAGATTTTCTGCTACCGGTTTTCATCAACGAAAAAGTTTGGGCGAAAAAAGCGATACCACAAATGGTCGCAATGATCGCGCTATTTATCCCTGTAATCCCAAACTTTGCCGGTAACAAACCGAGCGGTATCAAAAACATTGTGTAAATCATTATTTGGATGGCCGTGTTTAGATCTTTTCCTCCTCCAGAAGGAAGCAATTTAAAGCCCGCTTTTTTATAGTCGTCATCCGCCACCCAGGCAATAGCCCAGAAATGTGGAAATTGCCAAATAAATTGTAGCCCAAATATGATCATGGCTTCATGACTGATTGAACCAGTAGCAGCAATCCAGCCCAATAAAGGAGGCAACGCCCCTGGAATGGCACCAACAAAAACAGCTATTGACCCTACTCTTTTTAAGGGAGTGTAGACAAAACTGTAAAGAACCATCGAAACCAACGAAAGTACAACGGTTAAAGTGTTAGTGTACAACCATAAGATAAGAGTACTAGACAACAAGCACACAATGGTGAATGTGATGGCTTCATTTATAGAAAGGCGGTTAGTGGGCAACGGCCTATTCATTGTTCGAGTCATTACTTTATCAAGATCTTTTTCAATGATTTGATTGATGGATGAAGATGCTCCAGATAACAAAAAGCCGCCAATGTAAAGCATAAGTAAACTCTCGAAATTGACTCTCCCCGAATTGGCAAGTGCATATCCAAATGCGCACGAAAAAGCCACCAACATCGAGAGGCGAACCTTGAGCAACTCAACGAAAGCTTTCCCTTTGGCGAGAACCAACACGATATTAGAATCTATTACTTGACTTCCCATACTATTTATATAACAGCCTTGAATCTGATGTGTTTAACTTCAAGACCAAAAGAATTTGGATTCCAAAAATGACGCTTGCTAACAACAAATGCACAGGCTGGACAAAAGCTGGAATGGAAAGGTAAGCCATAATTACACCTGATAGTATCGATGCCAAAATTACGGTTATTAACGCGGTTGATAAAGTATTTGCAATTTTAGTTTTTCTCAATCGGTACACCAACAACAAATTCAAAAGAAGGACTCCCCATGAAAACGATCTATGAACTATAAAATCGACACCCAAATTTGAAATCCAGTCTGGTCTATTAAAAGAAGAAGCAATTCTATCTATTTCTTCACGGACTTGTGTTCCAAAAAAGATTTGAACCAAAACAACCACAATACAACAAACCAGTAAACCATTAATTACATTAAAACTAAGTCGAACAGGAGATTCAAATTTACTTTTGAAGTAAATAAGTATAAGAAAAAAAACTATTACAAGGGCTAAAAACATGTGGATGGTGATCGTCCACTGGGTTAAATTAGTAGACACTACTATTGACCCAAACCAACCTTGAAACAGAACACCTATCAAAGTTATTACGGAAAGCCAAAATAATTGGGGCTCTTGCGATCTTAATTTAAACGATTGCCAAACTACTAAAATAACTAAAAAACCTATCACCACCCCCACCAATCTATTCAGGTACTCGATCCACGTTTTGCTAGCGTTGAAATCGGATTCTATCAAAACCGACTCGTCTGCAAGCAATTTCTGAGCTGTCTCCGTTAGGCCAATAGTTGATAGCAACGCGGCAAATTTTCTATTTTTCTTTTCTCTGTTTGATGCGTAACTGTCTTTGTAATCAACGGGTAGATCTGCGACTGAGGTAGGTGGAATCCAGCGCCCAAAACATTTAGGCCAATCTGGGCAGCCCATTCCCGACCCAGTAGATCGAACAACTCCGCCAACTAGTATCAAAAAATAAACAGCGATCAGTGTAGTTAAGCAAAGCTTATTAAACTTTCTGATCGCTGCTTTCAAAATGGATTACCGGAAATACTAATGCTTTTTGTTCTCAACTACTATCGCACCATTGTTTCCTAGCTCGAGCTTTATTTGTTCATTCTCGAATGGAAAATTAGACTCAGGTGTTTCAGAGTAGGGGACGTTTTGTGGTATAAAGTCATCCTTTGCGCCTGGCTTCGAATAATCGTATGGCCAACGATACACCGTAGGGATTTCTCCTGGCCAGTTACCATGCCCCGGAAGACGTGGTGTAGTCCATTCCAGTGTATTTGAATTCCAAGGGTTAGCAGGTGCTTTCTTACCTCTAAAAATTGCATACACAAAATTGAAGATAAAAATAAACTGTGCGGAAAGAGTTATGATAGCAGCTATACTTACTAACATGTTCAAATCTGCGAATCCGCTGAACGTTTCAAAGGTTGTCCAAGTATAATATCTTCTTGGGAACCCAGCGATACCGATATAATGCATAGGGAAGAACACTAAGTACACGCCAATGAAAGTCAACCAGAAGTGAATATAACCGAGACGGTTATCCATCATTCTGCCAAACATTTTCGGAAACCAATGATAAACACCTGCCATCATTCCAAAGAACGATGCACTACCCATTACCAAGTGAAAGTGAGCAACCACGAAGTACGTATCATGCAACTGAATGTCAACTGCTGAATTTCCTAAGAACAATCCTGTTATACCTCCCGTGAGGAAGAATGACACCAATCCAATAGAGAATAACATGGCTGGTGTAAAGATCAGATTACCTTTCCAAAGAGTGGTAACATAGTTGAATATTTTCACGGCCGAGGGCACAGCAATTATCAACGTGAGAAGTGTAAAGATTGACCCTAAAAAAGGGTTCATTCCTGTCACAAACATGTGATGCGCCCATACTACGAAAGATAGTATCGCGATGAACATCATTGATCCAACCATCGCTTTGTATCCAAAAATAGGCTTCCTCGAGTTGGTTGCAATAATTTCCGATGACAATCCCAAGGCTGGTAACAATACGATATACACCTCAGGATGCCCTAAGAACCAAAATAAATGCTGAAAAAGAATGGGGCTTCCGCCTTGATTTGGCAGTGCTTCGCCACCAATGTAAATATCAGAAAGGTAAAAGCTGGTACCAAAACTTCTGTCAAAAATCAACAATAATGCAGCTCCAAATAATACTGGGAAGGCAAGTATTCCAATGATAGCTGTAAAAAAGAAAGCCCAGATCGTAAGCGGTAACTTCGT
Source organism: Cyclobacteriaceae bacterium (assembly GCA_044349005.1). GTDB lineage: Bacteria > Bacteroidota > Bacteroidia > Cytophagales > Cyclobacteriaceae > ELB16-189. Next base: position 13,061 of record JBIKRT010000058.1, read on the forward strand.
AAATGTCATCCCCTTGGTTCTCAAGTTGATTACGGTAGTTATGTAATTGATGCTTCCCAACAAGCTGCTTACTATAAACAATGCCATCGACACTAACCAAAGTGTCATTCCAAGTCCACTGCCTGAAATGGCCTGTGGTAATGCGCTTAGAGGAGGATAAATTGTCCACCCACCGGCTGCAGGACCCGTGGAAATAAACAAAGAGGTCAACATTACAACGCTAGACAAGAAAAAGAACCAGTAGGAAAGCATATTCATAAAGCCGGATGCCATATCTCTTGCACCTACTTGAAGCGGTATCAGGAAATTACTAAATGTGCCGCTTAACCCAGCCGTTAGAACAAAGAACACCATGATGGTTCCATGCATTGTAACAAGCGCCAAATAAAACTCAGGGTCTATTTTCCCTTCAGCAGTTAACCAACCGCCCAACAATGGCTTCAGCCATGATAAATTCGCCTCGGGAAACCCCAGTTGCAGTCTGAACAGAACTGAAAGTATACCGCCAATCAACGCCCAAATCATACCAGTGATTAGGAATTGCTTTGCTATGACCTTATGATCCTCGCTAAAAATGTAGGTAGTCCAAAAATTTCCATGCGCGTGCTCATCGTGTCCATGCTCGTCATGAACATGAACTTCTGCTGGAGAGTGAGTTACTGTTGCTGCCATATTAATTATATTTCTTAATTATTAACTGAAACGGTTTGAACTGTTGAACCGATTTTAACATCTAGCGGCAGACCCGCCTTAATCATCGCTGCCTCTTTCAATGCGGCCGGCACCTTCTTCAAATATTCAGGGTTTAATTTCAACCAAGCTTCCTGAGATGCTTTCCACTTCTCATAATCTTCGGGCTCATCCACTACCATCGGAAACTTCATCGAGAAATGCCCTTTACCACATATCTCGGTACAGGCCATTTCATAATTAAATTTAGGATTGCTTAGTTCATCGCGCATTTCTTGCGTAGTCTTCGTTGCGGTAAACTTGAAGAAAGTGGTCATACCAGGCACCGCGTCCATTTTAACTCTGAAATGAGGGAGGAATACACTATGAAGAACATCTTTCGCTCTAATTTTCAACAGCACTTCCTTTCCTTTCGGAACGTGCAGCTCAAGTGATTTAAAATCGTCAAACGAATTCTTATCAGTCAAGTCTAAACCAAATTCATTGGAAGCATCAATTAACCGATAATTAAATTGACCCAATTGCTTGTCTTTGACCCCAGGGTAACGAGCGGACCATAACCATTGCTGACCCACCAATTCAATTACTTCCGCATCTTCTTTCGCAGGACCAGTGATATCGCTCCAAACCCTAAGTCCTTTAAACACGAGAAGCGAGAGTACAATTGCAGGAACAACCGTCCAAATAATCTCCAGCGTGTGATTATCCGCTATAAACTCAGCTTTCCTATTTGGATTGTATTGATACTTATAGGTAAACCAAAACATAGCAATGCTAATAATGGCAAATGAGATAACAGTGACACCCATTGTGATCCAAAACAAGTTGTCTGTTATTTTACCGTGTTCCGAAGCTACCGGTAACGTGTATTCATTAAAATGCGCATAAGAGTACCATAAAAATCCAACAATACTTGAAATACTAAACACCATAAACAAGAAGGCATTTACTTTATTGTATGGATCAGTAGATTCCTTACTTTTTACAAGACCCACCAGACTGGATATCCTGAATATCATGAACAGAATCGCAAGAATCAATACAACCCCGACACCAATAGCTATACTTGTCATACTATTACTCTTTAAAATATCTTTTAACACTAAATATGATGATTCATGCTTTCATTCATGAAGGGATGGTTCTTGGCTACCAAAGAAAACTTAGATAGACTTGAAAGAACCACGTATAAAAAGAAGGCCGCAAACACAAGTCCTAATCCTATCTCTAAAAACCCTATCCCTCCGTTTCCTTGCATAACACCAGGCGTTACCATGTTGTAAAAATCAAACCAGTGACCAACTATTACGATCGGACAAACCACCTTTAACATGGACACATGGCGTTTTGCATCTCTTGTCATTAACAACAAGAAAGGGAGCACAAAGTTTAGGAAAAGATTAGCAAAAAATATCCAGCTATAAGGCGCCACTTTCATACGCTGATAAAAATAAATTGTCTCCTCCGGAATATTCGCATAATAAATAAGCATGAACTGACAGAACCAGATATAGGTCCAGAAGATACTAAAACCGAAGATAAATTTCCCTAGGTCGTGTAAGTGATTACCATTGACCATTTTTAAATATCCCGCTGTTTTCAAATTCGCAACGATCAACGCTATTACCGCCAACCCTGTTACCCACCAGCTTGCAAAAACGTACCAGCCAAACATAGTACTAAACCAATGCGTGTCGATACTCATAACCCAATCCCAGGCAGACACAGAAGAACTCACAGCAAAAATAACCAAGAAATAAGCTGATAACTTTCTCATCGAGTACCAATGTTCATTACCACCCTCAATGTCCTCGGCAAGCATGTGCTTCTTAATCAAGGTAAAAAACAAGTACCAAAGGCCGAAAAATAATACCATCCTAAAAACAAAGAAAAAAGGGAATGTACCACCTGCCAAAGGCCAGAAGAAAAAAGGACTCTTGCCATTAATAATAGGATCAAAACCCTCCCCTGGAACGTATAAATCATGGTTTGTCCAATGGAAAATATCACCCTTTACGATAAACCACAAAACAATCATTAATACACCCGCAAACGGAATCCAATGCCCCATTGCCAGGGGTATTCTTTTAATAGGGGCTGACCATCCTGCCTGCGCAGCATATTGAATAGCGATGAAAAACAAACCTATGATTCCAATCCCGGCAAAGAAGATGTTATTTTGCCAAAGCGATGTATACACTCTCTTTAACCACGTAGGTGAACCATGATGTTCAGCCGCCCCAGTTACGTGACTTTCGCCATGTTCTTTCGCAGCGCCCTCATCCGCACTAGCGACAAGATTTTTAGTGATTTCTGCAGACGAAGCATGGTCTTTTCCACCATGTCCACCTTCTGAACCCATAGTCATAAAAATACCTAGGACAAAAAGAGCAAGACCTACCAACCCAAGTATAATAAGCTTCCTTTTCGTTTCAGAAGCAAACACGTATTTTTCTTCAGCTATCATTATATTTTGATAAGGATGTTAGTTATTTTTTCTGGAGCGACTTCACATACTTGGCGATCTTCCAACGATCTTCTGGACTTACCTGGGAACCGTGTGCCCCCATTAAACCCTTTCCGTAGGTGATCACGTGAAATATATGTCCTTCTGTTATGTTCTGGTATGCATCGCCTTTTAGGTTTGCTACTCCAGGGTAAGCACTATGGTCAACTCCGTCAATCTTGACTCCTTGCGCAACCAAACCATCTCCACCCGCTTTCGCACCGTGGCAATGTTGACAATATGCTTCATAGTAGAATTTGCCTTGCAAAAGTACCGCTTCTGTTGAATCGAGAGGATTTATCAACTTATCAGCTGCCCTTAAACTGATTGTATCATTTCCCGCGCGGTAGGGAAGCCAACCATTAGCGGTGCGCCTTACCGTATTTGCCGGTGGCAAACGTAAATTCATCTTATATTGGTTGTACTGATTTGAGTTAAAATATTCACCTCTTCCATTATCCAATGAGTTAACCCATGTACCAGCACTCTCGTCCGTAATCTGCGAAAGAGGCTCGTACGCAACCGAGTGATACATGTTTGGAGCGTACTCTACTCCTGGGTGATCACCACCCGCCTTGCAACCCAAAAGGAGAAGGCAACTTGCTAATACTACTGAACTTACTGTTATCTTTATCAATTGCATATTCGAATCGTATTATAAATTCTTTTCGTTTACTTCTTCGGCCCCTGTTGATTTCAATATCGAACTGATCTCCTCCTTACCGAGGTGATTAGCACCAAGATCAATCGCCATTACATGTTTATCGTCTGTGCTTCTCAAATCAAATGGCTTTGGCCAACGATAGGGCTTCATATCACTCACAATTAAAAACGTACCCACCATACCGAAAGCAGCAAATAAAACGGTCATTTCAAAAGTTACTGGGATGAACGGAGGTAACGATACGTGATTTTTCCCGCCAATTATCATAGGCCAATCAAATCCAAGCATCCAAAACTGCATTAACAAAGCAGTACACGTCCCCGTCATACCAAATAAAAATGCAGCAATTGGAAGTCTGCTTCTTTTATACCCGAGTGCCTCATCCAAACCATGCACAGGAAAGGGCGAATAGACTTCTTCAATCTTTATACCTTTTCCACGAATATTGCTTACGGCCTGAAGAAGTACATCTTCGTCATTAAAAATTCCAACTAGATAATTTTTAGTATCCATGCGTATTAGTGCTTCTTTTCTGATGTTGATTTAATAATACTCTTCACCTCGGCCATATTGATGACAGGAAAAAATTTGGCAAATAACAAAAAGGCACAGAAGAAGAATCCGAAGGTTAATACATATTCCCCAACGTCATAAATGGTTGGATAAAACATTGACCAGCTTGATGGAAGGTAATCCCTGTGAAGAGAAGTCACAATGATTACAAATCGCTCGAACCACATACCTATGTTCACGATAATCGACAACACGAATGTGGCCACAATATTTGTTCTGATCTTTTTGAACCAGAAAAGTTGAGGAGAAATTACGTTACACGTCATCATAGACCAGTACGCCCACCAATAAGGCCCAGTTGCTCTGTTATAGAAGGCATAAAATTCTGCCGGAACACCTCCGTACCAGGCAACAAAAAACTCAGTTATATACGCGATACCCACAATTGACCCCGTAATGATGATTACTATATTCATCAACTCAATGTGGTAGATAGTAATATAATCTTCCAGTTTAAAAACCTTGCGTGTAATGATCAACAGCGTTAACACCATCGCAAAGCCAGAGAAAATAGCACCTGCGACAAAGTAAGGTGGAAATATGGTTGTGTGCCACCCTGGTATTACTGAAGTTGCAAAGTCCATCGATACAATGGTATGAACAGAAAGTACCAGCGGAGTAGAAAGACCGGCTAAGATCAACGCCACAGATTCATAACGTCCCCAAGTTTTCGCGCCACCGCTCCAGCCAAAGCTAAGGGTATTGTAAACCGAAGCCCTTAATTTATTTCCTGTTCGTACAGCTCTATCTCTGATGACCGCAAAGTCGGGAATGAGACCCATGTACCAGAAAACAAGTGAAACGGAGAAGTAGGTTGAAATTGCAAACACATCCCATAACAAAGGCGAGTTAAAATTCACCCAAAGAGAACCCCATGTGTTTGGCAACGGGAATACCCAATAAAAACCCAACCACAATCGCCCCATGTGAGCAAAAGGAAAGGTCGCAGCGCAGATTACGGCAAAGATCGTCATCGCTTCTGCGGCTCTGTTGATAGACATTCTCCACCGCTGGCGGAAAAGCAACAAGATGGCAGAAATCAACGTTCCTGCATGACCAATACCAACCCACCAAACGAAGTTGGTAATATCCCACGCCCATCCTACCGTTTTGTTCAATCCCCACACCCCTACTCCTTCCCACTCTAGAACACAAAGAGAATAAAAACCCAACGCCAACAATATAAAGGAAAACCCAAATGCACCCCACCAAAGCGGAGTTGGTTTGCCTTCTACTTGTCTGCTTATGTCTTCGGAAACATCTCCAACCGTTTTACCACCGGTTATTAAGGTCTCACGTATTGCTGAACTTGCTTGCATAGTATCGTTAGTCCGTTAACAGTTATTTCTTACGCGTTTTCTTTTTCTTTATCCTTATTTCTGATCTTAGTCAAGTAGAAGATATTTGGTTTCACACCAATTTCCTCTAACACCCTATAAGCTCTAGGATTACCAATTTTCTTGTCTATTCCATAAGGACGTTTTTCGTCCTTCTCGATCTGAAGCAACTTTGTGATTTTGCTTTCCGGATCGTTCATATCTCCAAAAAGAATAGCTCCAGTAGAGCAGGCTGCCATACAAGCGGTGACTACTTCGCCATCTTTTACAGGGCGTCTCTCCTTCTTAGCATTCAACTTGCCAGTTTGGATTCGTTGCGCGCAGAATGAACATTTTTCCATTACACCGCGCGAGCGCACTGTAACTTCTGGATTTAAGACCATACGACCCAAATCAGTATTCATCGCAGGATTTGACTGGTAGAACTGTTGGTTGTCGTGGTATTTAAACCAATTGAATCTTCTTACTTTATATGGGCAGTTGTTGGCACAATAGCGTGTACCGATACAACGATTATACGTCATTTGATTGAGTCCCTCTGTGCTATGCGTTGTTGCCGCAACAGGGCAAACCGTTTCACAAGGAGCATTATTGCAATGCTGACAAAGCATGGGCTGGAAAGTAACCTCTGGATTCTCGGCCGCTTTCTCTAACGCAACAAAATCACCCGGCTTTGCATCGCTGCTATAGTAACGATCGATGCGCAACCAGTGCATTTCTCTTCTTCTTAATACTTCATCTTTACCAACTAGGGAAACGTTGTTCTCCACATTACATGCAACCACACAAGCCGCACAACCGGTACATGTATTTAGGTCGATGGCCATTCCCCAATGGTGATTCTTGTACTCATGACCTTTCCAAAGGCTCACGGCAGCCGGGTCAACTTTCTCTTCCCACTTGGTGATTTTTGGATAGTCTCTACCAGCATTTGGTTTTTCTTTAAATTCCGCTAGAGTAGCTTCTTGAATCACGTTCTCTCTACCCATGTAGGTTTCATGAGTTTGTGTTTGCGCAATTCTATAGGTTTCTGAAGTTACCTCTAAGTTTACACCTTCGGTAACATTGAAACTTATCGATCCATTTACTTGAGCAAGGAATGGATATGCGTTTGTGCCAATGTTTTCCGCTACTTTACCTACTTTAGTTCTTCCATAACCAAGCGCCAAACCGATCGTTCCGATTGTTTGACCTGGCTGAACCACCACAGGGATATTCACCGATTTTCCTCCTACGGTAAGTTTCCCCATTTGAACAGTTCCATCATCCATGCTAAAGCCTTTTGCCTTCGCATCTTTCTGAGAAACAGTTAGGTAATTATCCCAGGTAGCTTTCGTGATAGGATCGGGTAATTCTTGCAACAACGGATTGTTTGCTTGTGAGCCATTTCCAACCCCATAATTCTCATAAATAGCTAATTCAAATCCTTCACTAGCCGCTTTATAGTTTCCAGCAATAGAACTTCCTACACTGGCTAGGTCAGCTTTAAATTCCAACGGAGCAAACTCATCGGAAGGCAGTTCATAAACGCCATCGTATAATGATTTATCCCAAAAAGTTTGGAAATCGGCAAACGAATTTTGTTTTTCAAAAAACCACGTTCTCCAATTTTTTTGAAGAAGTGCAAAGTAATCTGCACTTGGTTCACCAGCCCAAGTTAAAAAGCTCTCTTGTGTTTGGCGTGATTTAAATATTTGGGTAATGGCCGGTTGCGACAACGAAAACGAATTTTTCTTCGGCTCGGCATCGTTCCAGCTTTCTAAATAATGATGATCTGGCGCTTTAAATCCGGTAAGAGAGGAAGTCTCGTCTTCCGTGTAAGAAGTGGAAACTGTTAAGGAAACACCTTTCAATGCCTCGGCTAATTTACCGCCAAGAACATGGTCATAAACCGGGTTACAATTGTAGAAGATCACACCGTCTACTTTACCACTCTCTACTTCCGCAACGAACGAAGCGAATTGTTCATCATTCCCTTTGCGGAAGTTCAATGGTTTATTCGGAAGAATAGTAGTGCCATAATTTCCGAGTAGATCATTGATTGCATTTACAACCGTCTGAACCACCTTATCATTAGAACCTGCTACAACTAACGACTTGCCCTTGGCCTCCCAAAGTTCGCTGGCCGCTTGTTCGAGGTGTTTTATATTTTCAATAGAAGCACCCACTGCCGCTTTACCTGCTTTTGCGGCCAATAAATTATATAACTGAGCAACCACTAAACCTTCCTGAGATGGTTTAATCGGTGATCGATAGTCTGCGTTAGCTCCCGTAAGCGATAGGTTTGATTCAAATTGGAAATGTCTCGACATTTCACGCTTTGCTTCGCTTACCTCGCGTGTTTTAGCATATTGTTTAGTAAATTCGATGGGAGAAACCCACGTTCCAATAAAATCCGCGGCAACGCTAACTATTACGTTTGCTTTACTGAAATCGTACGATGGTACAAATTGCTTTCCGAACGACTCTTCATTTGCTTTTAAAATGCCGTAGGAAGAATTTTGATCATATTGAATGTGCTGAGTAGTAGGGTATTTTGCCTTAAAGGTTTCAATCACACTTAGGGTGCTGGGGCTAAGTATCGTATTGCTAACAATTCTCACTTGACCACCTTTAGAAGCGATTTCCGAAAGTTTTGCAATTACCTGCTTATCAAGCTCTTCCCAAGACGCATTTTCTGTTCCAACCTTAGGACCACGTAATCTGTAATTGTCATACAGCGACAGAACAGAGGCCTCCACCTGAGCACTTGTTCCTCCCTGAGTAACATTGGATAAACTATTTCCTTCGATTTTAATAGGGCGACCATCGCGAGTTTTAACTACAATACTGCAATAATCACCTCCGTTTAAATAAGTTGATGCGTAATAATTTGGAATGCCAGCATCTGCATCAACTGGTTTCACTACATAAGGAATAGACTTACGAATAGGAGCCTCACAAGCAGCCAATGAAACGGCAGCCATCGAAAAGCCCATCATTTTCAAAAAATCCCTTCTGTTGTGGCCTCTATCTTCCTCGGCTCCAATTACGGCAAATTCCTTATCGGCATGCTTAACAAAAGCAGGATCGTTCTTCAGTTGCTCAAGGCCTTTCCAGTATGTCTTTTTGGTTTCACCCATATCGTCAGTTGTCAATTACGAAATTTGAATTACAAATTAGTCTACAGCTATTAATAATGGCACTTTGCACACTCTAAACCACCAATGTCTTCCACTTTCATAGCCTTTTTGCTATTGTGAAGTTCGATTAGTTTATCGTAGTAGGCATTGCCTTTTGTGTTCACATCGGTCTTTCTATGGCAGTCCACACACCAGCCCATGGTGAGGAGAGAATATTGCTTCACCACTTCCATTTCCTGTATAGGCCCGTGGCAGGTTTGACATTCCACCTGACCTACATTCACGTGTTGCGCGTGGTTAAAATAAGCGAGGTCAGGCAAGTTGTGGATTCTCACCCACTCGATTGGTTTTTGCTTACCGGTATAAGAGGCCGTCTTTACATCGTACCCTATTGCTGCATAAATCTTCTGGATCTCAGGAGAATCTTGCTTTATCTGTGTATGGCAATTCATACAAATATTTGGTGAAGGAATATTTGCTTGTTTCCCTTTCATAACCCCTGTATGGCAATATTTACAGTTTATTTCGTAGGCACCGGCATGAAGTTTATGTGAGAACGCAATGGGCTGCTTAGGCTGATAACCTTGCTGAATGCCAACGGTGTACAATCCATCGATTACTGTTTTGAAGGAAATAGATGCTACCAAGAAAACCACTACGAATATAAAGCCCTTGCTTTGAAAGAACGTGGTAACAGTTATGGGCGAATGAACAACCTCTTTATCTTCGTCTGAAAGCTCTTTTTGATCGAGGTATTTCTTAAGTGCCGATATAATTAACGCCAGAATGATAACCAACAATACGAGAATCAACACCATGCCAATAACAATGGCATTAAGGTAAGTGGATGAAATTGAAGAACCTGTTTCAGTCGGCTGACCATCGATTGGATTTGGAATTGGATTTGGATTTGGCTTTTCTGCTTCGAACTTTACATAGGCCAAAATGCTCATTATTTGGTCGTCTGTATAGCTGTTGAAGGCCGTCATCTGGCTCTTGTTATATTCATTGTAAAGGGCGACTGCATAGGCATCCCCACTGGCAATTACTTTTGCTGAATTGCGAATCCAACTTTTAATCCATGGTATTGAAGGGGCGCGATTCTCAACACCTGCCAAAGCAGGCCCAACCAATTTTTGCTTTACACGATGGCAAGATTTACAATTTCCGTTAAATAAATCTTCTCCAACTTTAATGACTGCAGCGTCTTTAGAGATTTCCTGAGCAAAAGTTGAAAGTGAAAAGAGAATTAAAATTAGTGAGGTGAGAAACTTAGCTAGCGCGGGTAGACGGTGCTTCATCATGATGCGTTTAGGTATCCGGATTTATTCGGAACGCACAAATCTACACCCCAAACCCATTATTTCAAATTTATTTCGAATTCCGGTAAGAATATTTTTGATTTTTGCCCCTTGTCATAAATCTATTAAATCGGTATACAAAAACTTCCTTTTTGTTTGGAATGACTATAAATTACACATTGTAAATATCCACATTTGGCCATGACTCCCTTTGAATACGTAACCGTACTTATCTCCATAATACTTGGACTTGGAATAACTCAGATTGTAACCGGCCTCGCTGATTTGATTCACCAATGGGATCGAGTAAAAGTATATTGGCCACATTTGCTTTGGATCTTTTTAATTTTCTTTCTGCACATTCAGGAATGGTGGGCGACTTATGAATTGCGCGATTTTACGTCTTGGAGGTTGACCACCTTTTTCTTTGTCATTTTATACCCGATCATATTATTCATTTTGGCGAAATTACTTTTTCCATTTGGCAACAATGATGGCGTGATTGATTTGAAAAAGTTTTACTTCGAAAATTTCCGCAGAATTTTCGGTTGGTCAATCGTGCTCATCGTATTTGCTCTTTTAACCAATATTTTTGTGTTGCACTATCCTTTTTGGGAGGAAATTCCGCATGTAGTGTTTATTACTGTGTTGGTAATCCTGGTAACCAAGGATATTAAAAGCGAACAACTTCACAAGTGGGTAGTAATCGTGATAACAGCTATTTCCATTTTGAGCGTGATCGCTACATGGGATACCTCCATAATTTCTCAATGACCGCTACTTTCAACTGAAAACTTGTAGAGCGTTTTTTGATGATACGTTTCTTCCGGCCGCAGTTCGGTCGATGGAAAATTGGTATGATTCGGAGAATCGGGAAAATGTTGCGCTTCTAGGCAGAATGCAGAACGAAATTCGTATTTCTTCCCCCCTTTTCCCACATCGTGTCCATCTAAAAAATTTCCAGAATAAAATTGAAGGCCAGGTTCGGTAGTAAATACTTCCATTACTCTGCCTGAAATCGGTTCGCTGACTTTGGCCGCCAGAGTTAGCTCATTTTCCTTTTTGTCCAACACCCAATTATGATCATAACCATTGCCCTTTCTAAGTTGATCATCGTCATTATTGATCAGTTGCCCCATTGCATGCATCGATGTAAAATCAAATGGGCTTCCCTTTACGCCTTTTAACTCACCGGTAGGAATCAATCCATCATCAACAGGAGTGAATTGCTTTGCGTTGATCATCAACTGGTGACTGAGAATAGTGCCGTTTCCCTCGCCCGCCAAATTGAAAAACGAGTGGTGAGTTAAGTTCACGATAGTGGGTTTGTCGGTTGAGGCAGAATAATCAATTATCAGTTCATTCTCATCTGACAGAGTGTATGACATGGATACGAAAAGATTTCCCGGATATCCCTCTTCTCCATCTTCACTTAAATACGTAAATTGAATACTGCTTTTTGCCGTATCCAAATTTGCAAGCCAATAGACGTTGTGAAATCCGTTAGGCCCGCCATGAAGCGCATTGTCTCTATTGTTTATTGCCAACCGATGTTCTACCCCATCTAACGAAAATTTTCCTTTTGCAATCCGGTTTCCAAACCTACCAATGGCCGCGCCAAAATAAGGATTGCCCGTTGGGTATTGCCGAGCGGAATCATAACCCAAGACGACATCCGTAAAATTGCCATTGCGATCTGGTACATATAAAGACATGATCTTTGCACCAAAATTGGTCACCTTCAACGTAATTCCATTTTTGTTCTTCAGTTCATACACCTCTAGCTGGGTGGCCGAAGTAGAAGTTGCGTCAGGTTGTTCACTCATAGACTTTTTATCGCTGGAGGTGCAAGAGATAAGGGGCAGTAAAAATGAAAAGATTGACCATTTTATAAATTTCATACCGTCAATGTAGAATAATTTGAAAAAACGTCAAATGGAAAGAGGATATTGGGCAATAAAAAAGACCAGCCGGTAGGACGGACTGGTCTTTCAGAGTACAGGTTCAGGTAAAGTCTTATCTCAAGAAAAGCATTTCTCTGTATTTTACTAATGGCCAATCTTCATCGTCCACTAATAATTCAAGCTTATCCACCGCATCGCGAATAACATCGAAGTATTTTTCTTTGATATCATCGCAATAACCATAGGCGCGCTTATGAGTATCACTTTCTTTATTCAGGCGCTTGCGCTCTTCTATCATAGCGGTAACACTATTTTTTATGAGATCGATATAGCCAGAAATTTCTTGGATGGTTTTTACAACCGCACCATTATCTATTCCCAAGCCTTTCAATCCGTTAGCATTTACTATTAACTTATTTTGGTAAGCAATTGCCGTGGGGATAATATGGTTAACTGCCAGATCGCCAATCACGCGCGCCTCAATCTGAACCTTCTTGATGTAGTTTTCGAGGCGTATTTCATTACGCGCTTCAACTTCCTTGTGATTCAAAACCCCGTGCTTTTCAAACAATGCCAATGATTTCTTAGAAAGATAGGCATCCACCGCTTTAGGCATGGTTTTGATGTTGTTTAAGCCTCTTTTGGCAGCCTCGTTCACCCATTCTTCAGAATATCCATCGCCTTCAAAGCGAATGTGTTTTGATTCCTTAATATATTCTCTCAACACATTTACAATGGCCAATCGTTTTTCGGTGCCCGCTTCAATTTGTTTGTTAACCGCTTCATGGAATTTCTCCAACTGATCAGCAACAATTAAGTTCAGGGCGGTCATTGGAGTAGCGCAGTTATCGCTGGAGCCCACCGCGCGGAATTCAAATTTATTTCCAGTGAAGGCAAAAGGCGAAGTGCGGTTTCTATCCGTGGCATCCAAAATGATTTCAGGTATTTGATCAATACCTAATTTCATATACATGTTATCTCCTTTCTCGATTTTCACGTTACCGTTTGTCTCAAGCTCATTCAACACCGCTGTCATTTGGGCACCAATGAAAACAGACATAATTGCCGGAGGTGCCTCATTTGCCCCTAGACGGAAATCGTTCGCGTTGGTCGCAATGCTTGCCCTCAACAAATCTGCATGTTCGTGGACTGCTTTAATGGTGGTGATAAAGAACGTTAAAAACAATAAGTTATCACGGGCTGAACCGGTAGGCGCATAAAGGTTCACACCAGTGTCAGTAATCAGTGACCAGTTGTTATGTTTACCGCTTCCGTTTACGCCTGCAAAAGGTTTTTCATGAAAGAGGATTTTTAAATTATGCTTCTCACCAATTCTGCCCATCACGTCCATCAACAGCTGATTATGGTCGTTGGCCACGTTCACCTCTTCAAAAAGTGGTGCCACTTCAAATTGGCTTGGAGCCACTTCATTGTGACGGGTACGAACGGGTATGCCTAACTTCCAGCATTCAATTTCAAAATCGCGCATGAAGTCAAGCACGCGGCTTGGGATCGTTCCAAAGTAATGATCCTCTAATTGCTGTCCACGTGCTGGCGCATGGCCAAACACCGTTCTTCCAGCCATCACTAAGTCAGGACGCGCCATGTAAAGGGCTTCATCTACCACAAAATACTCTTGCTCACATCCCAACGAAGCCACTACGTGTTGAATATCTTTATCAAAAAGCTGGCACACTTTGGTAGCGGAAAGATCTACTGCCTTGAGGGCTTTTAGCAAAGGTGATTTGTTATCGAGGGTTTCGCCTGTATAAGAAACAAACACCGTAGGAATGCTCAAGGTTGTGCCATATAAAAACATGGGCGAAGTCGGATCCCAAGCGGTATAACCCCGTGCCTCAAACGTGCTGCGAATACCGCCACTAGGGAATGAGGACGCATCGGGTTCTTGTTGCACCAACTCACTTCCTTTAAATCTTTCTATTCCGGCTAACGCATCGAAAAACGAATCGTGCTTTTCCGCGGTTCCTCCGGTCATCGGCTGAAACCAGTGGGTAAAGTGCGTTGCCCCCTTAGAAATAGCCCATGATTTGGCAGCAGCCGCTACGGCATCTGCGGTAACTTCATCTATTTTTTCATGGTTTTTGATAGCGTTGCTTACTTTCTTAAACACCGCAGGGGCCAGGGTTGCCCTCATTTGCTCCATACCAAAAACATTTTCTCCGAAAAACTGCGAGATGTTTGGTGTAATAGCATCGGCAGTTATTTTCGGCCGGTCGTTTAATTTTTTAAGAGCTTCAAATCGTAATTGCGCCATAGTGGTTTACTTTTTTGTTATGTCGGTTTCAAAAATAGATGTTTTTCATAAAACGAGGATATTTTTTTAACTTATTTTTAACGATAACTACACATTTTGCAGAAATATATACTGAAAAATAACCTAGTTGCGATATTAAAACGTGTTTTATAGGCTTTTCAAAGCGTTGCACCAGTAAATCGATTTTTTTAGAAGAATTTCGAAATAAACGCCTGAGAACTAACCAAAAGTAAAAGAAATTAAGGGCAAAGGGGTTGTGCTGGGTGGAACAGAGGCCTTGAACAAGAAGGCAAAGTCCGATGGAGGCGTGATCTCAATCTTAGTTAGTCGTCCCTTAAAAACTCAATTTTAGGATTAGAAGATTTTGGATTTGTGATTTTGTGGTTTTAACGAGCGAAAAAAGGCAATTAAAAAGTTGGGCTAAAAAGACAAGTGGATTTA
>JBIKRT010000132.1:0-8826 GCA_044349005.1 Cyclobacteriaceae bacterium
CTGTTCGTTGAGTATCCCAATAATCTGGGCCTCGGTAAAGCGCATCTTTTTCATTTGACTGTTTTGTTAGGTTAAAATTAAAAAAACTCTACTTTTAACCTGTTCAAAAAAATCAGCCTAGTACCCTTGGATTACTCGTTTTCTGTTGGCAAAGAAACGGGCATTGATTCAACATATAAGTCTCCTGGGGGAGGCAGTCCAAAGTTGAGAGCGCAATTGGGGGTTATCAAGAAGGTTTTTGATAAAATCGACCTTACTGATTTGTATGCCGACAGAACTTCTCTAATCGCCTCACCTGGTTACTTGTCTTACACATTGAGTAACAACAAAAATAATTGGATAATTTATCTTGAATCGATGGGCGTTAGGCAACAAGACATTATTCTTGATCTACCTTCTTCAAAATACCAGGTAGAATGGATTGACGCAAAAACTGGAAATCAATTGAATACAAGCACTACTGACGGTAAACTTTTGAAAGTGCCGAGCGGTAACAAAGATAAATTGGCAATTATTAAATCGGGGAAATGATTTACGTGTGAGTAGTAACGATTTTTTTGCTCTTTTCATCCCAATTTAATTTATGAATAATTTAGGCCAGCAATCGAGGAGGCAGTTTCTCAGAACCAGCGTCTTGGCTGGATTGGCGTCAAGTGTCCCCATGTTCAACATCAAGAGCAATGCTATGGAAAATGAAGAAATCATCGGACACGAAAATTTTCGTTACAAGGTTCATAAAGAATGGGGCAACTTAAATCCTAAAAATACCCCCGTTAAAAACTGTCATGAGATGGTGATCGATAAAAAAGGCAGACTCATTATGATCACCGATGAGATAAGAAATAATATTATCATTTATGATCGATCCGGCAAGCTTTTGTTTACCTGGGGGAATGAATATCCGGGCGGCCATGGCTTAACGCTATTCGATGAAGGAGGGCAGGAGGTATTGTTTATCTGCGATCCGGAAACGGGCCGTGTTGTGAAAACCGACTTAGCTGGAAAAAAGATGCTGGAGCTGCCTTCTCCCAAGGCGACTGATATTTATGAACTTTCACAACCTTATAAACCAACGGAGACTGCAATAGCGCCTAATGGCGATATTTACGTAGCAGATGGTTATGGTTCGCAGTATGTGTTGCAGTATAATTCAAAGGGAGAATTCATTAGAAAATTTGGTGGTTCAGGTGATGGGGATGCTCAGTTCAGCACTGTTCATGGTGTGTGCATTGATCAACGCGATACGAAAAATGTAACTTTGCTTTGCACCTCTAGGGCGCACAACTCATTTAAGCGTTTTTCACTAGATGGGAAATACATATCTACCATTTTTCTTCCAGGGGCTTATGTTTGTCGCCCGGTGATAGATGGCGAGAATCTTTACTCAGGTGTGTGCTGGTCTCGGCTTCGCTATCTCAATCAAACTGATAACTCAGGTTTTGTTACCATTCTTGATGGCAACGATAAAGTGGTGTCAAATCCAGGTGGCACTAAACCCGTTTATAATAACGGGAAACTAGAATTGATAGTGCAAGACAAACCGATCTTTAATCATTGCCATGATGTGTGTATTGATGGAGATAAAAATATCTACGTATGTCAATGGAATGCTAACAAAACCTATCCGGTTAAGTTAGAAAGAGTTTGAATGGCTGATTAGTTTCGGTTGTTAACTATTTTGAAACTACAATCCCCAAAATACTTGCCAAATCCCGTTCAGCTTGCTTTAAGCCCATTTGCATGTCGATGCATTTCTCCAACTTCTCTAAGTCGCCTCCGGCCTCTACCGTTTTCAGCTCTTTCAAATTATCTTCCATCATGCGCTGCACAATTCTGAATTTCAATCGCAATACATTAGCGTAAGCGAGCTTATCCAACAACTCTGTTTCTTTCGGGATATAGATATGAAATTTGTCGCCCCAATGGCTGCTGGTGTCGTAGCGTTGGGTAATCAAATCGGTAACCATTCGTTTGATGGCGTCAGAGCCATGACGCAAAAAATAATCGGTATTGCGGATCGAGTTGGCGTTCAATCCTTCTTTAAATTCTATTAAAATGCTTTTTAATACTGGATTTGTAAACTCAACGTCATCTAACTCCTGCAACATAAACTGTCCAAGAGATTGTACCTCTTGTTGGTCTTGTACTGCTAAACTTTTATCCGCATAGTTTAAAAGCAGACGAATGGTTTCTTTCTCTTGAAAATGTACCATGGCATCACTATCAATCTTAAGCGGTGCGATGGTTTCAATCGGGACAGTTTCAGTTTCTTTGCTGCTAGCTTCTCGGCTAGTTACTTTTTCGCCCTTTCTTCTTTCTTGAACCAGTATCTTATTCAATTCGCTCAGCAATACCTGCTCAGGCATTTTCAGCAGGTGGCTGGTCTCTTGAATGTAAACAGACCTTTTTACAGGATCGGGGATGATCGAAATACTATTGACTATTTCCTTTATAGATTCTGCCTTGCGGATAGGGTCATTGGCCGCCTCTGCTGAAAAAAGATCGGCCTTGAAGGAGATAAAATCTTTTGTAGAATTTTTTAGAAAATCCTGAAAAGCGGTAGTACCTACCTTGCGGGAATAACTGTCCGGATCCTCTCCATCGGGGAACAACGCCACACGAACGTTGAGACCGCCTTTTAAGATCAGGTCTATGCCCCGTAAGGCAGCCTTTATTCCGGCCGAGTCGCCATCGAAAAGCACGGTTACGTTTTCAGTAAACCTGCGCATCAGCTTTATCTGCTCTTCCGTAAGGGCCGTGCCAGAAGATGCCACCACGTTTTCCACATCGGCCTGATGCATGGAAATAACATCGGTATAGCCCTCTACCAGGTAGCAGTTGTTGTGTTGGCGTATTGAATTCTTAGCCTGAAACAATCCATAAAGCACATCGCTTTTGTGGTAGATGTCTGTTTCGGGCGAGTTGATGTACTTGGG
This sequence comes from Cyclobacteriaceae bacterium, assembly GCA_044349005.1. Classification (GTDB taxonomy): domain Bacteria; phylum Bacteroidota; class Bacteroidia; order Cytophagales; family Cyclobacteriaceae; genus ELB16-189. The sequence goes on from JBIKRT010000132.1 coordinate 2,937, forward strand.
CTGGTTCTTGTCCTTGCCCATCATGCGGGCACCAAAGGCTATTACTTTTCCAGAAAGGTTGTGGACGGGGAAGATCACCCTTCCGCGAAAGCGGTCATAAGTAGAGCCATCTTCTTTTTTTACAACTAGACCAGTTTTTTCAAGCAGTTCTTTGTTGTATCCCTTTTGAATGGCTTCTGCACTGAAATAGGTCCACCCGTCAAGGGCGTAGCCGAGTTCAAATTTTTGGATTGTCTTGTCGGTAAACCCGCGCTCGCGGAAATAGCTTAGGCCAATACTTCGGCCTTCTTCATGGGTGTGGAGTTTTTCTTTGAAATAGTCTTTGGCGAAGTTCATGAGGATGTACAGTCCTTCGCGCTCACTTTGCTCTGCGGCAAACTCGTTGTTTTCCTTGTCTTCCTTTAATTCAACTCCGTATTTTTTGGCTAAGAATCGAACGGCTTCAATGTAGCTGATCTTTTCATGCTCCATAACAAAGGTGAACGAGTCGCCCCCTTTGCCGCTGCTGAAGTCTTTGAAAATACCCTTGGCAGGCACCACATAAAACGAGGGGGTTTTCTCATTGTTGAAAGGACTGAGTGCTTTGAAGTTTTGGCCTGATTTCTTCAGAGAAACGAAATCGCTGATGACATCCACGATGTCAGCTCGGCTTCGTACTTCTTCGATGGAATCGCGGGAAATCATAAGTAAAAAATGGGACACAAAGATACGTTTTTAGAGCATGCGGTCGCCAAGCCAAAAAATGGGGTATAGAAGTTTCGTTAATTTATTCGAGACGTAGAAAATTGTATTAACTTCGCTTTTAATTATAAAATTGATATGAACAAAATCCTATTTTTTGCGCTTGCTCTCATTTCGTTTTCAACTACGTTCGCGCAAGACTCGACAGACGAGTTAACGTTGACGAAAGCCCTTTTTGGTAAGGAAAATAAAGAAATTGTTTCTGAATTTGTGAAAATTGAACCGGGAAAAGAAAAGGTATTTTGGACTCTTTTTGATGAGTTTGAAGCCAAAAGAAGCAATGGAGGCCAAAAGAAATTTGTGTTGCTTAATAACTATGTGAAAAATTACATGACGCTAAGCGAGTCTCAAACGGACGAGATAATTAAAGAAATTATCTTGCTAACAAAAACGCAGGAAAAGTTGATTGCCGATTATTTTACAAAGATTAAAAAGAATTGTGGCGTTTACACTGCCGCTCAGTTTTATCAGATTGAATGGTATCTGACAAGCGAGGTACGCACAAACATTTTAGAGAGTATTCCGGTGATTAGAGGACTAGGAACAAATAAAAAATAACCCCTCGATTTAGGATTTCAGATTTGCATTTTTAAGTTGAACTGACGTCTGAAACGAACTTATGTCTATTACAAAAGAAGCTATTCTAAGTGCTTTAGCCACGGTAAACGACCCTGATTTAAAGAAGGATCTTGTATCTCTTCAAATGATAAAGGACGTAATTGTGGAAGGGAATAAAATACGGTTTACCGTAGTACTCACAACCCCCGCCTGCCCTTTGAAAGAAAAAATAAAAGGCGATTGTGAAGATGCCATAGAAGCTGCATTCGGCTCGGACGTTTCCCTTGACATTATCATGAGTTCATCGGTTACCTCAATGCGTGACCAAGCTCCCATTTTACCGGGTGTTAAGAATATTATCGCCATTGCTTCTGGCAAGGGCGGTGTGGGCAAATCAACGGTTACGAGCAACCTTGCAGTAGCGTTGGCAAAAAGCGGTGCGCGGGTAGGTTTAATTGATGCTGATATCTCGGGTCCGTCCATTCCTGTGATGTTTAATTGCGAACACGAACAGCCAGAAGTAAAAGTGGTGAATGGTAAAAACATTATTATCCCGATACTGCAATACGGAGTAAAACTTTTATCTATCGGATTCTTAACACCGCCAGAAAGTGCCGTGGTTTGGCGCGGGCCAATGGCAAGCTCTGCCCTTAAACAATTTGTAAGCGATGCAGATTGGGGTGAATTGGATTACCTTTTAATTGATTTACCGCCCGGCACCAGCGATATTCATTTGACGTTAGTTCAAACAGTTCCGTTAACAGGTGCCTTGATTGTAACAACACCCCAAAAAGTGGCATTGGCTGACGCTATCAAAGGCCTACTGATGTTTAAGCAGCCGCAAATCAATGTACCTCTGCTGGGCATTATTGAAAACATGGCTTACTTTACTCCCGAAGAATTGCCCGAACACAAGTATTTTATTTTTGGTAAAGATGGCGGAAAGAACTTATCTGAAAAGTATGGTGTTCCATTCCTTGGTCAGATACCACTAGTGCAAAGTGTCCGCGAAAGTGGCGACTCAGGCTTGCCTGCAGTTATGAAAGAGGGTGTTATAGCTACTGTTTTTCAAGATTTAGCCGAAGCAGTAGCCAGGCAAATAGCCATTCGCAATGCCTCCATGGCGGAGACCAAAAAAGTAGAAATTAAATATTCTTAGATTATGAACACCGCCACGCTTGAAAAGATCGAAGCCTCGCTTAATACAATCAGGCCTTATCTAGAAGCCGATGGGGGAAATGTGCGCATCTTCGATTTATCCGTTGACAATGTTCTTAAGCTAGAATTTATGGGTGCTTGCGGTACCTGCCCAATGTCCACCATGACTTTTAAAGCAGGAGTGGAGGAGGCTGTAAAAAGGGCGGTGCCAGAGGTAAGATCAATTGAAGTGATTAATATTACTCATCCGAATTAATTTTTGGATCGAGTAAATAAACTTGCGCTTTAAACGTTGAGGATTTTGTTTACTCTAATTCATCTGAGTTTGTTCAATGAATCAATGAAGCGTTGTTTACATGCATTTCTTATTTTTATTTTATCGATTTTAGCGACATCGGTTGGATTTGCGCAGGAACGTTGCGCAACTGTCCAATACGAAGAGTCGCTTAAGTTAAAAAATCCCGATCGGGAAACCACCGATCAGTTTGAAAAATGGTTAAGTAGGAAGACGTTCGAGCAAAGGGTCAATTCAAACGCAAATCAAATTCAGGCAACTTCCACATACAATCTACCTGTGGTGGTTCACGTGCTTTATAACACAGATGCTCAAAATATATCAGATGAACAGATTAAATCGCAAATTGATGTATTGAACAAAGACTTTCAACGGTTGAATGCTGATGCTGCGAGTACCCCGAGTGAATTCTTGCCATCGGCAGGCAGTATTGACGTCAATTTCGTGCTAGCTCGTCAAGACCCCGATGGATTCCCTACAACGGGTATTAATCGGGTGAGGGTTTCGCAGACAGGCTTTGAAGGTCCTCCCGTTGACGATTACAAGATCAAGTCTTACAGCTATTGGCCAGCAGAGGACTACCTGAACATTTGGGTTGTTAATTTTAGCGATAGTTATTTGGGGTATGCTCAGTTTCCAGTTTCCAGCGGCTTGCCTGGCATATCTTCGGGAGAGGCCAATGATCGGTTAACCGATGGCCTTGTTGTTAAGTATACGGCTTTTGGTTCGATAGATGACGGTAATTTTAATTTGACCGCCAAGTATAATAAAGGTCGGACTACCACTCACGAAATGGGTCATTTTTTAGGCGCTTTGAGGCATATCTGGGGTGATGACGATGGCTGCTCAGGTATTGATTATGTTGACGATACCCCCAACCAAGGAAAAGCAACAAATTTTTGTCCATCAGGGGTTCTTACGAGTTGCGGTGTCAGCAATATGTACCAAAACTACATGGACTATACGAACGATGCCTGTATGAATTTGTTTACTAAAGGGCAAGTTGAAAGAATGAAAGTGGTACTGGCTAATAGCCCTAGACGAGCCAGCTTACTTACCTCTCGTGGTTTAGTTTTTCCAAGCAATGTAACTAATGATGTTAAGTTACTTTCAATTGATAGCCCATCACCTGTTTTTTGCGCAACCTCCGCCACCCCAGTGATCACCATCAAGAACCAAGGAACTTCCATCATAACGAGTTTTAGTGTAACTATTTCTGCGTCTACTTCTGCCACTCAACGCTTTTCAGATCTCACTATAGGCCCAGGTGAAGAGCGGCAGTTTACCTTAGCAAAAACTACTTTTAACCTAGGTGCAAACACGCTTTCAATTCAAGTATCGGAACCCAACGGCATTTCTGACAATACGCCCGCAAACAATTCTAAGTCACTTAACTTGATCGTAAATAATGCGAACAATATCATTCCGCTAAGGCAAAATTTTGACAACACTTTTTCATCCGCTTGGATTATCCTTAGTCAGCCACAAGCCGTAAGTTGGGCAACCATGGCAACCAATAAAAATCAGTCTGTTGTGTACAATGCGTTTTCAAATGCTGCATTGGGGCAACAATCGTGGTTAGTTAGCCCTACGCTTGATCTTTCTCAAAATCAGAAAGCGAGTTTATTTTTCGATTTTAGTTATGCCAGCAGAGGGGGGCAAGCAGATCAATTAACAATTCTGTCGTCAAAAGACTGCGGGGTAACCTATTCGGTTATTGAATTCGACAAGTTAGGAGTGGAGTTGAGTAACCTTACGTCTTCGTCTTCTTGGAAACCTTTCGCAGCGAAGGATTGGACCCGACAGTTTGTTGACCTTAGTTCGCTTGCTGGCAATAGTAACGTGCGGCTAGCTTTTGTGGCAACGAATGGAAACGGAAACAACATGTTTATTGACAACATAGAGTTTTTTACCGATGATGACCCTACCCCCATAACGGCCGAGAATCCTTTCTCGATTTATGGAAGCACTAGCGAGTTCAATATCACTTTTAACCTAGACGAGCGACAAGACGTAAGGCTTCAGCTTTTCGATTTGGTAGGGCGAGTGATTGCTGATCAGCAACTACCGAATATCTTAAACCAAACCTACCAAAGCGACATCCGGCTTCAGGCTTCTGGAGTTTATATTGTAAGGATGCAAATTGGAAATCAATTTTACGCGAGCAGAGTAATGGTAAATCATTAACTTCTCAAGTGCCTTCTATTATATTAATTCGGAGCGCATTTCAAACTCTTAAAATAAGTTGGACAGCGATAATTTACAAAAAAAATTTATAATCTAGCAAGATGATTTACGTTATATCATTCGTCACCTTTTTACTTGGCGGCTTCGTCATGTTCTTATGGGCAAAAAAAGCAATGGCCCGGGATAATTTTCTCTTTGTTTTAAAACTTGAAAAGGGATTGGAGAATGAAAGGCAACGAATCGCAAGCGAACTTCATGATAACCTAATACAGCGTTTAGCGGCACTTAGATTAAGACTCGTTCACCTATTACTATTTTCTCATCGACCAGAAACTGAAATGGAAATTAAGTATGTCAGGGATGCGTTAGAAAAAAGTGTATATGAAATCAGAAAATTGATTGCAAATGAACTCTGTCCCTATTTTGCTGAAGATTCAATGAATAAACTGATTGCCGATTTATGTAAAACGCTCGATAATATTATTGGATGGAAGATACTCTTTCAAAGTTCAACCGCTGAAAGAGAATTTTACATCGATCCGGAGGTTAAAAAAGAGTTGTATAGAATTACACAGCAGATTCTTCAAAATGCAATCACCCATTCGTTGGGTTCAACTATTACGTTAACTCTTGAATGGACAGACCATCTTATCATGATAATTAAAGATGATGGGCATGGTCACTTACGTAAAAAGGATGGAATAGGCAAGTTAACACTTCAAAAAAGAGCCGAGCAAATTGGCGCGAGCTTAAAAGTAAGTTCGGGTTTTAGAGGAGTAACCGCAGAGTTAAAATTAAAAAAGAAACTAGGTGGTTAGTTGATTAACCCATTTTTAAAAAAAGGTAATGTACTGAAAAATGGTTGGTGCTTTTTTGATTGATTGTGCTTAATATTCCGGCCTCACCTGAAGAGGAGGAGAGCTCTGGTGGAGACCAACTCTTCGAGCAATA
>JBIKRT010000009.1:0-83907 GCA_044349005.1 Cyclobacteriaceae bacterium
TTTTGTCGATGAAAGGCTTGAGCTCGGTAACCAGAAACTTCAAGTAGTTATCGGAAATGGGTTTGAAAACTTCTTTAGTACGCCCCATTTTTTGTAATTGAGCGGTTATGGTGTCGCGTTGTAACTGAGTTAAACTTTCATATGGCTTCTGTGGAAAGTAATCGGCATGGCGTGTGCCGCTGCCATTAAATACACCAACAACAATACAGTCTTTGATTTTTTTATCGGCTATTAATTTTGATACTACTTCATCTACGCCCCATTCTTGTTTGTTCCAAGTTGTGGTGCTATCAAAAAGCATTTGTCCATCATGCATGTAAAGCACTGCATATTTCTTTTTTAGTGAATATCCTTCAGGCAACCAAACATCGACATTCCGTGAAGTAACAAAGTTGGACTTGAAATTCTCATAGTGCCTAATTTCGCCAGTCGATGGCTTTTGAGGTGGTGAGGGTGTTTGGCTTACGCTTATTTGAAATTGAACGGATAAAATTGAAAGGAGGATGATTTTTTTCATTGTCCTTGAAAATAAGGAAAATCAATTAATGGGCGTAATACCAGCGTTTTTTTTTGCAGAAAACTAAACCCTTCGCTGACAATTTTTAATACAGGTAAGTGGTGGCCATTGTTATTTTTCTAGCGAAATGCTATTGTTTATTTTTCGGTTCGTTACGCTTCACCACTTACCAGTATTTTCGTCTCAAATTGCCATATTTTTTACTTTAGAAGTTCGAACGATTCAAATATTCCCTCCTGATTATGTTATTAAATTTAATAATACCATTTAAAGTCATCGGCATTTACTGCCACTGCGGCATTGCTATTGTTTAGCACCCTTACGTGGGTCATGTACACATCGCTGCTGCCGCCAGCCCTTATTGTTATCGTGGTTTCTCCCACTTTTGTCCAAGTGGTTGCAGCATCATATTTTCTGTATAGTTCAATCACATTTCCTTTCTTGTAAACTCTGTAGCTTACCGATGTTGTTGCGCTAAAGGTTTCGGAAACAAGATTGGTATTGGTCGACCGAATTACAGTTTGTTTTGTTCCATCAGCATTTTTTACAAAGCCAAACCAATAACCACCAAAATTATCACCCGTGGTCCAATCTCTTCCGTTGCCAGCAGAGTAGTTTCCTCTGATATAACAAGCAGCAATTGCGAGACTATTTGCATCAGCACCCAATGCATTTAACTGAGATACATCTGTAAAAGTGAACTCATGAATCATATTTCCACTAATAGGAGCATACGTTGCACTTTGAGGCAAATCGAGAAAACCTGAAAGTTTAGGGCGCAAGGTTGAGGTAGGTACATTGTACACAATCTGACCGCCAGAGGCGATGGCACTATATGCTGGGTCGGCATCGGAAGGGCTATCTGTTCTGCCAGTAGTATACGTAAGTGGTGTATAGGTTCCTGCATTAAAATCAACTGTCAGTCTCAAAGTAGGGTCTGCATTGAAAGTGAACCCGGCTTGTGAAGCAGTTCCCCCACGAGTTGTTACACTTACATTGCCCGATGCGCCAGCACCCACTACCGCAGTTATGCTTGTAGCAGAAGCCACATTAAATGAAGTTGCCGCAGTGCCTCCAAAACTTACCGCTGTTGCCCCTGTAAGGTTGGTGCCTGTAATGGTGACAGTAGCTCCCGAACTGGCAGTTGTTGGGCTAAACGATGCAATGGTGGGTGTAGCAATAGGTAGGTTAAATGTAAATCCTGCCAAGGAGGCTGCACCGCCCGGTGTTGTTACACTTACATTGCCCGATGCACCAGCACCGACTACCGCTGTTATGCTTGTAGCAGAAGCCACATTAAATGAAGTTGCGGCAGTGCCACCAAAACTAACTGCTGTTGCCCCCAAAAAGTTAGTGCCCGTAATGGTAACCGTAGCACCCAATGTGGTCGAAGTTGGCGTAAAAGCTGAGATAGTCGGCACTTCTGGTGTAGGATCGCTGGTTTTATTGCATGTTGAAAATAGCGCAATTAGAATTAATCCAATAGGTAAAGTTAAAATATGAATAGTCTTCATGGTTGTTGTTTTTAGATTTAGTGAATTCGATTTTCCTTCTTTTAATTGGTAGTTTACAATATTATTGGCATAGTGTTCTTCTTCTATGTTAACGACTGGCAGGCATGTGGAATTAAAACTTGGTTCGATTGACTTCTTCATTTTAACCTTTTAGTTTAAATAAAAAGTCCTTTAGTTGGCTGATCTTACCGCTCTATAACCAAGTCCAAATAACCTTCTTGCTCCAGCAAAAGTGGTCACATTTCGGGCGCTTACCCGCAAGTCTAATTCACTGTTCCAAAAATCACCGCCTCTAAAGCCCCAGCCACCATTGGGTACTTGAGCGGCAATGGTGTTAGCTAAAGGCCATCCACTTACGTCAGCTGTACCGTTAGTATTTAATTCTCCATTGCCATTTGCACCACTATAATTCCTTCCGTTGGCATTGCCAAGTGTAATACACATTTCTACCACATTGCCACTTAAATCTTGCACTTTATAATAACTCTCTCCTCTTAACTCCCTTGTGGCTTTTGCCTGATGGATACCAACCCTTACTGGCCCTTGCACGATACCAATTCCAGGATTTCCAAAACCAGAGTAATGTGTATTTGCATCAGCAGGGTTGGTTGTTTCTATACCACTGCCATCAGTGCCGACTAAACTTGAAAATGCTTTAATGGTGGTGGTTCCCCAGCTATACTCTCCAGCAACTGCATTCTGGTTGGCACCTCTATTTGCTTTTTCAAATTCCAATTCTGTCATAGGCCTTAATGCAGCCCAATCGCTAAAAGCTGTAGCATCTTGCCATTGCATCCAGTTCATGGCCCTGGTTGGGGAAGTAGTGGTGTATTGCGTGCCTGTCTGAATGTTAAAACGGCATGGGTTGCAGGCTGCGCCATTGGCAGCTCTTTCGTCAGGGTTGGTTATTAAATTCTGTGCAATTGCCGTAGGTAAACTATTCAAAAAGTCAGCGTACTGACCCATGGTAATTTCATACTTCATCATCCAAAATGCATTATACCCGGTTGGGTAGTTTGCGTTTAAGGTACCTGATGGATCATCCCATGGCGATGGACCAGCAGCACCTCCAGGCAAGGTGGCCACAGTATTATCGGCCCATAAACTTCCTGCGTTGTTACCAAAATTAATTGCTGAATTGTTCACTAAAAATGGCTGAGCTGTGTTGCCCCCATTATGAAATCTGCCGATACTTCTGCCATCCCCAATATTAAAAGAGCCTTGCGGAATATATACCATCTCCAATGAATACACGAGTACTTGAATGGTTTCATTATCGCTAACGCCATCGGCTCCGTAGTTCCATTGTAATTGTACATCATTACTAAGCATATCACCATTCCCAACATTTGTTCTGTAATAATATGCGCCCTTCCCGTCAGACGCTGGCAATATCGTTGCAGCAGCTGCTTGAGAACCCGTTAAGTGATCGCTACCCACAGTACTCAATGTGGCATGTCTCCAATTGGTGGTTGTAGATGTTTTATATTTTACAAAGAGCCAAATGGCATCATAATTTACGGCATCTCGCCAACTATTTTTCCAAGCAAGATTGAATTTTATCTTTTGAGTTTTCAATGCGGTATTTTTTTCGCCTAAAGAGGTTGCACTTACCAATCCATACTGAGGATTGGATTGTGGATTTAGTACAGAAAAAACAAACCCTGCCAACGAAGCAGATCCTGCTGATGTGGTTACACTTACATTACCGGATGCACCAGCACCCACTACAGCCGTAATGCTTGTAGCTGAAACTACCGTAAATGATGCAGCAGCCGTTCCGCCAAAACTTACTGCCGTTGCACCCGTGAAATTTGTACCTGCGATAGTAACTGTTGCTCCTTGCGCTGCCGTTGTTGGGGTAAATGAAACAAGTGAAGGAGCAGGTATTGTTATCGGGGCGGGGTCATCTTTTTTACAAGATATCAACCCGGCAAAAACAAGGATTGCCATACAAAGCATTATACTATTTTTCATAAAAATGATTTTTAATAATGTTATTTTATGGCTTCTGAAATAAGCTTCCATCGCTTTTGTATTTTGCTACGAACCCATCATCCTGCCCTGCCGAAGAAAGAATTAAGGTCATAGTTGGCGAAGGATCCCAGTCTACATTTTCGCCATAAAATTTTCCGGTGATCAATAAATTATTTTCGGAATCAACTTGAAGACCCGCAGATATATTTAGCTCTCCCGTAAACCCTGCCGAACCAAAAGTATTGAACCATTGAAGAGTACCAGTCGAGCTTAATTTGCATAGCGCGACATCTGCTGCATTTGACCCCGATATTGCTTGCATGTTTATTCCATTGAGGGAACCAGTTCCACTATACCAGCCTGTTATATAAACATTGCCTGCTATGTCAAAACCAACTCTATGCCCACCACCTTGCCCGCTGTTAGAGGGTACGCACAAGGCCAATTTTGTAGTGCCTGTATTATTTAAGCCTACCAAATACATATTGGTAGTTGCCCCTGAAATACTTGAAATGGAAGTGCCTCCCATGTTACTGGTTCCGGCAAATCTTCCTGTAAAGTGGGGTTCATTTGCCGCATTCACTCTCATTGCACCCGGGCTTAAAATATCATTACCAGCTCCGCCAAAAGTTTTTGCCCAATTATTAGTTCCATTACTTTGTGAAAAGCTGGCTATAAAAATATCCGCATTGCCGACCGCGGTAAAATTGTTGGCACCAATTGTAATTGAATTGCGATAGTTACCACCCAGAATTACATTGCCCGCATTGTCCAAATCAACAGATGAATAGGCTTCTGTTAATACTGCACCCAAGTTCGCATCTACTTTTATTGCCCAAAGATTTATTCCGTTGGCATCAAATTTAGCCAGGAATAAACTATTTGTTGTTCCAGCAGCGGACACCGTTCTTGGCGTTGTTCCTAAAGGATTAAAATCTACAGTTCCTGCAAAGGCCCCACAGATATAACTATTTCCCGAAGCATCTACAGCAATATCCCAAGCTCTTTCTTCTGTTACTCCCGTTGGATTTCCTAAAGCCAATGCCCATTGAATGCTACCTGTTGAATTGTATTTTGCTAAAAAAACATCGTAATCACTTTTTGAGGTAATTGTTTTGGTATCAAACGAAATAGTTCTGCCTGTTGTGTTTGCTGTTTGCCCAAAATAACCAGTAACAAATACATTGCCGGTAGCATCAGTTTCTACACCATGTGGTGTTGTGATGCAGTTAGCTCCACCGGCCGTCTTATCCCAAATTAAGTTGCCGTTCTTATCATACTTGCTAAACAATCCATCAATTGTTCCTGCGCTGGTAAAAGATTTGCCATTGATATTTGTTTGAAACAGTTCGGCAGCTATGATATTATCATTGACATCTGTAGTTATTGCTTTTCCATAACATTGATTGGTATTGGCATGATGAATAACCAATCCTTTTTGAACGGGAGGCGTAACGGTAAAAGTAAACCCTGGAATTGATGCCGTTCCACTACCTGTTGTAACGATTACATTTCCAGATGTACCTGTTCCTACTACTGCAGTAATGCTTGTTGCTGAAACTACAGTAAATGATGTGGCTACCGTTCCACCAAAACTTACAGCGGTTGCACCAGTAAAATCGGTGCCTGTAATAGTAACCGTTGCTCCTTCTGCTGCATTGGTGGGTGTAAAGGAAGTGATGGTAGGCGCTATCGCAGCTGATGGAGTGGGCTCATCCTTTTTACTGCACGCAAGGAGCGTAGTACAAATTGTAAGACCGATTATTAAATTAAGGCATGAGTTCATAGTATTGAGTTGATGGATCAAAATTAATAATTACTTTTTAAAAAAAGTAAATTATACTAAAATTATTTTTTATTATACTAATAAAATGATCGTTAGCTTTTAACTTTGAAGAAATTTTAGGCGATTTAGAATGGAAGCGAGCCCCTTAATTGATTTAATCCGTCATTTTGAAACCTTTCAAAAGGAAACAAAAAACAATAACCTAACCGATTTTAGTGTTTGGCTCAATAAAACACTTAATTCGGACGCTGTAAAAGCCGATCGGGATATAAACAGAACGCTAGTATGGCTCATTCATAGGTTAGCCAAGTTTTTTAAATGGTATGCAAAAAACACGCTAAGCAAGCATGGTCTGGTTTCCATGGATGAGTATTTTATTTTAATTGCCATTGAAAAACTTGGAAACCCATCTAAGACAGAGGTGTATTCCAGCACCATCAGCGAAATAAATACAGGCACTCAAATGTTGAACCGGCTACGAATGGCCGGAATGGTAAAGGAAAACATAGATAGTGTTGATAAGCGTGTGAGAAGGGTACAAATTACTCCAAAAGGAAAGAAAGCAAAGGACGGCTTTTTTCGAGATTCTGAATCTGATTTGAAGTTAAAAGCTGGAAACCTACCACCCGATGAAAAGATAATGTTGATCGAGCACTTACAGTATTTAGAAAAATTTCATTCGGGTATTTATTTTAGTGATAAGAACTAGGCTTCTTCACTGCCTTTGCCAGCATGCAAAGAACAAAAAAACGATGATGCAGCCGATTGCTTTTTTGGACATATGTCTAACACTTAACGTGTTAAATAGTTAAAAAAAAATTACTTAAATAATAGTTAAAAGCCTTACGGATAAGCGATAGGGTTTAATGGGGAGTTAATTATCTTTCCGACCTCTGCACCTGGGCACCATTTCTCCCAGTCCTTGACTTGATTTTCATTTTCAGGGTTTTTCAACTTCATGCCCTTATCCATATATATAATGTCATCACTTTACGCATTTGATTCGTTATGTTTGCGCCCGCTCTGTGAAATACCCAGCCTGAATGGAAGCTGATTTCACCGGCATCAAAAGATTCGATCACGTGTTTGAAATCAGTAACCCGAAGTTTTTGTTGAATAACAGTTTCGCTCTCATCGCCAATGGCCAATTCTCTTCCTTCCACAATTTGATGGCTGCCCGCGCTGAATTCCAATGGACCAAGTTCTAGTGGAGTTGCTTGCAAAGGCATCCAGGCCGTTACTGTTTTGTCGGTTTCTAAAGGCCAGTAATATTGGTCAGCATGCCAAGGGGTAATTCCACCTCCGCCTTCTTTGAATAATGCCTGGTCGTGATAAATTCGCACACCGCCCGTCTGAATCAAATCGGAAGCGATTTTACCTAATCGTTTACTAAAGACGAGTTGCTTTACTACTTCATCCTCGCACCATAAGTTAAAAAGCTGCAAAAAAGCTTTACCGTATGTGCTTCTTTGCTCCAGTGGGGTTTCTTCAGTATTCATTTTTTCCACTCGCTCGGTAATCGCCTGATTGAAAAAAGTCAGCGTCTCGTCATTAAGCACGTGCTTAAGTTTTATGAACCTATTTTTTTGATAGAATGATATCTGTCGTTCGGTTAATGGATAAGGTTCTTCCAAGAACTTTAGGATGGTATTTGAAAGTTTCATCGGTGTTGTTTTTAGACTCGTAAGCCTGGCTTTAATGACTTAAAAGTTAAAATTAATAGTATAAAGATAGAAACCCGATTGAAAAATGGAATGCTTTTTAATACTTGCTGACAAATCACAATAAAATCAAAGAATAGTTTCAGTTAAAGTTTTAAGAGTTAATTTGCAATAGATTTAGACGCTAACTAAATGTAATTTGTGAAGAAAATAATATGTGTTTGTATTCTGGCAATGGCCTTAGTGAAGACCGGATTTGGCCAAATTGTAACCACCGATCCGGCCTTTCCATCGGCAGATAAGCCGCTAACAATTACCGTAGATGTTACCGGCACCAGCTTGGATAAATTTCCTTGGGATAATGCTACCAATCCTGTTTGGATTTGGACTTGGATTCCTAAAGCCGGAAATTCCATTGATGCTCCTACCAATGTGAATCCTGCTACGGCCGCTCAAGATGCCGCCAAATGCACTCGTATCAGCACCAACCCAGATAGGTATCAGATCACCTTTACACCCACTGTTTTTTTTAACAAGTCGGTAGCAGAACTCACCTCCATCGGTTTGAAATTGAAAACCAGGAACTGGAATGACAACAAACAAACTGATGTTGATAAATTTATTGCGCTGTCCTCCAATTTCTCCGCGAAATTCACATCACCCACTTCTAATTCTTTTTTTGTAAACCCCGGGGAACAGATCCCAATTACCATTAGTACTTCGGCTCCCGCAGAGTTATCTATTTCCGTAGGCGGAATGCAAAAGGCCTCGCAACTTCAAGCAACTGCATTAAGTTACACTCATACGGTTACCGAGACACAAGGGTCGATTGTTGTAACAGGCAATGCGAAAACAGCAACAGATAACCAGTCATTTGCTTTCACTTACACGGTAAGAAATCCTGTAACGAATGCGAGTCGCCCGGGTGGTATTATTGACGGAATCAATTATTCTTTAGATGCAACGAAAGTCACGCTTAGTTTGTGGGCTCCCAAGAAGTCTTCGGTTTACGTATTAGGGGATTTCAACGATTGGCAGATCAAATCTGCCTTTCAAATGAAAAAGGATGGCGAGCGCTTCTGGTTGGAGATTACTGGCTTGACGCCAGGGCAAGAATATGGGTTTCAATATTTAGTAGATGAAAAAATAAAGATAGCAGATCCTTATGCCGATAAAATATTAGATCCGGATGATCAATTTATACCCGCTGCTACTTTTCCTTCTTTGAAGTCATTTCCAACGAAGGCCTTAAACACCGAATGGTATTTCAATAGAGTTTCAACCTTTCAAACGGCACAAACTCCGTACGTCTGGAAGGCAACTAACTATACCAAGCCGGCAGCTAAGAATTTGGTTATCTACGAACTCCACATCCGAGATTTTTTTGAGAGCACGGGGCGCAATTATCAAAACCTGATCGATACAGTTAATTACTTTAAGCGATTGGGCGTTAACGCCATTGAGTTGATGCCCATTACAGAATTTAATGGCAACGATAGCTGGGGGTACAATCCCACATTTATGTTTGCAGTCGATAAGTATTATGGCACCAAGAACAAACTCAAGGAATTTATTGATAAATGCCATCAAAATGGTATCGCGGTTATTCTAGATATAGTAATGAACCATCAAGATATTCCAAATCCGTACGCGCTGATGTATTTTGATTTTGGAGTGTTTAAGCCAACCACTGATAACCCGTGGTTTAATAGAGATGCCACGCACTCGTTCAATGTGTTTAATGATATGAACCATGAAAGTTCTTACACAAAAAAATACTTGGATACCGTAAATCATTATTGGATCAACCAATTTAAGTTTGATGGCTTGCGCTTTGATCTTTCTAAGGGCTTCACCCAAACTAACAATCCAAACAATGTTGGTGCTTGGGGAAATTATGATGCCTCCCGAATCGCCATATTAAAACGAATGAACGATAAGATCAAATCGTATTCGCCCGATGCCTATGTAATCTTAGAACACTTTGCTGCAAATTCGGAGGAGAACGAGTTAGCTTCCTATGGCATGATGAGTTGGGGTAATGCTAACAATGCGTTTGCTCAGGCTTCGATGGGCTTTAGCTCAAGCTCTGATATTAGTGGACTATCCTATAAATCCAGGGGTTCGGCCTCACCAAGCTTAGTTGGGTATATGGAAAGCCACGATGAAGAGCGTATCATGTATAAAAACATTCAATTTGGAAATGCATCAGGTTCCTATTCCGTGAAAAACATACCAACTGGTTTGAATCGATTGAAGGCAGCAAACACGATTTTGTTTTCGATACCGGGTCCTAAAATGATCTGGCAATTTGGCGAATTGGGTTACGATCAAAGTATTAATACTTGTACAAATGGAACGGTCAATAATGATTGCAGAGTTTCAGCAAAACCTGTCAAATGGAATTATCTTAACGATGGTAATCGTGCTTCGCTTAGAAATCATATCGCTGGTTTGTTGAAACTAAGAAGTCAATATCCAATATTTGAATCGTCTGACTTTACAGTTACTGCTGGAGAGGCCTTAGTAAAACAGGTAGGATTGAAAAATTCACCTTTTAAAACCTCGCCAAGTTCAGCAGCAGAAATGAACGTACATGCAGTTGCTAATTTCGGGGTATCGGCACAGTCTGAATCGATCACCTTTTCTCATACTGGTACTTGGTATGATTATTTTGCTGGTGGTGCCTCTATCAATGTCGCTACAGTGCCGTTTACACTAGAATTACAACCAGGTGATTATCGACTGTATACGGATTTTCAAATTGCTACTCCGGAAACTGTTACAGGGCTAGAAGAGAATGACTGTGATTTGGTTTCATTCTACCCGAATCCAACCTCCGGCTTAATTCAAATCAATTCCGATAATGATGATGTTGAGGTAAATGGTTTCACTTTGTTGGGTCAACCTATAGGTCTTGGCAAATTAGATAATAAAACTTGGGACATAAGTTCATTGCCTTCAGGTCTTTATTTATTGAGGGTTAAGGATGGAGCTTCAACCTATACAACAAAAATTTGTAGAAATTAATAGTATTTAACTTCGAGCTTTAAACAACAATATTAAATCATGAATTTATTTTCAAAAAAGCTTTTCGTTAGTCTGCTAGCGATCGCATTAGTTTCTCTTTCCTTGAATGCTCAAGACATAAAAGTATATCCTACCAATTGGTGGGTAGGTATGAAATGGAATAAAGTGCAATTATTGGTTTTTTCCAATGATGTTAACTTCAACAAGCAAACTGTAAGCATTAACTATCCGGGTGTTTCTTTAGATAAAGTTAGCGTGTTTGATAACCCCAAGTATTTGGCGTTGGATGTCACGATTTCGCCAACAGCCCAACCCGGAAACGTTCAATTGGCTTTTGGCAAGGTAAAACCGAAGACCATCAACTGGCCATTGAGCAAGAGGAGGGATGGAAACGGCTCTAAATTTGCGCAAGGCATTTCTTCCGCGGATGTCGTTTATCTGTTAATGCCCGATCGATTCAGTAATGGAGATCCAAGTAATGATAAAGTCGCAGGTATGCGCGATCAAACACTCAATCGCGACTCAATTTACCATCGTCATGGTGGCGACATTCAGGGTATCATCAACCACTTAGATTATTTGCAAAATTTGGGAATTACTGCTTTGTGGACAACGCCCATTATTGAGAATGACATGCCTGATAGAACAGAACACGGATATGCGTTCACGAATCATTATAAAGTTGAACCGCGCTTTGGTGGAAATGAAGTCTATAAAAAATTGAGTGATGAATTGCATAAGCGTGGAATGAAATTAGTACAAGATGCGGTGTATAACCACGCTGGTCTGTATCACGTAACCGTTCAAGAGAAGCCTGTGAAAGACTGGTTACATGAATGGCCTACGTATACGAACACAACTTATAAAGATGCTGCGATCATGGATCCTTACGGATCTAAAAAAGACCGTAAACAAATGCTCGATGGTTGGTTCACTCCAATGATGCCCGATCTGAATCAAAGCAATCCTTACATGGCTAATTATCTAATTCAACATGCACTTTGGTCTGTAGAGGAGTTTGGTTTAGACGCATGGAGAATTGATACTTATATTTATTACGATCTTGACTTCGCCAATGCCTGCAACAAAGCACTGTTAGATGAATATCCTAACATCTATATGTTTGGCGAAACGTGGGTGACGGGCACTGCCAACCAAGCTTATTTTGTTGAGAATAACTTAATCAACCCTTGGAAAAGCAATCTTCCAGGAGCAACTGATTTCCAAACCAATTATCATGGCATTTTTCCGGCACTAGATAAACAAGGTGATGGCTTTGGGCAGTTATATCTCACGTTAAGTAACGACTTTGTTTATAAAGATGCATCTAAAATGGTTAGCTTCTTAAATAACCATGACACCAACAGAGCATTGACTCAATTGGGCGATGACATAAACAAATACAAAATGGCCATTGGTTGGCTCTTAACCACCAGAGGTATTCCGCAATTGTACTATGGAGAAGAGATACTGATGAAAGGAAAAACATGGCCTAAGGATGGTTATGTCCGTTTAGATTTCCCTGGAGGGTGGAATGGAGACAAGAAGAATGCCTTTACGCAGGAAGGGTTGGGTCAGGACGAAAAGGAAACCCAAAATTATGTGAAGACAATTGCAAACTTTCGCAAAGCATCTTCCGCCATTACCAAAGGAAAGCTAATGCAGTACATTCCCACTAATAATGTCTATGTCTATTTCCGTTATGACAATCAACAAACTGTAATGTGTGTTATCAATAATAACGCAGCAGAAAAAGAGATCGACATGTCGGCTTACGCGGAGCGCACAGAAGGGTTTAATTCAGGTAAAGACGCGGTTACAGGAAAAACAGTTAACCGTAAATTCAACGCTTCACCTAATTCGATCATGATTCTCGAATTAGCCAAGTAGAATATCATTCAAGGTTCAAGGTTGAAAAGTCGACTTTGAACCTTGAATTTTATCGGTTGGTGAAAGAATACGAGATGAGATTTGCCCCCATTTTTAGTGCTTCTTGCCGTTTAGCTTCCGGATCATTGTGGATTCGGGGATCTTCCCAGCCGTTGCCTAGGTCACATTCATAGGAATAGAAAACAACAAGCCGCCCTTCGTAAATAAGCCCAAGTCCTTGGGCTGGTTTGCCATCGTGTTCATGAATTTTGGGAATCCCCCTATCAAAATTAAACTTTTGATGATACACTGGATGGTTGAAAGGCAGCTCTACCAATTCTAATTCTGGAAATACTTTCTTCAATTCAAGACGAATAAACTTATCTAAGCCATAATTATCATCGATGTGCAAGAAACCGCCTCCAAGAAGATATTTTCTAAGATTTAATGCTTCCGTATCTGAAAATACCACGTTTCCGTGGCCTGTCATGTAGATATACGGATAAGAAAAAAGAGCAGGGCTTGATACGTCAACGTTTTCCTCATCTGTTTGTAAAGACGTACCTAATTCCCTGTTGCAGAATGAAATAAGATTCGGAAGTGCCGTCTTATTTGCATACCAATCTCCACCGCCATTATACTTCAGTTTGGCTATTTTAAGCTGGGCAAGGCCGTTCAACGACAGGAAAAGTGAAAATATCAGAGAAAAATAGTGCTTTTCCATTAATTCTTTAATTAAGTATTAAACCTTTTGTACTGATTGAACTCTAAAGATCGTGAAAAAAGCGAAATTTGCTTGGATGAGAAATTACAAAGGAATATATATTAGCTTAGTGCTGACTTTTCTGCTCGCCTGCCAAAGCGAGCCAATTGATTTTTCGAATGACGATTCTGCGAATATTCAGAACGAAGTTTCAGCAGATGCTTATTCAAATGATGTTCGGGATGTGTCTCACCTCGCGGTGGGGGCCAACGATGCAACTTTTAGTGGAAAGGAGTCAAATGGAAGAAAGATTGTGTTCACAATTAATGACGCTCTTAAGCGTTTTGAATGCGCATCGGTAGTATTAGAAACAGCAGCCGACAATTCAATTTTTCGTCCTAAGGGCACAATCACTATTGATTTTGGAACGATTGGGTGTAAGGATTTGAAGGGTAATTTTAGAAAAGGGAAAATATTGGTTAGTTATTCTGGTCGGAGATACAACCCGAACTCCTCCATCGTTACAACTTTTGATGGGTATCAAGTCAATAATACTAAAATAGAAGGGTCTTTAAAGGTCAGTTACAGTAGTTTAAGTACAGGCGAGAAAGTGATTTTTACGGAAACATTGACAGATGGAAAAGTTACCTGGCCTGACGGCACTACTACTGTGCGCTCAGAAAGTAAAAGAGTTGAATGGAGTCGGAACAGCCTTAATCCGCTAAATGATCAATGGAAAGTTACTACTGGCGATTTTCCAAATTATATTGCTGCAGGCATCAATAGAAAGGGTTTGGTATATGAAATGAAAATTATTGAGCCACTCATCTATACGAGGCAATGCATACTTACCTCTAAAGGAACCGTACCTGTGCAAGGGATCAAGGAGCTTTTGGTAGGCAACAAAAAAATTACTGCAGATTATGGTGATGGAGCTTGTGATAAACAGGTTACCATTACTATAAAAGGAAAATCAAAATTGGTAGAATTAAAATCTGACATTTAAAAAAAAATAATTTAGTCAGATTAAACCTTCTGCGTGAAGCACAATCAAAGAACCAAACCAATTAAATTACAAAAATGAAAAACAAAAAAGTGAATTCGTTAAAATTAGCAGTAAGCATATTAATGTTTGCTGCAATGGCTATCGTGGTTTCTTCTTGCAAAAGCAACGAAGATACTTTTTCTGCTGAAGATGTAGCAACTTCTAGCAATGAATCGACCTCTGAGTCTCAAACTTCTGAAACCGATGATATCGCATCAGGCGTTTTGAACTCTAACGATGCTGTTACAGGCAGAGTTGAGGCGGGTGCTGATGATGTCCGAATAGCTTGCGCAACTATTACCAAAGGTGCGAATAACACAAAGGAGTCTGGCACTATTACGATTGATTTTGGAACTACAGGTTGCATAGACCTTGCGAAGAACACTAGAAAGGGTAAAATGATTATTACTTATTCTGGAGGGCGTTGGTTTCTGCCTAATGCAAAACATGTCATCACGTTCAGTGGATATAGCATTAACGATGTGAAGTTTAGTGATAACGATTCTAGAACCGTAACGAATGTAAGTACCACCGCTTCTCCGTTGACTTGGACTATTACGTCTAACCATAGCTTGACTTATCCTGACGGAACTACGACTTCAAGATCTGTTAACTTAATTAAAAAATGGAATCGTACAACTACAGTTACTGCCGACACTTGGACTTTCAGCCAAACTGCAGGTGCTACTGTTGCTGCTCAGGGAACTAACAAGAAAGGAAAGAATTATACAACTACTATTTCAATCCCTCTAGTATACAGTCGTTCATGTGCGCTTAGCAATAAGGTTTTCTTACCGATTAGTGGTTCTAAAACGATAACTGTCAATAGTAAAGATATAGTGTTTGATTATGGCACTGGTACTTGCGACAATACATTTACAGTTTCTGTAAATGGCAAAACGAAAGAAATTACAGCGAAGAATGATGGATCAGGGGATTGATTTCTAAAAGTAAAAAAACAAAAAACCCGATTTAGAAATCGGGTTTTTTTATGTTCAATTTTCAAAATTCAAGTTTCTAACTCCAGCTGCCCAGTACAGAGTAGCTTTCATTTTTTCATACTCCGCCTTAAGCTTTAATAGTTTGGTCTGAGAAAGAATGAGTTTTTCTTGCTGTACGTTTATTTTGAAGAGATCGCTCTCTCCATTCTCGAGGTTAAGTATTTCGGCTTTTAAAATACGTTCGTAATTGTCGGCAATGCTATACTGTTGAATCAGTATTTTACTAGTAGTAACAAGTTGATTTTGTAGAACATAAATTTGGTTAATGATTTCCCGCTCTGTCTGGGTTAGTTCATATTTAGTGCTTTCTATTTTAATTTTTGTTTGTGCTAGTTTCGCACGCTCTTTTCTGATAAGAATAGGGAACGAGAAATCTAATCCAAATTTATAGCTACCAGTATTGGTAAAAAGATTGAAGTCACCAGTCGGCCTAATTGGTTGATTGATAAAATTATAACTTAAGTCGAGCCTTGGTTTTAAGTATTCAGATGCTAGTTTGCGTTCTACTCCTAGTTGATTGATTTTTACAGCCAACTTCACTAATTCAGGATGATTCACTTTCGCCTGATTAATTAAATACTCGGAGGTTTGAGCCGTTAAAAGTTCACTTTCAGCGTTCACCAAAACGGGTGTAGTGTGGAAAGCTAGAAGCACCGGTTTACCTTCACTATCCCACAAATAATTTGAAATCTTTAATCCAGTATTAACAAAATCCAAAAAGGCTTCTTGCTTTTCCACCTGCCTTTGTTGAAGAATTATTTTTGCTTGAACAGTATCAATAGGTGCAGATTCGCCAAATTGCATATTCAATTTCACCCGATCAAAAATCTCGTGGGCTATCTTCGTGCTCTTGGTTAGAAGAATGTAATTGTAGAACGAATAGTACCATTGCCAATAGTCCTTTGCTGCTTCCAATAGGATTTTATTAAGCAGCTTGACTTGTTCAGCTTGAGCCATTTCGGTAAAAAGCTTTGCTTGCAATAAGGCGGCACGTCTTTCATCAATGAGAAGTCCTTTGCCTACTTGCATTGAAATGCCAGTATACAATTGCTGATTGTTATCTGATGAAGAAACAGTATTTTCTGGGTCAATAAACAAGCCTTTATTTTGGTCAAATCCAATTTTAGCATCAAATGGAGTTGAAGTTGGAATGGAAAGAGAGGTTGACCATTTATTGTAATATAATTTATCGTCAAACTCTTTAATGCTTAGAGTTGAACTTAACTTAGGATCGAAACCACCTTTGGCTAATCTTACTTCTTGTTTTGCCGTTTCGTTAAGCAATCGTGTTTGCTTTACAATCGGGTGAAACTCTAAAATTGACTTATAGAAATTATCGATAGTAAAAGCGACAGCTGTGTCGGGTAAAACAAAAATAGAATCTATAGAATGCTGCGCGCGTGCTGAAAAACAGCCAGTAACTATCAAAAGAAGTAAGACGCGCCTTATCATTTTTCTTCGCTTTTTGTTTCTGACTTTTTTATTGGCTTGTCTGGTTCTGGCTCTTGATAAAGGCTTACTGGGAAGCCATTAAGTTGTCGCCAGAGCTCCCACCATATTGGCACGTCATTGAGCATTACCCAACCCTTAGTGCCGGAACCTATACGCAATTGTTTTGGCCATTTTTCATCGGTTTTGTCAGGCACAACAAGAATCCTAAACTGTCCCGCTTTGCTGCTGGCATAATCGATAACTTCTACTACACCACCAAAAGACCCCACTGAAACACTTGGCCAACCAGAAAATTGCAAAGCTGGAAATCCATCAAATTCAATACGTACTTTTCTGCCGCGGTTGATTAACGGAACATCCATTGCCTCAATATACATTTCAACAGCAATGTCATCGGATCTCGGAAGAATGGTACAAAGTGGATCCCCCTCCTTTATGGTTTCGCCTATCCCTCCTTGGCTTGCCTTGATAACGAAACCATTTTGTGGCGCAAGAATGAAATATTGTTGCCCGCGAATTTCCATATTGGCGAGTTCATTGCGCTGTTTTGTTAGCTCTGCTTCTGTATCGTATTGCTCGGCTAGTGTATTGTTCCAGTCTGATTCTGCTTTATTGATTTTGTCAAGATATTCAGCTGGTACTCGTTCGATTTCTATTTCGGCATTAATGAAATCAGCTTCGCTGCCTTGGTACTTGTACTCAATATCTTGGAATTTTGTCAGTGGTATATTTCCAGCTTCAAAAAGTTTTTTGTTTCGTTCATACTGATTTTTGGCATTGGCGAATCTTACGCGCTCGGCTTCGAGCTTCGCTTTTGACTGATCTAGCTTTGACTGCAAAGCATCTTGTAATGCCTTTATTTGGCGTTGAAGAGACAATGATTTCTCTTTTTTAGAGTTCAAGCTGCTTTCCTTGGATTGTATTATTTCGCGTAAACGCTGAAGCATTTTTGGGTCGAAATACTTCTCTTTAACCTCACTAAGAATGGCGATAGTATCTCCTTTGTCTACATATTGCCCCTCTCTTATTTTCCATGATGCAATTCTTCCAGCAATGGCTGTTTCAATTGTTTGAGGTCGGTTTCCTGGAGCTAGAGCAGTTACGCTTCCTTTACCTCGTATGTTTTGTTGCCACGGAAGAAAAAGTGCTGCAATTAAAATAATAAACAGTCCTAGCAAAATCTTCGCTAAAAGCTTTCCTGCCTTAGGCGTCTGCAAAGAGCGCAACGAATAAAACCGATCTTGCGATATGGGCTTTTCAACTCTGTTGTGTGAGAGGTTTAGCATAACTTAGGGAATGATTTTTTGTTCTATTCTTAATCAATTATTTCACTTAGTGCTCCTTTTTTCAACAAGGATTCGAAAGTGCCTTCTGTTGAAACACTCCCATTTTCAAGGATAACAACCTTATCACAGGCACTCATCACTAGTGGATCATTTGAGATGGCTATAATTGTCCAAGGGCGACTGTCTTCAAACACGCATTTCATTAAGGAGAGCTTATTTGATTTAGTGAGCCCAATGAAAAAATCATTAAGTATCATTAAATCGGGCCTCTTAATTAGGCACCTGGCTAAAATGAGCTTTTGAATAGTTGAATTAGACATCCCTTTACCACCGCTGATAATTGGGGAGTCGAGTCCCTGCGGCATTGAATTAATGAAATCGCTTAGGCCTACTTTTTCAATAGCTTCGATTACTTCGTGTATTGCTACACCAGGCTTGCCCACCGAAAGATTATCGAGCAGAGTACCGTCAAAAATATCTTGAGTAGATATGTTTTTGGCGATTCTATCTCGCAAGGCCGTTAAATCTAGATCGCGCAACGAATAGCTGTCGTATGTAACGATGCCTTCAAAATGAGTGTAAAAACCAGTGAGAATGTTTGCCAGCGTGGTTCTGCCTGAATTGCCTGCTCCGCTAATACAAATGGATTTTCCACGCTCTACTTCTAGTGATAGTTTATTTAACGCCAGTGAGCCATTCTCATATTTATAAGTAACATTTTTTAGCCTGACATGAAACCCAACGTGATCGCTTTCCTTAAGGTCTATCCCTCCGCTTCTTTCAATGGCGATATCGGTTACGTGACCTACTTTATCAACAGCCGTTAACAAATCATACACAACATCCATATACATGATGATTTTCTCAACAGAGTTTAAGATCAAGATAATCACTATTTCTGAGGCTACTAGTTGACCTAAGGTAATTTGCCTTTGTATCACTAATGAGGTGCCCATAATGAGCAGTCCGCCAGTAATAGCAGCTTTAAACAATACAATAAACGAGAACTGATTTATTAACACACCAAAGTGAATTTTTCTGTTCTTTAAATAATTATTAACGGAGTAATCGAGTTTTCGAATGGGCAGTTCAGAGTTACCCGCCATCTTAAATGATTGCATGGCGCGTGCTAACTCCTCTAGCCAATGCGCAACGCTGTACTTATACTTTGATTCTTTTATGGATGAACTCAACCCTTTTCCTCCTGTGTAGTAGAAAATAAGAACGAGGACAACTAATAATACCAGGCCAAAGAAAACAAAGAATGGATGGTAGAGCGAAATCAAAAGTAAACCGAATACTATTTGAATTGCAGCTGACGATAAATCAATCAATAATTTGGGTAAGCCTTTCTGAATGGTCATCACATCAAAAAAACGATTGACAAGTTCGGGGGCGTAATTATTCATGATGCTTTCGAGCTTTATCCTTGGAATTCGATAGGCGAATTCAAGTGCGGCCTTGGTGAAAATTCTTCGCTGTAAATACTCTACCAAGCTCAATTGTACTATTTGAAGAACCCCAGTAAGTATAATGCCAAAAATCACTACGCCAATCATCACATACACGGAACTAAACACAACCCCTCCCGAAATCAACTCAACGGTTGCTTGAATACCCAAGGGCAGAATCAAACTGGCCAACCCCGTGATAATCGCATAAAAGAGGATATAAATAATTTCTTTTCTTTCTGTACCCAGCAGATTAAATAGCCTTTTTGATGGAGTGAGATGCTCACCATGCTCGGCTTGATTTATGGGGCTTTGATAAGGGAAAATGGGGTAAAAATGAATTTCGCCATTCTCTTCAAATGTGAGTTCCAATAGTTGATGAAGTGAAACGAATTCAGTAGTGGTAGCGTCTTCATTTATCTGCAAAATCTCAAAAACGTTCCTTTTTCTTTTTACTACAATTGTTGGAACGATCAGGTTTTTTTTCTTGATGAAAACTAAAATGGGCGATTTTTGATTCTCAAAAGAACTACTCACCGATTCTTTCCCTAACTGATTTTCTAGAAGCATAATCCTGATCTTATTGCCGGCTTCTATTAAATCGCGCCTAAATTCAGGAAAATTGTCTTCGTTATAACGCCTTTGATTTATTTCGACATGATGCAGGTCGTTAAGATCAAAATCATGCTTAACAAGAATCGCTATTTCCCGTAGCGTTCTAATTATTTGTTCGTTGGTAAGCATACTATTATTTTATTGGGGTTGTTAAACTTAAAAAAACAATTGACTCCATAAATTCAAACAATTTTTCGTGGAGATTGTCCTTCGGCAAGCTAGATAAAGACGGAAGATGATTTGAGAAGAAAACCTGGTGGTTAGCAATTAAAGCAACACTACTGATCAACGAACTTGTGAAAGGATACGAAGGGCAAACTTCTTGCGCTATGGCAGCAATTTTTTTGCAAAACGATTTGAAGCCACCGTAAAGCCCGTCTTTATTAAGGTCATCCACATCTTTAGTCAAATACGTTTTATCAAGTTCTGAGATCACGATTCTACTTAGCGCTGCTTCATTCACAAATTCAAAGGTAGGGTCAAATTTTTTCTCCTCGGCTAATATCCTTAGGCAAGTTCTTAACTTTTCAGATGGATCTTTTAGGCCACTTGTACTTAACTCAATTCTATATTCCATCCAGTTCCAATACCAAGAAATTAAGTATAAAAGTAAGTGGTGTTTATTTTCAAAATACCTGTAAACCGAGGCTTCCGTGGAGTCAATCTGTTCCGCCAATTTCTTGAACGTGAATAGTTCAAAACCCATCTTATCGATCATCTCAATGCTCTTTTTAATGATGTTCTGGCCTAGTTGAGTATGTTGCGGGTCGCGCAGGTAGAGCTTTTCATTCAGCTTAAATGAGAGTAGTGACATAATTTAGGTATAGTAAATTTGCAAATATAATAGCGATGCTATCATGATCACAGTTAATTTTTTCTTTTAGGGTTAATGGGTTTTTAAAGCTATTAATTCACGAAGTTTGTATGAGGAATTACAGAAGCAATGAAGCAATATCTCGATTTAGGAAAGCACATTTTGGAAACTGGGGTAAAAAAGACGGATCGAACTGGAACCGGGACAATATCAGTTTTTGGCTATCAAATGCGGTTTAATCTGCAAGACGGGTTTCCTTTGGTTACCACCAAAAAGCTCCATTTGCGGTCTATAATCTATGAATTGCTTTGGTTTTTAAATGGAGACACAAACATCAAATACCTTAAAGACAATGGTGTTTCCATTTGGGATGAATGGGCAGACGAGAAGGGAGACTTAGGCCCCGTCTATGGCTACCAATGGAGAAATTGGCCCGCGCGTGATGGTGGCACTATTGATCAGATCGCAAAGGTAATCGACCAAATTAAACGTAGTCCAGATTCCAGAAGGCACATTGTAACAGCCTGGAATCCAGCAGATGTAGACTCGATGGCACTTCCGCCATGCCATGCCATGTTTCAGTTTTATGTGGCGGACGGCAAATTATCATGTCAATTAATGCAACGCAGCACTGATTATTTTCTGGGATTACCGTTTAATATCGCAAGCTATGCCTTACTTGTTCACATGGTAGCGCAGCAATGCGACTTAGAAGTGGGTGATTTTGTTTGGACAGGAGGCGACACGCACATATATAATAATCACATTGATCAAGTCAAGCTGCAACTTTCGAGAGAACCTTTTCCACTCCCCACGTTGGTGTTGCAAAGAAAGCCCGCTTCCGTATTTGAATATGCGTTCGAGGATTTTAAGATCCAAAACTATCAATCACACCCAGGAATCAAGGCTCCAATTGCGGTTTAATATTGAATATTCAAAAGTTGAAACGAATCAAGATTCAATGTTGAAAGTTGAATCTACTTTATTGAATATTGAATTTGCAACTTGGAATTGTCGAGAAATACCAATTAAAGTTCAAATAATACCCCAAAAGGAAAATCTTTTTTAGGGTTCTTCCGTTAATCTACCCCGTATGGCTGAAAAAAGCAGTGTATTTGATATGATTGGGCCCGTAATGATAGGTCCGTCAAGTTCCCACACTGCGGGAGTGGTTCGAATAGGACTAGCAGCGACTAAACTACTTGGAAGTGTACCTGAGAAGGCGACCATTATTTTTTACAACTCGTTTGCCAGAACCTATGAAGGACACGGAAGTGATCGGGCTATTCTTGCCGGGCTTATGGGCTTTCAAACTGATGATAAAAGGATTAAAGAGTCAATTGAACTAGCGTCATCAAGTGGGCTTCTATACAGTTTTAAGTCTGTTTCAAATGCTTCTGCGCTTCATCCAAATTCGGTTCGTCTACAATTAATTGGTGAAGGTAGGGAAATTGATGTGTTAGGTGAAAGCAAGGGGGGAGGTATTGTTAGTATTGCTGAGATTAATGGCTTCAAGGCTGGGTTTAGTGCTGCTCTCCATACTTTGATTATTTTTGCGGACGATGTGAAGGGAAGTATTGCATTTATTGCAAATGTGTTGGCTCATGATGATTGCAACATTGCCAGCATGTCTGTATCGAGAAAAGGGAAGAATGATTTGGCTTGCCTGGTAATTGAAATGGATTCAGGAATAAAGACTGTAACATTCAATTATCTAAAGAGTCTCAATTGGATTAAAGAAGTGATTTATTTACCAGAAATTTGAAATAATAGACTATGAGAAGAATACTTACAATTGCATTCGTTGTGTTAGCAATTTCAGTTCAGGCGCAGGATACCTTGCGATACACGCTTAAGGAATGTGTGGATATCGCCTACCAAAATAACCTTCGAATTAAAAGAAGCATATATAACATTGAATCCTTTGAAATAAATCAAAACCAGGCAAAGGCTGCTTTTTTGCCGACTTTAAATTTTAGCGGTTCGAGTATAAACAATTATGGCAGAGCCTTAAACCCAGTTACTAATCAATTTGTTGATAGAAATTCTGGTGCGTTGGGTCTTGGTGGGCAAGCCAATCTAACACTTTTTAATGGTTTAAGAAATCAAAATACTTACAGGCAATCGAAATTGGACGTGGAGGCAGCTAACGAAGACCTTCAAAAAGCAAAAAATGATATTGCATTATCTGTTATCAATAATTTTATTAATGTCATTTTTAATCAGGAGTTGTTAGGCAATAGTGTTTACCAGCTCAATTCAAGCAAACAGCAATTAGACAGGATAAAAAAGCAAGTTGCTGCCGGAGCGCTTCCGAAAGCAAACGAATTAAATCAGGAGGCACAAGTGGCTACTAATGAAGTCAACTTTATCAATCAAGAGAACGCCTTGAACCTTTCCATCCTTCAACTTAAACAGGCTATGCAAGTTACCGCGTCTACACCCTTAAAAGTGGTGATTCCTGAGTTGACTCCTCAAGACTTAGTTTTAGAGAAAAATGCGGATGCAATCTATCAAATTGCCTCACAATCAATGCCCGAGATGAAGAGTGCAATACTGAAGGTGAACAGTGCAAGTCTAGCATTAAAAGCAAGCAAGGGAAATTTTTATCCAAGGTTATCGTTATCTTATAATGCTCAATCAAACTACTCGAGCCTTAATAATGGCCCAAGGTTTCAGCCAGATGGAACTGTTTCGGTAAATTCAATTCCGCTAGGAGTGGTGGGAGCTGCGGGAGGCCAGCAAGTTTATGGATATTCTCCAAACTTTACTCAGATCGCGGAAAAGTACACACAAACAGAGCAACTCAGTGATAACTTGTTTAGAAGTCTATCTTTTAACTTAAACATACCTATTTTTAACGGTTTACAAACTCGCTCTTCTGTTCAGCGCTCATACGTCAACAAGGAGCTTGCAGATATTACTGTAAAAGAAACTGAGAATACTTTGCGGCAATCTATCGAAACGGCTTTTAATGATGCTTTGTCAGCTTCGAAAACCTTTAACTCATCAATAAAACAGGTAAGCGCGCAAGAAGAAGCATATCGGATGAACAAACAGCGTTTTGAGAATGGTGCTACTAACTTTGTTGAGTATCAGGTTTCTGAAAACGATTTTTTTAGGGCAAAATCGGATCTTGCAAGGGCGAAATACAATTTCATTTTCAGAAAAAAACTCCTTGATTTTTACGAAGGCAAACCACTTGAATTTTAATCTTTATTAACTTAGACCAATGGCAAAACAAAAAACCAAATCCAACAAAATAGTATATTACCTCATTGGAGGCGTAGTGGTAGTAATACTTTTCCTGGTTGTCGGCAAATCCATGGGCTGGATCGGCAAATCAAAAGATATTGAAGTAGAATTAGCGAAAGCTGGTCGATCTTCTATTGTAGAAAAAGTGAGTGCCAGCGGCACAGTTCAGCCTGTAATTGAAGTGAAAATCGCTCCGGAAGTTTCTGGTGAGATCATTGAGCTATATGTTGAAGATGGTGATTCAGTTAAAGCGGGTGAGCTGCTGGTAAAAATTCGCCCCGATGTTTGGTTAAGTCAATTGGAAAGAACGGAGGCGGGCTTAAGTCAGCAACGTGCCAATGCCGTTTCTGCTCAGGCAGCACTTTCTGGCTCAAAGGCTCAGTTCATTCGCGCTGAAGCAGACTTCAAACGTCAGGAAAGGTTATGGAACGAAAAAGTAATTGCCGAATCGGATTGGCAATTGGCGAAGCAAAATTTCGAAGTTGCAAAAAATAATTTGGCATCTGCCGAACAATCGGTAGAAGCATCAAAGTTTGTGGTTAAAAGTACAGAAGCTTCTGTAAGAGAATCAAGCGAAAATGTTCGAAGAACAGCGGTGGTGGCGCCTATGAAAGGGATTATTTCCAAGCTTGGCGTTAAGAAGGGCGAACGAGTAGTGGGTACGGCTCAAATGACGGGTACGGAGATGCTCCGTATTGCCGATCTTAATAAAATGGAAGTGCGCGTGAATGTAAATGAAAATGACATTGTTCGCGTTCATTTGAACGATACTGTGTTGATCGATGTAGATTCGTATGCTTCTACTAACAAAGAATTTAAAGGCATAGTCACAAATATCGCGAATACTGCAAAGGATAAACTTTCCGCTGACGCTATTACAGAGTTTGAAGTTAGGATTTTGATCTTGAGATCGAGCTACGAAGACTTGATTAAGCAGGGCAATAAATTTCCGTTTCGTCCTGGTATGACGGCCAGCGTTGAAATCATAACAAAACGGAAGGCAAATGTTCTCTCAGTGCCTCTTGCATCCGTTACAACTAGAAGCGAAAAAGGAACAGAAAAGAAAGAGGCGAACAACGATAATAACAACGAAAGAAAAGTAGTGAACGACAAAGCTGCTGTTGAAAAGAAAGCAGATAAAGTAGTGCTATTTATTAATGAAAAAGGCATTGCTAAGATGGTGGAAGTGAAAACAGGCATTAGCGATTATGATAATATTGAAATTTTGGAAGGCATAAAAGATAGTGTTGAAGTTGTTACTGGTCCTTTTCTAGTTGTATCTAAACGCTTAAAGGATGGTGACAAAATACAAGTGGCAAAAAAGAAAGATGAGAAAAAGGAAGATAAGAAACAGGATAAAAAATAAATTTCTCTAATTCAAATAGAAAAGCCCGGTTAAATCCGGGCTTTTTGTTTATCGTGGTTTGATGTTTAACTTTAACAGTCTAAAGTACGAATATGATTAAACATCCTTGGCACGAAGCATCAACGGGTTCTAATCCTCCCGAATTTGTAAATGGAATTATTGAAATTTCCACCGGTATGCGTACCAAGTACGAGGTGGACAAAGAAACGGGTTTATTAAAGTTGGATCGTGTTCTTTATTCTTCTGTTTATTACCCTGCTAATTATGGATTTATACCTCAAACGTTGGGCGATGATCATGATCCGTTAGACATTATGGTTTTATGCCGGGAGCCCATTCAGCCGTTATGCTTAGTTCCGTCTCGAGTAATTGGAGTGATGCGTATGATAGACCAAGGGTTAGCTGACGATAAGATTTTGGCTGTGCCCGAGAACGATGCCAACACCAGTCACTTAAAAGATATTAGTGAATTGGCCAATCATTTTAAGTTGGAATTGAAAGAGTTTTTTGAAAGTTATAAGAAACTCGAAAACAAAATTGTGACAGTGCCAGACTTTCAAGGAAAGGAAATAGCGGAGCAAATCATAATTCGAGCTATTGAGTTTTACAAAACCCAATTGAAGCAGTGATTCCTCCCTCATTTTTAGTTATTCAAACAGCGTTTATTGGAGATGTTATTTTAGCTACCGCATTGGTGGAGAAACTTCATCAACATTTCCCACAGGCCAATATTGATTTTTTGGTAAGAAAGGGAAACGAAGACTTGTTGAACAATCATCCACATTTACGCAACGTGCTGGTATGGGATAAAAAAAAAGATAAGATCCAACATCTTTTAAAAATTATCGGAGAGGTAAGAAGCTACCGATACGACTATGTTGTTAACGTTCATCGTTTCGCGAGCTCGGGATTAATCACGGCCTTTTCGGGTGCTCGTAATAGAATCGGATTCAATAAAAATCCGCTATCCTTTTTTTTTACTAAAACTGTAAAACATGAAATCAAAGAAGGAATTCATGAAGTAGATAGAAATCAAACGTTAATTGAATCCATTACCAATCGTAACGCGTCAAAGCCGAAGCTTTGTCCGTCTAGGGCGGATGAAGATAGAATTGCGTCACTAACAAAGTCAGGTAAGTATGTTTGTATTGCGCCAACTTCTGTTTGGTTTACGAAGCAATGGGCGAAAGAAAAGTGGATTGAATTGCTCGATTTATTTTGCCAGGAGCCTGTGACAGTTTATTTATTAGGTGCGCATTCTGATAAAAAATTTTGCGAAGAATTAATCACATCAAGCAAAAACAAGCAGGTTACCAATCTTTGTGGAGAGTTGACCCTTCTGCAATCTGCTGCACTTATGAAAAATGCGGCAATGAACTACGTTAATGATTCTGCTCCTTTGCACCTAGCTTCAGCCATGAATGCTCCTACCACCGCTATTTATTGTTCAACGGTACCAGCTTTTGGTTTTGGGCCATTATCTGACAACTCTCGAATAATTGAAACTCAAGAAAAACTAGACTGTAGAGCCTGCGGCCTCCACGGGTTCAAAACGTGTCCTGAAAAACATTTTAAATGCGCGTTTACAATTGAAGCGAAGCAATTGTTAGAAAGAGTTTAGTTCTTGATATACCCTGTGCATAGGTAAACCCATTACGGTAAAGTAAGAGCCGTGTATCTTTTCGATGGCCACCATTCCAATCCAATCTTGTGCACCATATGCGCCAGCTTTATCGAAAGGCTTATGCGTTTCTATATAAAAATTAATTTCATCTGCCGTCAGGTTTTTGAAAGTAACTTCTGTTCGATCGTCAAACACCAGCACTTTATCTTTGCTCATCAAGCATACAGCGGTAATTACAATATGGGTTTTGCCCGAGAGTCTCGTAAGCATTTGAAAGGCTTCGGAAGTTGTCAATGGTTTATTCATAATTTGTCCTTCCAGAATCACGACCGTATCTGACGCAATCACAATTTCTGTAGTGATTATATTTTTCAGCACCTCCGCTTTCTTCTTTGCCAAATAACTTGGTATTTCTTCCACTGGCATGGTGGAAGGAAAAGACTCGTCCATTTCAGGCGATATAACTTTGAATTCATACCCAGCCTCCTTCATTAGAAATTGCCTGCGAGGAGAGCTTGAGGCTAGTATAATTGGACTATTGAATTTCATGTGTTAATAATTGTTTTTTAGTTGCCACATGGAATCGCTGAGATTATCATGCTGTTGGGTTTGGAGCATTTTAATGGCGATTTCATGGTATCAAATTAGAAGTTTAAATATCGTGCGTTAGTGTTTCAATTTAAAAGGAACAAAATGGAATAAGCAATTTTTTTTAGGCCGATAAGTTTTGAATCGTTAACATTAATTTAACAACTGAACTGAACTAATTGAGAAACGTACTGGTTTTAAATAAATTCAATTAAATCAAACTCTAGTTTCATGAAAAAATCAATTGTTGTAACTGGTTCGAGCACCGGTTTTGGAAAGTTAACCGTTCAAACATTGGCCAAAGACGGCCATCGGGTATTTGCTACCATGAGGGGTGTAGCAGGCAAGAATAAGGCATTTGCGGACGAACTTACTCAGTGGGGTAAGGATCATCAGTTAAGTGTAGAAGTGGTAGAATTAGATGTAACTAGCGATGAGTCGGTTATAAACGCAGCTGCGCATATTAATGCGAAAGGAGGTGCGGTGGATGTAGTTGTAAATAATGCAGGTATTTATGGTGGTGGATTAGATGAAAGTTACTCCGTTCAGGATTACAAAAATATTTTTGAAGTGAACGTATTTGGAGTATTAAGAGTAGTGCGTGCTTTCCTTCCAGCCATGCGCGCAAAAGGCACTGGTTTGTTTGTGCAAGTTTCCAGTGTAATGGGTCGCATTGTTATTCCTTTCGCTGGCGCCTATACTTCCTCTAAATGGGCCATTGAAGCAGTTGCAGAATCGTTGCGTTACGAATTAGCTCCACAAGGAATTGATTCGGTCATTGTACAACCAGGAGCATTTCAAACCGAGATATTCCAAAAAACGTATCATCCCCAGCACGAAGGAGTAACTGCGGAATACACCAAAACACTTCCCTACTTGCAAGGCTTTTATGGTGCGTTTACCCAAATGATGAGTGGTGACGTACCCAATAAGCCTCAAGATGTGGCAGATGCCATTAAAGCGTTAATCGACACTCCAGCAGGGCAAAGACCAATTCGGGTAACTGTTGATAAGATGATGCCTAATACTGCGGTGCCAATAAATGAAACGCAAGGTCAGGTTCAAAATGGTTTCTTGAATTATATGCAGTTGGGCGATTTACTTCAAACAAAGGTTAGCTAGCTGGATCAAATAGCGTGAGAAAGAGTTGCCTATCGGTTACTCTTTTTCATTCTCTAACACTTTGTTAAAAAACTAATCCCATTCCTATTCCTGCCCTTGTTGCGCGAATTGAAATTGGTTCACTTAAATTCTGTTTTGATCCGATCAAATTCAAAAGGCTAGGCTGAACAAAAAACTTCTTTGTCCCCAAATCAAACGTCATTCGGTAGGAAAGCTGATAACTCCAATAGCTTGATGACCAGTTTTCATAGCTAGATCCATTCTTTGATAAGCCGTATTGGTATAAAATGGATAAGCCAGCTTGTTGGCTCAACCCTATTCGTTTATTGATCTCATATAACATGCCAAGATTAAGCCCAATATTATTCATTTGATAATTTATTGCTTGTGATGACTGACGAGGCGTGATGATATAGGTAAACGACTCTTCCACTTTCTCAACATCAAGCATATCAGAGTGTATAAATTGATAGTTTAATTTTTGATTTTGATAATAATACGTCAAACCAGAAAACAACTCCAATCTTCTATGGATGGGAAACTGAATTCCAAACTCTGCCTCTACACCGAAGCGGTCGGTACTAAATATACCTTTTGAATCGAATCCATTCACGCGTCCGTTAAGTGCTTCTTTTGATGTGATTGAATAATAATTTAAAGCAGGTGTAATGGATGCGTAGTAGGTTAGCGATGATTTTTTCTTTTTCTTGATGATAATAGGTTCAACTACTTTTTGAGTTGAATCAATTGCCTCTTTGGAATTGCCTAACTTCTGAGAAATAGAGTCACTCGTTATTTCTTCTGATAAAACTGTTTGTGCATTCATACTCGGAATGATTTCATTCAAATCGGTAGGAGATACAGTCTTTTCAAGTGGCACGTCATTGATATCAGATGATTTTGGTTCCGCGTGGCTTCCTTTTGATCTTTCAAAATTTTTAGCGTGATTTTCTTTGGTGGCGTTTGTACTTGCTGACTTGATTGTGCTTTGCGTGTTGCTTTCTTTTTCTGTTGCTTTGATAACTTGCGGCTTTTCAACTTCAATATTCTTGGTAATAGTTGAATTTGGAATTGCTTCCTGTTTTATAGCTCGACCTGTTTGATAATCCATCAGGGTAAATGGTATCAGCAATGAAACCACACCAACTAATATGGATGCAACCCAGTATTTAGCCGCGCTGCTTTTTACTTCCGTTGACGAAAGTGTGCTTGAAATCTTTTCCCAACTGTCGTCTGGCTCCTCAGAATAATTCTGAAGCCTATTCCGAATTTCATCCCAACTATCTTTTTCAGGCATAACGTTCGTATTTATTTATTCCAATTTTACAAAGCTTTTCTCTCAGCGTTTGCTTAGCAAAAAATAACCTCGATCTGGAGTTGCCTTCCGAGATATCTAATAGTTCTGCAATTTCAAGGTGACTGAATCCTTCCACTTCGAACATATTAAAAACAATGCGCTGCGCATCCGGCAGACTATTAATCATTTCGACTAGGTATTTATCACTTACTTCTAGCAAAGAATCAATTGCGGGTTCTTGCATCATTCGTTCGCCAATTTCATATTGAAGCGTGTCTTTGGCTGCGCTGTTTTTTCTATAAAGATTGATGGCGGTATTAACGGCAATTCGTTTCATCCAGCTTTCTAGTTTAGATGCGTCTTCCAGCTGCTTTATGTGTTGAAATATTTTGATAAAAGTTTCTTGAAGCACGTCTTGGGCATCGTCCCTGTTTGAAGTGTACCTTCTGCAAAGCCCCATCAGCTTTGCCTTAAAGAGATCGTAAAGCATTTTCTGCGCTTTTGGATCTTCTCCTTGACAAGAATCTAATAGTGTTTTGTTTGTCATAATAGGAAAAACTCGGTCTTCATTAAGGCGAAAACCGAGTTATGTTTTTGCTAGCGTACACTTACTTTATTTTAATTTTAACCGTTGTGGGTTGAGAACAGTTATTCCCAATGCAAATAGCGTAAGAGAGACTGTCTACCGTATTCGTTGGGACTTTTTCTGTAAGTTGATACGTGTAAAAATCATTTGGCGACTCAAGTTTACCATAAGCAAATCTAGAATACAGCCGAATATTGCTGATGTCTAACTTAGCTCCACAGGCTAAATCATTATCCAAAACATTCAGATTGATTTTTACTGCTTTAGATGGATCTTGAATGAGTTCAAAATTGTCGGCCACGGCTTCAAGCTTACAAGTTGTTATTGTTATGATAGCTTTTGCGCTTCCGCAATTGCAAGTTGAGCAAACTTTATAAGTAAGTGTATCAACTAAATCATTTAGAAAAATATCGTTTATCAGGGTGTACTTGATTTTATTATCAACCACTGAAATATTTCCGTGTTTAGGGGCTTTGGTGATTTCAAAACTCTTTATAAAATTGATTGTATTTGCTTTTGCGTCCTCCAGTTGATCATTGCTTAATACATCCAGTGTTATAGACTTATCAGCAGCAAAAAGCGTATAGTAGTCATCAATCACATCGGTTTGACATGAATAGTCCTCATTAGTTAAGTAAATTCTAGCAAACGAGAATTGGGTGGTATCATTTACATTGTAAATTTTATATACCATTTTATCCTTTTTGTCTACCGTGAAATTGGGTCCAGGTATGTATCGGATTATTTTATTGTCAATAATCTGGGCAGTTCCATTATAGGGTGGATAGTTTGTTTCTGGCCTCCAGATTACTATTCTTATCAATGAAGGGTCGAATGGAATAATATCGTTCTTTAAAGGATAGATGTCGATGGAACCATTCACCCCGTAAACCTCATCGCCTTGCGCATACAAACCTGTTGCAGGCGCATCTGTAGGACTATCGCCAATTACAATTCTTACTGTATCCTTCTTAAGTAACGTGTTTTCTTTCGCTGAAAATATGGAAATATTAAACCCGTCTGTACCTTTCGCAGCTGCTGCAGATGGAGTATACTGCACCAATCCTTTTTGAATTTCATCGAGATTACCCTTTGCAGGTTGAGAAGTGATTTCCACGCGAACTTGCTGAGTGGTTTTTACCATACTTTTCATATCGATAATAGTGTTGCCGTTGCTCAAGACAAATACTTCTTTTCCTGTTATCTGAATATCTGCTTCTGGGGCAACTTCGTCTTTAAAGGTATCGCATGCACAGAAAAGGAGCGCGATTAAAATCGTGACCAGAAATTGGCTGAAATTGGGCTGTTTCATATTTTTTACGGTTG
Organism: Cyclobacteriaceae bacterium; assembly: GCA_044349005.1. Classification (GTDB taxonomy): domain Bacteria; phylum Bacteroidota; class Bacteroidia; order Cytophagales; family Cyclobacteriaceae; genus ELB16-189. The sequence continues at coordinate 31,886 of JBIKRT010000009.1, forward strand.
GTTTGGAGGTAAGACAACGAAATGAAATGAAACGTTAAATCTTGAATTAACTTTTTTTTCCTTTCTGCCAAAAGTAAATGCAAATCGACAACTAAAAGAACAATACGGAAACAAGCTATTGTGGAGTTTTCTTTGGTAGAAGCTGCCAATCGGATGGGGATGGTTAGAAGAATCGGTGAAATAAGATGTATTAGAATTTCTTCTTTTTAAATAACACCCGTTCACATCGCGACATGTTTACTTCGAGAGACGTTACCTCGCCCCTTTTATCTCGCTTGAACTCGTATAAATTGGAGTTATTCATAAAACCGTCCTCCATTTCTGGCGACAGCCGCAGTGGCGGAAATGCACCGATCGTTAAAAATAATTCATTCGCCTTTCTAGTAATTGAATAATTGGTTTCCACCTCTTCGCTGTAATAATTGCCAGTATACTCGTCAATAACTTTGGATGGTGGCAATACTCTCTTGTAACTGCTTGTATCACTGTGAACTGCTATTATTGTGGATGAGTTTACAAAAGCCCACTTCGTTCCGTTTTCAAATACGGTGTCTTTATGAATCACTGAGGTTGGTTTTTCATTTAATAAAAGCTTGCCCTTTTTTAATGAAAGTTTTATGATGTCATATTCCCTTACACTCTTAAAAGTACCTTCGAATTTCTTCAGATCACTTTCGCTTGCGGAAATAGGCGCAGTCGCGGGTGATTTTGTTTTTTCTGATCCTAAATACAGAGTGGCAATTTTCTTGTCAATTCCACCCGCATCAAACCAACTATCGTTGCTCAAAATGGCTATCGCTAATTTCTTTTGTGGATAGTACGACAGCAAAGCTCGGTAACCCGCTGTTGCTCCGGTATGGCTTATCTTTTGTAAATTATTATATGTATCGATAAAGAGGCCGGAAGCATATCCTATCTCTTTTCCATTTTTGAGTTTCCCTTTTTGAATGCGCCATTGAAAAACTTCATCGCCACCAATAGAATGGTGCTCGAGCAGGGTGTTCCATTTTAATAAGTCGGAAGTGGTGGTTAATAGACCGCCGGGCCCATGGGCGTTTTCAAACGGCATTAACTGTTCAAATCCTTCTTTTGTATGGTCATAGGCGATCGCTCTGTTTGGAATTATTTCTCTGAAATTACTTCTCCACTTCGTATGATTCATTTCCAACGGTTGGAAGAACCGTTCTTCGGTGAATTGGGTTAATGATTGCCCAGAAACCCTTTCCACAATATAAGACAACAGCACGTAGTTTGAATTGCTATAGGAATACTCTGTGCCAGGGATAAAATTGGTGCTTTGTTGACGACAGATAATTCGTAAGGCAGCTTCATTGGTGTAAGCACGCGTACTTCTCGGCCAACCAGTCAGTGCGTAAAGCACCCCCCAGTCTTTGAGGCCGCTGGTGTGATTGAGTAGTTGGTGTACGGTAATTACTGCTGCGTAGTTAGGCAGTTCAGGAATGAACTTCTTCACGTCATCCGACAATGAAATTTTTCCTTCCGAGACTAGCAGCAGCGCAGCCATTGCCGTAAACTGTTTAGCTACCGAACCACTTTCTGAAATTGTTTCGATTGTGTTGGGTGTATTGTGTTCGAGGTCGGCCATACCAAAGGCTTTGTTGTAAATGATTCTTTCGCCTCGTTTAATTTGAACCATACCGCCCGGTGTTGCATTGTTCCAAGAAGAGAAGAGTTGGTCAATTTGCATTAGCGTATCTAAAGGTTGAGCCGCTGCTGACGCGACTATTAGACATAAAAGGAGAATTCTATACATGACGTTTTTTTTTGAGGTTAAAGATGTTCTGATCTACAAATTAGCAATTTCCAATAACCCAGAAGGGTTTTGGCTCAATTAAAAACAAATAAACTATTATCTTGCCATTCTATGCCAATGCCTACGCTCGCTTTAGTCGTGCCGTGCTTCAACGAAGAAGAAATTATTGTCTCTTCCTTAGATATATTGTCCGATTTACTTAGTCGCTTTATCTCACAAGGTAAAATTTCGGAAACAAGTTTTATCGTCTTAGTTGATGATGGCAGCAAAGACAAGACTATTCTTCTTGCCAGCCAATATAAATCAGGCAAAGTCAAGATTTTAAAACTCGCTAACAATGTTGGACATCAACACGCGCTATTGGCGGGCTTGCATTTTGTGACTGGCAAAGTCGATTGCTGTGTGTCCATCGATGCCGATTTGCAAGATGATATTGAGGTTATTGCCCAGATGGTTGATTTTTATAATGCAGGTGCGCAGATTGTTTATGGCATTCGCGACAATCGTGAAGCGGATTCTTTTTTTAAAAAGGGAACAGCCGTAGTTTTTTATCAATTGATGATCAAAATGGGAGTCCCTTTGGTTTTTAACCATGCAGATTTTCGTTTGCTTTCTAACAATGTTTTAATTGAACTCCAAAAGTACCAGGAAGTAAACTTGTTTTTGCGAGGTTTATTTCCTCAAATGGGCTTCCCTTCTGCACAGGTTTTTTATTCTCGCAGGAAGCGGATGGCGGGCGAATCAAAGTATCCATTTTTTAAAATGCTCAAGCTTGCGGTAAACGGTATTACTTCTTTCACTAATTATCCGCTGAAAATTATTACAGCGTTGGGGTCGTTGATCTTTGGGGCAAGCATACTTGCCACCGCGTGGATTTTGGTAGTCGTGCTAAAAGGTAAGAATGTGCCTGGGTGGGCATCTATTACACTACCGATCTATTTCTTGGGTGGCATTCAACTTTTGGCAATTGGCATATTAGGAGAATATATTTCAAGGATCTATCTAGAAACCAAGCGCAGACCGTTGTATCATGTGGACAAAATTATTGAATAAAGTTTCATTATAATTCGTTATGAAGCAGATTGTATTGCTCATCTTCCTTTTGCTTTTCGGTTGCACTAGTTCTAAAACCTTCAGAAAGTTTTCTAAACAAGAAAATGTGGCAATCAAGAAATATAGAAATGCTGTTAATGCAAAAGATGGTCGCTATCACGTGTTAATAGTAACCTCATTGGGCGATATGGTGGTAACATTGTATAACGAGACGCCACTACATCGCGATAACTTTGTGAGCAAAGTCAAAGCAGGTTTTTATGATAGCCTCTTGTTTCACCGAGTCATTGATAAGTTTATGATTCAAGGCGGTGACCCGGAGAGTAAACACGCTAAAGAGGGGGCTTCCTTGGGTAGTGGAGATGCGCCAGGTGGGCGAATTCCAGCGGAATTTAGAATAGATAAGGGAATTTATCATAAGCGGGGAGTATTGGCCGCAGCGCGTGATGGAAATCTTGAAAAGGCAAGCAGCAATTGTCAGTTCTACATTGTGCAGCGCAAGCCTTGGCGTGTCTCTGAACTAGACAGCACCGTGGTTTCCAGAAGACTTTTAATAAATGATGATCAAAGAAAAATCTATACTGAATTAGGAGGTACTCCACACCTCGATGGCGAGTACACTATTTATGGTGAGCTTGAAACTGGGTTTGATGTGTTAGATAAAATAGCAGCTGCAAAGACAACTTTTTCTGATCGGCCCCTGCAAGATATTCGAATGAAGATGTTTCTATTGAATGAAATAAAGAAATAGATTTAACGATAGACTAAATTCTATTTCGTCCAGCTTCCATTACTGCGTATTGTTTAATAGTTTCGAAAGTAGCAAAATCTAATGTGGTAGTCGCAGGCCCTGTTTTCTCTGGTGTAAAGCCACCTTCGCTTTCCCACCATTTTTTCGCATTGTCTCGCGCAGAATTTTTATCAACATTGAAGTAGCCGATAATGGAATCCGAGACAATCCAAGGCTTTGTGACAGTAGAATACTTTTCAAAAATCATCGAACGCATTTGGGTGCCAGAAGAATTATTTTTGAAGTGAGAAACGGTGTACGACATGGTTTCAGGCTCTGTCATAATCATGTCCCAGTATTTTTGAGAAGTCACCACATCGGCTGTGGTTAGCAAATAGCCAAAGCCATTTTCAATAGGCTCTTTGGTAATAAGGCAGGATGCTTTAAAAGGCTTCTTTTTCTTGCCGAAGATTGAATCGAGGATTGCCATAAATCTAAATTGTATTTCTGTAAATAATCCTTAAAGCCTAAATAGTTGCATTTAAATGCAATTTTCTTGCAAGACTAACATTAGAAAATGAAGTCAAAAGAAACTAAGTTCCTTTTTGGGAAGTCTTCTTTTTCTGAAATTTCTCATGATTTGTTAAGAAGTCTTCGATCTTATCAACTGGAATTTTTCGGGCCAAAATTTTCTTTTTCTCATCGAGAATGTAAACTGTAGGGAAGGTTTCGGTGAAGTAAACTTGCTGAAAATGATCCTTTAAATAAGATCTTGGACCGTTTACCGTAATCCATAACATTTTCATTTCCTTGATATAGTCGCGCATTTTTTTCATCGATGAATCTGCAGCAACCGCGAATACCTCAAGGTCGTACTTCAATTTACTCTTATTGTAAAATTCAACCAGCTTGGGCGATTCTTTTCTACAATGGCCACAATCGGGATCGAAGAAATAAACCACTGTATATTTTTTCTTTATGTCGTAAAGCGATTTTGGTTGGAGATTTTGGTCTTGCATCATAAGGTTAGGAGCGGGCCGGCCAATCATTGCTCGCCTGACTTTATCAGCATATTCTTTAATACTTTTCTTGAAGGGAGCGTTAGCCCAGAAGTCCATTTCGCCAGTGGCAAAATACTTATCGTAAACACGTACATAGACTTCATCAAGCCCCATTATTTCTGGGTTTTGATAGGTTATCAAACAAGTGAACACCATGAATTTATAGGTTTCCTGATTTTTCTTTGCCTTGCCTACCAGCCCATCGATGGCTTTCATAATCGTGTCGGGCTGCGGTAAGAAAAGTTTTTCCAAGTACTCCTTTACTTTTTCCTTATAAAATGGCCTAGGCATTTTAACCAACGCATCATCCGCCACATCAAAATAGTCGAAAAAGTGTTGTCTGTAATACCTCAGTTGAAAGGTGGAGTCAATGTTTCCGTTGGCTTTTTTAGGTGGGTCTGGTATTTCTACTTGTTTTGATGCTTTGATCAACTTTGCAGTAACAGAATTTGGACTTTTGGCAATAAGGTCGTCCTGATAAGACAATACTTTTTTATTTATTTTTTGAAACTCTTCCCTAGCCGATTTCTTTTGGTCTTCTTTCAAGGTGCTGTCTTGCAATACTTTAATGTAAGGCTCAGCCTCATCGTGGCGGTCTTTATTGAAAAGAATGTTTTCGAAAAACAGTTTGTTGTCTTCGTCTCCCGACACTTTCAAATGCCCGATGTAATCGCTTGTGTCGGTTTCTATGACGAAATCTTGATCTCTCCCTACTACCAAATCAAACACTTTTGAAATTTTGCCTTTCGGTCCCATTACCAGCATATAAACTCCCTGTGGTAGCGTTTTCTTGCCATCGAAAACAAAAGCACCTTGTTTATCCACCTTAGCGGTATCATCCAAATAAGTGCTTTCATCAAAATAATGACCTAGGTAGGCTGTGGTATCTTTTAAACCCTTTATTTTGAAACCAAGTTTGTAACCCGTTTGGCCGAAAAGGTTAGCAGAAACCAGTGCTAAAAAACCTATAAAAACAATTCTCATAGCTTTAAGTGTATAATTCGATTTCAAATTTGGCAATTTGAACGGGTATTGACAAGAACGATTTCCTATTCCGCATATTTATCTGGGGCGGTTTAACAAATCGTTTACAATTGCTGACTTTTGCTTTTAAGGTGATAAACTTTGGGGTGAAGTTAAAATCGAAGTTTCATTTAACGATTCGTTGAAGTTTTTCGATCCATCATTTTCCCCTATTTTTGCACCTTCCAAAAAATAGATGTCACTCGAAGTTCAACAGCTTACCAAAGTCTATGCCCGACAGAAGGCGGTAAACAATGTTTCTTTTTCTGTAAGGGAAGGTGAGATTGTGGGCTTTCTTGGGCCGAATGGCGCAGGTAAAAGCACTACCATGAAAATTGCCACCACCTACATCCCGCCAACGGCAGGGTCAATTAGGGTAGGGGGTTTTGATGTTCAAAATGAGCCTTTAAAAGCGCGAAGAGTCACAGGTTATTTGCCCGAGCACAATCCGTTGTATTTGGATATGTATGTGCGCGAATACTTGCAATTTGCAGCTCGAATTGCCGGGCTTTCTCCTTCCAGAACAAAGGAAAGAGTAAATGAAATGATTGTGCTATGTGGGTTAGCGCTTGAACAAAATAAAAAGATTGAAAGTCTATCGAAGGGGTATCGCCAACGGGTGGGTCTTGCCCAAGCACTTATTCATGATCCCAACGTATTGATTTTAGATGAGCCCACTTCGGGTTTAGATCCCAACCAATTGGTTGAAATAAGAAAGCTTATTAAGACGGTCAGCAAAGATAAAACGGTTATTTTTTCCACGCATATCATGCAAGAAGTAAAAGCCCTGTGCGACCGGGTGGTGGTGATAAACAAAGGGGAAATTGTGGCAAACGACTCACTGGATTCACTCTTAAAAAACCAGCAAGGTCACATCATTTTTTTGGCGGAGTTTGAAGGCGAAGTGTTGTTAGAAGACCTGAAATCTATTGAAGGCGTTTTGAATGCAGACCAAGTGGACAAAAGCAAGTTTAAGTTAACCGCCAAAGAAGGTATTGACATAAGGCCAACTATTTTTCGCTTTGCAGCAGATAAACAACTTTCGTTGATCGGTTTAAAGCAAGAAGAAAGTTCGCTGGAAACCATATTTAAAGAATTGACAACGTCTACAGTATGATTCAAATCTTTAAAAAGGAATTTAATAGCTTTCTTAATTCTTTAATCGCCTATATTGTGATTGGTGTTTTCTTAATCGCAATAGGTCTGCTTACTTGGGTGTTTCCTGCTACCTCGGTCTTAGACTATGGTTATGCTGATTTGGATTCTCTTTTTTCGTTTGGCCCTTATGTGTTCATTTTTCTTATTCCAGCTATTACCATGAAAAGTTTTGCGGAAGAGAAAAAACTCGGCACGTTGGAGTTGTTGTTCACCCGCCCTGTAACTGATCTGGAGATTATTTTGGGCAAGTTCTTAGCAGCCTTTGCATTGGTAATTATTTCCTTATTGCCTACCGTTACTTATTATTATTCTGTATATCAATTGGGCAACCCAGTTGGTAACATTGATACGCCTGGCGCAATCGGTTCATTTATTGGATTGATGCTACTGGGTGGGGTGTTTTGCACTATCGGCATATTGGCGTCCGCACTTACATCCAATCAAATAGTTGCCTTTATTCTCTCGGCCTTTCTCTGTTTCATTTTTTACAATGGTTTCGATTCCTTTTCCTCCATACCTGTTTTCGGCCAGCAGGCACTATTCATCAGGCAGCTCGGTATCTTGTTTCACTATGAGTCCATCAGTAGAGGATTGATTGATAGTCGTGACTTACTTTATTTTTTTAGCGTGGCAACCTTCATGGTGTTACTCACAAAACTTACTATCGGCAGCAGGCAATGGAAGTAAAGCGACTGATGGCAAGCAGAAAAACAGGTGATTGGCTATTGTTTGCCAACGGGCTGGTACTATTGGTTTTGCTCAACATTATGGCGTCCGTTTATTTTTTCCGCATTGATTTAACGGAAGAAAAGCGATACACCATTAAACCGGCAACGAAGCAATTGTTGAACGAATTAGATGACGAAGTTTTTGTGGAAGTGTACCTAGCGGGTGAGCTAAATCCGGGGTTTAAGCGGTTTCAAAAATCCATTTTAGAAACACTGGAAGAGTTTAAAATTTATTCGCACAATAAAGTTCAGTTTACGGTTACCGATCCCGCGACAGCGGCAAGTGAAAAAGCACGCAACGAATTTCAAGCGGGCTTGGCGCAGAAAGGTGTTAGTGGGATGCGCGTGATCGATACCAATGATGGAGAACGGGTGGAAAAGATCGTCTTTCCAGGCGCGGTAATTTCTTACGGTGGTTTTGAAAATGGCGTCATGCTTTTTAAAAGTAAATTGGCAACAACCTCACAAGAAGTACTTAACCAGTCAATAGAAGGAGTAGAATTTGAACTTGCCAATGCCATTCACAAAATAATAAATGTGAATCGCAAAAAGATCGGGCTAGTGATGGGGCATGGCGAACTCGATAGCCTGAAATTTGCCAGTTTTAACAACGCGCTGTTTGAGCAGTACAATGTTTTTAAGGTGAATCTCGCCAAGAAAAAATCAATCCTTAATTACAATGCACTCATAATCGCCAAACCGATGCGAGTTTTTTCCGAGCCTGAAAAGCTTTCGCTTGATCAATACATTATGAATGGGGGCAAGGTGTTGTTTCTGCTCGATCGCATGGAAGCGAACATGGACAGTGCTTCCCTCGAAAATTACTTTGCCAGGTCTATTGAAACCAATTTAGAAGATCAACTCTTCAAATACGGTGTGCGTATCAATCAAGATTTAGTGCAAGACCGTTTTTCCGCTAAGTATCCAGTGGTGATTGGCAAGGTGAGCGATCGCCCTGAGATCATGCAAATGGAGTGGCCCTTTTTTCCGCTTATCAATCATTACACCGATAACTCAATCACCAAAAACATGGACGCAACACTTCTGCGGTTTGCAAGTAGTATCGATACCGTGAAGGTAATCGGGGTTAAGAAGACTCCGCTTTTGTTTACATCGCAATTCACACGCAAGTTGGGTAACCCAATAAAAGTGGGTATTGACGATTTAAGAAAAACAAAGCCCGAGAGTTTTGTCGGGGGGCAAATACCGTTAGCCTATTTACTAGAAGGCCAATTTACAAGTCTGTATAAAAATCGTTTTCTCCCGGAAGGAACCGATTCTACTGGGTTTAAATCTTCAAGTAAACCTACCAAACTTATTGTAGTTGCCGATGGCGACATCGCCCGTAACGAAGTAAACCCCCGCACCAACCAAGCCCAATTGTTGGGCAAAGATGTGTTTTCAGGCTACACCTATTCTAATCAAGATCTCCTTTTGAATATGGTTGCCTACTTGACTGATGAAAATGGCCTGATAACCGCTCGCACGAAAGAAGTGAAGATACGGCCGCTCGATAAAGAAAAGCTTAAAAAGGAAAGAGTTTATTGGCAGTCGCTCAACTTGGTGGTGCCCATCGTTTTACTTGTTATTTTTGGAATACTCAGGGCGATGGCTAGAAAGCGGAAGTACGCTAGTTTCTGACACCTAGCTGCGCATGAAAATTTTAACTCAGGCAGTATTTATCTTTAATAGTATCATTTGTGCCAATTGATCGGCCTTTATGAGATAACGAGTCCATTCAAAAGTGTGTTTATTTATTCTCATTCTGTTGTACCTTTACGTTGTTATGCCAACAGTCTTGCTGCTGAACGGATTTAGGTTCTTCTTTTTTTCCGCGGATGGTAAGGAACCAATTCATGTTCACGTAAAGAAGGCTGATGGAGATGGAAAAATTTGGATAATGCCTGAACCAAGGGCGGCTTACTTACTAGATTTTAGTAGCCAAGAGGAAAAGCAAATAATGGAAATTGTTGCTGAAAATAAAGAATTAATAATTCAAAAATGGAATGAATATTTCAACTAATCAATCGTGGAACTTTGATCCTATCGATAAAATGATTTTTGAAGAGGGAATAAAAATAGTATCAGTTTTTTTTCACAAAGAACTTGATATTATGTTGATTCTATTGAACAACAAGAAATTGCTCGAACGGAAGATTAGTCTAACCAGCAGTCTTGCTCAAGCGTCTGAAAAGGAGCTTAATCAATATGAATTGAGCCGCACGGGAATTCATTGGCCTAATTTAGACGAGGATTTGAGTCTCCGCAGTTTTCTTAAAGAAGAAATGTGGAAAGCCATTCATGCTCCTGCACATTCCGGTTAAAAAACCTGCAAAAAGTCTAAAAAAAGTAGGTTCATTCAATGCAATCCGCCAGAAACAAACAGCTACTATTTTCCCTCCTACTGCTTTCGGTGATTACTATCATCGCATATTTCCTTTCAATAACGGACGGACAGTTTGAACTGGATAAAAAGATGTTTCAAGTCGAGGACCAAACCAAAATCAACAGGGTTGTTTTTGAATCGGCTGGCAAAAAAGTGATAGTCAGTTACGATGGCACCTTTTGGAACGTAAATAACAAATACCCCGCTGATCGGCAACTGGTGAAAGTATTGTTTGCTACACTTTTGCAAATAGCACCTAAACGACCAGCAAGCGAAACGCTCAAAGACTCTATCTCAAAATCGCTCCAAAGCAGCGGCACCAAAGTGAGCTTGTTTGAAGGACAAGACCTTAAAAAGGAATTTTATGCTGGTTCCAATTTCGACCACACTCAAACTTATTTTCAACAGAATAGCGAACTACCTTATTTAGTGACCATTCCTGGTTATCGCGTAGATCCTTCTCAGGTTTTTCAATTGGATGAGAACGGTTGGAGAGACAAGCGCGTTTTCAATTTTAACTGGCGCAATTTGAAAGACATTTCCGTCAGGTATCCCGCAGAGCCAAAACGCGATTTTAAAATCAATTTGCGCCAAAAGTTATTGAGTATTGAAGACGTAGAGGTTACCGATACTACGCGATTGAGCCGATTTGTAGATGATTTGTATAGCCTAGAAGCGGACCAGATAGTGAAGGTAGGCGAAAAACCACCTGTCGATACGCTATTTATGCAACTCACTAGTCTTGAGTTAGTTGTTTCTGACATCGCCTCACGAAAGTTCAAATTGGAGGTGAAACAATGGAAATTGGGGCAACCTCAACTAGCCGCGGTATCAAATGATAGCCTTCTTTTACTTTTTGATAAGACTAAGATTTTCAGGATTGCTAAAACAAAAGACTATTTCAAGAAACGGGAGTAATTTATGCATCCGTCTATTGACTATTGCCCCCCGACCATTAACTTTACCGACTTTCAATACAAACCACTGATTTAGAATGAAGTTCATCGTAAACTCAAGCTATTTATTAAAGCAGCTTACCAACATTAATGGGGTAATTACCAGCAACCCTGTTGTTCCAATTCTAGAAAATTTTCTTTTTGAAATCGACAAGGCTAATTTAACGGTAACCGCTTCCGATCTTCAGACTTCTATGATCACCGAAATTACCATAGAATCGAAGGAAAAAGGCAGTATAGCTGTTCCCGCCCGTATTTTGTTGGATACGTTGAAGAACTTGCCAGATCAGCCAGTGACGTTTTCAATCGATCAGACAAGCTACAGTATTGAAATTAGCTCCGATAACGGCCGATACAAGTTGGCAGGTGAGAATGCTACCGATTTTCCCAAAGTACCATCTGTTTCAAATGATTTTTCAGCTTCTGTTTCTTCTGATGTTTTGGCGAAAGCGATCAACAATAGCATTTTTGCTACCAGCAGCGATGAACTTCGCCCAGCAATGACAGGCGTTTATGTTAATCTTGGCGAGAAGAATACAACGTTTGTTGCTACTGACGGCCATCGTCTGGTGCGCTACAGAAGATCAGACGTTAAATCGGAAACTGCCAACGCGATTATTATCCCCAGAAAAGCACTAACTATTTTAAAGGCAACGTTACCTAGCGATAACACCGATGTGAGCATTGATTTCAACCTATCAAACGCTTTCTTCAAATTCGGAAACATCCGTATGATTTGCCGCTTGATTGATGAGCGTTATCCCGATTATGAAAATGTGATTCCTGCTTCAAGCACTATCAAGATGGTTATCAATCGGGTAGACTTTTTAAGTTCGTTGAAACGCATTTCAATTTATGCTAACAGAACCACCCACCAAGTGAGGCTAAAAATTACTGGAAGCGAATTACAAGTTTCAGCGGAAGATTTAGATTTCTCGAATGAAGCGAATGAAAGACTTTCGTGTGAACACGAAGGGGAAGACATAGAGATTGGGTTCAACGCACGGTTTATCATAGAAATGCTTAGCAATTTGCAAACCGAACAAATCAGACTAGGGATGACGGCACCCAATAAAGCCGGACTTATTACACCAGCAGAAAAAGATAAAGATGAGGATATCCTTATGTTGGTAATGCCAGTGATGCTGAATCAATACGTATAAGGATCTATACCATAGTGAAAATAAAAAAAGCCAGCTTCTGCTGGCTTTTTTTATGATGGACTTTCCATGTTAGGCTACTCACTTTTGCATTCAGCAAATCCAACCCTGCCAGTTGAGCTTGCAGAAGTTGCCGACTTACCAATGTTTCCACCGGCTAAAACAATATCTCTTTCGGCACCCGTATCGGATAAATGTATTTTTATGCACGCTTTTAACGAAATTAATTGTTGATAGTTGATGCTGGACTCATCTGCGAGTTTTGTAAGGACAGTCTCGCTTTTGCCTTGGGTAGCAGCAACTGGGTTGAGTATAGCAGCAATATCTGCCTTTGGTGTTGAAACATCGCCCAAGTGAAGATGAACCGGAAATTTGGCCTCGCCTTGCGTACCCTCTAATTCTACAGACACAGTTGTTGAGCCATCTTTTCGTTCCTTCAGCGTAACTGTTCCATTTATTGAATAATTTGACGCTTGAACCAACGCATATTTAGTTTCATTCCCCGTAAATTCAGACACCACCTCGTTTTTCTGGCAACCCATTAAAAAAAGGACAAGCGAAAAAAATGATATTAACTTTTTCATAATCGAACTTCTTAGGTTAAAGTTACTAAAATTAATTGTACTCTGAATGACTCGTTAGCCATTATTCATCTTAAATTGGCACGAATCTAGTTGAAACGAATCTAAATAAACAATAGTTTGTGAAGCGCCTAATTTTCATTCTTTTGATTGCAGTGGGGTGCAGTCCTAGTGCGACAAAAATAGCTCAGCAAAAGGAGCTAAATCCTAAACCAAGCTGGCTAGCGTCAAAGCCTCAGGGCAGCCTCTATTTTGTTGGAATTGGGCACAGTTCAAAAACTGAAGTAAATGATTATCTGCAGGCAGCAAAGAAAAGTGCGTTGGAAGACCTCGTTTCCGAAATTAAAGTTACCGTGTCCGGAACTTCCATTTTAAGTAAGCTGGATGCCAACAAAAGTTTTCAAGAGAGTTATGAGAAGATTATTCAAACCAAAGCCACAGACGATATTCAGGAATTTGAACAGGTAGATTCTTGGCAAGATGACCGAAACTACTGGGTGTATTATAGATTGTCGAAGCAACGCTACAAAGAAATAAAAGATGAACTAAAGCGAAATGCAGTAAGCAAGGCACTGGATTTCTTCACAAAAGCAAAACAGGCTGAACGGGTTGGGGATTTGGTACAAGGCCTCAATTTTTATTTTCAAGGTTTTGTGGCAATTGAAAAATATTTAGCAGAGCCCATTCAACTTGATTTCGAGGGTAATACCATCTTGTTGACCAATGAGATTATTACCAACATTCAACTGTTGTTGGATAAAATTCAAATCAAGGTTAACCCTGCCGAACTATTGGTAAATAGAAGGATTGCTGAAAGTGAAATCAATGCGGTTGCAAAAGCTTTTAGCAAAGAAAAACTTGTTTCGGGGCTACCATTGTCTGCGCGTTTTGAAAAAGGAGCTGGGGTCGTTTATCCAACCTATTCCACCAACTTGAAAGGCGAAGCGAAAATATTGGTGACTAAAATTAGCGCCAAAGATGTGGAGCAAACAGTCAAGGTGAGTATAAACTTGCTTTCATTCTTAGGTAGCGATTCTTCTGCCGTTGCCTCGCTTTTGGTCAAACAGTTAAATGTACCATCGGCTAATCTAATTCTAAAAGTAGTACGTCCACTGATTTACATTTCTTCTTTGGAGAAAACGTTTGGTGTCGAGAAATCAAATCAACAGCTAACCAACCGAATTAAGAACTTTATGACAAATGCTGGCTTTGAGATAACACCAGAGAAGCAAAAAGCTCAATTTTTGCTGGATATTAGCGCTGATGCCGAAAAAGGAGCCGTTTCTGGGAGCATCTACATTACCTATGTTACTGCTATAATTAAAGTTGTGTTAGCAAGGGATAACAAGGAGATTTATTCAACTACTTTAGATAGAATCAAGGGGTTTAGTTTGGACTATGACCGCTCAAGTCAGGAAGCCTATAATAAGAGCCTTGAAATATTGGAAAAAGATAAAATGCCATTGCTTTTGAATTCCATATTGCAGTAAACCAGTTCGCATTTTTAAGATTTGGCCTGTAAATTGCAATCATTAAATTGCAACATAAAGTAAACAAAAACTATGAAAAAAGTAATCAATTTCTCGTTTCTAGCTATTGCTATTGTAATGGTTATTATTGGCGGATGTAAAAGCAGTAAGGACAAAGCTCCTGCTGGAGAAAAGGAGGTAATCGTTCCTTGTTCAGGCCCAGACTATTTCACCACCAGCAAAGTATTCCGAGCTAATTCCATTGGGGAGAGCATGGATCAAGTGACTTCAAAATCCAAAGCACTAACAAATGCTCGGAATGAGTTAGCCTCGGCAATCCAAACGACAGTCAAAACCGTTACCGATAACTATACAAATTCTACCGCCTTAAATAAGAAGGAAGAATTAGAGCAAAAGTTTGAGAGCTTAAATAGAGAGGTGGTAAATCAAACGTTATCTGGAATTAGAACTATTTGCGAGAAGTTGGTTCAAACCAAGGATGGGAATTACAAAACCTATATTGCAATAGAACTTTCGGCCGATGATCTAGTGAAAAAATACAACGAACGTCTTTCTTCAGATGATAAGCTGAAGATCGATTACGATTATCAGAAGTTTAAAGAAACTTTTGATAAGGAAATGGAAAAAATGGGGAAGAACTAAGCTAACTAACATCTACATGAAAAAGGTCTCAGAAAATCTGAGACCTTTTTTTATGATTTTTTTACGAAATCGGTGCCGATAATTTTGTCCCAAAGAGCCGAACTTACGCCAAATCCGCGAGAGGAATCATTATAATGATGGGTCATGTGGTGCTGCTTTAATTTCTTCCAAAAATTGGACTTAAAATTTACGTGGTGAAGAGCAAAATGAGTCAGGTCATAAAATAGGTATCCTACCATAAATCCGGGGAAGAAAGCCAACGCGCCTTGTCTTCCTAAAGCGAGTTCAAAACTGACATAAAAGAAAGCTGCCAACGGAATGCCCAAGGAAGGCGGCATTACTAATCGCTTCGCGTCATTTGGATAGTCGTGGTGAACACCGTGGAAGATAAAGTGTATTCTCTCCCCCCATTTTCCTTTTGGAGTCCAATGAAACACAAATCGATGAAGAAAGTACTCTGCAAAAGTCCAAAAGAAGACGCCTGCAATGAAGTAAATTATAAAGTTCGATATGGAAACAGAAAAGGCGAAAATACTAAGCCACCCAGAATAGAAAATGACGGGCACCCAAACAATCAATGGAACTGACCAATGCACCTTGGAAAGACTCTCCAAAAAGTCACTTTTGAACATTCTAACCGAATCCTGAGTGTTTGACTTAAATCCCATTGATAACTTTACATTTAAAAAGATTCAAATTTAGGCAATTGTGCTTCTACTTTTAAATTTTTCGTAAAGCGCAATGTTCATTAATATTAGCAACATTCCGTAAAACGTGTCTTCAATAGGTATTGTTCCCATTCTAATGGAAAGGTTTTGACTATTGTTGTACCACACAACTGGATTCTCGATCGCTGTCCCAGTAAGAACTCCATTCACGATAAAAAATGGGATTAAGATAAAAATAAAGGCTACATAAAATCTGCCCAGATAAGTAGGTTTAACAAACCATTTCAGGAAGACTAAAAACAATGACATCGCGATAAAAGTTGTTCCTGTATACCATTTCCCAATGTTAAAGATACCAAGTACAAAAAGTGAAACAATTATTAAAGTGGAGATTCGCTGCTGTAGTTTATTTGAGATTTCTTTTTCGATTAAAATGGTGATGGAATGATAGGTAAAAACACATGCATAGGGGATGCAAATAAAAAACAATACTTCTTCAATGGGTAAATTAAAAAAATAATGGCCGGTCACATAAGTAGGATTGAAGCCCCAGACCCCCATCTTAGTGAACAATATATCCCACAAAACAAAGACGATTGCGGTGATAAAAATAGCAGGGAAAAGGGATTTCCAATTTTTATAGAATTTGTTGTTAGGAAGAAAGCTGAACAGCACTGTAAAGAAAAGAGCCAATAAATTGATGATAAGGTATAAATAATGGCTTTCCATTGTCGCTATTGAGTTTGTTGTCTTTCTTCTTTAAAAACGAATTTTCTAGGCTGAAATTTTTTTGGAGCGTATAAAAATCCGAAAGCTTCGCAGTTTTCCTTGGAATGCTTGGCATGGTGAATATAATGGGCGTGGATCATACGATACAAGTACGAGCTTTTATTTTTTGGCACCCATTTTATCCGTTGATGAACAATGATGTCGTGGAAAATGAGGTAAAATATGCCGTAGCAAAGGATACCGATACCCACAGAAAATAAGTAAGGACTAGGAAAAATGCTTGTCGATAGCACAAAAAGTGTTATCGAAGGAATACTAAAAACAACGGCAAAGAGGTCATTTCTCTCTAATACATGATTATGAACTTTGTGGTGCGATTCGTGCCAAATCCATAAAAAACCGTGCATTACATACTTATGAGTGAACCAAGCCACCGCCTCCATAAACAGAAAAGTTCCGATCGAAATGAATGAGCAAATTAAAATCGTCCAAAAGTCCATTATCCAGTTTACTTAAGTAGTTTAATTCTTGGAAAAGTAATCTTCCAATGTTCTGAAACGGTGTTCAAAAATACGATTAACTTCTTTTGCCACAAAAAGCCAATGGGCAAATCTCCCAAGTATGCCGAATGGGATAGCATAGTTTACTTCATCGGTCATTAGAACCCCTCCTTTTACTTCTTCGAAATGATGCTGATGATGCCACAGTGCGTAAGGGCCGAACCGCTGTTCGTCAATGAAATGAAAGGGTTCCTTCACCTGCGTGATTTCGGTAACCCAATGGACCGGAATAAAGGGCAGCACATTTATTTGGTAGCGGATAATCTGACCTGCATATGCTTTATCACCTCCCGACTGATACAAAATCTTGAAATTCATGTGTTCAGGCGTGATTTTCGCCAAGTTTTTTGGGCTGGAAAAAAAAGCCCAAGCTTCCTGTAAACTTATTGGCAAAAACTGCTCTTTTCTGAGATTGTAGATTTTCATTGATGTAAAAACACTAAAAAGGAGCGTATGTTCTAAGTTTCTTCACTCCCCAATAATGCCGCTTTATAAACGTCTAATACCCTTTTTCTTGCGAATGAGTGATCTACAATTGGTTTAGGGTAACCGGAGGAACCTATTTCTGGCACCCACTTTTTTACATATCTGCTTTCGGGATCAAATTTTTCTGCTTGTAAATACGGATTAAACACCCGAAAGTAAGGTGCGGCATCGCAGCCCGAACTTGCTGCCCACTGCCAGCCTCCATTGTTAGCGGCTAGGTCAAAGTCGAGAAGTTTTTTAGCAAAATAGGCTTCGCCCCATCGCCAATCAATTAATAAGTGTTTGGTTAAAAAGCTGGCTACAATCATGCGCACACGGTTATGCATAAAACCCGTTGTGTTTAGTTCTCGCATTCCCCCATCTACAATCGGGTAGCCCGTTTTCCCTTCGCGCCAAGCCGTAAACTCAGTCTCATCATTACGCCATTGAATTTTATCATACTGCGATTTAAATGCTTCTTTTTCAACCTTCGGAAAATTCCATAAAATCATATGGTAAAAATCCCGCCAGATAAGTTCATTTAGCCAGGTTTCATTTTTTTTCAGCGCTAGCCGAACTAGCGAACGTATACTCACTGTGCCGAACCTCAGGTGAATACTCAATCGGCTGGTACCCTCAATGGCGGGAAAATTGCGCTGCTCGTGATATTGTTCGATCAGCTTTGTTTTGATAATTCTGGGGGGGAATGAAATAGTAGATTTCTGAAAACCGATTTCGGGTAATTCAGGAAAGTGAAATGGTGTTGTTTTTTTGAAATTGTGCTGGTATTCTTTTGTTGGATAAATCTTGGTTTGCGAGTCAGTTAGATTTGCCTTCCATTTTTTACTGTAAGGTGTAAAAACGGTGTAAGGGGTGCCGTCATCTTTTTTTATTTCTGTTTTTTCAAAGATTACTTGGTCTTTAAATGTTTGAAAAACAATGTTTTTTTTTGAAAGCAGATTTCTAACTTCTTCGTCCCTTCTCTTTGCGTAAGGTTCGTAGTCATGATTAGTATAAACAGATTTGGGATTGAGCTGGCCAAGAATAGTAACTGGCTTGCCACGTAAAACAAGTAAAGACGACCCCATTTGTTCAAGCTCATCCTTAATAATCTTTAGCGATTGATGGATAAAGTCTACCCGAGCATCTGCTTTGTCTTCTAACTTATCAAGAATTTCCGTGTCGAAGATAAAGATTGGGAGCACACTATCATTTTCTTTTAGCGCATGGTACAACCCTGCATTATCTTCAATACGCAAATCTCTTCTAAACCAAAATAAAGTAGTTGAATTATCTATTTGATTGTTAGAATTCATTGTCAAGCCTTGGTGTAAATTACAATCATTCTAACAGGCAAAAGGAGTAAAGGTTAAAGCCTTAGTGATTCATATGTGTAGAAGTACTTTTTATACCAACTAAACGAAGTAAACAGGTATAAAAGAATGAGTACCCAGTAGAGTTTAAATAGAACTATTCCGAAGGAAATCAAAAATAAAGTTAACAGGTACTGAATGTATTTATCCATATCCATTTTTAGGTGATGGACCATCGCAAATAGCAATAAGAGAAAGGAAATGGAGAACAACAATGAGCCAATGAGATCAATCAACTTGACGTGATGTGTAATTAGCAGAAATAGCTCCGGCAATAGCAATAAACTGAAAATAATTACCATGGTTAAATACCTTGATATGGGGGAGAAAGGAAGGTTCTTTAAAAAAAGTAAATAACTATCTTCCCATTTTCGCAACTCAAACAGGACTACGGCATGGGCGGTTACCCCGACTAAGAGACCCATCAGTGCAATTCTGTTTTCATAATGATCTACTTTGATTTGTAAAAAACCATAAACTGCGAAGTAAGAGAAGAGCTTTGTGACGATGGTGATTACTTTCAATTCGTTCAATAGAAATGCAGCATAAAACCAAGCGAGTGATTTTTTAATAAAGCGAGGTAGTTTGAAAAAGGTAACGTTGCTGAAGGCGTTGGGGTGGTTTAACTTATGAACGGAAGCCAAGCTGAGAATACCACAGAGTAAAAGATTGAAAACAATTACCTCCGCACCAATTAGCCATTGACGTTGATCGAAGGCTACAGTTGCTATTGCAATGGCGTAAAGCAATACGGGCGTATGTATCAAAACGTGAACTAATGCGAAAGCGAAAACTTGAGCGAATTTAGGAAGGCTCGTTAAGACGAATAAAAATGAGTATTGAGGCTTGCCTAATTGTGAAGTTACAAACTGTACAGATTTTATCGCGTAGATCAGCCAAAGTGCTAGTACGAGAGAAAAAAAAGTAGTTGATTGAATGACGCCAGTGATCAACGATAAATGATAGTAAATGAGCTGAGAGCCTTCAACCATGCCAAACATGATGAAGTAAGCGAAAAGAAACAATCCTAAATTTTGCTTGTAAAATTCGGTGACTATTATACGAATTAACACCTTGTTTATTGGAAGCATGCCGTTTGATCTTTCACTAGAATTGTTTTGATATTTCCCAGGGAATAATGTTCTAGTAATTGATGCGAAGTAATTAAAAATGTGACTTGCTTATTTTGTTGATAATCACTTATCAATTCTGTCAAAATAGGAATCGAATGATCTTCCAATGTAACCAAGGGCTCATCTAACAGTATTACTTTTGGCTGCCCGATAAACGCCAATATGAGCGAGAGTTTTTTTACCATGCCGCTGGAATAAGTTCCTACGGGGTTTGGAATGAACGATTGGATGTTAAACGCATCGATGAGTCGTTGTACCTCGGAAGCGTTACCTTTTTTTGCTTTTTGAAACAGCCGTATTAGATCTTCTCCCGCAATGAATGAAGGAAACAACGGTTCTGCCTCAGCATAGTTCACATATCTTCTATACTCAACTGGATTTTTCTTTAGATCGAATTCACTTAATCGAATGGATCCTTCAAAAGGGAGAAGGCCAGCAATCATCTTAAGCAGCGTTGTTTTGCCAGAGCCGTTACCTCCTTTTATCCAATACACTCCATTATCAAATGAAAGTGAAGGCACAGATAAAATGACCGTAGAGCCATATTGTTTTTTTAGACGCGAAATTTCAAGCATGACTTCCTTAACGCAAAAAGAATATTCTGGTTTCGATTGGTTGGCTATAGCGAGCCGCCTTCCATTAGGCTAGCTTCCGCGGAGATTTCTGAATTCTCTTTGTTCCCCTGAAGATAATTAAGCATTCGGCTGAAGGCCAACTGTCCCAAGCTGTGGCCACTCGTTTCAACATAGGTAACTTCGGGATGATAAAATTTAGGAAATAGCCCATTGCTAATCGCTATCAACCCCACCGTATCAGGTATACTTAGCTTTAAAACTTGAACCGCTTTCATAGTGCCAATAAGCAATTCATCCGTCATACAAAAAATAGCATCTGGTTTATTTTCTCCACCGAAGTATTTACAGACTATTTCCGCAGCCTCCGTGCTGCTTGAAGCATGTTCAATGAACAAATAATTCTTATCGTTTTCTGTTAAGAAATGGTTATTAAATGTTGCTGAGTAGGAGGTAAGCCTTCTTTGAGTAATGGAAAGATCGATGTTCCCGAAGAGTGACAAGATGTTCTTTTTCTTTTTCTTAATAAGTGCATTTGCTGCCAACGAAGCGGCTCTTTCATCATTAAAACTTACCCGTGGAAAAATGTCAGAGTTAGGTACTTTGTCAAAAAAGATGATCGGGATTTCTAGCTCCTGTAATTTAATAAATGGCAAAAAATCTTTTGTGTGCAGGGAAAGGCAAACTAACACGCCCGCGACATGACGCTGTTTACAAATCTTTAAATTCTCAATTTCTATTGCAACATCGTCACTAGATACCAAAATCATTAGGCTGTAGCCGTGCTTTCTCGCTTCGCCCTCGATGGATGAGATAACAGAGTCATAAAAAAAACCTGAAAGAGTCGGAACGATGATTGCCAATTCTTTCGTGTTGTTGGTTCGAAGGCCTGCAGCCGAAAGGTTGGGCTCATAGTCAAGTTTTGCCGCCAACTCCCTTACCCTTTTTTTGGTTTCCGCGGCAATATCTGGGTGATCTTTAAGCGCTCTTGAAATGGTAGAGGTGCTTAGGTTTAATATCTTAGATAGATCGAATATGGTAGTATTTTGTTTCAAAGAGGTAGATTATAACTAGCGGCAAGTTACGTGTTTCGTTTTGATTGGTAACTTGAAAGTGAGAATTCGCGTTTTAGTTCTTACGATATTGGTTCGCCCGCTCGTTTTTTGCCGCCAGCGCGACTGTTTCTGTAATTCGCTTCATTCTTGTGTCGGGCAATTTCGCATTTAATATCCATTCCAAGATTCCCCGCTTTACCGACTTGGGAAAGGCCTCGAAGTTAGTAAGTGCAATGGGTACTGTTTTAAGGGCTTTCTTTAGATCGGGCGGAATTACCAATTCTTCTACTTCGTCTAGCGCATTCCAGGTGCCGTTGGCTTTGGCGATCGAAATCATTTCCATTCCTGCCGCGGCCATTTTATTTGCCTTGAATAGTCTTTCGACTTTTTCTTTGTTGATTTTACTCCAGTTACTTTTTGGATTTCGCTTTGCGAAGAATTGGTAGAAGCTCTCGCTGTCGCGTTTGTTTGGTTTACTGTCTACCCAACCAAAACAAAGCGCTTCGTCTACGGCTTCTGGGTAATAAACACTTTTGGTGTTGCTTTCCTTACGGTAGATGATAAGCCAAATGTTTTTCTCGGTATTGTGATGACGTTCAAGCCAATTTCGCCAGGCATCTGCGGATGGGGCATAAAGAGTTTTAACCTTGCCTCGAACTTCTTGAAAGGTTGCTGCTTTTTTGCTTGCCATCCAAAATAATTAGGGTATTAAAAAGTTACCAACCTATGCCGTAATCTTCTCCATGATTGCTGCTTCCACCCCAAAATGAGCCATGCTTCCAATCGAAGTAAATGGCATTTATTGGCCCGCTGGTGCGGTCATCAAAGCGAATTTTATAACCCATTCCTTGAAGTTCTTTTCGCACATAAGGTGGGGTGCTGTCGTGCAGTAAAATGTTCCCATTTTTTGGTGAGCGATCTTCACCACCTAATGAAAGGCGAAGTTGATCGCTATTAATGTTTGGTGCTTCGGTTGCCTCTTGAACTGTCATGTTAAATTCCACCATATCTAAGAAGAATTGGAGTAGGTTTTGATCTTGCGTATCTCCGCCTTGCACCGCAAAAGACAAAAATGGTTTGCCATCTTTAAGAGCAAGGGTAGGAGTAAGTGTTACTCGCGGACGCTTTCCTGGTTCCACCACGTTATATGGATTCTCTTTTGGATTGGTTACAAAACTCTGCATTCGTTGACTCATCCCGATCCCCGTTTTGCCCGCAATACAAGCCGGGTTCCATCCACCACTGGGTGTGATGCTTACCACCCATCCTTCTTTGTCAGCTGCTTCCACGGAAGTGGTTCCAAGAAATACTTGATGCAGATAATCCTCACTTAGTGGATTCGTGTAAGTTTCCCTTGAAGCAGTATTCCATTCTTTTAATACCTCTTTATAGGGATTAATTTTTCCCTCATACGGATAGGGATCGCCCGGAGAAGCTTTGGTATCGTTACGTTCCCAATTGATGGCTTTGATTCTCTCTTTAGCGTATTCCTTCGATAGTAATCCTTTGATTGGTTCTTCTGGCGCGAAGTAGGGATCGCCATAATAAAAATCACGGTCGGCAAAAGTTAAGTTCATCACTTGATACAGCGTGTGGATGTATTTTGCTGAATTAAAACCCATTGATTTAAGGTCGATGTTTTCAAGCATGTTCAGTGCTTGTAACATCACAGGCCCTTGAGTCCATTGTTGCATTTTATAGACTTCAATGCCTTTGTAATTTACCATCAAAGGTTCTTCGGTTATCACTTTCCAATTCGCCAGATCTTGTTCCGTTACTAGCCCGCCTTGTTCTTGACAGCTTCTGGCAAACTCTTTTGCTATATCGCCTTTATAAAATTTGTCATACGCAGCATAGATGGCTTCTTTTCTCGTTTTTCCTTTTTTCAACGCTAGTTGCTCAGCGTCCACCAATTTCTGCAACGTGGCCAATAGATCATGTTGTCTAAAAATCTCACCTGCTTCGGGGGCTTCCCGCTTTTCACCCAAGTGCGGAAAAAATACAGCTTTCGAATAAGGCCATTCTTTCAAGCGCGCTTTTTGCGCTTCAAAACTGTTGGCCGTTTGCGCCTCTATAGGATAACCATCTGCCAATTGCATCGCAGGAGCCAACACCTCTTTTAGGCTCATGGTGCCATATTCAGCGAGCATTGTCATCAGCCCGCCAGGTGTGCCGGGAGTTACAGCAGCCAACGGGCCATATTGAGGCGGGTAATTCATTCCTTTTGATTTAAAAAAATCGGCAGTAGCCCCAGTAGGCGCTACCCCAAGGGCGTTAATAGCAATCACCTTTTTTGTTTTAGGATTATAAATGAGTGCTTGCGTTTCTCCGCCCCAGCTTAGTACATCGAACATGGTACAAGTGGATGCTAACATGGCGCAGGAGGCATCTATTGCGTTGCCGCCCTTTGCGAAGATCAGTGCACCCGCTGTTGCCGCCAAAGGTTTGCCAGTAACCGCCATCCAATGCTTTCCGTGCAACGGGGGCTTCTGGGTGGTTACGGGTAAATTATTGAATGATTGACTAAATCCAGGAATCGAAACAAAAAGGTGTACCAATAAAATTAACTTCTTCATAGCAGATATTTGAAGCCAAGATAAGTTAAGCTAGAAATAAAACAACGTTGATTTTTACGAATATTAATTATGGGCTTTAGAGGCAACTCCAAAACCAAGTAAAGTGACTATACCCCAGAATAGCATAACGCCACCAAAACCAGTAAGCTTGGAAACATAAAATTGGTTATTGGCTCGGTCGCTGGCAAGCGCTCTATATTGATATCGCAAGCAGCTTGAAAAACAAATCGCAACGATGAGTAATGAGGCCAAAGAAAACAACGTCTTCATGTGTGTTATCGTTTCCAATTCCAAAGCAATTGCCTTACGAAATTTGTGATTTCTCCTTCTTTATCCTTACTTGACCATTCATAAGTTGAACTTTATCAATTCGAATTAGACTATGCATCAATCTGCAGCCGACAGGAAAAAATTATGGTCTGTGATCATTGCGTCTTCAGTAGGCACTTTGATCGAATGGTATGACTTTTTTATTTTCGGAAGTCTTGCTGTAATCCTCTCCGAACAGTTCTTTCCCAAGAGCAATCCTACCGCAGCATTTTTATCCACACTGGCAACTTTTGCGGCAGGTTTTGTGGTAAGGCCATTTGGTGCATTGGTGTTTGGTAGACTTGGCGACTTAGTGGGAAGGAAGTATACTTTTTTGGTTACGCTGGTATTGATGGGTGGCTCTACGTTTGCAATTGGCTTGGTGCCAGGGTATGAAACGATCGGTATTTTTGCGCCACTGCTGGTGTTGCTTTTGCGACTTGCTCAAGGGTTGGCCCTTGGTGGCGAATATGGTGGTGCTGCAACCTATGTGGCAGAATATGCGCCTACCGAGAAGAGAGGTTATTACACCAGTTTCATTCAAACTACAGCAACGCTGGGTTTTTTCGTATCGCTAGGTGTTATATTACTTGTGCGCAATAGTATCGGTGTAGACGCATTCGGTAGTTGGGGATGGCGTATTCCTTTCCTGCTCTGTTCACTTTTAGTAGGCGTTTCTATATTCATTCGCCTTCGAATGCAAGAATCGCCCTTGTTTACCAAAATAAAATCAGAAGGCAAACTCTCTAAAAACCCAATTAAAGAAAGCTTTGGCAATAAAGAAAACTTGAAACTCGTGTTGCTCGCTTTATTTGGAGCAACAGCAGTCCAAGGGGTAGTTTGGTACACGGGGCAGTTTTATGCACTCTCCTTTATGCAAAAGAATTGTATGCTAGAGTTCTCACAGTCTTATTACATCATGGCCAATGCACTTTTGTTAGGTACACCGTTGTTTATTGCCTTTGGTGCCTGGTCGGATAAAATTGGTCGAAAATATATCATGATGACGGGCCTTATTGTGGCGGCTTTGATTTACCGTCCCCTTTACAAGCAAATGTATTCACTCACCAATGCGGAATTGAAAACGGAGGTGGCTGGGGCGGAGCAGATTTCTAAATCTACCTCTTACACCGAAACAGGAGATACAATACGAACCAGCAAGCGGATTGCAACCTACACTGACGGTTCAAAAGTAACCGTAAGCTCAAAAGTGGTTACTGGCGCTGATAAAAAGCAGGCCAGATCCGAAAGC
Source organism: Cyclobacteriaceae bacterium (assembly GCA_044349005.1). Classification (GTDB taxonomy): domain Bacteria; phylum Bacteroidota; class Bacteroidia; order Cytophagales; family Cyclobacteriaceae; genus ELB16-189. The sequence continues at coordinate 57,320 of JBIKRT010000009.1, forward strand.
AAAAAGGAGGTTACCTTGGCTACCCCTAATTTCATTGCAATGGTTGCCCTGATTTTTATTCAGTTAATATTAGTAGCCATGGTGTACGGCCCCATAGCTGCCTTTTTAGTTGAATTATTTCCAACTAAAATCCGATATACATCTATGTCATTGCCCTATCACATCGGGAATGGCGTTTTTGGAGGACTTACTCCATTTATAGCCACTAGTTTATTTGAATATAGTAGATCGGATGCCCAGCCGGGTGGCGATCCTTTTGCTGGCCTATGGTACCCCATTGTGGTGGCTTTCATAAGCTTTGTGATTGGGATGATTTATCTGAGCAATAGAAGAAAAACGAGTGTAATGGAGTAGTTAAACGAGCCATTTTTGCCAAATTTTGCCCAAAAGATGTAAGATTTAACAATTTGGTAAACAAATTTTCGATCTACACGCTCGAGCTTTTAAAATTCAGAAATAGCCAATTTAAACAGTTAGCCATCACGTAGTTGTGGGCAGGGTGAACAGTTTAAAAACTGGTAAAAAAGCAAAGTTTTTAGATCGAAATCGATTGCAATTCTGAAAAATACCACTTTAGTGGTATATCTTTTGGTAATAATTAATGTAATATTTGCCCCAGTTCATAAAAACTAAAACTCAAAAACTATGAAAAAACTCTTTCTCACCCTGACGGCCGTAGTGATGACGGCCCTCGTATGGACATCCTGTATAAAGGATGAAGTTGCCCCCGAGGTAACCGCACTGCGCGCAGCCGCAGTGGACTATCAAAAAGCACTTACCGCGTTAAAAACAGCTGAAGCGGCTGTTCAAACTGCAAATGCTGCCCTTACAACCGCGCAAGTGGATGCGCAGAAAATTGCTAATGACCTTGCGAAAGACAATTTACGTGCGGCCATTGCTGCAAACGATGTGAAAGTGGCAGAAGCAAAAACAAATGCAAAAAAAGCTGAATTAGCACTGCAACGAGCTATTAATGAGTTGGCAGAATACATTGCTGCTTATAAGCCAGGGCTTGCGGCAACCTATTTGACTAATTATCGTGATGCGCAAACCGCTCTTTCAAATTTGTATACCAGCCGTGCCGATGCTCAAAAGTTGTTGGACAACGCCACTTTATTGCTTAGCACTGGTTCTGCAGCGCCTACCGGTACTTCTTGGGATCTGTTGAAAGCCGAATTTCAAAATCAGCTTGTAAAGGATCAGCGCGAATTAGCTACCAGAAATGCTAAACTTACTGCCGATAACGCAGCATTGACTGCACTTACTGCTGTGGCAGTTGACCCTGCTTCTGCGCAAACTGCCTTTAACACAGCCAATGCTCAGTTTACTACCTTAAAAAACACTGCGGCTACACTAAGAACTACCCTTGCCACTGCGCAACGCACGGAGGCGGATGCTGTAGCAAAAGCAACTGCTACCCAAAAAACAATTACTGATTATAATACTGCGGTTGCTAATCTAGCTACCAATGCGGCTGCTATTACTCAGAAAAATGCAGAGATTGTTGATTTAACTGCGAAGACTACCGATGCAGCCATTGCTTTGGTACCTGCTGTGGTTACCGCACAGAAAGCAGTAGATGTTGCCACAAAAAACCTAGCTGAAATTAAAGATCCTGCCTATTTGCCAAGACAACAAAAATTGCTTGACGATGCTAAGGCAGAACTAGCAAATGCTATCGCTGCCATAACTGCCGATAGAAACAAAGCGGTTATTGATACAAAAGCAGCTTACGATAATGCAGTGGCTAAAACAACTGCTTCTACCGCGAAGGAACTGGCCGATGCAAATACCAATTATACAAAAGTGTTGGCTGAGCAAACTACAGCTGCTGCCAAAGCGTTGGCCGATGCCCAAGCCAGTTATACTAAGACCTTGGCTGATGAAACAGCTATCGCAAACAAAGCTTTTGCAGATGCAAAAACTGCCTATGATGCCACGTTGGTGTCTGAGACCGCTGCTGCTCAAACCACACTAAATAACGCTCAAAATTCGTATAATACTACCCTTGCAACTGCTACTAAAAGTGCAGCAGATGCCGTGGTAACGGCTACAACTGCTTTGGCTACTGCTAATACTAACTTGACCACGTCAAATGCAAATTTGACTACTGCAAATGCAAATTTGGCGATAGCTAATACAGCCCTAAGTGCCGCCACTACTGCTGCAGGAACTTCCTCAACGGCTTTAACTACTGCTCAAACTGCCTTAACGGCTGCTCAATCAACTACAGCAAATGCATCGTCTGATTTGAATACCAAAAAGGTAGAACGCGACAGACTACGTGGCCTTTATGATGTAGCTGTTACTAACAACAACGTAACTCAAACAAAGATAAATCCTTCTGCTTCAGCGGCTGATAAATCGGCCACGGACGCAGCTGTTACCTCAGCTAAAAATGCACTTATTGCGCAAGATATTTTAGTTGGAGACCAAACTGCGATTAACAATAATGGTAACCTTACTACTTCTTTTACGGCAAACGCGATAACTGTTAATTATACTTATAGCAATACAGTAACTGTTATTTCAGGTGCTCAAAAAGTATTTAATGACGCTGATTTATTAAGCAATGCATCTTCTCTTTTGCAAACAAACTTTAATAACGCAAAAAATACGAACGATGCTAATCAAGCAACTTTAACAAGTGCTAGGAATGGTGTTACAAATGCTACAAAGGCTGTAGATGACGCTAAAGCAGATGTGGCAGTTAAAACTGCCGCTGTCGCTACAGCTCAGGCCGACTTAACTGCTAAAAATAATTTAAATACAACCGCTGCTATTTTAGCTTCCGCAAACGTAGTAAACGCGCAGAAGGCACTTACAGACGCAACAAACGGAAATACTTCGGCTGCTATCTTGTTAATAACCAACGTGGTTAACGCTCAAACTACTTTGACAAATGCAACAAATGGCAACACTAGTGCTGCCATCTTATTGAGAACCAACGTGGTTAATGCGCAAAATGCTGTCAACACAGCCACAACCAACAATACTGCTTCTGGTATTTTGGCAAATTCATCGGTAGTTTCTGCTCAACTCCGGGTTACAAATGCTACGGCTGCTGCTACTGCTGATGGTATAGCGAAAGCTGTAGCTACTCAAAAATCCGCTTATGACGCTGCTGTACTTGCCGCAACGCCAACGGCTATTGCTTCGTTAGATGGATCTATTACTGTTTCAAGTGGTACGTTCAACTTAACGACTTTGAACAACACCATTTTTGATCGAACAAACACAATTACCAACTACCCTGCTGCTGTGGCTGCTTCTCAGAAAGCATTAGATGATCAGACAAATGCCCTTGCTGTGGCAACTGTTAACGCAAAAAATGCCGCTACTACTACGCTAAACGATGCAAGAAATACGGTTAATACTAACAATAGCGGTGCCGCTCTTCCTGGTGGTAATGGTCTTGCTGGTTTGTTAAAGTTAAAAGCTGATTTTGAGAACGACAAAGCCGTGTTGGAAACTGCTAACACAGCTGCCGTTGCAAGTATTGCTGCTGATAACGCAGCGCACGCTACTGCTGTAAATGCTACTGGCGTTGCTCAATTAAACTTGAACAATAACATCGTTGCGCAGCAAGCACTTGGTGGTACTATTCTAAACGGAACGGGTGATAGCAATGGTTTAGGTGGTGTTCTTGCTTCGTTGAGAAGCTTTGTTGCAAATGCTAATACAACTGGCATCAATGCTGACATAGAACTTCTTAAAACAACTGTTGAGCTTTCTAAAGATGCCGTTGCTGCACAGAATATTGTGGTGCAAAAAACACAAGCCAACATTACTGATCAAGATAACAGCAAAGCAAGAGCTACTGCTATCTTAGAAGATCTAAAGGCAGAGGTTAAAAACTTTGACACTCAAATTGCTGCCCAAATTTTGCTTGCGGCAAAATGGAAGGCATTGTTAGATGCTGCGTTAGGTTAATAGTTTTAAAAGCTAACCGGAGCGCATGGCTCCGGTTACTTTGCTAAACATATTTTTAAGTTTAACCTAAATACAAAAGCATGAAAAGACATATAATTTTAACGATAATGCTGGCGGGTATGCTGGGCGGTGTTTACGCCCAGGATTCGCTCAAGAAAGCATCATCGTCTGGCTTTGTGCCTCAGCGAGGCGATTTTACCGGAGCGATTCTTTTTGGCAGATCAAATTATTTCACTAATTCGGGCGGTTTATCGGTGCCAAATATACCCAACGTAAACTGGACCGTTTTTGATCCTCGGTTGTTTAACAATGCTGATAACACCGCCAGCGATGCCACGAATATAGTGGGGGGCGAAGGGCGTTATTTTTTCTCTGAAAAAATAGCCATCAAGCTTGCTGGCGCGGCCATTTTACGCAACACGCCAAGCAGGGTAAACACTCCTGCTGTAATCAATCCTTCTGCTTCTAATGCAACTTGGATACCAGCCTATAATGCCATTCAGGCAGATAACTCGGCTGATCTAAACTTGAATCTGGGAGTAGAAAAACATTTCGCAGTAAAGTATAACAGAATGTCGCCCTATGTGGGTCTTAACGTTCCGTTCTACTATGCAAGGCGTTCACTTTACGACCCCACCATCGATGATACGAAATTGCCTTCTGACCCTCTTTATATAAGAGATGTTGGCGTGCGCCATTCTGAAATCATAGGTTTTGGACTTCAAGCCGTGGGTGGAGTAGATTACTACCTGGCAGAAGGCGTTTATTTTGGAGTAGAAATTAGGCCTATATCTTATGTATATGCCTACTCTAACCAACGCCCTGGGCCTGGGTTAGAACTTCAGAAGGCGGAGAACACTACGCTTTCGTTCTTCTCTCAAACCTTTTTGAAATTAGGATTTAAATTCTGATTTCTAAGGAGGTTTCGAAAAATAAAAGCCTGAAGAGCAATCTTCAGGCTTTTTTTTGCTTAATGAAATGCCGTCATTTCCAGTGGGCTTCGCCCGAAGCAATCCCTTCGTGATGCGAGATCTCTTTGCCCGAAGCAATTTCATCCATCGAAGAGAAGCCGTTCAACTGGTTACAAATTAATAACGAGGTTGCTTGGTGCCCCGTCTTGTTCCCGGCTATTGAATAATCCTGCTTACGGGGTCACTGTAGTTTATGGTTCCATCAGGGCTTACCGCACCACCCTTTGCCCATACCTTACTGCCTGTGGGCAGGCCTTCGAAGGTATACACACGTTTTGGCCAGGGGATCACCGTCCAGACACTGTCTTTCGTTAGCGGGTCTTTCGTCCAGGCGAAAGAGAAGCCCCGGGCTTTAGGGAAGGATTCCATGCTGGCGGTTGCCTCGCCTGGGTTATCGCTCAATACCAGCTGAAATTGCGTAGGCTTGGGTTGTTCACCTACCGGAGAAGGTGGCTCTATAATGGCGAAGCCCGAGGTGAGAAACACGGTATCATCATCATCGGCATCTAGCGCGCACTGGGTAGCCACTTTGGTCAGTAGCTTCTCTAATTCAGCGCGTAACTTGTTTTTATTTGCTGTATCAGCCTTGGTGCCGTTTTGTACGCCCAAAGCAGTGGCATACTTAACAAGGGTGGCAGCTACTAATGTGATAGTAGCCTGTGCGGAAGGAAAAGCAAGGTTGCCCGTAATTTTGGTTACCTTGTCTTGTGTGTAATTGTCCAGTTCAACATCTGTTTTCTTGGACAACTCTAATTTTGGTTTTAACGCCATAGTTGTAAAAGGTTAAGTTGAAGAATAGAATTTTAGTACAAACAGATAACGGAAGGCGCAAAAAAGATATTTTGTGCTTATTTAAAATATTTTTTAGGCTCTTAATATTGAACTTGCAGGCAACTGACTTTGGCGTAGGAAAGAGTATGTTAAACCTAAGGCAAATACCCTCATTTTAGTAACCCGGTTGAGAGTAAATAGAGGCTAACTTGTTACCAACCTGACTGAATTTTTTATAGACTAAGCCGTGTTTACCATATTCTAGGCTAGGTTTAAAACCAGCTTGGTTATGTTTATAACAAAATGAGGCGAGGTAACTTTAAAATGAGCTCGGCTTAGTAAAGAATGGGCTCTTTTTGTAATAAACTGGTCTGGGTTTAAAGCAACGTGAGCCCAGTTTGGCACTACCTACCGCAGATTTGTAGTTAGATAAGGCTGAGAATGGAATTTTGAGATAAACTTTGCTAATATTGCAACCCAAAATAAGCTCGAGGTGTAGCGCAGCCCGGTTAGCGCACCACGTTAGGGACGTGGGGGTCGGATGTTCGAATCATCTCACCTCGACAAAAGAGCAGCCAACACGTTGGCTGCTCTTTTTTTGAAAAGTAACACGCACATGCGTTGATTGTAGCCCTTGGATTATAAGCGTTAGCGGGCTAGCAGAAGGTTGCCTGTCTCCGGCTTTTTGTCTGAACAAGAAAGCAAATAATAATAAGTTCCTTCGGGTGCCGCCTTTCCATTGTAATTTCCATCCCAGTCATTCTTATACCCCTTTTGCTCGAATACCTTAGAGCCATTCTTATCAAAAAGAGTTAACGTGCAGTCTGCATAAAATTCTATCCCCGGAATAACCCAAACATCATTTCTTCCATCTCCATTGGGAGTAAAAACATTGGTCACCTTCAACGAAGGCGGCTCCGTATCTACTAAGATATCAATGGAGGTTTTTGCCGAGCAGCCATCGGTGACCACTCCGGTTACTGTATACGTGGTCGTTGTGGTTGGTTTCGCTTTAGGGTTCGCTATGTTTGGGTTGTCCAACGTTTCTGCCGGGAGCCAACTATAGCTATTGGCGCCCGAAGCGGTAAGTTGAACCTCTTGCCCAATCGGCACGGAAGGTTTGTCTGAGATAACGGTGATGGTGGGTGTTGGTTTTGTTCCAACAATTAATTGAGCGGAGCTGGCACACCCGTTTTGATCGGTGGTGTTTACGGAGTAGGTGCCCGGTTGCGATATGGAAATAGAAGGCGTGGTGGCATTTGTGTTCCAGGTAATTGAAGTGAAGCTACCAGATAAAGACAACGTTTTAATTTCGTCCTTGCAGACTGATAGTGACGCGGGCGAGAACACTGGTTTTACGGCCGTGGTAATGGAAGTAGACTTGGTGGTTTTTGAAGAGCAGCCAGTCACCCCTTGATAATCCACGGTTAGCACCACGGAGAAAGTGGCTCCGGAGGCGTAAGTATGTGTAGGACTCGGCAACTCGGAAGTTGTACCATCACCAAATACCCAGGCGTAGGTCGGAGTGGATTTAGGATCTGTTGTACTTTGATTGTTAAACGTAAGGTTTATTCCACTGCAAAGTGTAGTAGGGGAAATGGAGAAGTTGGGCACTGGAAGGGCAAGCACGGTAATTTTTGAAACAGCAGTAGTTTGCGGTGAACAGTTGGCTACTAATGATGATATTTTTGCGTAATACTCCCCCGTTGTTTTTACGTTTAAGGTGGCGCTCTTTTCATTTGTTAGCTCTCCAGCAGCATTAAACCATTGATAAGCAAAACCGGATGTTAAAACAGGTGAGAGGCCTAACATTTTCGAAGTGCCTTCGCAAAGTACATCTCCACCGCTGTTGGTGATTGTGAACGCTGGAATGTCAATATTCTCAGCTGCAACAGTTACCGTTTTGGCAATACAACCTCCGGAAGCTAATGAACCTCCTTTAATAATATCTACTGAATAGATGCCAGCTTTTTCATTGCTAAAGCTACCCACGGTGGCCGTTAAACTGGAAGTGCTAAATGAATATCCCGCGGGCCCCGTCCATCTGTATTCTGTGCCACCAACATCGTTGATAGATAGTTGAAGGTCGCTTCCTGTACAAACAGGGCTGGTACTGGTGGGAGCAGGCGTGCCTGATAATGTGGCACTTGCAGAAGAAACGGTAATGCTGGTAGTGGGTGAAGTTTGCTGACAGATGCCATTTTCACTAGTTGCCTTTACCGAAAAGGTACCCGAACTGGTGATGGCCAATTCAGCAGTTGTAACGGGTAAGACGGTACTACCATTTTTCCATTCATACTGAGTTCCGGGGCTGTTGGAAGCTTTCAAGCTAAGAGGATACCCACTGCAAACTGTCAAAGGCCCTTCAGGGCTTATCTTGGGAACAAGGCACGAAGTGTTTCTGAAAATAGAGACAGAAGACGCCTTGGTTTCAGCCTCAGTTGTACCATTTGAATTGGCCACACTGGCAAAAACAATATCAGGTTTAGCATCGCCATCCATATCGCCAATGCGCACGTGCCTATTGATGAACTGTGTATTGAGTGTAAGGAGATTTGCGAATTTAATTGACCCCAGATCGCTTCTATTATTTAAAATGCTAATTGTTTTTCCAGCGGTGTTGTCAATTGAGGAAACGGCAATATCAATTTTTCCGTCACCGTCTAAGTCTCCTAAATCTAGCCCCCACGGTCGGATGTTTGTGCGTATTAATTGAATAGCGCCAAAACCGATTTTTGAAACTGTGCTTTCATTTTTAAAAATAGCAATGTCAGAGCCTAACAGGCGGGTAGCAACCAGATCTGGCTTGCTGTCGCCATCTAAATCACCCACTCTGATGTTTACGATCGAACTGCTAACCGCCAACGTAGTAATGTCGGTTAAATTGAAGTTCCCAGGTGTACTTTTGTTTGCGCAAATAAAGATGTTGCTGATATCGGTATTAAATTGGCTGGTAATAAGTTCAGGACTTCCATCACCGTTCAGGTCTTTTATTTCTAGCGCATCGGTAGTATTAGCACCCGTAATAGTCAGCGTTCTTGCCGGAGCAAAGGACACATTGGTAAGAGTGCTTTGGTTGGGGAGTATACTTACTGTGTTACTTCCTTTATCTGTTACCACAATTTCTGGTTTACCATCTAAGTCTAGGTCGGCAATGGCAACTCGTTTCACCTTTCTGCCAGCCAACGGAATTGCTGAAATACTCCAATTTAAACTCCCAATGTTTCGATAGATTACGATTCGATTGCCGTCATTTCCTTCCGAGGCAACAATATCAAGTCTCCCATCGCCATTCAGGTCGCCCGTGGTGATATGAAATGTTTTAATATTAGATAATGCGCTGTTATTTTTTGTGAAATTGAGTGTAGAAGGTGTGCTTTTATTGTAGGCGATTGCGAGCGAGTTAAACTGGTCACTCGCACACACAACGTCTGGCAAGTTATCTCCATCAAAATCACCCAAAGCGATGTCATAAAGTCCAACATCAACTGCCCTTTGAAACTCGGTTGCAAAATTGGAAGTGGCTAACCCATTGTTTCCCCCAAAACTCAACAGAAATTGAGTGGAAGAATACCCTGTCAACCCATTGCTGGTATTAGTAACGCTTATATTGTCGAAGGTCGTCCCGGTTGGTACATTCACTTCTATCAGCTGATTGGTAACCGATTTAATGGTGCCGGCAAGTGGTCCAAACATCACCTTTAACTTCGTAGCATCCGTGCCGAAACCAGTGCCCTTTAATTGAATAATTTCACCAAAAGAAGCTTTAATTTTATCAATCGAAGAAATGGTTGGCTTTTGGCCAAAGCCAGCGTGGCTCGATAAAATAAGCAATGCCAAAACAATTTTTAGAATGCTCTTCATATCCTATTAGATTAATATTTAGGCTTCTTATTACTACGTGTTTTACCCAGATTGCGCACTTTTTTAGCTAAGTTCTTCTCAAACAAATAGGCGCATGAAAGGCGTAACCCCATATTACTTGACTGTAGATTATCTTTATAAGTGGCAGGTAAAACATAATCTGTGCTGTTTTTTTTGCCTAACCAAGAATGCCCTATCTCTAACCGCGCGTCTATCATTATCTTTCTGCCACTTAAAGGTTCCAAAAGAATTCCACCCCCAAGGTTAAACCCAACTTGAAGCCGGTTTGCATCGGAAACATAAACCGCGTTGATTTCTCTCAAATCATCTCCTCTGCTGCCAAATTTTATTTTGTAGTCTATCGCAGGCAACCCATTTTCTTCCAGTTCGCTGTTATTTACCGTTCCGCTTCCACCTAGCCAATAGCTAAAAATTGGCCCGGCCCCAATATACCATTTGAATTGCTTCAGTGTAGCGGAGTTTACAGTCTTCTTGAATTGGATATTGTAAAGCATGGGCAAATCAATGTATCTATAGGTCACCCTATTCTCTAACGATGGGTCCGCGATTCCTTGTACATTTTTCCCTTTCGTAGAATATAGTAGTTCGGTGTGCAAAAAGTATCTTTTTTTCACCTCAAAAGCCGCCACCAGGCCAACGTTAAAGCCTAGAACCGGGTTGTTACTTACCACGCCTTGCTGAGTGGGGTCATCCAAACGTGTCCAAGAGTATTGTAAACCGCCTTTTACACCGTATTGGAAGATAAGATTCTCCACTCTAGTGGACAGCCCTTTGGTATTTTGAGCGGTAAGATCGCCACTTATAAGAAGAACCAGCGCAAAAAGGATTTTAAAGAATTTCTCCATGTAGAAAATTAATGTAAAGGTAGTGAGGAGTCTCTTATTTGCGACTATTTAATCAGTCTAAATGAGTTAATAAATGGACGAACAGCCGGCAGCGAAAAAATTCACGCTAAAAAAATCATCTTTTGAACAAAAAACATAAAATAAAAGTTGACACTGCAGCGTCTATTTTGTCGTAGTTAAAAGTCGCATAGTCGAAGCACTGACTTAACTTTTTGGTAACATTTAGCTAATAATAATTTTGCAATCTTTGCGAAATTTTGAGTTTTCAGAGGTTGAAAAGTCTGCGGAGTTACGCGGTAATTATTTGAGTATGAAGAAAATATTATTCATTATCGGTTCGCCAAACCAAACGTCTCAGATGCACAAGATTGCATCCAACCTGCCTGAATACGACTGTTACTTTACTCAATTTTTTAGTGATAATCTGTTGATAAAGAATGTAGTCAAAACCGGGCTGTTAGATCAAACCATTTTGGCAGGTCATTGGAAGAAAAAAGCGGATGATTATCTCAAGAGACATAATCTAAAAAATGATTATGCAGGAAAGGTTTACAATAATACCTACGATTTAGTAGTGCTTTGCACCGAATTAATAGTTCCGACTTCGGTGCGGCATATAAAGACTGTTTGGGTTCAGGAAGGTATGGTGGATCCGTTGACCAATCGGGCTAAAATAGTTCGGGCATTGAATCTTCCTGGTTTTTTGGGTGGAAGCACTGCTTTGAATGGCTCTGCTAATCTCTGCGATGTCTATTGCGCAGCTTCAAATGGCTATAAAGATTATTTCTCCAAATTAGGAACTGAGGAGGAAAAAATCTTGGTTACGGGTATCCCGAATTATGACGATATATCAGGAACGATTGTCGACAATGATTTTCCCCACCAGGGGTATGTTTTCGTGGCTACATCTGATATTCGAGAATGTTATGGAAAAGACGATCGGCCAGCATTTCTAAAACGCGCTGTAAAAATCGCGAATGGTAGAAAAATGATCTTTAAGCTGCACCCAAATGAGATTGTGGAGCGTGCGGTGCGCGAAATAAAGGAAAATACGCCCGAAGGAACATTGATTTATACGGACGGCAACATTAACCACATGATTGCCAATTGTGTTGAATTGATAACTCAGTATAGCACGGTGGTTTACACCGGGCTTGCACTTAATAAAAAGGTACATTCTTATTTTGAGATCGATTTTTTGAAACGCCACATGCCTGTTCAAAATGGCGGACAATCAGCTTCAATTATTGCCCAAGTATGCAGGGAATACATCGAGCATAAAGATGACCTTCGAGGTTTCTTAGCAAAAATGAAGCGCTCGTTTGAAAGTAAAAAGGCACATCAGGAAGAGTAATTGCAACTTGCCTAATTGGGATGCCGAAGATTGTTACGCTAGTACAAGCCAGAACCTCCTCAACCAGACTTCCCGGCAAGGTGTTGCTGGCACTTTGCGGAGAACCGTTGCTTATACGAATGGTGGAACGAGTCCAAAAGGCAAAGTTGGCCGGACAAATCGTGGTAGTAACTACCGATGATTCTTCCGATGACCCGATAGCTGACCTGTGCAATTTGCACAAAATAGCTGTTTTTCGGGGCGACATGGATAATTTGCTCGATCGCCACTATCAAGCCGCGAAGGCTTACAATGCTGAAATTGTACTCAAAATCCCTTCCGATTGCCCGTTAATTGATCCTTCAATAATTGATGTTGTCATCGACTATTACCTCCAAAATTCAGGAAAATTTGATTATGTGAGTAACTTGCACCCCGCAACTTACCCCGATGGGAATGATGTGGAGGTGATGAGCTTTAGATCCTTGGAAATGGCCCGGAAAAATGCGACACGCAAATTAGAATTAGAGCACACCACGCCCTATTTATGGGAAAATCCAGACCAATTTAGTATCGGAAATGTGTTTTGGCCTTCTGGAAACGATTATTCAATGAGCCATCGTTGGACAATTGACTATCCCGAAGATTACCAATTTATCAGGGCGGTTTACGAAGAACTGTACACTAAAAATGCAGCATTTACGTTACAAGAAATTCTCGACCTGTTGAGTAGAAAACCTGAGATTCATCAAATAAACAATCACTTAGCGGGGGTAAATTGGTATCGAAATCACTTGGGGGAATTGAAAACGGTTACAAAGGAGCAAACGAAATTGGTATGAGGGACAAAAGTATCAAGATACAAGACATAAGTAGTACGATAAATCCTGCGAACGTTTCAATCTTATTACTAGCGTCTTATGTCTTACGTCTAATTAACAAGAAATGAAAGAATCAGAAATCATAGAACTCAAATCACTGGCCCTTAAAGTAAGAGAAAACATCATTGGCATGAGTACTGAAGGAGGTTGCTTTACTGGAGCTTCCCTTTCATGCACTGATTTGTTTGTGTATCTCTACAAGAAATTTTTGAACGTAAATCCGGCTAATTTTGCCGATCCCAATCGCGATTATTTGTTCCTTTCAAAAGGACATGACGTGCCTGCGTTATATGGATTGTATGCTGAAATTGGTTTTATTGAAAAGTCGCGGCTTCAAAATCATTTATCTACCGCTGACTCCATCTATTGGCATCCAAACAGAAATATTCCAGGAGTAGAGTTTCATTCAGGTTCACTTGGTCATTTACCCTCTGTTGCCATGGGCGTTGCGTTAGATTGCCGATTGAAAAACCAAACAAATAAAATCGTAGTGGTTACGGGCGATGGCGAGCTAAACGAAGGTTCTGTTTGGGAAGCTGCTTTGGTGGCTGCCGCTTATAAATTAGATAACCTGATTTTGGTAGTAGATAGAAATTACTTCCAAGCAAACATGGCAACGGAGGAGCTGATTCCATTAGAGCCGTTGAAACAAAAATTTGAAGCCTTTGGATGGAATGTTCAAGAAATTGACGGGCATGACTTTAATCAATTAGAAGCGGCTTTCGATTTAAAAAATTTCGGAAACGGAAAGCCATCCATGGTAATTGCTCAAACCGTGCGCGGCAAAGGGTTGCCTAGCATTGAGAAGCGTGCCGACCGCTGGTTCTGCAATTTCTCTGCCGATGAAGTAAAAGCATTATTGGGCGAGTTGCATGATAACAAACCTGCCGAATTAGTATCTGAAACCTTAGTTGTGAGATAACGATGAACTACGAACAATTGATAACCGAAATGGCAGAGCGCGATGAGCGTTTTGTGATTATGACTGCCGAGAACCGCGCGCTGTTACGAAACATTCCTAAGAACGATAAGATAAGCAACCGCTTTTTTGATACGGGCATCACCGAACAAACAATGATTGGAACTTCTGCTGGCTTGGCGCTAAGAGGCCGCACACCAATAGTTCATGCGCTGGCTGCTTTCCTCACCATGCGAGCATTTGAGTTTATTCGCACCGATGTGGGCATCGCCAATTTACCGGTAAAGTTAACGGGCTTTATCCCTGGTTTTTTATCGGATGGAAATGGAGCTACCCATCAGGCTATTGAAGATATTTCCATATTAAGAGGAATCCCAGGTATGGAAGTATTTGCCCCAGCCGATGAAGAAGATATGCTCATTATGCTGCCGCAGATTTGGAATTCAAAAGCACCTTCTTATGTAAGAGCCAATATTGCTAAGCCAGTGCTAAGCCACTCAAAGGAATTTACGATCGGCAAGGCAGAAGTGATTGCTAAAGGATCTGACATAACGTTTTTAGTTTACGGTATGCTTTTTCCACACGTGGTGGAAGCAAAACAATTGCTTGAAAAGCAAGGACTATCGGTGGGCTTAGTGAATATGCGTTGTCTAAAGCCGGTAGATGAGCAGGTAATATTGGATTCAGTAGCTAATTCTGAACTCGTAATTGCTGTGGAAGATCACTTCAAAATTGGTGGACTTTACACAATCATTGCGGAAGTATTACTAAAGCACCAAAAAACTGGCAATGTGCATTCCTTCTCACTGGGCGAAAAATGGTTTAAACCAGGCCGTTTGGCTGACGTGCTTAATTATGAAGGCTTCACCGGAACTAAGTTGAGCGAACGCGCATTGGCTTTGCTTGAAACACCTGTTATCAAATCTTGACACTTGAACTTTGAATCTGAAATTTTGAATTATGAACGGATATCCTAAAATAGATGAATCGAACAAGCTGTATGAAAGAGCGAGTAAGATCATGTTTCCTGTTACGCAAACCATGGCCAAGGGCCCATCGCAATATGTAAACGGTGTTGCACCAAAATACATTAAGAAAGCGAAAGACGCCCATGTGTGGGATGTGGATGGAAATGAATACATCGATTTTAATATGGGCATTGGCCCAATATCGTTGGGGTATGGATACAAGGTAGTTGACGATGCCATTGTAGCCCAGCTAAAAGATGGAATTACATTTTCGTTAATGCATCCGCTCGAAGTTGAACTGAGCGAACTAATTCATAAAGTCATTCCTAATGCAGAGGGCATTCGAATTGCAAAAACAGGTGCCGAAGTGTGTAGCGCTGCGGTGCGTGCTTCACGTGCATTTACTGGGCGAAGCAAAGTGGTTTGCTGCGGTTATCATGGTTGGCATGATTGGTTCATTGGTACTACCAGTCGGGCAGAAGGCATACCTCAAGAGGTACGTGAATTGACCTCAACTTTTGTTTATAACGATCTTGAATCGCTGAAAAGTAAGTTAGATGAAGATGTAGCCTGTGTAATTCTTGAGCCCTTCATTTTTGAGGCACCTAAAAACGATTTCTTAAAGGAAGTTCAACGACTTTGCAAAGAGAACGGCAGCTTGTTGATTTTTGATGAGATGTGGACAGGCTTTCGTGTCGCAGTCGGTGGTGCACAGGAATATTTTGGTGTTACTCCAGATTTGGCAGTGTATTCAAAAGCATTTGCCAACGGAATGCCAATAGCTTTGTTAACAGGCAGAAAAGATGTGCTTCAACATTTTGAGAAAGATGTTTTCTTCTACTCTACGTTTGGTGGCGAGGCGCTTTCTATGGCTGCTGCCGTTGCTACTATTAACGAAATGATCAGCAAGAATGTGCCTCAAACACTAGCTAAAATAGGCAAGCAGTTAAAGGACGGTTATAACGCGTTGGCAGCCAAATACGAGTTGTCATCAGCTACTACTTGTTCTGGTTTTGATTGCAGAACCATAATCACATTCAATGCTTCGGCAGGCGACCCTTTGATTATGAAATCATTTGTGCAGCAAGAGATGATTAAGCGCGGCATACTGTGGGGCGGTTTTCATAATGTCTGCTTTACCCATACACAAGAAGATATTGAAAAGACGTTAAAAGCATATGATGAAGTGTTGCCTTTGCTGGCTGAAGGATTAAAGAAAAACGAGTTAGCTTCTTTGTTGAGAGGCAAGCCCGTTGAAGCTGTGTTCAGACCGGTAGGTGCGGTTCAAAAAGTATTTAAAGATAAAGTAGTAGCAAAGTAGATGGATATTTTTTCACTAGAAGGTAAACTAGCGATTGTAACTGGTGCCTGCGGGCTAATTGGTAAAAAGCATTGCGAGGCATTGGCTAACGCAGGTGCAAGTGTTGTTGTGGCAGACGTAAACGAAGCTGCGTGTGTGGGTTTCGCGAAAGAACTCGGAGAAAAACATCTCGGTATTCCGGTCAACGTAATTGATGAAACATCGCTGAAAAGTGCCAAAGAAAAAATCTTCGCTCGTTTTGGCCGAATAGATGTGTTGGTAAACAATGCCGCCATCAACGACATGTTTGAAAATCCTAGTTTGGCATTAGAGCATTCCATGTTTGAGCATTATCCATTGGATATGTGGAAGAAATCATTGGAGGTAAATGTAACGGGAGTCTTTCTTTGTAGTCAGGTATTTGGTTCAGTAATGGCGGAAGCGGGAAGCGGTTCGATTATTAATGTTGCTTCAACGTACGGCATTACGGCTCCTGACCAAAATCTGTACAAAGATGAGAATGGCATTCAGAAATTTTATAAGTCGGCCTCGTACCCGACTACTAAAGGTGCGGTGATTAGCTTTACCCGATTCTTAGCCGCGTATTGGGGAAACAAGGGAGTTCGTGTAAATACACTTTCTCCGGGCGGAGTGGAGAACAATCAGGATGATTTCTTCGTTGAGAACTACAGCAAAAGAACGGTATTGGGAAGAATGGCAAAGAACTCCGACTATCAGGGAGCAATTGTTTTTTTAGCAAGCGATGCCTCTGCTTATATGTCGGGTGCAAACTTGGTGGTTGATGGGGGTTGGACTATTATTTAACTCAAAGTTACAGATTCAAAATTTAAGATTATGGACGAACAAAAATCTGAAATATTAAATCTGAAATCTAAAACTATTAAAATGGTTTTCACTGATATAGATGGCGTTTGGACAGATAATGGAGTTTATTATTCTGCGAAAGGAGAGGAGCTAAAACGATTTTCTTTTCGTGATGGCATGGGAGTGGAGAGATTGAGAACATTAACGAATTTGGAAACAGGCATAATAACAAGGGAGAACTCGGGTATCGTTGCGAAGCGTGCAGAGAAATTGAAGATAACGCAGCTTCATTTGGGCGTGTTGGATAAACTCGACAGGCTAAAACAGATTGTGAAAGAACTGGGCATCAATTTTCAAGAGGTGGCTTACATAGGAGACGATGTAAACGACCTCGAGATTATGAAACAATGCGGCTTAACGGCCTGCCCATCAGACGCTATGTTTATGATAAAGGAAATAGCGGATTATCAATGTGCGGAGCGAGGTGGCTATGGCGCATTTAGAGAGTTTGCTGAATTAATAATAAAAAACAGACTAACGATTAACTAATAACGAACAACGAACTATGAATAAAGTTGTACTACATAACGGAAGAGCGATAGGACCTGGGGAGAAGGTGTATATCATCGCAGAGATAGGAATCAATCACAACGGATCAATGGAGATCACAAAGAAGTTGATCGATTGGGCAAGCATTGCGGGGTGTGATGCAGTAAAGTTTCAAAAGAGAACTCCAGAGTTGGCTGTTCCTAAAGATCAATGGGACAAGGAACGCAAAACACCTTGGGGTACGATGTCGTACATTGACTACAAGCGCAAGATAGAATTTGGAGCCGCTGAGTTTGACGAAATAAATGACTATTGTCTTCAAAAGAAGATCGATTGGTTCGCTTCCGCTTGGGATGAAGAAGCGGTTGATTTCTTAGAAAGATTTAATCCGGTAATGTATAAGTTAGCGTCAGCTAGCTTAACGGATACTGTTTTGATCAATAAGTGTCTGGAAACCAAACGGCCCTTGATGCTTTCTACAGGTATGTCAACTCAACACGAGATTGAAGATGCCGTAAAGTTGACGGGCACCCACAATGTGATGATTGCTCACTCCACGTCAGCCTATCCGTGTGCACCAAAAGAGTTAAACTTGAACATGATTAAGACGTTGGCAGCCAAGTTCGATGCGCCAATTGGTTACTCAGGTCATGAAACGGGTTTAGCACCAACTGTAGCGGCAGTAGCATTAGGTGCCACTTTCGTGGAAAGGCATTTTACGTTGGATCGTTCCATGTGGGGATCAGACCATGCGGCATCGGTCGAGCCGCAAGGCATGGTGCGTTTGGTCAGCGACATTCGCGATATTGAACAAAGTTTAGGTGATGGTGTTAAGCGTGTGTATGAAAGCGAATTAGAACCAAGAAAACGCCTAAGAAGAGTAAATAGTGATTTGCCAACGGCTTAAGGATGCAAATTCAAGTAGAGACTATAACATTTTGTATTTTAATTTCTTTTGTAGGAATATTTATTTTTCTCGAGAGAAAATACCCATATACCAAAGGCTATCCCTTTTTTAGGGATGGCTTTTGGATTGATTTGGTCTGGTATACGCTGATTCAAAGTTTCTTCTTGAAGATTTTGATTTTCGATTATATCATTCAACCCCTTGATGTAAAGTTTACCTTATCTTCCCTTCGCCTCGTTTCAGAATGGCCTATCGTTTGGCAGGTTTTATTCTTTTTAATCACGCATGATCTTTATATCTACTGGTTTCATCGGTGGCAACACAATAACAAAATCCTTTGGCGCACACACGAAGCTCACCATTCTGTTACGCAAGTAGATTGGATTGCTGGATCGCGTTCACATGTGGTAGAAATCATCATCAATCAAACCATTGAATTTGCACCCATTATTCTGTTAGGGGCAAATCCAATGGTCGTTCCTATCAAAGCATGTATCGATGCTGTGTGGGGAATGTACATTCATTCTAATATTGATGTGAAATCAGGCAAATGGCAATACTTCATTAATGGTCCTGAGATGCATCAGTG
Source organism: Cyclobacteriaceae bacterium (assembly GCA_044349005.1). Classification (GTDB taxonomy): domain Bacteria; phylum Bacteroidota; class Bacteroidia; order Cytophagales; family Cyclobacteriaceae; genus ELB16-189. The sequence continues at coordinate 75,996 of JBIKRT010000009.1, forward strand.
GCATCATGCGAAAGGACGAGAGGTTTTCTATTCTAATTACTCAACAAAGTTTGCATTTTGGGATTGGATGTTCGGTTCTGCGTACTTGCCAGACAAAAAGCCGCTCGATTTCGGTTTGTATTATAAGTATCCGAAAGACTATTTTTTTCAGCATATTTTTTCTGTGAAACGCTTTGATGAAGATACTTTGCGCAAGTATAAGTTTTGGGCTAATTATCTTGACCTTCGTCAGAACATCTTGCGATGGTGTGCAGAGGTAATTCGATCTTCGTCTTCTCAGAAAATGAAAGATCGGATTTTATGATAGCATGGATTTACTTGATTGTTGCCTCCGTATTCGAAGTAGGTTGGATGTTCAGCCTAAAGTTTATTAGTTTCCAGAAATTAAAAGGCATTTCCATTCAATCCATTACAAATGAACCCATGCATGACGTATTGATTATACTCCCATTTATTGGCTACGTTGTTTTTGGCATTGGCAACATTTACTGTTTTTCGATCGCTATGAAGGGCATTCCATCGTCCACAGCGTTTGCGGTTTGGATGGCCGTTGCGCTCGCGGGGGTCAAAATCATAGAAGTAGCTGTATTTAAAGAACCTACTAAAACGTCAGATTATTTTTTTTTAGCGCTTATGCTAGTAGCTATTATTGGATTGAAGAGAAATTCAGGCCATTAGTGTTCGGGCATGATTCAATACTCTTGCTGTTTTCTCGCGAAGTAATGCCAAATCAATTACTGGAATGTTCATTTCCTTCCCGAGTTCATCCCATCTTCTCATCAAGATACTGAGTTCAAATAAAGGGTCTTCTTCAAAAGCCTTTGCTTCGGAAGCTGTCATAACACCGCCTTGGAATTCCAAGGTCTGTTTGCTCGCTGCAGAAAGGCCAACGTAATAGGAAGGGTTACTGAATGTTAAATACCTCTTTGCCTGTACGTGGTTCTCAACCAGCCGGGCAATATTTTCAGGAAATCCTTTACTGCGCAAAAAATCAGCGCCAATTTTTTCGTGGCTTTTGATACCAAACTCGCCCATCGTGTTGTTTGTATTTTTTTGCACACAGATATGGCCAATGTCATGAAAGAAGGCCGCCAATATCACTTCATCGGTATGCCCCCCGTTTATGGCAAGTTCGGCAGACTGCGACATATGTTCGAGTTGTGAAACTGGTTCGCCATGGTATTCTTCATTGCCAAACTGTTCGTACAAAGAGAAAACTTCTTCAACCACTTGCTCAATTTGAAATTCTTCCATATAACTATTTTAGCTTAAAGATAAGAACCGAAACTGCCGCGGTAAAATCAAATCAATTAATAAAAGATTAACAAAAGCCATCTTTATTTTAAGATTGAAATGCAGACATTGCGGGTAGTTATTGTTTTTTTCTCATTGGTTGTTTATTTCCTAAAAGAATGAAGAAAGTTGAGATAGTTGTTTTTGATTTGGCAGGCACCACTGTATATGACAACAAAGACGTTCATAAAGTACTGCAATATGCGCTAAAAAAGGAGGGTGTTGACATAACAATTGAGGAAGCCAATAGCGTAATGGGTATTCCCAAACCGGATGCTATCAAACAACTCCTGGAAGAGAAGAAATATCAATTGATCACTGGCGAATTAATCGATTCCATTCATCAAAGTTTTGTCGCTAAGATGGTAGATTTTTATAAAACAGATCTTCAGGTTTCTGAAAAGGAAGGTGTAAGTACCACCTTTAAGAAACTTAAAGAAGCCGGCATTAAAGTGGCCATTGACACAGGTTTTGATAGGATTATTACCAACGTGGTACTTGAACGAATGGGTTGGGTAAAAAAGAATTTGATTGATGTAAGTGTAACGAGTGACGAAGTGGAGCGTGGTAGGCCTTTTCCGGATTTGATCTATAAGGTGATGGAACTTACTGGGGTTACGGATGCGAAGTTGATAGCCAAAGTCGGAGACACAGCGTCCGACTTACACGAAGGGACGTCCGCTGGGTGCGGTTTTGTGATCGGAATAACTTCCGGAGCGTTTACGCGCGAGCAGTTGGAGTGGGAGCCGCACACCCATTTGATCGATCATATTCCAGAAATTTTGAATGTTTTAGAAATAAGCTAAGTTCTGTGTTGTCTTAATATTATTTAATTGTTAACTTCATGTTAATAAAATTTAACATGAAGTTATGAAAATTCTTTATCCACTAGCGTTCATACTTGTTTTCATTGGTTTTACTCAGGCTCAACATGATTGGGTTTCTGGTTCGGTGGTGTTGAATACCAATAAAGTTTTGGTTGGAGAAATATCAAAGAAACCAATTCACGACCTCATACTTGTAAAAAGCAGCGAAGGAATCCGCGCGTTGCCTGCGCACCAGGTTTCTTATTATCGATTTTATGATGGAGATGCAGATATTAATCGACAGTTCCTTTCTATTAAATCTCACGATTTTTTTGAAACCGCAAAGTTTTTCGAAATAGTCATACAAGGAAATATTAAGGTGCTTCGGAGATACCATAAAAAGACCGCTGAAAATGAGGTTAATGAAGCATACGATTTTGACTACTTCACTCTTTACGATAACACGTTAGTTCCCCTCGGTCAATTTAAGAAAAAGGTGTACCCTAAGTTAATGGAGAAGTATCCAATTGAAATGTCAACGTTTATTTCAACGAGCCAATCCCATCATACTTCTACGGAATCGACCTTTTGTATCATTAAACAATTTAACTCCACTGATGGAAAATCAAATTTACTGCGCAGCAGGACTTAAGGCGTTACTGATGGATCAATCGTATAAACTTCACTCCACTTAATTGCCTTTTGTTGATATTTAAAAAGGAAGCTGGCACATGACCAGCTTCCTTTAAAAAAAAGTTCACTATTAAAACAAAGACAGTTTCTAATTCTTAGTATTTGTTTTGGTAGGCTCGGTGGGTTTCACGGTGTTGCCATCGGGATCTATTTCCACGATTTCGTCAAAGCCAACTTCTTTGAGACCTTTTATGACTTTTTCTTTATCGCCTACTACAAACCATGTAAGCTTTGAGGGCTGTACTAATTGCTTGCTTACTTTTTGAATGTCTTCTAACGAAAGTGCCCTGACATTTTTATCGAATGTTTTGTAATAGTCGTTGGCAAGGCCATATTTTACGATCTCTTGAACGGAGTTACTTACTGCATCGTTTGTTTCCCAGCGACCCGGTAACTGAAGGCTTGTGTTATTTTTGGTGCGCTCGTATTCTTGTTGGGTAACTGGCTTGTCGCCCACAAAAGCCTTGAATTCTTTTATTATTTCCTGTGCTGATTCCTTAGTTTTATCGGTTTGCACAGGTGCGTAGGCCAACAAAGGTCGTTGTGCTTTTGCATCCCATAAAATACTTCCCGCCCCGTATGACCAGTGTTTGTCTTCGCGTAAATTCATATTCAATCGCGATACAAAATCGCCACCAAAAACACTCAGCATAGCTTCCCTTGCTATCTCCGAAACCTTCCCGTAAGGTTCGGTTAAGTAACCAGCCATAATTACCGACTGTTGTGATTCTGGTTTATCGATTAGGTAGAGCGTATTGCCCTTGCCTCCAGCACCGGGCGTAATATTCTTTTTAGGCGTTTCACCTTTTTTCCAGACACCGAACCGCTTTTCAAGAGATGCAATAAGTGTATTCAACTCTACATCGCCCACAACAACGATGGTGGCGTTATTGGGTTTAAACCATGTATTGTAAAAGGTAACAATGTCTTCGCGCGTAATGGCGGCCACCGACTCTACATATCCACTTCCCGTTAGCGGATTGCCGTAGGCATGGCCTTTGCCGTACAAAAATTTAGGCATGGCGCGCATCGCCATTTGAAAGGGCTGTGTTCCTTCGCGCTTAATGGTATTGAGTTGCAGTTCTTTTAGACGTGAAAACTCTTTATTGGCAAAAGCAGGGTTTAACACGACATCCGCCAGCACATCCAAGGCAGGCTCAAAGGTAAGTTTTAATGCACCTAGCGAAACATACGAAACATCCAGATCGGAATAAGAGGCTATACTTCCGCCCAGCGTTTGAAGTTTATCGCTGATTTGAAGTGCATCCATGCTCTTGGTGCCTTCATCTAGCAAGTTCAACGCCAAGCTTGCCGTGCCCGCCTTTACCGATTGGTCGGCAGCATAGCCAGCGTCTATCATAATGGTGGCTGAAATATTAGGTACCCCGATCCGTTTCGCAAGCACCACTTTCAAGCCATTTTTTAACGTAGCAGTTTGAAGATCAGGGAAAGAAGAAGTAGGCTGGGTTGCTAATGCAGGAAGTTTGGTACGGTCGGCCTCTATACCGGAAACTTGGTAATTAGGAAAAGGATTTGCTAACACCACGAGTTTGCCAGATGAAAGCCACTCTTTTGCGGCTTTTTGAATATCGGTGGTAGTAGCTTGCGCTATCCAAGCCAAGCTTTTTTTGTAGTAGTCGGGTGAACCTCCAAATACCTCCGATTCCGCAAGTATATCCGATGTACCACCAAATCCACCAATGCGCTCAAGTCCTTTGATCACTTGCGCATAGTATTCGGATTTAGCTCTATCAAGTTCTTCTTGTGTTACGCCTTTCTCAATAAAATCTGCAAGGGTTGCATTTATTACGGTTTCCACTTTTGCAGGATCGTTTCCGGGTTTAACCCGTGCCGAGAGCACAAACTCCCCTGAAATTTCTTGAGCATCGTTATAAGCATTAACCCGCGTTGCTGTTTGATCTTCATACACCAGTTTTTTGAACAAGCGGGCACTTTTTCCGCTGGTAAGAATGCGAGCCGCCAAGGTTAAATAATCGGCCTGCGGTGTGCCCCATTGGGGGGTGTTCCAATACATGCTGATTCGTGGTTCGGTTATCCTATCTTCGTATGATTGGCGGGTATCTATTAATCTCTTGGGTACATTTACTTCTGGCTTTATTAAAGAGGGACCAGCGGGAATGTTGCCAAAGTATTTTTTTACTTTGGCGATAACTTCTTCGGTATTGATGTCACCAGAAATGGAGAGTACGGCATTTGCTGCGCCATAATACGTTTTGAACCACTCTTTCACATCGTCTAAAGAAGCTGCGTTCAAATCTTGCATGGAACCGATAACGCCCCACGAGTAGGGATGGCCAGCTGGATAAATAGACTTAAATACAATTTCCTCTTCCTTGCCGTAAGGTTGATTATCGCCTTGGCGTTTTTCGTTTTGAACTACCCCACGTTGTTCATCTAATCGGGCTTGGTCAATAGCTCCCAATAGATGCCCCATCCTGTCAGACTCCAGCCAAAGCACTTGATCCAACGCAGAGACGGGCACATTTTGGAAGTAATTGGTGCGGTCTGTACTGGTAGTGCCGTTCAAGTCCGTGGCACCAATGGATTCCAATACTTTAAAATAATCGCTGTTATTATTTTCACTTCCGTTGAACATCAAGTGTTCAAACAGATGCGCAAATCCACTCTTACCAAGTTTCTCATTTTTTGAGCCAACATGGTACCAAATATTTACTGCTGCAATGGGTGCTTTGTGATCTTCGTGGATAATCAGGCGAAGACCGTTATCTAACACTACCTTTTTGTATGGAATGTTAATATTTTCTGGGTTTACTAATCCGGGTTGAGCAAATGCCTCTGCAATAGCCATGAGACAAATAATGGAGAGTGGTAGTTTTTTCATAGGCGTTTTTTTATTTTGACGAAGTAAGGTTAGTTTTGAATAGATTTTTTAGAAAAAGGTCATAACAAAGGTTTCCTTTGAACGATGACAAAACTAAATTTGTTGCAATCAAGCAGAATGGCAGTTTAATTTTGTCTCCTTACTGCAGAAATTTTTCGAGTTTTAATTCTGCTACCGTTGTTTACGCTGATCCAGGAAACGTTCAAAAGCGAAAAAATCGGCCTTTTGCATTGTTCATAATGGTTCAAAGGCAATTGATCGCCATTTTTACTTTGAATGAGTAATTTAGATTGATGGTTTTTACTACAATCCAGTCGCTTTCTCCATTTGTTCTGTATACCGCGCTCCCGTGATCTCTTTTTCTGTATTGGAGTTGGGCTTGCCTTCTACCAATGGTTCTCACCTAAGCAGATTGAGATGCCCAATATCATGGAGGAAGTTATCCGGTATCCATTCAAACTTTCGTTTATAAAATTCTTCAAGCTATTCAGCTTCATCTTTTAAAATTAAAGAAAATTTAACACCTAAATTACTCTACAAAAGAAGTTAGTTTACATAGTAAAATTCAATCAATTTCAAATTAATAGTTACGATTTTTAAATAATTTTTTGTTAGCAAAGGTTCTTACTTTGACCGTGCCTTATGTTTCCAAAAGAAATAGCCTGCTGCTGCCATTAAGAGAATTCCACTTACCGCAACCAATAAATTTAATCGTATCAACACATCCGACCATTTGTTGTTGCTCATAAAAAATTCTTTGTAAAGCAACAGCCCCACGCTCGCTAAATAACCGATACTGTCGCAGATGTACACAAAGAAACCAGCATTGGCTTTTATTTTATATAAGGCAATCATCCGCTCGAAAACAGTTGTTTGTATAGAGATGTAAGAGAGAAACATTCCAATTCCTATCCATAACATCCAATAATAGCCATCCATTATACCAGCCTTAAATAGGAGGGTAACGGTTCCTGAAATTAAAAGGCCTAAAATGATAATGCCTGAGATATACCGAAAACCCTTTACATTACTTTTGAAGAGGGATGCTCCTCCTATAAAAATAAGAATCATAAAACCGGATATTAGTTCCGTGCGAGCCAACCTACTACTCGTCCAATGGGCATCAATTTCGTTCCATATTTCTACCGTAAAGTTATCCCTAAAATCGCGGCACATAGTAAGGAGTGTGTAAACAGCTACAAAGCAAAAAATAGGAAAACCAAATTCGCGTAACGCCTCCCGCTTGTCATTCGCACTCATTGGCTTGCGTTCGCTGCGAAGTCTCTGATCTTCTTTTGTAGGTGCGGGAATCACAGATAACATCCAGACGAAAAGCAGAAAAAGTGGAAGAAAAATTAGCCCTATAGTAAAAGGCATCCAAAACTCCGTAACGGAGGGTAGTATTTCTCTTACTTCAAAGTAAGTAGTTTTTAAAATACCGGATGCTGCAATCACGCTAATGCTTATTCCCATGGCAATCATTTCCGTAAAACGCCTGCCTTCTAAAAAGCTAAATACAACTCCGTAAACCATCCCCAAGGGCAGGCCATTAAGAAATAAGAAAACAAAATTATAGGGATGTGGCACTAACCCGAATAGAAATAGTGTCCCTTCGGCAAAGAAGATCAACATAAGTATGAGGCGAACTCTTGCACCAGCTTTTAGCTCTGAAATTACTTTTATTCCGAAGAATTTAGAAAATGTGTAGCCTAGTACTTGGCTAATTATTAAAACAGATTTGTAGCCAAGCCCACCTAAAAATAAACCGCTATAAAGCCCTGCATTAAAGGGTTTACGAAACGCGTACATGCAAAAATAAGTGCCAAACGAGGCCACTAAGCACCAGGCAATAAATAGATTCTGATTGCGATCGAGAAGTTTTTTAATTTTCATTGCAAATATTTTTTGAAGGGTAATAACTTATTTCAGGGGATTCGAGATTTGCTGCGTACGGATTAGTTTTCTAGTTACACAATCCATGATTACCCGATTGTTAACTATTTGATATTGAATTTTTAAGGCGAGTTGACTATTTCGAAATAGCCGATTATAAAATAGAGGAATCACATGAGAACAATTATTACAATCGACTTGAGTTGTGGTGTTCTAATGAAAGGATTATAGAGACTTTAAGTAGTCACTCCTTAAAAAGCCCAATGGGATTAGTTTTTGAATAAAATCGATCGAATTGAGTTGAAACAATCTGCAAGAAAGTCGGGTTTTATCTTTAAAACCTTGCAGATTTTTTATGCTTACA
>JBIKRT010000133.1:0-8736 GCA_044349005.1 Cyclobacteriaceae bacterium
GTCCGTACCCGATGCTGAAGTAAGCGATACTGTGTTGTCAGGTGTTACAGTGATCGTTCCATTGGTCGAAATTGAACCGCAACCGCCTGTCAGGGTAACCGTGTAAGCAAAATTGCCAACTACCGTTGGCGTGCCTGTGATCGTGGCTACATTAGCCAACCACGATCCAGTAACTCCAGTAGGTAGCCCAGCAAAGGTTGCTCCCGTGGCACCGGTAGTAGAATAGGTGATATTGGTCAACGCACTATTGATACAAACTGTCTGAGCATCTGTGCCTACCGCTGAACTAAGAGATACCGTATTGTCAGGGCTCACCGTGATTGTGCCGTTGGTCGAAACCAAACCGCAGCCACCTGTCAAAGTAACCGTATAAGCAAAATTTCCAGCTACCGTTGGCGTGCCTGTGATCGTGGCTACATTGGCCAACCACGAACCAGTAACTCCTGCCGGAAGCCCAGCAAAGGTAGCTCCCGTGGCACCGGTAGTAGCATAGGTGATATCGGTCAACGCACTGTTGATACAAACCGTCTGAGCATTCGTACCCACTGCTGAACTAAGCGATACCGTATTGTTAGGGGTTACAGTCAACGTCAAACTAGAAGCAGAAGGCGGACAGGTTCCACTAGTAATTGTCCAAGTCAACGTGTAAACTCCAGCTCCACCTGCTGGCGTAAATACCGCGTTTGGTGCAGATGAACTACTAAATTGAGAAACAGAATTATTTGGCCCCGTTACACTCCAAGCTCCAAGCCCAACACCAGGCACATTTGCACCCAAAGTAGCGGATGAACCTACACAAATTGCCTGATCAGACCCTGCATCCGAAGTTGTAGGTGCCTCATCAACATTAATCGTTACATTCGTATTGGTATTTGATTTAGGGCTACAAGAACTCCCCGTCAACAAAGCACTCACGCTAAATGTATGAGAACCCAGCGATAATCCAGAGATAGGAATAGAAACATTCGTTGCCCCCCCAGCGGATAATTCAGTATACGTTGCAACAGGAGTAGCCCCTTCGAGGACCGTATAAACCACGTCAAAGTCAGTGTTGCTGACCACAATTGAAGGGTTCGTGCCGCTACAAACAGCCGCAGGCCCAGAAATCGCAAACGGAACTGGAAGCGGATCTGCTATAACAATCGCTGGTGCTGTAAACGAACAAACATTTGCGCTAAGGTCAGTTATTGTCACAACGTAAGAACCTCCTTGAAGATTAGTTAAGTCCTTGAGATTCTGATTTCCTGCGTTGATACTTGGACCTGTCCAAGAATATGTATAAGGCCCCGTGCCTCCAGTAAATGAGCCGAGTGTTATAGAACCATTAGGGGAGGTACAAAAATTATCTGTGTTATTGGTTTTTGTGCTTGAAACAGCAGTTATTTTAGGAGTGGCTAGAAGAGAAACTGAGGTATTGTTATCTATGCCATTCCCGTCTCTCACGCTAATCGAAATACTGGTGTTCGGAGCAATGCCCGAAACCGTATAAGGAGTATTCAATGTAAGTGGCACCGGTGTAGTTAGGATAAATACAAACGGAGAAAATCCGACTATGCCGTTGAGCGTGAATGGAGCAACACCTGATGTAACCGTAATTGTGATTGAACCATTGTTATCAGACCCGCAGGAATTTACAATGACTGGGCTAATAGTCGCTTGCGCACTAGCCTCCTTTGACCCAAAAGAAAAAAACAGGACTGTTAAGGCAATCCCTATATAAACTCTGATATGTTTAAGCCGTTTATCCAATTGACTTTAAGAAATTAGTTAGGCTAACAAAAAAGTTAACTCCGCCCGAAATAAGGAGAGAATTTAACACACCAATCCTGCCTTGTAATACTGTCATCTGAAATCAATTAAAAACCTTAAATAACCTCAAAAAATAATAAGTAACCCTGTCCAAAAAATGCTTTGTGGATGCCGCTTGCAAAAAATAAACCTCAGAAATTAACGAAGCCTCACCCAATGACAAACCAAAAGTATAAAAATATTTCAAAATTTCCGCATTAATACCTCATTTAACACAAAAGCCCTCTTCAATTTATTAGGATCGTTGAGTTCTTTTACGAAATCTCCTAAAAAAGATCGCTCTTGCTGTCCGTATTGCTTAAACCGATCATACCGCACAACGGTATCCTCCAGTTTCATGGTTTCCTCTAATGACGGCCTCGTAAAAGCGGCTGCTTTTGCATTTTCATACACTTCATTGGTTCGTTCCGATGGAACGTAAATTGGTTTTACGCTTTCCAGCACGGCTGGCTCTTGCTTATTTACCTCTCGGTAGTCAGCATACTCAACTGGTGTTACCGGAACCGGAACTGGCTTAGCCGTTGGCTTTGGGGCTTTTGCCTCCTGAATCTCTCGTAACAAATCCTCAAAGGAAACCGGGCCCGGCGGTTCCTGCTTATTCGGCCTCCCCGGCTCACCAGCGTCTGCTTCTTTCTTCTTCATTGCCCTCGCAATAAAAGAGACAGCAATAATGGCTAACCAAATCCAAAACTGAATATCCATAATTTTCAAACTTAAGCAAAAAAATCGAAAATGCCATTTTTTGGGTCAAATCGATCGTGAGCAAATTCGGAAAACCGCCTGATTAAACGGCTCGTATGTTAATCAAAATCTGACATCGAAGCTTACTTAGAGCTTACCCGAAGCTTACCTGGAGAAAATGCAAGTTGGATATTTAAGGAGCAAAACCAGATTTTCTGCCGAATTGACAGCCTACCATTTTTTATCAAAAAAAACCTGTCTGCAGAATTTAAAATTGTGGATGCTTTGGGAATATCATTTTTTCCAAATGCCAGTTGTACCCTTATCTTTGCCCACTTTGCCTGTGGAATTTCATAAAAAGAACAAGAAAAGGTTACTTTAGAGTAATAGTAGAAATAGAAGAAGCTTACGTGTATGCAACTATCGAAGTTAGAAATTAAGGGATTTAAGAGTTTTGCTGACAAAGTAGTTATCAATTTTGACGAAGGCATCACCGGCATTGTTGGCCCAAATGGGTGCGGCAAATCGAATGTGGTGGATTCCATTCGTTGGGTGTTGGGGGAGCAGAAAACAAGTGCACTTCGCTCTGAGAAAATGGAGAACATCATTTTCAATGGAACCAACAATAGATCTGCATTGCAGATGGCGGAGGTTTCGCTTACGATTAACAACACGAAAAACATTCTCCCTACCGAATATTCACAAATAACGATTACCAGAAGGTTGTATAGAAGCGGTGAGAGCGAATACCTATTAAATGGCGTTGCCTGTCGCTTAAAAGACATCACCAATTTATTTTTAGATACAGGGGTGGCCAGCAACAGCTACGCCATTATTGAGTTGGGCATGGTGGATGATCTTTTAAATGATCGCGATAATTCTAGAAGATCGTTATTTGAAGAAGCCGCGGGCATTTCGAAATTTAAGAAGCGCAAAAAGGAAACGCTCAAAAAGCTGGAAGACACCGATGCGGATTTGGAACGCGTGGCCGACTTGCTTTTCGAGATTGAAAAAAATATGAAAAGCCTGGAGAAGCAGGCTAAACAAACAGAAACATATTATAAAATTAAAGAAGACTACAAGCAAAAAAGTATACACCTGGCAAAGGTGGTGGTCAACAAACAGAAGGACAGGTTCAACACCATTACCAAGCAAATAGAAACCGAAGAAGACCGCAAAAGTAAATTGGCGGCCGAAATTGGTGAGAAAGAGGCGTTAATTGAAAAATCAAAATCGGAGTTAATTCTAAAGGAAAAAACACTTTCGTCTCGGCAGAAAACAATCAACGAATACGTAGGTAAAATCCGTCAGCATGAAAATGAAAAGCAATTAAAAAATGAGCGCCTTCGCTATTTAAACGACCGGTCAGCAACGTTGCGCGATCAAATTGACCAAGACAGAAAGAGCAATGAGCGAGCCCGTTTCAGTATTCAAAGTTTGGAGGCCGAACGGGACTCTGCGGTAGCGATATTCAATGAAATTTCTGCCCGCCTTGAGAATTTAAAAAACGACTATGAGTTGCAGAAAGCGGCCACTTATACGTTGCAAGGCGAAGCCGATGCGCTCCGCCAACTTCACCGAACGAAACAGGAAGAATCATTTCAATTAAACAAAGGACTGGAGATACGTGAAATACAAATTTCTTCCTTCCGTCAAGAACTTGAGCGGGCCTCCACCGATACGCAGCAACAAAGCACAAGCGTAGCTGAATTCGAAAAAAAGCTTGTTTACCTAGAAGAAGAAATCGGTCAAAAAAATTCCTACTTAGAAAAAATTAAACGAGAAGAAGAAGACATCATTCAACGGATTGGCTCACTGGAAAAAACCATTGACATGATTCGCGAAGAGATGAATAGCACCAGCCGAAAGTTGGACGCTAAACAGAATGAATATCAGCTAACAAAATCGCTGGTAGAAAACCTAGAAGGCTTTCCGGAAGCAATAAAATTCTTAAAGAAAAATATTGGTTGGACGAAGAACGCCCCTCTCCTATCCGATATTCTATCCACCTCAGAAGAATACCGTGTATCCATTGAGAACTACCTCGAGCCCTACCTCAATTACTACATCGTTCAACACGAATCGGAAGCGTATGAAGCCATTAACATACTCAGCGATGCTAGTAAGGGAAAGGCAAATTTTTTCATATTAGATGCATTCGAGAAATTTCAATCCTCCCAAGTTCAGGTCTACAATCAGGCATTTCCCGCTACCCAGATTATTGAATTTGATCCTAAGTACTCTAAACTCATGTCGTTTATTTTGGATCGTGTTTACATTTTCGATGGCGATCCTCGAGCGATACCTTCGGGAGACGATACGTTCATAACCAAGAGCGGAAAGGTTACACGAAGAAAGTTCAGCCTCTCAGGTGGATCAGTCGGTCTATTTGAGGGCAAGAAAATTGGCCGCGCAAAAAATTTAGAAAGACTAGACGTTGAGATCAAAGATCTTTCGAAAAAATCGGAGGGCATCAGGCAAAGTTTACTCGACCGCCAGCGGGAGTTGGAGCGGCTTCGCAATAACACATTGAAGCAACAAATAGAGGAAGCTCAAAACGCAGTTAAACTAGTAAACGATGAGTTCATTTCCGTAAAAACTAAGCGTGAGCAATTTAGCAGTATGCTAAGCAACGCGGATTTGCGAAGGGAAGATATACTAGAAAAAATTGAGTCGCTCAAAACCGAGATAGATGATTTAAAGCCAAAAGCTGCAATGGCTCAGCATGAACTCAGTCAGCAAGAGGAAAGATTGAGAGTAATGGTTACCGATGTTTCTTCACAAAATGAATTGCTGACCCAAAAATCATCTTCGTTTAACGAGCAAAATATCTTTTTCCATCAGCAAGAAAATCGCGTTAAAAGTGTAGAACAGGAAATTCATTTCAAGCGCGAATCGATGGAACAGAGCGATAAGCGATTGGAAGTTAACTCGCTTGAACTCGCTAAGAATGATCAAGAGGTGAGTGTAATTAGCGAGAACACCCTGCTTAACGATGATGAGTTGCTTGCCATGTATTCTGAGAAAGAGGAAATGGAGAAAGGGTTGAATGAAGCAGAAAAAGAGTATTATTCAGGACGAGGCGAGATCGACCAATTTGAAAAAGACTTACGGGAAATTCAACATCAACGGCAGAATATTGACTCTCTACTGATGCAGCACCAAAATGAATTGAACGAAAGTAAATTGAAGTTAAATTCTGTAAAGGAAAGGCTGTCAGTTGAATTCAATGTAGATCTCGATGCCATTATTACTGATCCCACGCCAGAAGAAAGTGAAGAATTGGCTAAAGCAGACGAAGACAAAATAAGAGAGCAAGTAGCTAAAACGAGGGAAAAGCTGGACAACATGGGGCCAATTAATCCCATGGCAATGGAAGCGTATAATGAAATAAAGGAGCGGAACGATTTTATCAACGCACAAAAAGAAGACCTGATAAAAGCGAAAGAATCATTGTTTAGTACCATTGGCGAAATTGAGGCGGTTGCCAGCGAAACCTTTCTAGACGCCTTCGCGAAAATAAAAGAACACTTTATTAAGGTGTTCCGATCCTTATTTACCGAAGGAGATGAATGTGATGTACGTTTATCTGACCCTACCAAACCGTTGGATTGTGATATTGAAATAGTGGCTAAACCAAAAGGAAAGCGGCCGCTCACTATCAACCAGTTGTCAGGCGGAGAAAAGACACTCACCGCTACTGCACTTTTGTTTTCAATGTATCTCTTGAAACCAGCACCTTTTTGTATTTTTGATGAGGTAGACGCCCCTCTTGACGATGCCAACATAGATAAGTTTAATAACATCATTAGAAACTTCAGTAAAGACAGTCAGTTTGTGATTGTAACTCACAATAAACGCACAATGACTAGCACGGATGTGATTTATGGGATTACCATGGTGGAGAAAGGCGTATCAAGGGTTGTTCCCGTTGATTTAAGGGAGTTAGCATAACAAAAATTTAGTAGCAATGAACGAATTACTTCAGGAAATTCTTAACAATCCACTACCGGCACTCGCTGTAATTGGGAACTTAATTATAATAGAGAGTTTACTCTCCGTAGACAATGCGGCAGTGCTGGCTACTTTGGTTATCGATTTGCCTAAAGAGCAACGAAGCAGGGCACTTCGTTATGGCATTTTAGGTGCTTACGCCTTTCGTGGCTTAGCGATGATCTTTGCATCTTATTTGATTGGCTTCTGGTGGCTGAAGCCAATTGGTGGTCTTTACCTACTTTGGCTAGTAATTGATCAATTTAAGCATCAATTGAAATTGGGTGAGCTAGGCTCGTTAATTTTTAGATTTCTCAGTTTATCTGCCTTACTATTTTTGATTCAAAACGGTGGCTCTATAAGTGTAGCAGCATTATGGACATTTAGAATACTGTCTGGAATCTATTTAACGTACGTAGTCTACTCGATCGCAAAAATAAAGGAAGATATGGAGGACGATGGGGAGATTAACAAATCCAATAACAGTGTCTATCAATTCTTCTATAAAAAGATCGGCACGTTTTGGTGCACTGTCATTCTAGTCGAAATAATGGATATGGCCTTTTCAATCGATAATGTGTTTGCAGCTGTAGCCTTCACTCCTAATATTCTTTTGATTTATGTAGGCGTCTTCATTGGCATATTAGCCATGCGATTCATTGCTCAATGGTTTGTGAAGTTAATGGAGAAGTATAGTTTTCTTGAAACTTCTGCTTTTATCGTGATTTTCATGCTTTCGCTCAAGCTACTATTAGCACTATTAATTCACTACCAACCTGATTCAATAATCAGTAAATTAGGAGAAGACTCGAATGTAGAGCTATTAATTTCAGTTTTGACGATGATGATTTTCTTCGCCCCTATTATTACTTCGCTACTCTTCAACTTTCCCAAGCGCAACGAATCGCCAGTGGAAAAATAAGTTCTTATCGCAGTATATGAAATCATTGATGGGCATTATCCAATTTGACTTCCCGCAAGTAGCATTTTACCTTTTACAATAGGAGCCTTCTTGCATGACCATCAAATTCTCAACGCAATCAGGTTTTCTGATTCATTAAAACCACTATTTTTACGTTCTTAATTTAAAAATCATGGGACGCGTATTTGAAAAGAGAAAGCATAAAATGTTTGCCCGTTTTGATAAGATGGCGAAAGGCTTTACTCGAATTGGCAAAGATATATCAATTGCGGTAAAACACGGTGGCCCGTTGCCTGAGAATAATCCAAAGCTTCGAATGGTAATCCAAAATGCGAAAGGTATGAATATGCCTAAGGATCGGGTGGAGGCGGCCATTAAACGAGCATCGTCAAAGGAAGAAAAAGATTTTCAAGAAGTTATTTATGAAGGATATGCGCCACATGGTGTGCCCATAGTGGTTGAATGCGCCACGGATAATCCAACGCGTACGGTCGCAAACGTCCGTCTCATCTTTTCGAAAAACGGAGGCAGTATGGGCAACTCTGGTTCTGTGGCTTTCATGTTTGAACGCAAAGGCGTTTTCAAATTTGCGCTTGGCAAGCTAAATCTTGAAGAATTAGAACTTGATTTAATAGACGCAGGGGCGGAAGATATTCAAACAGACGAAGAAGAAACAATTGTTTACACTTCATTCAACGAGTTCGGCCATATGCTCAAATTTCTAGAAGCAAAAAACCTGGAAGCGAAAAGCTCAGAATTACAATATATACCAAGTGCTACAAAAGAGTTAAGCGAAGCAGAACAAGACGAAGTATTGAAACTAGTGGAAACGCTGGAGGCCGATGATGACGTTCAGAACGTATTTCACAATTTGGCGTAAACCGATTACCATCGCTTTTCTTCTATCGCGATGATAATCAGTTCGCTTTTTTTCCTAAGCAACCAGTTCTATCTGCTTTTTAGATTTCTTTTTTGACTTTGGGTTGTCTTTGCTAGAAACTTTCGTTTGCTGCTTCGAGGTCTTTTTCAAGTCCCTTTTAATCGATGAAGCCAATTTCTTACTTGACTTTTTGATAATTTTTTGAGTCTTTTTCGAAGGTTGGCTAGTTTCGATCTTGGTTATCGCCTGTTCTACAGATTCCTGAACTTTACTTTGAATTTCCTTTTTTGTGATCATATCGATTGTTTTTTTGAAATTCAAAACTAAGTAGTCGTCCCTTAAAAACTCAATTTTAGGATTAGAAGATTTTGGATTTGTGATTTTGTGGTTTTAACGAGCGAAAAAAGGCAATTAAAAAGTTGGGCTAAAAAGACAAGTGGATTTACTTTCC
>JBIKRT010000010.1:0-83057 GCA_044349005.1 Cyclobacteriaceae bacterium
GAAAGTAAATCCACTTGTCTTTTTAGCCCAACTTTTTAATTGCCTTTTTTCGCTCGTTAAAACCACAAAATCACAAATCCAAAATCTTCTAATCCTAAAATTGAGTTTTTAAGGGACGACTAAGTACCCTTCTCGTAAAGAAGTTTAATTTTTGATTCGATCGGTGCTGATTTGAATTCTTCCAATGAAACCACTCACGAATTTAAGTTTTTTATTAATTAACTTGATTTGAGATAATTAAAAAAGCCCTAAAATTAGGGCTTTTTCTTGGGGTGAATGACGGGGCTCGAACCCGCGACCTCCAGAATCACAATCTAGCATTCTAACCAACTGAACTACATCCACCGTGTAATTTGGATCGCAAATGTAGCCAGACATGACCAATTTGCAAAAAATCATTTTTCGAAGAGTAGCCGTTGGCCTAATTGTATTTCCTCTAATTTACCATTGTGATACGCCAAATGACCAGAAACAATTGTGCTTTTAACGCTAGATTTGAATTCAATTTTTTCAAACGGTGACCAACCGCATTTAGCTAAGATATTGGATTTGCTTACGGTCCACGATTCGTTCAGATCCGCAAGTACAAGGTCGGCATAATACCCTTCACGAATAAAACCTCGATTTGAAACTCTAAACAGTATAGCTGGATTGTGACTCATCTTCTCCACAATTCGCTCAAGAGAAATCTTCCCTTGGTGGTAAAACTCCAACATGGCAACTAGACTATGCTGAATCAGCGGTCCGCCACTTGGTGCCTTAAAATAAGTATTCTGTTTTTCCTCCCATGTATGTGGCGCATGATCGGTTGCAATTACATCTATCTTATTATCCAAAAGTGCTTGAAAAATAGCTTTTTGGTCGGTTGCCTTTTTAACGGCAGGATTCCACTTGATGAGCGTGCCCAATCGTTCATAATCGCTATCGTTAAACCAAAGATGATGGATGCAAGCCTCAGAAGTGATCTTTTTGTCTTTCAGCGGCAAATCATTGCTGAACAGCTCAACTTCTTTTTCAGTTGAAATGTGAAGAATATGAAGGCGTGTTCCCCATTTTTTGGCCAAGGCAGAGGCAAAAGAAGAAGACTTATAACAGGCGTGTTCCGAGCGCAGGAGAGGATGAAATTTCATTGGTAAATCCTCACCAAATTCCTTTTTAAAAAGTTCAGTATTAGTACGAATGGTTGGTTCATCCTCGCAATGGGTAGCAATAATGGAGGGAAATTTTGAGAAAAAACCTTCAAGGGTTTTAGGATTGTCCACCAATAAATTCCCTGTAGATGAACCCATAAAAATTTTAAGGCCGCATACTTTTGTGATATCGGTCTTCAACACCTCTTCGAGATTGTCGCTCGAGGCACCGATAAAAAAGGAATAGTTTGCCAACGAACTGTTGGCCGCGATGGCATACTTCTGTTCAAGAAGTTCTTGTGTAAAGGCAGGTGGAACAGTATTTGGCATTTCCATAAAACTCGTAACCCCTCCCGCAACAGCGGCCCTTGACTCCGTGTATATCGTAGCTTTGTGTGTTAAGCCTGGCTCACGAAAATGAACTTGATCATCGATTACACCAGGAAGCAAATATTGACCTGTTGCATCAATCACCGTTTCCGCAGATATATGTTGTAGGTCAGCTGCAATTCTATCGATATAATTTCCTTTGATAAAAACATCCGATTCAAACACCTTACCTTCGTTGACTATTTTTGCATTTAAAATCAAAATTGAACTCATTTCTATACAACTTTTGTGTCCATAAATCTAACAAATCCTTGGGAAGCCTTCAAACTGAATAAGCAATTGCTTACTGCTATTGCCGATGCTGGGTTCGCTGCCCCAACAGAAATTCAACAGAAAGCAATACCCGTAATTACGGCTGGCCAGCACGTAATTGGCATTGCCCAAACTGGCACAGGAAAGACGGCCGCATACATGCTACCATTGTTAATGAAGGTAAAATATGCGCAAGGCAATGAACCACGGGTGTTAATACTCGGTCCTACTAAAGAACTGGTGTTACAGCTTTCGGAACATGCAAAAATACTAGCCAAGAATACAGATCTAAGAATTGTTGCAATCTACGGAGGTGTAGGTCCAAAAACTCAACTTGAGCAAATAGCCAATGGTGTGGATATTCTGGTTGCCACACCAGGGCGGTTTATGGAGTTGTATTTAAAAAAAATAGTTGGAGTAAGTTTAATCAAAACGCTTGTGCTTGATGAAGCTGACCGGATGATGGACATGGGCTTTATGCATCAGCTCAGAAAAATATTTGAAGTAATTCCATCCAAAAGGCAAAATTTATTATTCTCAGCTACATTTCCAGCTAAAGTTGAAAAGCTATCGCAAGATTTTTTAGAATTTCCCGTAAGGATAGAAATAACACCGCAAGCAACACCTTCAAAGCAAGTAGAGCAAGAGTTGTATCATGTACCGAACATGCGTACAAAGATCAACTTCGTAGATTTTTTGTTACAAAAAGAAGAATGTAAACGGGTGATGATTTTTGCCAGAACCAAAGAATCGGCAGATAATATTTACAAGTTTATTGAAAGAAAGGTTTCAGGTTCGGTGCGTGTTATCCACTCAAACAAAGGTCAAAATACGAGGATCAACGCGATCAATGAATTTAAGGAAGGGAACCTGCGAGTGCTCGTTTCCACAGATGTTTCTGCGCGAGGCATTGATGTAGTTAACGTGTCGCACGTGATCAATTTTGATGTGCCCAATTTATACGAGGATTACGTTCACAGAATTGGACGGACGGGCAGAGCGTTACAAGTGGGCAAGGCTATCACGTTTGTTACCAAAGCGGAAGTGTATCATATCGGCAGGATCGAAAAAATTATAGGATTGAAAATCCCGATTAAGGAAATGCCTACTGGGGTAGAAATAGCCGAAACCACTCGCGAAGAAGCGCAGCTAATGGCAAGAGAGATTGATCGCCAAAAAAGGCTGGATGACCCTGCTTTTAAAGGGGCGTTTCATAAAAAGAAATGGGAGGAATAAGAGCCTCTATGTCGATTCGTTGTTCTGATAAAAATGCCACCTGTTACCTCTCGGCTGCAATAAGTTTCTCCACTTCCTGGTTATAATTTAACTTAGTTATGCCTGTAAGTTTCTCAAGAGCTTTGAAATAGTTTTCGTTGCCCTTTTCTTGCGGACCGCACGTGAGCAACTCCCAAACACCCGCAAACCGTTTTTCCTTTTCTATTTTTTTTACAAGCAACGCATTCACAATATTGTCGGCAGAATTGTTGAAGCCCTTAGTAGTAAAGTAAGTTGGGGTTTCTTTTAGTGCCATCCAATCAACGCCTTTTTTATTGGCAATCTGCTTCATAAATTCATCAAATATTTCTTTCCAACCAATGCCCCAGCTACCACCATAAAGGTAAGCACACCCTTCGTCAACGGGTTTGTTTGTTTTACTTCGTGCAATCACCAAACTTAGCCTGTCGTGCCAAAGGTCGTGAGGGTCAAAGCTGTCAAAGTTTACGCTGTTGTTGCCCATTACTATTAGCTTGGTGTTATCTAAACTTGAACTAAAGGTGTTTAGTGGGTAACCGTTATACTCTAGTTTATAGTTTACACCCATTAGCCGCTGTGCCTCCACAAAGTTTGAGCACAAATAAAATTTCGATACAGTGTTTTTTGAATTGAGCTTTTTATCGAAGTTGTCAGCCAAAGCATTATACTCACTAACTTTTTTCTCATTAATAGTTTTTTGGAAAACAAAAACATTACTAGCCCCCTTCTTTACATTCCAGTTAGCAGTATTCCGCACAAGAGGCGAAGAAAACAAAAATGTAGACCCGGTTTTGTGGGCAATAAACTCAAAGTCGCCACAAAGTATAGGGTTTTTCTCATTCACGCCTATGTAGGCTACTTTCACTAAGTAAGTGTTGCTTTCAATAGGCACCAAGTTGGTTAAGTAAGGTTTGTAGAAAAAGTCATCCTTAAAGCGGCCGCTTTTTTCAATGCCGTTAAGTTCATCCAACAAAATAAACGTTTCTAATTTCTGGTCTGGCAATACAAATGTGTTTTGTTCATTGGGCAGTTGGGCTGCCACCAAGAAGTTATCGAGTGAAGCAACCAACGCTTTTGCTTCGACCGTATCGCTGGGAAGTGTGATGTTGTCATTCACTATGAGCCTTTTTGTTTGACAGAAAGCGGTAGAAAAAATAAGAAAGGATAAGACAGTTAGTATAGTTTTCATCCGTTAGTAATTGGTAAGTTATTTTTCTGGGAGGTTTTTATCATTATTGATTACAAGAATAGTGAAATAGAAAGTGTCAATCAAAGAAATCACATAAAGTTATACTTCACTGAATTTCATTTTCAATACTCATCTGGTATAAAACTATTCCCTTCTTCTTTTAGACAGTTCCAGTTTGCTGCGTAACAACTATACTTTATTATGCTGTAAAACTGAGTTTTTTTATTCTAAATCATGTCTACTTTAACAGATTTCTATTCTACTTTATCGTATTTCTATTCTATTTTGGTGAATTTCTATTTTACTTTATATCATTTCTTGTTTACTTTAAAATGTGTGTAGATTACTTTGATATAAATCTACCCTACGCTGCTTCATTTCTATTCTACCAAATTGTAAAGCACATTTGAAATAAAGCAAAAAAGCCAAAATTTGGCTCACATTAGCGGTTTTTACAGTTTTCGCAACTTGTTGCAATAAAAAATAACCTAGTTTGCACAACACCCATTTTCTGCCCCACGTTATCACGTTAGTATTTAAAATCAATTAAACAGTTAAAATTATGGAAACAGTAAAGGTGATTTACAATTTCAGTAAGCTGAAAGATGATCAATTGGATACTAAAAGTGAAGGTATCCTGAAAAAGATGACGGGGAACGCTAACTTCCCTACCCCAACACCTAGTTTGGAGAAATTGGCTGGCGATGCAAGAGCGTATAGCGATGCGCTAATAGCAGCGCCTAATGGTGGCGTTGAGGCAACAGCACTTAAAAATGCTACCCGCAAAGAGTTATTAAAAACACTGCGACTATTAGGCTTGTATGTGCAAACGTATTGCCAAGACAACGAAAGTATTGCGCTAAGCAGCGGTTTTGCTGTGCAAAAGGCAGCTACCCCCGTTGGCGTGCTAGCGAAGCCAGAAAATTTTGAAGTACTCAATGGTCCCGCTTCGGGTAGCTTAGAAATACGTTGTAAGAAAATAGATGGTGCAAAATCGTATGTGTTTGAATTTACCACTGCACCCGTTACGGCCACAAGTGTTTGGACTGCCCGGTACGGCACCTCTAGAAGTTACTTGTTTGATAACCTTAAACGGGGTACAGAGTATGCCTTCCGCATGGCGGGTATTGGCACTAACCCCATGCTGGTTTACTCGGATGAGCTAACGGAAATTGCGCAATAATCAGGAAGTTTTATTTTGCTTTTATTAACTCCAGTTCCTTGTCGGGGCTGGAGTTTTCTTGTGCTGCGTTCGCTTTGTCGCTAATTAAAGCGCAAAAAGCTACTTCTTACCAACAGACTGCTTCAAAAGAGCATTCTCTTTTGTCAATAATGTGTTCTTTTCTGTTAATACTTTGTTCTTCTCTTCCATCAGGGCAAGTTGGTTTTCTAGGCTCGTGAGTAGTTTTTCTAGTAGCATTCGCCCATCCATTTTTACCGCAAAGGCATTTACCGAATTATCTTTATTGTCGTTGTTGTTCACGATTTTCACCATCGACC
The DNA here is from genome assembly GCA_044349005.1 of Cyclobacteriaceae bacterium. Lineage (GTDB taxonomy): Bacteria > Bacteroidota > Bacteroidia > Cytophagales > Cyclobacteriaceae > ELB16-189. Next base: position 5,716 of record JBIKRT010000010.1, read on the forward strand.
CCTCTGGCAACAACTCATTGGCATCTATTTGTAATATCTCGGCCAGCTTGGGCAAATACTCTACCCTAAAATGGCATTCATCGTTTTCCCAGTTCCAATAGGTGGCCTGCGAAATGCCCAAGTGGTCGGCCACTTGTTGTTGTGAAAGTTTACGTTTATCCCGTAGTTTCCTTAGTTGAGTACCAATGTACATAGGGATGATTTATTATAAAGTGAAATTATCAATTTTTTGATTAATTTTATTCTAAAGCTGATAAAAAAGCAAATAATCTTTAGCGTAGTTTTATCTCGCGAAGGCAATGAATTTTTTACAGCCAGTCGTTTAGAAAATGCTTTGTTCTTCTAGGTAGATTTTATTAGCATGTCAATCAAAAAATGAAAATCATGAAAAAAATTAAACCCTTCATTTTATTTTGTTTAGTAGTTTTTTTCGTCTCTTTATTTCAAGAACCGATAGCATCGTTCGGTGAAGGGGCAACTCCTAGTGGAGGGTGTCCTAAGAAAGACAAAAATTGTAATCCACCTAACTGTATTCCAATTAAAGATACTAGTTTAAAAGTAATTTTAAGGTTTCCGTTTACATATCCAGGAATCGAGCGAGGATGTTCCGTGCCTCAAAACCACAGCGACCCCGCTTTCTACGCTGGTTCAAGTACCTTATCTAAATTCAACACAACTTACTTTTGTCAGATAAGAATAGACCCGATAGCTCCTCCTCAATATTGCAAGCCTACTCGCGGTTATACTCATATCTGGCAAAATGTAGGGTACGAAACCACAATGACCGCACCAGAAAATGTACAGTATGTTTTAACTGTGCAATTTTGGGAACGTTGTGAGAGCTTTTGCAATTTGCGCTTTACTTCCACAAGATCGTATTACGAATATAGCGAAACGGTTTTTGGAGGAACTAGCTTTGTTTTTGCGAATTTACAATTTAAATATGCTGACTACCTTTGTGACTAAAAAATTAAAACTATGAAAAGAAAAAACTTGTCTAGACTAATAATGTTAAGCTTTGCTTTGATATTTATTCAAGCATGCAATCAAGATGTTGCGCAAGGAATAAGTGATGCAGGTGCTCAGGTAGATAAACCTGAGAGTATAATGGGTTATTATAATTTTTTGACAGCAGAATCAGATGGTGTACTTCGTATTTCTTCCTACACTACACAAGCCAGCCAAGATTTTAACCGAGCTGGTGATGTAAAAGGATTTTTTTATGATAAAAATAGAAAACCAATCAATGGCGGTTCCTTTAAGATAGGGGGGATAACATTGAACAACGACCCTAAAAATAATTTTGTGCACTCTTTCGATACTTATGAAAATCATGATCGAAACGAAGGACAAAATCTATTTGGTACAACGATTAAGGTAGATATTGCAGAACCAATTTTGCCGGCCCAGCGTGGTTCATCTGTTGAACCAATCCAAGCAGATATTTACCTACCTGCTCTTATAAAAATAACTCGCCCAGAAATGAAGAACACAAAAGATGTCCCGTATACACCAATTTCGGTAGGTACAGAAATTGGCTGGAATGTAGATGAAAAAAATGAGAAAGGAATTGTTATTTTGTTAGATTATAATCCTGAAGATCCTCAAAACATTAATTTAGAAACCAAGACAGGATTGCGAAAAACTAAAGCAATAACTGTAAAAGATAATGAATCATTTTACCGCTTCAAACAAGAAGATGTTATGTATTTCCCTAAAAATGCTTATTTGAATTTAACAATTGGAAGGGCTAATTTTTTACAGGTGAAAGGGTCATCGCCAAATTCATACTCTTTTTACGCTTATACAGTCGTAAATGCTGGCATTCAAGTTAAATATTAAGAATACCTATAAATTCGCTTTACGAAGCTGCCTCGGATTAGGCAGCTTTTTTATTTATCGACAATGTTTTTTTAAAACACTCACCAATAACTTCATTTTTGCCGTATTAGTTGCTTTGGGATGGTATTGTAATCCTATTTTCTCATTACTCACTTGGATACCTTTATTTAGTCTTCTCAATTCGGACATTAGTACAGGCAAAAAAATTCTACAAGCGTACTTACTGTTCCTTATTTACAATTCTATTGTGACATATTGGCTAATTGATTGGGATGGAGTAAAAGGTTTATTTATCATGCTTTTTAACTCCTTATTAATGACACTAACAGTTTCATTGAGCTTTGGACTAAGTAAATTGATGCCTTATATCCGTAACATCCTATTTATTGTTCTTTGGATAACATTTGAATACGTCCATCACATCTGGGATTTCAACTGGCCATGGCTAACGTTAGGAAATGTTTTCGGAGCCTATCCTATTTTGATACAATGGGTTCGGTATTCTGGTATTCTTGGCGTATCACTATGGATATTGATTGTGAATTACTCAGTTTATCTCTCACTCAAGAAGAAAAGACTTAATCCCTTTTTGATCCTAATTTTGATCTTGCCCTGTTTATTTTCAATACTTTTATATTTTTCAAATGACATACTTCTAAATAGAAAAAAACAAATTCAAGTTGCTTTAGTCAATAGTAATTTTAGGTCTGATAAATTCGAATCCGATACTGCGAAGTTTAAAATCGCTCAAATTGCATTGAACTCAGGATTGATGAAAAACACGGACTACATAATTTTTCCAGAAACTTATTTTAAAGAGAATATTTGGCTCAATGATTTTAGTAGAAGTAATCTATATGAGATAATAAAGAATTATTCTCATCGTAAAAGGTTAAAGGTAATTGCGGGAATTTTTTTGAAGTATGAGAGCAATAATTCCCATAATCAAATGAACAACGGTCTAATTGATTATTCTCATCTTAACACGGCAATCCAAATTGATTCCACGAAAAGTATCCCTATAAAGGTTAAGAAAATTTATGTTCCAATTCAAGAATTCCTCCCTGAATATTTCAATTTGCTAAGCGAGAGTTCTGCAAATTATGGTAAGATGGAAAGTAATAATGACTATTTTGAAAATGGCGAGGTAAATTCTTTCATTGCGATATGCTATGAGGCTGTAAATGGAATTTTTTTAAGTGAAAGGTGGAACAATCATAATGTGATTTTTATGCTCGCAAGTGAAGGTTTCTTAAATGGAAACAAGGAAGGAATGAGACAGTATTTAAATATTTCCCGTATCCGTTCCATAGAAATGTCGAAATATATTTTTAAATCATCTAACTCTGGGCTGAGTGCCGTGATTGACGAGAGAGGAAATATTGTAAAGATAAGTCCTGCCAATGATCTAGTGAATATAGTTACGGTTTCTGGTTTTACTAATAACTCCCAGACTTTTTACTCAAATTGGGGATGGCTTATGAATAGGTTGATTATCCTTATATTCTTCAGCTTCCTACTTATTGTTGTAATACACAAAACGCTTTCAAACTAGCCAACAGTTAAGCCAAAAACCTTCAAATCCATTACCCATTCATAGAGATCAAAAACTCTTGGTTGTTGCGGGTTCCTTTCATTTTGCTTTGAAGGAATTCCATTGCCTCTACCGAATTCATGTCACTCATGTATTTTCGTAAAATCCAAACGCGGGCAAGTTCTTCTTCTTTCATCAATAAGTCTTCTCTGCGCGTACCAGAAGCTGGCACATCGATAGCAGGATAAACACGTTTGTTTGAAAGCTTGCGGTCCAACTGCAACTCCATGTTACCCGTGCCTTTAAATTCTTCAAAGATAACTTCATCCATTTTAGAACCCGTGTCAATCAACGCAGTGGCATCTATTTGTAATATCTCGGCCAGTTTGGGCAAATACTCTACCCTAAAATGGCTCTCATCGCTTTCCCAGTTCCAGTAAGTGGATTGCGCAACGCCCAAGTGGTCGGCCACTTGCTGTTGTGAAAGTTTTCGTTTATCCCGTAGTTTCCTTAGTTGAGTACCAATGTACATAGGGGTGATTTATTATAAAGTGAAATTATCAATTTTTTGATTAATTTTATTAACTAGCTGGTAAAAATATAGGTACCAATGTATGACATTTCCTATTACCGAAGACAAAAAGTAGCGCAGTGCTGCTTTTAAAACACTTTGGTAAAAAATTTTATTGAAAATATCAGAAGGCTTAGCCTTGAACACCTCAAAGCCAAGTCAACAGAAAGCAGTACTAAATCTTTAGAAAGAATTTCTGGGGGGGGTACTTGCGAAAGCTGCCACATGGTACAGCAAAAGGAGTGCACGACTTGGTGGGGTGGGGTTATTACTGTATGTTGGTACACTTGGGTGTGCAACTAAATAGAAATCAAAAACTCAAAATAAATTAAATGATTCTATGAAAAATTCAAATATTGAAAGCGCAAGACTAACTATAAAGGATTTAAAAAAAAATAATGTTAGTGTTAAGGGTAATCTTGAGAAAATTTCTGGCGGAGACTTCGACTCTTGTCATTATCAAAGACAAGTTATCATTTTCGGAATTGATATGACCTGGTTATACGGACGCAATTGGTACAATATTTAAATTATCGACTAACACGCACTCCCTTTTTAACTAGAGGGGGTGCTTTTTTTTAGAAATATGAAAATTAAAAGTTTAGGACTCAAAATCTTCTTTGCCTTGTCTTTATTAATCAACATTTATTTATTCTTTCTATCTGTTACCGAGATGATGGAAAATAAACATTCTAAAGACATAATTGCAAAATTGCGGGTTGAGATAAGTCAATGCAAAAAATAAATTCAAGCATACTTATTTGAAACAAAAAGAAGTTATCATCGGGTGGCAACTCTTATGACTTAAGAAGAACAGTATTTTAACGATAATTCCTTTTTTATTTTCAGTTTCTTTCATGGTTTGTTTTAGTTTATCACAAATGAGCCATTTGGTATGCCCGTGCTATTAATAGTTTGTACAATTCATTTTTATTTCTTCATATCAAATTTCTTTTAAAATTTAGTTCTCAAATGCTCATCACTAAATTTATATTTCAAGTACCGTCAATTCAAATGCACCAAGCTAGGCTTGCGGATATAATTAAGCAAGCTCTTTACGAGAAGGATAATTCAATCTTTGAACAAATTGATTTCGATAACGATACCATTTTTCTTGAACCATCTCTATTCTGTTATTTTCTTTCCCCACTTGACACCTCAAAAAAAATTTCACTTTCTCAATCCCTTTATGGGTACACTAACGAAGCCAAAAGGCCACCAACTCTAAACGCAAAAAGTGATTTGTTTGGGCTAATTAATCTGCCCAATCTTGGCTACCTTAAAACAGAACCTCTACAAGAAATAAGTATATCATCTCTCGATTTAAGTTCTCAATTGATCGCGAATGAATTTGTTACCAACAGCCAAATCAGACTCTGTAAACACCCAACAGACGAGCTCGGGCTGATAGATAACATAAAATTTAATGAGCCTACTGAAACAACATTACACCGCAATAAACCACAGTTATTGGAAGCGTGCGCTTATATGCAAAACCAATTACCTGAATTTTGGGCTCTAATTGAAATGGTTACCCGTGAATTTGTGCTTTTTGCCAGCCCTAACCAAAATTCATTTGCGGGAATTTCGCACCACGGCACTGCTTATTTTAACACAGAAGGGAAGGAACAAACACTGCCCTTTTTTATTGACGATATCTCACACCAATGCGGACATATTATATTCAATTCACTCACGCTGGATACAGACACCTACTTAGGCGTTGATAAGGAGCATCCATTAAAAAATTTCATTTCAAACAAAAATGACCACCGAAGTGTATATGGCGCTTTTCACGGTTTGTTTACCTATACGTGCATTCTATATTCGCTCGATCAAGTATTGAATAGTAATTGTAATAATCTGGTTTGGCATGAATCATTGGGGAGGTTAGGCTTCTATCTAAACAAGTTCAGGTTAGACTTAAAAAACATGAATAGCGCCAAAATATTAACTGATGAGGGCATGCATTTTCATACTCAATTTAACCAAAGTTATCAATACATGTTGGATGAATACCATAAGCAAGTCTCATCCTTCAACTACGCTAATCAGCCTTATACCTTTCAATACGACTTGTTTAAAAAAGCCAACCCTCTTAAATGAAATGCACGACAACTGCCCTGTGTCTCTTACTACTTTTAACCCAAGTTGGTTGTACACAGAAGCAGCCACCAAAAAAAGACCAAAAAAAGAAAATAAGTAAGCAAGATTCTACGCACTTAGTTAAGTACCTAACCAAGGTGGATGAGGTTTCTGTATTTTCCCTTAAACGGCAGCTATATCTTGACAGTGCCCTTACCATTATACCCCATGCTGCTCAACTTTGGCAACAAAAAGCCATGCCTCTTTTCAAGCAAAAGAAATACGAAATAGGCATGCCTTATTTAGATAGTGCCGTTAAGTACGATAAATCTAACCATTGGCTCGAATATAGGGCCTTCATAAAGTGTATCTTCCAAAAATCATATAGAGCAGCGATAACCGATTTCAATTTGGCTACCAAGCAAAACGGCAATTCGTGGGTAATGGATCATTCGTATCGGTTTTACAAAGGGCTTTGTTATTTGCAACTCAATAAAATCGACTCTGCCGAATACCTTTTTACCGAAGAAATAGCACAAGAGGTAAAAGAACGAAAAGAAGCGCACCACCTACATTGGTTTTACATGGGCATTGTTCATTATGAAAAAGAGAACTATAAGGAGGCAATTAAAAGCTTTGATAATGCCCTAAAGCAATACCCACAATTTAGCGATGTATTGTACTACAAAGCATTTTGTTTGGGACATGAAGGAAAAGTAAAAGATGCGGGGGATTTATTAAAAAAAGCGAATGAGTATTTTAAAATGGGTTATGGCATAAATGAAGATAATGCAATCTATGAACTGTACCCATACCAAGTAAGAAAATCAATGATTGATGTAGCCCTACAAAGCTATCAGGAGCATTTTAATGAGAAAAAATAAGTTGTGGAATATACCATTTAAAATGCCATACAAATTGCTAAGTAAACAATTTCCCTTTTATAGACAGCTTGACCAAATGGATTGTGGCCCTACGTGTTTGCGTATGGTCGCCAAACACTTTGGCAGGTCGTTCGATATGGCCTACCTACGGCAGCTTTCCAGCTTAGGCAGGGATGGATCTTCGCTTGGTGGCCTCGCTGATGCAGCAGAAAAGATTGGGCTTAGCACATTGGCAATTAACTCGACCTACCGTGACCTAGCAACCCAAATGCCCCTGCCGTGCATTGCCCATTGGCGGCAACGTCATTATGTGGTAGTGTATGGGTCTACCACTACGGGGGTTAAAGTGGCAGACCCCGGACATGGATTAATAGATTACACCCCGGAAGAATTTTGCAAAGGGTGGATACCTCAAAAAAATAGTAACCAAGACTCAGAAGGTATACTGTTGCTACTTGAGCCTGCACCGTTGTTTTATGAACTTGCCGAGCCTGACCAAAAAAGTAAATCTACAGTGGGTTTTATTGGTAAGTATTTCAGGCCTTACCAAAAGTTTTCGTTTCAGTTATTACTGGGCTTGCTGGTAGGGACTTTTGTGCAATTGGCGTTGCCTTTTCTTACGCAACAAATTGTAGACGTAGGCATCAACACCAAAAATGTAAATTTTATCTATTTAATATTGGCAGCGCAGCTAATGCTTTTTGTTTCGCAAACAGGCATTAGCATTATACGCAGTTGGATTTTACTACACATTACCAGTAGAATGAACTTGCGGATGCTTTCTGATTTTTTGATTAAGCTAATGAACCTGCCCATTTCGTTTTTTGATAGCAAGAGCCAAGGCGATTTAATGCAGCGCATACAAGACCATAACCGTGTACAAGCCTTTCTTTCTGCTACCACGCTTGATGTGCTGTTTAGCATTATACCCTTCTTTGTTTTTGGGGGCATACTTTACTATTTCAATGCCACGCTATTTCTCATTTTTCTAGCGGGTTCTGCACTCTACATACTGTGGGTATTGATTTTTATGAAGCGTAGGGCTGAAATAGACTACAAATATTTTGACCAAGCAAGCGGTAACCAAAGCAGCACCATTCAGTTAATTACGGGCATGCAAGAAATAAAGTTAAACGGCTCTGAAAAGCGAAGGCGTTGGGAATGGGAAGCCATCCAAGCAAGGCTTTTTAAAATCAACATGAAGAGCTTGGCGCTTTCGCAGTCACAAAATGAAGGGGGGCGATTCATCAACGAGATAAAAAATATATTGATCAGTTTTGTTGCTGCCCAAAGTGTTATTAATGGGCAAATTACATTTGGGGGTATGTTGTCCATTCAATACATCATCGGCCAAATGAATGTACCCATTAATAACTTTATTGCCTTTATAAGGAGCTACCAAGATGCGCGGTTGAGTATAGAACGGCTATCAGAAATACATAATAGACCGAATGAAGAACCCGTAGAAAGCCAACTTATCTGCGAATTACCTGCCCATAGATCGATCAAAATAGATAACGTTAGCTTTAGGTATGGAAGCAGTTCTTCCGCATTGGTGCTAAAGGATATTAGTCTTACCATAGCCGAAGGTAAGGTTACCGCTATTGTAGGGGCAAGCGGTAGCGGGAAGACCACCCTCTTAAAATTGTTGTTAAAGTATTACGAGCCAACCAGCGGACAACTATCAGTAGGTTCAGCTAACCTGAATAACATTGGCTATAATTTCTGGCGAAGCCACTGTGGCGTTGTTATGCAAGAGGGTTTTTTGTTTGCTGACTCGATAGCTAGAAACATAAGCGAATCGGATGAGAATGGATTGGTTGATAGCAAGAAATTGCAAGAAGCCGTTCGCGTGGCCAACATTAGTAGTTTTATTGAAGAACTGCCAATGGGCTATAATACGCGGATTGGCTCCAGTGGCATGGGGATAAGTGGTGGCCAGAAACAACGTATTCTTATTGCCAGGGCAGTATATAAAAACCCGATGTATTTGTTCTTTGACGAGGCCACCAGTTCGTTGGATGCCAATAATGAGGCGTTGATCATGAAAAACCTAGAAGGCTTCTTTGTTAACAGAACGGTTGTGGTAGTAGCACACAGGCTTAGCACAGTAAAAAATGCAGATCAAATAATTGTGTTAAACAAAGGTGAAATTGTAGAAACTGGAACCCACAACGAGCTTACCGCCAAGCAAGGCTATTATTATACGCTTATCAAAAATCAACTTGAACTCGGCAACTAATGGATAGTAAGATAGAAGCTGAAAAAGACTTAAATATTAGCAGCGAAGCGGTAAGAGACTATTTGGAGCAGGTGCCAAGTTCTTTAGTTCGTTGGGGTTCGGTTATTATTTCTTCTATCTTGCTTATTGCCGTTTTGCTCACATGGTTGATTAAATATCCTACCATAGTTAGGTGCGAGTTTAAATTAACTACCCAACTTGCCCCAAAGCCAGTGGTGGCAAGAACGGACGGTAGGCTTGAAAAATTGTTAATACATAATAACCAAATAGTATCGGCAAATCAAATTCTAGGCTTCATTGAAAGTTCAGCAAAGCATGATGAAGTCCTTGATCTTGAAATAGAATTAAAGACTATCAACGATTTAGTCGTTAGCAAAGTCCTTTATGGTTATGATACGTTAAAGATAACACCAAGAGAAAACTTAGGGGAGGTGCAATCAAGCTATCAAGCATTTCGCCAGCAGTTGGCGCAAATCACCTCATTGCTGGGCAACGACTATTATGAAGATAAGCGGAAGCTGTTAGAGACTGATATTGCAGACCTAAGGGCAATGAACCAGTATCTTAAAGGTCAATACCTGTTGTATGAACGAGATGCTGCGTTGGCAGAGAACGAGTTTAAATTAAACCAGAAACTCTTTAAAGAACGTGTGATTGCCCAACTGGATTTGGACAGAGAAGAGAGCAAAGCGTTGGCCAAAAAAATTCCCTTGAAAAACATCGAGACATCGCAGTTAACAAATAATGCACAGATTCGCCTTAAACAAAAGGAAGTTGTAGAACTAGACAAACAAGTGAGGGAACAAAAAGAAAACTTTCTGCAATCCATCAACACTCTACGAAGTTCCATCGCGACATGGAAAAACAGATATGTCCTTATCTCCCCTACGCATGGGAAAATTACGTTCAATAGCAATCTACAAGAAAAGGATAATATCAAAACCAACACCGAGGTGTTTACTGTTTTTGAAAGTGATACAGCCTATGTAGGTTTGCTTACTATTCCCCAAGACAATTCTGGCAAGATAAAAATGGGTCAGCGTGTGATAATAAAATTTCAAAGTTACCCCTACGAAGAGTATGGAATGGTAGAGGGAGTCATTTCGTCTTTTCCTCAACTATCAACACAAGACAATAAATTGTTTTTTGCTTTTGCTCAACTCCCACAAGGCCTAAAAACAAATCACAATAAAGTGCTTACCTACAATTATGGAATGACCGCTTCGGGTGAGGTAGTTACAGAAGATTTGCGATTAATTGAAAGGATTTTCTACTCGATAAGGAAGATATTCAACTAATAAAAAAGCCAACACTTTCGCATTGGCTCATCTTCAAATCAACCTATTTTCAAATTAACTACCCATTCATTGATATCAAAAACTCCTGGTTGTTGCGGGTTCCTTTCATTTTGCTTTGAAGGAATTCCATTGCTTCTACCGAATTCATGTCGCTCATGTATTTTCGTAAAATCCAAACGCGGGCAAGTTCTTCTTCTTTCATCAATAAGTCTTCTCTGCGCGTACCAGAAGCGGGCACATCAATAGCCGGATAAACACGTTTGTTTGAAAGCTTGCGATCCAACTGCAACTCCATGTTACCCGTGCCTTTAAATTCTTCAAAGATAACTTCGTCCATTTTAGAACCCGTGTCAATCAACGCAGTGGCAATAATGGTAAGCGATCCTCCATTTTCAACATTTCGGGCCGCCCCGAAAAAACGTTTTGGCTTATGCAGCGCGTTGGCATCTACACCACCTGAAAGAATTTTTCCAGACGAAGGAACAACCGTATTGTAAGCCCTTGCTAAACGAGTAATGGAATCCAATAGAATTACCACATCGTGGCCACACTCCACCATGCGCTTCGCTTTTTCTAGCACAATGGATGCCACCTTCACGTGTCTGTCGGCTTGCTCATCGAAAGTGGAGGCAATTACTTCACCTCGCACGCTTCTGGCCATGTCGGTAACTTCTTCAGGCCGTTCGTCAATCAGCAATACAATCAGATAAACTTCTGGATGGTTCTCTGCAATCGCGTTAGCTATTTGCTTCAATAAAACTGTTTTACCTGTTTTGGGTTGTGCCACAATCATTCCACGTTGGCCTTTTCCGATAGGCGCAAATAAATCGAGAATACGGGTTGACATATTATCGGGTGTGGTGCTGAGTCTCAACTTTTCTTCAGGAAATAGCGGAGTTAAATATTCAAACGCCACACGGTCGCGTATTTCTTCCGTAGTTTTTCCGTTTACACTTTCCACTTTAATCAGCGCAAAATATTTTTCGCCTTCCTTTGGTGGACGGATTTGTCCGCGCACGGTATCGCCCGTTCTTAAGCCAAATAATTTGATTTGCGAAGGCGACACATAAATATCATCCGGACTAGCTAAATAGTTATAATCGGAAGAGCGCAAGAATCCATACCCGTCCTGCATAATTTCAAGAACACCCTCGTTGGTGATGGCACCATCAAATTCTTTAATATTACTCTCCTTTTTTGGATGGTGCTGTTGTGGTGCCCTAGGTTCAAACTCCTTATTGTCAGGCAGACCATCGTTTGACTCCTGTTGGTCATCACCTCTTGCAATGGTTGTTTCCACCATGGGCTCTATTGGTAAAGACGATGCCTCCGTTTCCGAAGGCTGAGCAAACGAGGTTACGCTTGGGTCAATATCTAAATCTACCGTCTTTAATAGTTCATCGCTTGAGAGCTCCTTCTCATTTGTTGGCTCTGGCGTTGGTGCAACGTTCTCCCTCCTACGCGGGCGCATTTTTCTCTCCATTTCTACATTAGTAACTGTTGTTCTTTTTGATTGCGGCTCTGTTCTTTTTTCTTCTGGCTCGGGTGCAATTGAAGCTCCACTTACCTGTATCTCTAAAATTCTAGTGACAAGATCCTGTTTAGTAAGCCTCTTGGCGTTTTTTACACCCATTTGTTCGGCAATTTCTTTTAACTCAGAAAGAAGTCTGAGGTTCAGGTCGTCAATCGTGTGCATTAAGATAGTAAGCTAGGTTGGTTGAAAAAGTTGATGTTCAAAATAATCCGTTTCGTTAACGAGGCTTTTGTTCAAAGCGTAAAGGTCATTAGTGATTTCAAAAATAAATGAGATCGTAAATTCTGGGTTTATCTATTCTAAGGGCTTGGGAAAGCCGAATTGACAGTGCAAGTATAGGGCAAATTTACCGATTATCAAATTTGGGGTAAAAAAAATGTCAATTTGGTTGAGTAATTTTGACGACTTAAAAAATCAACCATGTTACAAGTTTCTGCTATTAGAGAAGATGTTGAAAAAGTTATACAAGGACTAAAGAAAAGAAATATCAAAGCGGTAGAATCACTCATTGCTTCGGTTCAGTCTCTTGACGATCAGCGAAAGCGAACACAAAAAAGCTTAGACGACTACAAGGCTAATGTAAATACTGAGTCGAAGCTGATCGGTGAACTTTTAAGGAAAGGAGATGTGCAGAGCGCTGAAAATTTAAAAGCCACCATAGCAACACTTAAGTCGTACATAAGCAACGATGAAGCAAATTTATTGCGATTTGAAACCGAGCTAAAAGAACTTCTTTATAAAATACCAAATGTGCCGAACGAAAATGTTCCATCGGGTTTTGGTGCTGATGATAATAAAGTAGTATTCACAACAGATTTATTACCAGCGCTTCCTGAAGGAGCATTACCCCATTGGGATCTCATAAAAAAATATGACATCATTGATTTTGACTTAGGGACCAAGATAGCTGGCGCGGGCTTCCCTGTTTACAAAGGCAAAGGAGCTAAACTTCAGCGAGCGATGATCAATTTCTTTTTACAAGAAGCTGAAAATGCCGGCTATAGAGAAATTCAACCTCCGATTGTAGTAAACGAAGCTTCGGGTTATGGCACGGGTCAACTGCCAGATAAAGAAGGTCAGATGTATCATGCGACTGCCGATAATCTATATCTGATACCCACTGCCGAAGTACCGATAACTAATTTATATCGGGATGTAATTTTAACGGATGAAGATCTCCCAGTAAAAAACGCTGGTTACACGCCTTGTTTCAGGCGTGAAGCGGGCAGCTGGGGTGCTCATGTCAGAGGCCTTAACAGACTTCACCAATTTGATAAGGTTGAAGTGGTACAAATCCATAAACCAGAAAATTCATATGCTGCGCTGGAAGAAATGTGTAATCATATAGAAAGCCTTCTTCGAAAACTTGAACTGCCGTATCGTAAGCTCTTGCTATGTGGTGGCGATATGGGTTTTACTTCGGCCATGACCTATGATTTTGAAGTCTACTCAGCGGCTCAGCAGCGATGGTTGGAAGTTAGCTCTGTTAGTAACTTTGAAACTTTCCAAGCAAATAGGTTGAAGCTACGGCATAAAAGCAAGGAAGGTAAAATGCAATTGCTTCACACATTAAATGGAAGTGCGTTGGCGCTTCCGCGGATAGTAGCGGCCATTTTAGAAAATAACCAAACCCCCGATGGTATTGTTATTCCAAAAGCATTGCTACCTTTTTTAAACTTCGAAATGATAAACTAGTGAAGGTCTCTGCGCGGCTTTTGAAGTTTTAGATAACGCTAACAAAATGTGATAATTAAGTATTAAATTTTTAATTTTAACTATTGAATTAACTTATGTGGCAACGTGTTCAAACCATTTTCTTGGCAATTACTTTTGGAAGTTTAGTGTTGGCCATTTTCTTCCCCATCTGGAGCACCACGGATTTAGCAGCTGGTAGTAGCTATCGGCTTTACCCGATTTACTTTATGATCAAGCAAAACAATGTAATTACCTCAAGTGTATATATTCCATATTGCATCGTAGCATCCCTTATGGTGGCTGCGGCTACTATTTCCTTTATGGAATTAAGACGATTTGACAACCGAATGCTGCAAGTAAAACTGGGTGTTCTTAATTCGTTGATCTTAATGATCATTATGATTCTTTGCGTAGTGTTCTCCAATCAAATGGCAAAGGCCTATCATTTTCCATGGAAGTACGATTACAGTCTATACTTAACGTTTGTGGCGGTGGCTTGCAATTGGCTGGCGATTCGTTTTATAAAACGTGATGAGAAGCTCGTAAAAGATTCCGATCGAATACGATAAAATAAGTTATGAGTTATAAGTTAATCATTGTTGATAGAATACACCAAATCTTAAATCCTAAATCTAAATTCTTAAATCTTAAATCTTCAATAAAATTATGGCACACACACTTCTAGGACCCAATTCGGTTAACACAAACAGCGACCTTCCTGCAGTTGGTAGCGCAGCTCCAGATTTTACGTTAGTTACAGCCGACTTACAAAACGTTGCACTTGCCGATTACGCAGGTAAAAATGTAATCTTAAATATTTTTCCGAGCATTGATACCAACGTGTGTGCAACCTCCGTTCGTGAATTCAACAAGCGTGCTGCTTCTTTAGACAAGACCGTTGTTCTTTGTGTATCAAAAGATCTTCCTTTTGCTATTAAGCGCTTTTGTGGAGCCGAAGGCATCGACAAAGTGATTACCGTTTCTGATTTCAGAAATAAGGGATTCTCAAAAAACTACGGTGTTGAATTAATTGATGGCGCATTTGAAGGTTTGGATGCACGCGCAATAGTTGTTATTGATAAGGTTGGCAAAATAAAATACACCGAGCTTGTTCCTCAAATCGGGCAAGAGCCCAATTATGAAGCAGCTATCCAAGCGATTTGATTTCGCCAGGACTTTGATTAAATTTATGCCTACGCTGTCCTGAATAAATAGTTTGAAGGCAAGCTAAAGGTCATGTTAATCACGAACTACTAACTCGCTGTTTTATAAAGGGGCGTTTATAAATGAATAAAGAAATAATTTTTATTGTTGAAAACTCACCTGATGGCGGCTTAACTGCAAAGGCTCTCGGTGAATCGATATTCACGGAGGGAGATAGTGAAAGTGATTTAAAGAGAAATATCCGCGATGCAGTATTTTGCCATTTCGATACGGAACTTCCCTCAATCATAAGACTTCATTATATACGTGATGAGGTGATAGCCTTATGAAATTAGCTAGGGATATCTCTGGTCAAGATTTATGTACGTCTCTGTCAAAAATAGGGTGTGAAATCACACGGCAAAAAGGAAGTCATATTAGGTTATCTTGCAAAACGAATTAAAATAGGAACACTTTCTGCTATTCTTTCGGAGATAGCCACTACACTTGGCATAGATAAAAATGAACTAATTGAAAAATTACGCTAAAGAAATTACTATGAGGTCTTGCATTTATTTAGCGTTTTTCATTTTAACCAATTATTTCGTTGTGGGTCAACCGAGCTACTACCTTACGGCAGATCGTGTATTTAATGGCGAAGTCATGCACGAAGGTTGGGCTGTGCTGGTTCAAGGTGATAAAATTATTTCCGCTGGCGCAAAAGACAAAGTTGTTGCACCGTCAAATGCCATTAAAATTAATTACCCAAATTCAACGCTTACGCCAGGGTTAATTGAAGGTCATTCACATCTGTTGCTTTATCCGTACAATGTGACTGATTGGGATACGCAAGTGTTAAAAGAGTCGGATAGCTATAGGACTGCGAGAGCAACGGTACACGCGAAAAATACGTTGATGGCTGGCTTTACTACCGCTCGCGATTTAGGAACCGAAGGTGCTGGTTATTCTGATGTTGCGTTAAAAAGGGCAATCAATGAGGGTGTTATTCCAGGACCCCGATTGATGGTAGCCGGCAGAGCCATTGTATCTACTGGCTCTTACGGACCAAAAGGGTACGATAGCGACCAGCAAATTATGCTTGGCGCAGAAGCTGCGGATGGTAATGACTTGATTAGAGTGGTGCGCGATCAAATCGGCAAGGGAGCTGACTTCATAAAAATTTATGCCGACTACCGATGGGGAATAAACGGTGAAGATCAACCTTCCTTCACACTAGAAGAATTGAAATTGATTAATGGGGTTACCAGAAGCAGCGGCAGAGTTATGGTTTGTCATGCTAAAAGCAAAGAAGCAATTAAGCGTGCTGTGTTAGCGGGAGCAGAAACCATTGAACATGGCGATTTTATTGATATAGAAATTGGCAAACTGATGAAGGAGCATAATGTTACTTACATACCAACGATAGCCGCGGTAGATATGATTAATCAATACCGAGGTTGGAAGAAAGGAACATTGCCTGAGCCTGCTGCTGTTACCAACAAAAAGAAAAGTTTTAAAGAGGCCATTGCGTCTGGCGTAACAATCGGAATGGGTGGCGATGTGGGTGTTTTTCCTCACGGGGAAAATGTGCTTGAGCTAGAGCTAATGGTAGAATACGGTTTACCCGTAATGGACGCACTAAAAGCGTGCACAAGCATAAATGCCAAAGCCTTTCATCTAGAAAAACAAGTAGGATCCATCAAAGAAGGTTTAAAAGCGGATATTCTGGTCGTAACTGGTGATCCTTCCAAAAATATTTCCGATCTTCGAAAAGTGAAGTTGGTTATAAAGGATGGTATCATCTACCGACAGGAAAAATAATCTTTAGCAAACTAGTTATGAATCGTAAGCAAGCAATCAAAACCATGGCCGCTTCTGCATTAGGTAGCATGGCTCTCCCACAAATTGCCAAGTCGATGGATGCGCTGGCACCAGAAACAAAAGGCAATATCAATCACAGCGTTTGTCAATGGTGCTATGGTGATATCCCACTGGAAAAACTATGCGAGGAGTCGAAGGCAATAGGGATTAAGTCAATTGATTTATTGAATTCAACACAATGGCCAGTTGCCTTGAAATACGGGTTGACGTGTGCTATGGCTTACGGAAGCGACCTTGGATTGAACAAAGGTTTTAACGACCCGACACTGCACGAGAAATTTTTGAAAGATTATTCCACCAGCATTCCAAAAGCTGTAGATGCTGGTTTAAAAAACCTTATTTGCTTCAGTGGAAATGCCAACGGCTTATCGTCTGAAAAAGGACTGGAAAATTGCGCGAAAGGGCTTGAACCTATCTTAAAGATTGCGGCCAAATACAATATAACGTTAACCATGGAACTTCTCAACAGCAAAGTTGATCACAAAGACTATCAATGTGACCATACAGATTGGGGAGTAAAATTGTGTGAAAAGCTTGGAGTCGACAATTTCAAGTTGCTATACGACATTTATCATATGCAAATTATGGATGGGGATGTTATTGCAACGATCAACAAAAACATAAAATACATTTCTCACTTTCATACAGGCGGTGTGCCGGGCCGGCACGAAATTGATGAAACTCAGGAGTTATACTATCCAGCCATAATGCAAGCAATTGTCAAAACTGGCTTTAAGGGGTACGTGGCTCAAGAATTTATACCTGCTAAAAAGGATAAGATTGCTTCCTTAAATGCAGCTATAAAAATTTGTGATGTTTAGTTACCGAAGTTTACAAAGAAAGAGTTGAAAACCTGAAAGAAGTTCACCTCCATCCAACGTGTTGTCAAAACCCGTAACCTCGAATTCAAAGCCATTCATTGCATAGACATAAGCCATCTCATCAATTGGATCGATCAACCATGCCAATTGACATCCATTTTTTATCCAATGCTTCATTTTCGATTTTAATTGCGCGAGCGAATCTGATTCAGAACGCAATTCGATTACAAAATCAGGACAAATTGGAGCAAACTTCTTTTGCTGTTCAATTGTCAAACTTTCCCATCTTTCTTTTTTTATCCACGACACGTCCGGAGAGCGCATCGAATTGTCGGGTAAAGTGAAGCCCGCGGTAGAATCAAATCCGTATCCTAAATCAGGATTTCTTTCCACCCATTGCCAAAACATTCCTGCAAGGCGAAAATTTTTGTTGCCAGTAAAACTTCCTGTTGGTGACATAATGATCAATTGTCCATGTTCATCTCGCTCAATGCGTAATCCCTTATTGGCTGCACAAAAAGCGAACAATTCATCATCAGTCATGGGGTACTGATCTGGTATTTGTATTGTTAATGCATCCATGGTTCAAAAATAAACAAAAGAAGATAACCTATACATCATATCTTTTCTGCAATTGCTCTGAACAACGCAATCTCTAACTCATGAAAGATTCGTTTTTTATCGGTCTTAAAATGATAGTTAGAAGATAACTTTACGATCACTAAATCTTTATCGGGATCAACGTAGATAAACTGATCGTAAATTCCTTGGGCATCAAATTCATCTTTTGCCCCAAACGGAATCCACCACTGAAAACCGTAGCCATCTGCAAGAATAGCATTGTCTCTTTTGCCCGGCATAACATGGGGTGCATCGGGCGTAACAGAGGCACGCACCCACTGTTGAGGTACAATCTGCTTGCCTTTCCATTTGCCCGAATCCAAAAACAATTGCCCTACCTTGGCATAATCGCGCGCAGTCAAGTTCAATCCCCCAAGGGCGAATTCCATTCCCGCTTTGTCGACAATCCAATAAGCATCGTCTTCAGCATTTATTTGCGACCATAATTTTTCATTCATGTAATCGCTAATGCTTTTGCCCGTTGCCTTCACCAAAATCATACCTAGCACCTGCGTGTCTATGCTCACATAATGATTGAATGTACCTGGCTCACGTTCCCGTTTAAGTCGCTTGGCAAAATCGGCCATGGGCATACCCAACGCAAAGTATCGCCCCATCACATTTATGTCTGAATTGAAATCTCCATAGTCCTCATTAAAGCCAACTCCCGATGACATTTGAAGAACATCTTTAACCCGCACGTTGTCATAGCCTGTTCCCTTAAAGTCTGGCAGGTAATCCGTTACCGTTTGTTCAATGCTTTTTATTTTTCCTTCTTGGATTGCAATACCAACTAGCGCAGAAACTACGGACTTCGCCATTGACCAACTGATGTGATGATCATTTTGCTTGAAGCCATTTCCGTAATATTCATACTTGATGGAATCGTGTTGAATAATAAGCAACGCATCTGTAAGAGTAAAATCTAAAAACGCTTGTGTGGAAATTGTTGAATCATTCAATTGATAATTATCGGGAAGAACAAATTGAAATTTGCTAGTAGGGAACTGTGTGGAATTACTTGGCTTTGGAATTGATCTTGTTTTAAAGATTGAACCTGTGCTTCTAAAATTCTGGGAAATATTTTCCTTGTCGAAGAAGGTAAGTACTTTGTAGAACTGGTAGGCTTCTTGCTGAAAGAAGATGACAACGGCTAACACGATCAGAATAATAAAACTGCTCACAGAGATTCCGATGATTCGAATTACCTTCATAAGATTAAATTTATGGCGGAAGGTAGGAAGTTTGTTGGTTTTACCGAAATGGAGGATCATGTTTACGAACTATCCTATCGAGAAAGTATCATTCTCTTATCTTCAAATGAGTATACCTTATCACAAATATTCAAAAGATCATCATCGTGAGTAGTAACTATGACTATTTTATCATTTTTTATTTTTTGCAGAATATCTATAATGATTTGTTTGTTTTGGCCATCAATCGATGAGGTCGGTTCATCTAGTAAGATAACCTTCGGGTTATGAAACAGGCCGCGCAAAATGGAGATGATTTGCTTCTGACCACCCGATAAAGGTATTCCGCCAATGCCAACTTGCGTATTGATTGAATCCGGTAAGGCATTTATAAATTCGGTAAGGCTAAATCTGGACAAAAACTTCTCGGCATCCGTATCACTTAATGCCTTACCCATAGTAATATTCTCTAAGACAGTCCCGCTTATTATTTTAGGATGTTGCTCAATATATACTATTTGTCTGTTCCATTCTTGCATATCATATTGTGTATGCGGAATTGAACCTAAAAATATATCACCAGTAAGTGGTTCGTACATTCTTTTTAAGATTTTTAAAAAACCACTTTTCCCCGAGCCATTTCGACCATAGATGCAGGTTATGAAACCTTGGTGTGCTTTAAAATTAGCCTCGGTTATGATTTCCTCAAATCCAATATGTTTCAGGGATATGCCCCTTGCGTAGATAAAATTGTAATCTCCAGAAAATTGTTTGTTTGATACAGGACTCGGTAGATTAGTTGATGCTACATCACTAAGGTGCGAAAAATCACGGAGACGAGAAATAGAAACTAGTGACGCCTGTAGATTAACGTTTAAGATGAGTATAGAGCGCATTGATCCATTAAAGCGAGAAACTAAGATGAATGTTGAAAAAAGTTCACCTATTGCGAATTCGTTATTGGAAATTCCTATCGTAACAAAAAGAAACGAACTCAGCAAAACAAAATGTTGCGCAAGATTAATGGAGGTCGAGTATACATTGACATGTTTATTCAGTGCAAGCTGCTCCTGTTCAAAAGACATATACCTATCAGAAAGTATTTTTTGAAATTTGTGCTCTGCATTGTAAGATTTAATAACATCAATATTAGTAAAGACATCAATAAAAGTAGATTCACGCTTAGAGTGGGCAAGAATAAGTTTGCGTTGTAGTCTCATCAGCTTTGGGGAGTTTTGGAGGGCAATACTCAAATAAAGAAGAGTGCTTCCCGCAACAATAAAACCCAGCGAAGTATCCATAAAAAACAGATAAGTCGAGATCATGATCACGATGGTTACATCAATCAATGCTTGGCTGGCAATGGCGGTGGTAGTTTCCACTACTACCCCCGCGTCACCCATTCTTGAGATCAAGTCTCCCGTTTCCTTGCTATCAAAAAATCTAGTGTTCATTCGGAAGAGCCTAAAGAAATATTGATTGAGCAGCCCTACGTTGAAGCCAAAAGCCTGTTTATTTACAATAATTGTGCGTAGGTAAGTGAGCATCTCATTCACCAAAAGCAACGAAGCCCAAATGATGGCAAGATGGATACTTTCTAAGAATAATTTTTTAAGAATGTAGTTGTCAATGATCGACTCTGTGAACAAAGCAGTCGATAAGGCTAGAACAGTAATTAACGACCCAAGAAATAATGAGTTTAACAGCTTATCGCTATGAGTTTTAACCAATTCAAAAAACCAATAAAGATTTACCTCGCTTTTCTTTTGAACAAGTCTATCTGTATTTTCTACCAGTAGTAATTTTTTGCTTTTCCATATTTCTATTAGTTCAAACTCATCCATCAACGAAAATCCATAAAGTGGGTCAATGACCTGAAAACCGTTTCCATCATAACCATAGACAACGATATAGTGATTAAAAATATCACCAACAACCACGTGCAAAATGGCGGGTTTTGATAGGTTCTTGATATCTTGAATCTCAGCTTGGTAGCCGCCAGATTCAATATTATATGTTAGGAATGCTTCTTGAAGGCCCAGCAGTGTTGTGCCATTTTTAGTGGTGCCGCTTACAGCCTTCAAAATCTCTAAATTCTCATTGATTCCATAAAATTTTAGAATACTCAGCAAACAAGCGGCCCCACAATCATTGCTATCATACTGAGAGACGACAGCTTTTTTAAGTCTCTTAGGTATTGCGGCTTGCATATCTCGTTATTTTTAACAGCGATTTAATGTCAATAGAGTGATTGATACGTTCCACTAGCCGTTTTTCGTTGTCGTAAATGAAAAGCGTTGGATAAGAAGAAGCTGAAAAAAAACTGCTGAAAAAATTCCTAGAATCTATTAGTATCATTACATTAGGTCGTGAAAAAAGAGGGTACTTTTCCTTCAGCGAAATTAAATCCTCTTTAGGTTGGGTGGAGACGAACAAGATTTGAGTGTTTCTAAATTTATCGTAAAATCTGTCGATTAACTCTATCTCATCAATACAATTGGAACACTCTGAGTTGAAATAAATAATCAAAGAACTCATGCATTCGCTCATGTTTTTATTGGTAAAAGAGCTTCCGTCAATATTTTCGAAATCAAGTAAGGGAAGATATTGCGCCTCTTTTTTTTCTTTATAACCTGTGGCGGTCACGCTCATTTTAGAGATGCCATTGAATAAAAGAAACAATACTACTCCAACAAATAGTATTTGTGTTGCGTAAATTAGCCAGTGTCTCAACTAGAATATTTTTAAAATGTAAATCATAAAAAGCCTCCAAATACTGAATGCTGCCAAATCAGTAACAGATGTTATTACTAATACCTTAGCAAAATCCTTTCGGTAAAAATGAGCTATGAAGTATGAGATGGAAAAAAGGAAGACTATCTCATACAGATTTACAAACTCTAGAAAGGGAACAGCCCATTCAGCTAATTGACTTCTATCAAAGAAGGCCACTAAATGTACAGGTTTGAAAGTAAGAAAATCATTGAAAGAATGATCTGTCTTTATCCATTTAAAGTATGCTGCCTTAAGGCAAATCTCTAGCAAGAACACAAAGCTAGAAACCAACACCGCTTTGCAAACCACAGAGTACTTTACTTTGTATAAGCTATTTGTTAAAAAATAGCCGCTTGAAAAGACCATAGCCAAAAGAGGAATAGTGACAGCACAGCGAGCTAGCGTATAAAAAAAGTCGAATAGTATGTCTTCCCAAGAGATGCCCTCCTCCTCTTCCAAAAATTCCAATTCATCCAAATCACTGCTAAACTCTCCATATTGATCAAACTGCCCATCGTACTTCTCTTCAAGGTACTTGTTGAATAAGGCATCTGTTTGTATAAATTCATGTACAAAATAATTGAGTAAAAAAGACACCAAAAAATAGACGACAAATAAGCCGAACCAATTTGTCCTGAAAAGACCGAAATAAAAACGCCTCATTTACTATTGCCTTTGAATTGATCTCCAAGCGACTCACCATTGCTCTCAAGGTCGTTTACCATTCGCACATAATTTTTAAACCCAATGGACTTGATGCCCGCCTTTTCCCAGTAAAGAGGATCATATTTATATGGGTCATAAATACTGGAAAGCGTATGCTGTTTAGGATCTGCCTCTGCATTATAACGAGAGGCAACAAACTCCCGTTCCATAAAATAGTACCTCATCTTCTTGGGGTTCTCACCACCCTTGCTCACATCAATATCGCTCTGAAATCTACTAAGATATGCCAATACAAGCTTGTCTTCTATTTGCTTATATATAATGACATCGCTAAACAATATAGGTAGACCGGTTAACGCCCGCCCCATCCAAGCGTCAAAATCCTTTTTCTTTGGATTGAGTATGTATGAATAGTCCATGCGCATAATGCCGAAATCGCGAAGTCTTATAAAAAGATACCCGACTGGTATCCAGTGGTGCCTCCCTAAGCTTCCATGCACATAACTTCTGGCCGAGGGGAGAATCTTTATTTTGGCAACTTTCTCATCGCCATAATCGATAACCCCCTCCAATTTAAAAGTGTGGTGCTTAGTGAAATCATCATTTAGGTAGCCATATGTACCCGATTTTAGATAGAATTTTTCCTCTGGTACCACCTTCGCAGTATGATTGGCAATGGGGTCAATAGTAAAGAACCCATTAATATCGTAAAGTTTTTTTTCTCGCTCTGTGGCTTTTAGCCTCTCCTCTCCACCTCCCGTGGATACATATTCCAAGCTCATCGCCCTTCCTTTTCCTCGTCTATACCCATGCTTATACTGGCGAAAATCTTTGCTTCGCCTTACATTGATGATGGATGTATTAGTTATTGTAGAATTATAACTGACCAATAGATTAGCTTGGATAAGCCGATGGTATGTTTTAGCGGTATCCAAATTGGGTAGGTGGTCTTCTTGGCCCCAGTTTAGCAGTGGGATGGAATAATGTGTTTGCGAATAAAAACCAGACACGGTATGTTTGAAATCATTTTTAGCTTTTTTGTTTACCGAATCAATTGCCATGGATACTATTTCTTCGGCCTTTAATGGTTTTTGCCTCCTTTCCTTAACCAATACATCTTGTAGAACTATTGGAACTTCTTTCATCTCAATAGTGAGCGTTGTGTCAGATCTAAAGCGAAACTGGATAGACCTAGATTGGTAACCCAACATTTGAAAACCCAACGCCGTCTTTAACTTCTTTTGCAAGCCCTTCACCACAAACGAACCATCAGCCCCAGTTATTAAATTGATGCTATCGTTCACCACCACAAAGGCAAATTCTATAGCTTCCTTTGAAACGCTGTCAATTACTTTACCTTGAATGGATTGGGATAGAATGATTTTAGGGTAGAGAATAAAAAACAAAATAAAACACAATGTTGGCCGTTCAATTAAAACCGATAGCTTTATATTCATTCTAGAGTACATTATATGATCAAAATACAGAGTGGGTTTTAGCAAGTGTCTCAAAATCAAAAAGACCTTTTTTAAAGGTCTTTTTTAGAAGAGATGACTAATTATGAGTGTTTACAGTCATCCCATGCCTCAATATACTTGAGTGCAGCAGCTGAATCACCGCCTCTCGCTGCCGCTTGTGCCAGTTTTTTTATCCAACGACAACCAGAACCTACAGTGTCCGCCATTTCTTTTGAATTTAGTTTTTTCATGTTACTAAAAATTTAGTTTTAAAATATTACCAAGGGAACTGCCTTGGCACAGGTGTTTAACTAAACAACATGATAAAATTGAAAGCATTTACTCTCAAAGTCAAGTTGTAAATCATCCAGTCTTGTTGTATTTTACAACTTAGATAAAAAGAATAAAATGATCGGTGAAAAAATAAGAAAAATACGCGAGATGAAGGACTTCTCACAAGAGTACATGGCAAAAAAACTGGATATGAGTCAAAACAATTATAGCCGCATTGAGATGGGCAAGGTAAAAGTTGATATCGATCGTCTCCAAGAAATCTCTAAACTGCTGGAAGTAGATCCAATAGACATTATCAATTTTGATGACAGATATGTTTTTAACAGTATTTCACATAGTCAAACAGGGGGTGAAACTAAAAGCGGCATTTTTAACAATCAACTAATACATAATGAATTGAAGGAGGAAATTGCTTATTTACGAGAAGAAAACAGAAGGCTATTGGGGCTTTTAGAGAAAAATAAATAGCTTGAGTGCAATATTAAATTCAATGCTTTGTGTTGTCTTTGGCTAACTCAAAACTTGAGTTGATTTTAACTAAACATCCGAAAGATTAGGTAATTTCGATACTAAATTAGGCCAATAATTTTTCCGTTGCATATATCCATTGATTCAGATCGCGCATTTAGTTGATTTCCAAACCAAATAATTCCTGAATCAGCAAATCTTCGTTTTTTCTTTGTTCTTCTTTCTGCTACAAATCTGTAACCTTTGAAGTTGCAGGCAGTTACCCTGCATGAAACCCTGAATTTGGAAACTCTTTCTGACAATTACTTAATGAACAAGGTACGGGATGGCGATCCTGAAAAACTTGGTTTGCTCTATGAGCGCTATAAAAGGCCGCTGCTGGGTTTTTTTATTGGCATGCTTCGCGATAAAGAATTAAGTGAGGACCTCGTTCAAAACACTTTTGCCAGAATATTGAAATATAGGCATCTCTACCGGGGAGATGGCGATTTCAGAACTTGGATGTTCCACATTGCGCGTAATGTGAAGAACGATCATTTTAAGAAAAAGCGAGTAGACCAAATACCTGTTGATAAATGGACTGAGCGCATCGGCCATTCTGAAATAAGATCGGAAGAGATTCAACAAGAGGAAGAGCTGGGAATGCTTTCCATCGCCATGGAAAGATTGTCTGAAGAAAAAAGGGAAGTATTGTTATTGAGCAAATATCAAGAAAAAAAGTACCAGGAAATTGGCTTGCTGTTGGGCTGTTCAGAAAGCGCGGTTAAAGTAAAGGTGTTTCGGGCATTGCAAGAACTAAAAGCAGTTTATCAACAATTGGAAAAGACGTATTAGGCCATGGAAAACGAGAAAGTCAACGAACTGATTCTAAAGTACAATCAAGGTTTGGCTACCCAAAATGAAATCCTATTGATCGAAAAATTGGTAGAAAGCAATGAAATTGATTTAACTCAATTAGCAAGCCTCCATAAGTTAGATGAAAAAATAACGCATCAGCCAGATGTGGTTCCTTCTATCGAAATGGACCACCGATTTTATGAAATGCTTGGAAAGGAAAAGCGGAAAGCAACTTCCTTCACCTTCTCATTGCCCGAATGGAATGTCCTTTTTCCAAGACTTGCATTAGGTTGCGCACTTATACTTGTTGGTTTTCTCAGTGGGGTTTGGATTAAACAACCAACTGCAGGAAGTGAGGTAACGCAACTCACGCTGCAAGTAGCAGAATTAAAAGAAATGATGATGATTTCGCTGCTTGAAAAAGAATCAGCAACGGAAAGGCTCAAAGCGGTGAGCCTAACCCAAGAAATTACTGATCCTAGTAAAAAAGTAACAGCGGCTTTGTTAAAAACCTTGAATGCGGATCCTAATGTGAACGTACGATTAGCGGCCTTGGATGCGCTCCAAGGGTACGTCAATCGTGCAGACGTTCGTGTAGGATTAGTAAGGTCAATTGCCCTTCAAGAGTCGCCACTCGTGCAGCTGGCATTGGCCGAATTGATGGCTGTTATCCAGGAAAAGTCATCCGTGTCAGAATTGAAGAAAGTCTTGGACAAGAAGGAAACACCCAACGAAGTAAAGGAGAAAATTAAGAAAAGCCTTGATGTGTTGATTTGATTTTTTGAGGTCTTTAACAAGGAATCCCCTTTGTTGCCCTCACAAAAAAATTCGTGGTAGTATATTTTTACTCCAAAAAAAATTAAAAAATGAAAACAAATATCATCTATACTATTTCAAAAAACCATTTGTGTATGATCTTGATGTTGATCGTAGTATTGAAAATAAATGCTCAGACTTACACCGACAAATTAGTAAGGGAATTTTCGTTCGCGAAAGCTTCTACACAAAATACGTTAATTGTCGGTAATATTAATGGCGCTATCCACGTAGTTGGGTATGATGGCGCCAAAATTCTGATAGAGGTGGAAAGAACTATTAAAGCAAACACAAATGAACGAATAGAATTAGGAAAAAAAGAAATCCAACTAACAACAGAAGATTTGCTTGATACACTCATTGTTTCAGCGTCTGAGCGTTGTAACAAATTTCAGTTTATAAAAGATGATGGAAAGAAAAGGTGGGCCTATAATTGGGACTGCAAAAAAGGTGACTGCACAATTCCTTACAGTTACACTATGAATTTTAAAATCAAAGTTCCATTCGCAATAAATGTAGCGGTGTCAACAATAAATGAAGGCGATGTGTTGATTGAAAAAGTAACTGGTCTTGTAAAAGCAAACAACATCAACGGACACATTAAACTGACTTCCTTGAAAAGAGCCACGGAGGCACATACCATCAATGGAAATGTATATTTAGAATATGAAGGGAATCCAATAGAGGCGAGTAAATTTTACACACTCAATGGCGACATCAATGCTTCGTTTCAAAAGGGGCTTGCTGCCAACCTGAGTTTTAAAAGCTTTCAAGGTGAACTTCTTACTAATCTTAATGAGTTGGAATCACTTCCATCGGTGATTGAAAAAGAACCCTACAAAGACGGTGTAAAATACAAAGTCAAAAATAGTCGGTTTAAGGTGAGCAAGGGCGGGTCAAACTTAGATTTCGAAACCTTCAATGGAAATGTAATTCTTAAAGAGCGAAAATAAAATGCAAACTCGAGACTTCGCTTGACATTGGCCTCTCGTAAAAAATCAAAACAAAACTAAATTCAAATGAAAAAGCAATTAATAGCAATAACTCTAATCTGGATCAGCGCCACGTATGTAATCGGCCAATCTAATGAAATAATAGTTCCCATCAGCGATCCAACAAAACGAGGAAAACTTAAAGTAGATATTCACTATGGGTCAATCACCGTGAAAGGGTTGCCTCGGAAGGATGTGCTCGTGAAATACTTCCATGGAGAAGATGAGGACAAAAAAGATACAAAGGCAAAAGACGGTTTAAAGCGAATAAGCGGTGGCTCTTTAGACTTAGAAGTATCGGAAGATAAAAACGAGGTTACGGTAGAATCGAGTTCTTGGTCAAATAAATTGAATCTTACTATCGAAGTTCCTTCTGGCTTCGACCTCAACTTGAGTACCTACAACGATGGAGATGTTGTGGTGTCTAACATTCAAGGCAGTATTGAAATTAGCGACTATAACGGCTCGATTATAGCGGAGAATATTTCAGGTTCTGTTTTGGCCGATTCCTACAACGGTGAAATCAAAATTACCTTTGATAAAATAACCGAAGGTACACCTATGTCATTCTCTACCTACAATGGCGATATCGACTTAACGTTTCCTGCTACACTAAAAGCTTCGTTAAAAATGAAAACCGAGCAGGGCGAAGTACTCAGCAGCTTCGATATGAATGTAACTAAAAATGGGCCTGTCCAAAAGAAAGAAGCGAAAGGTGGCGTGTATAAAGTGGTAGTGGATGAATGGGTGAAGGGAGACGTAAATGGTGGTGGCCCTGAGTTTACGCTGAAGAATTATAACGGAGACATTATTATTAGAAAGAAATAGCATGATAAAAAAAATAGCCAGCACGTATGCTGGCTATTCCTTAAAAAAATAAACCCCGATTACTTTTCTTTCTTAACCGTTGGCCAATTTTTATCCGCCTTCAATATTAACTCTTTCTGATTTTTATTCCACAGCTTTTTCACATCTTGGTTGTAGTTAAAATATAGCCTGTCCTCCACAACAGTCCACGTATCAACTTTAGTAGGCGCCTTGTGACCATCGGCCGTTCCATAAGCGCAATAGCCACCATACTGAGGAGCATATTTCTCTGGATTTGCTTTAAATTCATTCAGATTGTCTTGGGAGCTAAAATACCATTTCGCCCCGTTCCAATCGTAAACAAGTTCTTTCTTACCCTTCACCGGTTTTTGGTCTTTGAAAAAAGCAACGGGGTCATACCCATCGATCGCCCCATCTTTGGTTGTATATACTTCTCCGCTTTGAGCAAACACAAATAAAGGAGCAACTAAAAACATTAGTAAAATAATTGATTGAATGTTCTTCATAAAATTGATTTTGTGATCAAATATATCGCTATCGTCAATCCTGAGAAGTCAGGCAGAAGACATTACTGCAAGATGAAAGTGTCTCACAATCGGTTCTTTTTCATTGATAGAATTCTTTACTATTTGTGTTCGCCACGTCAACAAAAAAATCAGCTACTTTTTGAGTAATGGCCTTAAAGAATCGTTCGCCTTTTTCGGCACTTGCTTTTCGAGGATCACCCACACCGGTATCTTTTGTTACCTGCATCCATTTACGTTCTGCCCAAGCCCAACCTTCTTGCATGGCCTTAAACTTGAATTTTTTCGCAGCACCATCTCCCGCTTCCGCTAATGGTAAAACCAACTCTGGTCGTAAATACATCAGCAAACTGGTTTCCATTTCGCCCGCATGATCATCTTTGTTTTCAAAAAATAATTTCTGATCCATTGCTTGAAACCAATTACAGGAGCAAATAAACATCTTAGGAAATTTAAGCCCCAGCTCACGAATCATCGTTTTAAAATCATTTCCTCCATGACTATTTAAAATGATGAGCTTGTGTATTTGTTGTCTATCCAACACTTCAATAATATCTTTCAGCACCATGAGCTGGGTACTCGGATTCATGTTGATATCTAACGGAACATCAAACTGACCTGTATTTACGCCAAACGGAATCGTAGGCAGAACAATTACTCTACTTCCTAGTTCCCAGGAAATTCTAGCCGCCTCAGCAGCAATTAAGTCGGCCTCGATAATGTCAGTTCCATAAGGCAAATGATAGTTGTGAGCTTCGGTAGCTCCCCATGGAAGCACCGCTAATTGAAAAGATGAATCTTTTATTGCCTTCCAGTTCGTTTCTGCAAGAATATAGGGTCTCATAAATCGTTGAATGAGAAATAAAATTAATCTAAAATTTAGTTATTTAGCAATGCGTAAAGATTCAACATGATTTCAATTAGACCGCTTAGAGAAGAAGACTATCCATCCATAAAGATTATTTACGAACAAGGCATTGCTACAGGTAATGCCACATTCGAAACGGAAGCTCCACCTTGGCAACAGTGGGATAAAAATCATTTGGGTAAAGGTAGGCTGGTGGCAGTAAATGAACATAATTCAATTGTTGGCTGGGCTGCGTTAACTCCGGTTTCAGGACGGTGCGTATATTCAGGCGTTGCTGAATTGAGCGTTTACGTGCATAGTGATGCAAGAAATCAAGGCGTAGGGAAACTCCTACTAACTGAGTTAATCGTTGAAAGTGAGCGCCAAAACATCTGGACATTACAGGCCGGCATCTTTCCCGAAAATACGGCCAGCATAGAACTGCATAGACGTTGTGGCTTCCGCCAGATCGGCTATCACGAGAAAATCGGCAAAATGAAAAATGTATGGCGCGACACTATATTAATGGAAAGAAGAAGTTTGACGATAGGAGTAAACTAATACTACTCTTTTTCAACTTGTGAGAACGCATACGCAATTTCCCTTCCAATTTCATGCACTCGCTCTTTGTATTTTACAGCCTCCAGCGGAGTACCATCAAAATCTTTTGGATCATCGTAGTTGATTGAAATACGTGTGGATGCCCCAAACACCATCGGGCAATTTTCATCGGCATGCGAGCAAGTCATGATGGCAGCAAAATCTTTTAACGGGTTAAATGGATCGCTATATTTTTTTGAGAACGCCATTATGGGGTTTTCTGAATCTGAAAACCAAACTTCATATACCGGATTTGATCCTTCATTTGTTTTGGTAATCTTAAAACCAGCTTCTTCCATTGCCTTTACTGCTCGCGGATTGAATGCTGTAGCTTCTGTTCCCCCTGAATAAGCAACTACATTTGGCACATCATAATAAGCGGCTGCAGTTTGCGCCCATATTTGCGAGATATGGCTTCGCCTGGAGTTGTGCGTGCAGATAAATGTCAATTCCACTTTCTGCTTGTTCTTTATTTTACTTTCAACAAATGAGGTTAACTCCTTTAGCTGTAGTTTGCGCTCGTTCGAGATTTGGTCAAATTCCTTTTCGAAGGCGTTGATGTTTTCAAGAATGGGCTTGTGAATACTTGTTTTATTTTCACTTGTAAATGACATCGTAAATAGAATTACAGATAAGAATAAGATAACTTTTTTCATAAAAAACAATTGAGGTTTGTTTCACCGAACTGGCTCCATCGTTCGTTGTTAATCGCAGCAACCAGGTGCGCAGCAATTCGAGGGCTTTTCAGCGTAAACAGTAACGCTAAAAATTCCTGTACTGCCATTTTTAAACTCGTTGATTTCAGATGCTGATAAATACTCTTGTAAAATTTCATCAGGAAGATGTATTCGCTTTTCCTTTTGAACCGTCACATTAGCAAAGCCAGCTTGCTTGATAATGGAGAGGTATTCGTCTTTTTGGATAGCGCCTGATACGCAGCCTGCATACATTTCAGCACTCTTCTGCAACCCTTCTGGCAAATCACCCACCAGAACTATGTCGGATACGCTGAAATGCCCTCCCTTTTTCAACACGCGAAATGTTTCCGCGAAAGCTTGTTTCTTATTTGGTACGAGGTTTAGCACACAGTTGCTGACTACCACATCGGCTACGTTGCCTGCTAATGGCATGTTCTCAATATCACCCTGACGGAATTCTACATTTTTGTAATTCAGTTTCTCTGCGTTAGCTCGAGCTTTTGAGATCATCTTTTCTGTGAAGTCGATACCTATCACCTTTCCACTTTCTCCAGCTATTGATCGCGCCACGAAGCAGTCATTTCCCGCACCTGAACCTAAATCCACCACAGTGTCACCTTCCTTAATTTGAGCAAATTCTGTTGGTAAACCGCAGCCGAGGCCTAAGTCGGCAGTGGCCACGTAACCCTTCAGCTGGGTGTAGTCATCTGCCATCACGGTATAGTCAATTGTACTGCAACCTGTTGCGCCACAGCAACTCGACTCGTTCTGATCTTTGCTTTGATCAGCAATCTGACCGTATTTTTCTTTTACTAATTGCTTTAGTTGTTCGGATGTCTCTTGTGTTGTTGTCATAAAAAAGTAGTTAAAATTTATTATCGTAATATTGCGATACGTTTGGTCAAAAAAATAGTTAGCAGCAGTTGATTCCTTTAAAGCTTTCAAATAATTCGCCAATAACTTTTTTTGCTTTGCTCCATGCTTTTTCATCAATGCAATAGCAAACAGTAGGCCCTTCAATGTCGCCCTTAATGAGGCCAGCTTTCTTTAACTCATTCAAGTGCTGCGACACGGTAGATTGCGAAAGCGGAAGTTCATCTACAATGTCACCACAAACGCAGGACTTCGATTTAATTAAAAATTGAAGGATGGCAATGCGAGCGGGGTGGCCGAGTGCTTTGGTTAAGCTAGCGAGATCATTCTGCGCCTTTGTAAACTCTTCCGTTTTAGTAAGTCCCATGAGTATGTAATCGTAATATTACGATAAAAGTTTCATCAAATTGAAATTTTTTTGGTTACATAGCAAAAAGATCAAAAATTTGGTGATAATAGGTACTTAGCGTAAAACTCATCAATTACTTCAACGGCTTCGTCAGCGGTGTCCACCAAGTTAAACAAATCGAGATCTTCTTCGCTAATCATCTTATCAGCCACCAGCACTTCCTTTATCCAATCAATCATACCGGTCCAAAACTTTCTACCTACTAATACAATTGGAAAGCGGCCGATCTTTTTTGTTTGAATCAGTGTCAATGCCTCGCTTAATTCATCAATGGTTCCGAAACCACCCGGCATCACTATAAAGCCTTGTGAGTATTTCATGAACATCACCTTTCTCACAAAGAAATAATCAAACGTGATAAGTTTATCCGGATCGATATAAGGGTTTCCCTTCTGTTCATGTGGCAAATAAATATTGAGCCCCACGGATTTTCCACCCGCACGCTTGGCACCCTTGTTACCAGCCTCCATTATTCCAGGCCCGCCACCTGTTATCACACCGTAACCTTGTTGCACCAATTTGTAGGCTATATCTTCGGCCATGGCGTAATACGGATGCTCTTGCTTAACGCGG
This sequence comes from Cyclobacteriaceae bacterium, assembly GCA_044349005.1. GTDB lineage: Bacteria > Bacteroidota > Bacteroidia > Cytophagales > Cyclobacteriaceae > ELB16-189. Next base: position 38,717 of record JBIKRT010000010.1, read on the forward strand.
GCTGAGCCAAAAATAGTTACGCACGGCCCGATCTTAGCAAGCTTTTCAAAGCCCTCCACAAACTCACTCATTACTTTGAAGATAACCCACGAGTCTGAACTCTTAATCTCAGCCCAGTCCTTATCTTTAAATGCTTTTCTTATGCGATGTTCATCTTCCGATGTATGTTGGTTCTTTTCAAGACCATTTTTCTCCATTTCAGTTTCCATATCTTTCTTCTTCTTTTTACCTACCTTGTTAAACACTTTGAAAGTTAAAGAAATGATCCGAAAAACAAATGGTTGCTTAGTTATCCTGCTATTTCTAATTCTTTCGTGCGATAAGAAGAAAGGTGTTACCGCTGATGACTGGGCGATTCTGCCCTTCACAAAAGTTGACAGCGTAAATCCCATCATAAGCGCTGGCTCCGGAGATTTTTTTTGCCCCATCTTAAAACAAAACATAAAATGGGAAGAGAAAGACGTGTTTAACCCTGCCGCTGTGGTTAAAAACGACACCCTCTTTCTTCTGTACAGGGCCGAAGACGTGATTGGAAAATATGCTGGCACTTCCAGAATCGGTCTGGCTTATTCATTGGATGGCCTGCATTTTAAACGATATGCTGCTCCCGTTCTTTTTCCAGACGAAGACGTTATGAAACAGTATGAATGGGAGGGGGGCATAGAAGACCCGCGCATTATTGAAGATGAAAAGGGAACTTATTTTCTTACCTACACTGCCTATGATGGAAAACTTGCCCGGCTTTGTATTGCTTCATCAGTCGATTTAAAACATTGGACAAAACTGGGCTTAGTCTTAAACGGAAAATATACTGATACATGGAGTAAGTCCGGAGCGATTATTGGCAAACTCGTTGGAGACAAGGTGATCGCTCAAAAAATAAATGACAAATACTGGATGTATTTTGGTGATACCGACTTATTTATGGCAACATCTGATGATTTAATTCATTGGCAGGCCGTTGAAGAGAATGGAAAACTAAAATCTGTAATTCAACCCAGAAAAGGTTACTTTGATAGTCGGTTGGTAGAAAGCGGCCCGGCTGCTATGATTACCCAAGAAGGAATCTTACTTTTTTATAACGGCATGAACCTAGACACAAATGGTGACACCACCATCGCCAAAGGTGCGTACTGTTCTGGCCAAGCTTTATTTGATGTAAAAGACCCAAGCAAACTGATAGCACGACTCGATAAAAACTTCTTACTCCCCGACCAGCCCTATGAGATTAACGGACAAGTAAACCAAGTTTGCTTTATAGAAGGCCTAGCTGCCTATCACGGTAAGTGGTTTTTATACTTCGGCACTGCTGATTCTAAAATTGCAGTCGCAACAAGTGAAGTAAAATAACGTTATTTATGCAGCAGATTTATCAGCGCTGATTGAAGAGAAGGATATTTCGGAACAAATCCAAGTTGTTGTATTTTTTGTGAGGTTACCTTACTTCCGTTAATAATCATATCCGCCATTTCACCAACTATTAATCTTAACATAAAAGCCGGAACGTTTGGCAACCAGATTGGCTTATGCACCACTTTTGCGATTGCAGAGGTAAGCTCTTTGTTAGAAGCCCACTCTATGGTGGCGTTAAATGCTCCACGCATACGATTATCTTCTATTGCTTTAATGAACATCAGACATAAGTCATCAATATGTATCCACGATAGGAACTGTTTACCGGATGCCAAGGGTGAGCCAACTCCCAATTTAATAGGCATTGCCATCTGAACTAACGCACCACCTTCATCGCTTAATACAATCCCAATTCGTAATTTCACCGTACGCAAGTTCAGCAAATTAAATTTATCTACTTCGTGTTCCCAGTGTTTGGTTACATCTGCCAAAAATCCGCTGCCTGACTCAGCATCCTCAGTAAACACTTCGTCACTTTCCGAAAAACCATAATAGCCAATCGCGGATGCTGAAACAATTGATTCGACCCCATGTGCAGTATTCTTCAACACGTCAAAAAGCATCGCGGTTGATTTAATACGACTTTGAAGTATTTCTTCCTTCCGTTTTTTTGTCCAGCGGTTGTCTGCAACACCGGCTCCCGCCAAATGAATAATAGAGGTAACTCCCGCCAGAGCCGATTTATCAAATGCCCCCGTTTCTATGTTCCAAACAAAAGACTTTACTTCACCGGGTTTCTTTGATCTGCCCAAATGGCAAACTTCATACCCTTGGTCTACCAATAATTCTGTGAGTCGAGTTCCCACTAAACCAGAAGCACCAGTAATCAATATTTTCTTCTCCATTCTTCGTAGTTTTGAACTTACAACAATGTAACATTTACAATATGATTAAGTTTATTTTTCTGCTTTCGCTCGTTTTATTAAGTGCAGAACTGTCCGCACAGATAGTAACCGTAAAAAAAGCGAGCGAAAAAGTAAAAGGCGAAAGTATGGATGGCTTTGCTACCGATTTAAAAGGCAGTCGTAGTGATGCAAACAATACACTAACAAAAATTCTAAAGGAGCATGGCAAGATAAAGTTTCTGTCTGCCGACCCTATAATAGTAACCAATCCGATATTAAATGGGGCACTTTATGACAAGGGCATCCTTTATGGGCTTATCAAAGAGGAAAATTCAACCGTCACTATTTGGATAGGAAAAAAAATAAGTGACTGGACGGAAGGACAACTTGAACCGGTGGATAAAGAAATTGAGAAGTTAGTTTATCAAGTGGGCATCCAATTTTATCGCGACCTAGTTCAAAAAGACGTTGATCAAACCCAACAAGCCATTGATGCAGTGGTGAAACAAATTTCGAGGGCTAATGGGCTGGGAAAAGACCTAGTTAAAAGGCTCGAAAATAACGATCAAGAGAAAATAAAATTGACAAAACTGATGGAATCCAACAAACTTGAAGATGCTGTCCTAAAAGTAAAAATAGAAAACAATAAAAAAGCGCAAGACTCGCTAGCCATTGCGCTAACTCATATCCAAGAAATGAAAAAAGTGCACGAGGAAAAGATGAGGAAGATTAATTGACCAGCTCACACTGGAAATCTATTGCCTCAAACACTTCTTCATCTATACCAATTCTTGGTATATTGTGGCTTCAATTTAGTATAAACTATGGCAAAAAATACCTCTGTCCTTATTGGAGAACATTTCGAAAAATTCATTGAAAATGAAGTAGCCTCTGGACGATATGGATCTGCCAGCGAGGTTGTGCGAACCGCTTTGCGGTTACTTCAATCAGAAGAGGAAAAAAAGTCAATTTTGCTTAAAGCGCTTGTACGAGGGGAGAAATCAACGAGAGTTGAAAATTTTGATCCCAAAGCTCACTTGGCAAACCTTCATAAAAAGTATTTATGACGAAATTAAAAATTATTCTTCGCGAACAAGCGATGAATGATTTGGAGGAAATTTGGTTGTACACCTATGAGGCATGGTCACTCGAACAAGCAGACCGATACCATAAACTCATTTTTAACGAAATCGAGTTTCTTTCCACTCGACCCGAGCATGGCAAAAATCAGAATCACTTCCGAAAAGGCTACCGCTCTTCTCAAGTGAAAGCACACCTAATTTTCTACAGATGCTCCGACTCAGAAATTGAAATCGTAAGAATACTTCACGAGAATATGGATATCCCGAATCGCCTACATGAATAGCATACTCGATACCGAATGGAGGATGCCCGACCTTCACCAGACGAACTCGACCACCTAGTCCCCTTTTTGCTGTTCGACATTTGTAATGTCGAACTTCTGATAAAAAGGATTTATAATCCCACACTAAAAAGGCTATAACTCCAATAACCCTTTCCTTGTTCCATAAAAATCACCGCAACTACTCAGCAAATACTCTTCCTCTTTTTCGACCATCCCAGCCCTAACCGGATTAAGATGAATGTATCTTGCTTTGGTATCAAAAAATCGCCTGCTTGTAATCTCCTCGCCATGGTAACCTTCCTCCCAGAACCATTTCACCTCACCTTTCTTTAAAAGCCAGAGCAGCCATCGCTTTCTGCTTTCCGTCTGCCTGTTTTCAATAGCTTCGATTAACTTTTTAGAGGTGTGCTTTTTGAAATCGCGGATCACATCGCTTAGCTTAAAGCCTTCGCTTCGGACTATCAAATGACAATGATTGTTCATAATAACCCACGCATAAATTTTTAACCCTTTATGCTGTTGACAATAGCGTAAATTTTCTAGCAGCATATCTGCATACGCTTCGCGGGTAAATACATCCACCCACTGATGCACCGTGAATGTGACAAAGTACGTGCCTTCTTGATCATGGATAGTATAGGCATTAGCCATGCCACCAAAAATACTAAAAGTTTATGGACGCAGGATTGCAAATCCTTTTTATCTAAGTTCGACATTGCAAATGTCGAACAGCAGGTTCTCTGGCGGATGTCCTGCTTTCACCAGACTAAGTCGCGTGCTTGTTCCAAACAATGCAGCGAATGAATAAAAGATATCGAAGACTAATTGAGTGGAACCTCCTTTTGTTTCCATCGCCTTGACGGAACATCGTAGTAGTTCCTCTTGTCAGGGAATTCGATGTATTCAACTCTATTTGAGTTATCAGTATAATACGGGATCAGCGTTTCTCCTTTCACCATTTTATCAAATAAAAACATTGATCTCCGCTTCAATGTATCGGGTATCATTTTCCATGTTCTAAATACCTCCTCGTATTCAAGTAATTTTCCTTTATCGCTAAACTTCATTTTTCCTCCTGTGGCAACATACTTGTTAAAAAGGCTGGGAGCCCTTCTCGTTAACATGAAGTAATGTGTCTTTTGGTCATCGATGTAATAGGCTTCCAGTTTATGCAATGCTTGTTGCTCGTGATAATATTTATCGTATCCTTTATAAAAGCGCTCTTCGTATAGAAGCCCTTCTGGGGGCCTTGCTATGTAGCGCATCATCCGCCATACAATGCTATCTTGTTCCAAAACGGTCAAATGTGAATCTGGATTATACTTTTCCTTGTTGGAACAACTGATTAAAACTGAAATTAGGATTAAAAAAACAGTTAGCAGCTTCTTTTTCATAACACAAAGTAAACACTTAGGGTCGTTTAAAAAAAGAAAGGCCTGCAATTGCAGACCTTTCTAAGAAAATACCAATAGCTATGAAGAACTAATAAACCTTATTCAATGGTTGGAATTCAGACCATCCGTCAGTCCAATCAGTAGGCCCAAAAGCACCACGATAAGTGATTGTCTTATTAAAGAATGAGCCCATCTTAGCAGTCTTTGGATCTGTGAAGTTTGCTGAACCATTCAAATTGTTAGCCCCAGTACCTGTCCCTAACACAAAGCTAGGATTAGAAGGATACGTAGACGAAGTTTTAGATCCCCAATACAAATCTAAAGCAACACCTGTATCAGTGATTTTAGCAGTCGTGTTGGCCCCGCCTGTTACAAGCTGAACATCGTTGAACGAAGTATTGTTGTTAGCAGCCCAGTAGTCAGCAATTGCAGTTGCGTTACCCGCTGCTGCTGGCGCGATAGTTAAACCTGTAAGAAACAAACCATCTGTGGCTGTAGCCGAAGTAGCTGTTCCGGCCGTACCGGGAACACTTAACACGTTATAAGCGTGCACAGCAGAGCCAGAAGTAAGGTTTGCTAACGTCCCTGCGTCATCTATGCGCAATCCTTTTCTGAAACCAGAGAAGAATGAATTAAAGATAGAAATATTAGACCTTCTGCGGATGTGAAGCGTATTGTCGTAGTTGTTAGAAATAGTACGGCTTTGAATATCGCGCGGGCCAAGGACGGTAATGTTTGAGAACACGCCACTTGTACAACCTGTTTTTACAACATCATCGCAAACATTTGCAATTGGATCACCATTTCCTTGGTTATCACTTTCGAAAGCATTTGAACCAGACTGGTCAGCTGAAGAAACGTTACGTACTACAATACCCCATTGTACGTTGCCATTCCATCCGAAATCGCTGTCAAAATCATCATCCCAAGCAGAAAGTGAAATTAACCACTTGCCATTCACCTTGCCACCAAACCACTCAAAGCTATCATCACCACCAAAAGAAGCTTGAACGTATTCAACTACTGTAGCGTCACCTAATCCGCCCATAGTTAAGCTGTTAGTTTCATTATTTGGAGTCAATTCAATACCTGCGTATTCAATGCGTGTATACTTCATTGAACCATTGTCTTCGCCAGTACCTGCGGCTAAAGCCGCAGCTGTATTACCAACTGTACCATACGCTTGGCCTGTAATACCTTCAGCATTAGGACGGTTCGCTTGGTTTACGAAGCCATTGCCAGTCCAAGAAATACCGCCCCAGTCGCCACGGTCACGTTCGCCCGGTCCTTGAGAAGAAGTAAACACAATAGGCTCAGTGGCTGTACCATTTGAAATCAATTTACCTCCTGGTTGAATGATTAAAAGACCTTTTGTTGTTTTATCTCCTTTCACTACTACACCTGGCTGAATTGTAAGCGTAACACCAGTTGGAACAATAACAGTACCTTTTAGCAAATAAGCAGTCCCTTTTGCAAGCGTTCTTGTAGCCAATGTGCCTTCCAACACTACCGTTGGATCTGTCACAGAAATAACCAAAGTTGCACCAGAAGAAGTAAGACCTTTTGCATCAGTTGTCGTGAAAACAACATTTAGAGAGGATCCAATAACTGCGTTAGTTGGTATTGTAATCTCAATCTCGCGGGTTGCAGTGGTGATCGCGATTGGGCTTGCTGGAGTCGCTGTAGCGCCAGCAACTGTAATTGTTGCAAAGCCGTTTGGAGCCGCCACCGTGGCCGTTACTTTTACCTTCGCACCTGGTACACCTGAGGCAGTAGTTGCGCTAAGCGAGATAGTTGGAGGGGCATCTAAAGAAATAGAAAACACTGCAGTTTGAGAACCGGTTTTGTCCAAATTATCGGTGGTTGTTAATGTTACTGAACCTGCACCAGCTGAGGCACCAGCGGTAAAAGTAACTACCACTGTACCTGTTTTATCATTAGCAGCAGGTTGTGTTTTAATGGTTGCTGTTCCTCCAGTTTGAGTAATGGCGCTTGATTTATAACCAGCAGGAGTGGTTACTGTGAATGATACGTCAACCGCCTTATTTATCTGCAAAGAAGAAGCAGCGGGTGGAGTAACTGTTGGAGAATCGAAAACTTCCTTATCTTCTTTACATCCCAGAAACCCCAGGAAGTTGACAAGAATGATTAATCCGAAGATTTTTTTCATGTTGTTAATAGTTTTAGTTGTTAGACAATTTTACGTTGACAAAGGTATCAGAGCATTGAAGGAGACAGGTTAATCTAATGTTATCAAATCTTTATCTCCATGAGTATATAGGCCTATTTATTAAATTTTACGGAAAAAGAAATAGAATACTGGGCACCTACTTGATATCCCCTTATGAGTGGATCAGAATCTTGAATCTCGCTATCGTTAGCATTGTCCTGTTTAAACTGATAGTTAGCATTCAATAAGTTTTGGATATTGAACTTCACCTCATATATCTTGCTAAATTGTTTTGCTACCTGTACATCAAGAATATTACGAGGCATTTCAAACCAAGTCGGGTACAATATATCACCAACAGTAAAAATTCTTTTACCAAAAACATTGTAAGCAACGTTGGCGGAAAAACCTGTTTGCTCGTCATTATAATACGCTCCTACATTAATTATATAAGGAGATTGACCCGTAAGCGGGCGAAAGCGCGCTTGGTTAGTAGCCGCGGTTCCTACATCAACTTCTGACTTAATAAGAGCGGCATTTGTATTTATCGAAGTATTCCTAAAAAACTTAGAGACACCCAAACTTGCCAGTGACTTTCTAAATTCGATCTCAGCACCTAAACTATATGCCTCAGGCGAGTTGGCATAAAAGAACTGAGGACTTTCACCCGTAATCTGGTTATAAATTTCAATGGGATCTTTAAAAGTCTTGTAGAACGTACCGATACTAAAAAGCTCACCAGGATTCGGGTAGAATTCATACCTGAAATCGATGTTATTGACAAAAGCGGTTTTTAATGTTGGCGAACCAACCACATTGGCGTCCACTTCAAATTGATAGAACAGGAATGGCGCAAGCTCTCTGAATTCAGGCCTATTTAATGTTCGGCTGTATGCAACTCTCAACAAATCACGATCGGATATGTTAAATGCTAAATTTAGAAAAGGCAACGGTGCTAATACAGTATTTTCTACCTTTAGCGGTCCATTATTTGTTATTGCATCCACCTTTTGGATGTTGTTTTCTAATCTAAAGCCACCCGCTAAATCAAATTTTCCGAAAGGCAAAGAACCTCCTACATATCCAGCTGTCAAAAGGTTTGACCCGTTATAAGAATCGGAAGGATTTGTTCCTTCCTCAATTACAAAGCCATTGTTTCGTTTCACATTTCCAGAGGCGAAGATTTGATCTATTGGAAGTCTTGATAACCTTACTCCTTCTGCAGCATCGAAATTTCCGGGATATAAGTAGCTGATGTAACGTGCGTCAAATGAACGTTTGCGGTATTCCAATAAATAGCCAGCTTTAAATGTGGCAGTGCGTTTTTGCTCAGGGTCGCCAAATTTGTGTTCAAAATTCAGGCTATTACTAACTCCATTGTCACTTAGCGTTGACCAGAAGCGCCCAGTGTCGAACAAATTACTACTTGCTGGTAATTGCATCTGGAACGGAGTTTCCGTACCCCGGTCTGATATGTCTCTGTTCGTTCTAAATCTTTTAAAATCTGGTTCCTGCTTATTAATTATGTTAGCACCAACCACCCAATTAAGTTTGCTTTTTAAGCTCACTTGATGGAATCCTTGCAATTGACCTGAGTAAATTGATCTATCTAAATAATACAATGAGTAATTTTTTCTATCAAAATTTGGTTGCTGAATGAAATCATTCCCTTCCCGGACGATAGTTCTATTTTCCCCTAACTGAACAAAGAAGTTTTTAAATTCAATCCGATGCTTATCATTCAGTTTGAATTCCCAATTGTGCATCGCACTTATCCTAGTCTCTCTAGAGAAAGTGTTATCGAAATATTTAAATCTAGGTGTAAGAACACCGTTTGAAAACTCATTGAACCTATTGAACTCTGCAGTATATGATTGGTAGCTATTTGAATACCCGATGGCTGTTATGTTTTTTGCCGTTACACTTCCTAATTTAAAAGTTTGTGAGGTGGTGAAATTTAATCCAAAATCAACTGGAGCTTGTTGATTGTTTATGGCAAAACTATTTGTTAAGGATTTCCCCGCAGCCTCTCGTGTTGCGTCTGTTCTGCTAGTTGCTTTTAATGCGGCTGTAGTAGGGAATCCCGCAGGTTGGTCGCGGTATCCATTGTCAAAACCAAGCCAGTCTGTCGAGCTGCCGTTTGGAGACTTGAAGTCTTTAAATGTTGTGTTTTGCCGAAAGCCAGTGCTAATACTAACTTTTGTAAAATCATCATATTCCGGTTGTTTGGTCACTATTTGAACCACTCCACCAGCGAAATCGCCCGGAAGTTCTGGAGTTCCAGATTTATAAATTAACATTTGATCGATAAAACCAGCTGGAATTAAATCAAAAGAAAAAGAACGAGAATCCGTTTCGGTGCTGGGGCCTATTGCTCCGTTAATCATAACTTGATTGTACCTCTGAGGAACCCCCCTGACAAGCACAAAGCGATTGTCAGCAATAGTAATTCCAGGAACACGTTGTGCTATTTGGGCAGCATCTCTATCTGGAAGCTTAGCTATCTGCTCTGATGAAATTCCGCTTACCACCAACTTGCTATCTCGAATGCCCATCATCAAGGCAACATCATTATTAATTTCCTTTGTAGCCGTCACTACAACTTCCTGCAATTCCGCGACATCCTCCACCAAGGTTACATCCACTGAGGTAATCTTCCCACTTTCAACGATCACATCAGGAACAGTTTGGTTCTTATATGTTATGGAGGAAATCAAAAGCGTATATGTACCAGGTTTCAGGTTACCAATCAAATAGCCACCCTCAACATCGGCAGCCACACCAATGGAGGTTCCTTGGATCACTACATTGGCACCTATAATGGCTTCTTTCGTTTTAAAGTCAACAACTGAACCCTTTATTGAGCCATTTTGAGCCGATACAGTGACGCCAGTCAGTAAACAGGCGATTAGGAGTAAGTAGCATTTCCTCATAAGTAATAGTTTGCCACAAAAGTCGGTAAGAGATATTACCTAGGCGGGTCGCCAATGTTAAGAAATTATTAAGGAGCTTTAAGACCTGGTGCTAGTCTCCAGACTTATGTTTTCGCAAAATTTGAACTTACGCGGGAATATTTTGGCTTCTAGCCAATCAACCGCTAACATTTTCTTGACATTACCTTAAAGTGGATAATATTGGGTTAACGTTCTCTCCGAGCCCTCATTTTGCAGTTGTTTAAAACAAGGACATAGTTCAACGCCCAAAAATTACTTGCTGATGGGGATCTTAGATAATAATACCTTAATAATATCGGATGTTTTTACATTGTCCGCTTCTGCCTCATAGTTGAGCAAAATACGATGCCCCATCACGTCACGAGCAATCTCTTTAATGTCCTCTGGCAGCACATAATCGCGGCCATCGAAATAAGCAATTGCTTTTGCCGCTAAATTCAAGTTGATGCTAGCACGAGGCGATGCCCCAAACTGGATGTATTGTGCTTCATGGTCTAGTTTATATTCTTTCGGCTTTCGGGTAGCACTTACCAACTCAATAATGTACTTCTCTAGCGACTCAGAGATTTTCACTTTGTTCACCTCCCCACGGATAGCAAAAATATCTTCTTTAGTAAGCACCGTGTTTACCTGAAAATCAAATTGCATGTTAGAAATTCTGCGCATAATCTCTAATTCCTGATCCTTCGTTGGGTAGTCGACAAATACTTTCATCATAAATCGGTCTACCTGCGCTTCTGGCAATGGATAGGTTCCTTCCTGATCGACAGGGTTTTGCGTTGCTAAAACCAAGAAAGGCTTATCCAACGTAAACGTGGTTTCTCCAATAGTGACCTGTTTTTCCTGCATGGCCTCTAACAGTGCCGATTGCACCTTGGCGGGAGATCTGTTGATCTCATCGGCCAGAATAATATTGGCGAAAATAGGGCCTTTCTTCACTTCGAATTTTCCATCTTTCTGATTGTAGATCATCGTTCCCACTAAATCCGCAGGAAGTAAATCGGGTGTAAATTGAATGCGTTGAAAATCTAAATGGAGCACCCTGGCGAGGGTACTGATGGTTAAGGTTTTCGCAAGACCTGGAACGCCTTCCAACAAAATATGACCATTCGTAAAAAGACCGGCCAACAATCTATTTACCATGTATTCTTGTCCTACAACCACTTTACCTACCTCAGTAAAGACTTCTTTTATCTTTTTTTGATGTTCTTGATGTAATTCGGTTGTTCCTGCAAACGCCATAATTGCTAAAAATTAAGATGTAAATTTAACATCATTTATTCTTTCTGGATACTTCTTAACTAATTTTTGATTCTTATAAAAAGTGTCTCCGTTATTGAAATCAATTACTTGATGGGTGTTTTGAACCGATTTTCCTCCAGCTGGGAATCGTCTGTGTGTCAATTTGGCTGAAATTCTGGTTTTAATTAGGTTCGCCATTCCTTCGGGTATCCTTCGGGTAACCTCTAAGTAAGCTTCGATTGGGACTAAAGTGAATTTCTGGCAGGGTCGCGAACCGTTCTAAAGCGCTTAAACTAAGTTCAATAAGTTTAGTTATCCAATGCACCCTGATCAATCCAGCATAGGATCAATGCTTTTTGATGGCTGGAAAGCTGACCGCTCGCACTACCTGAAGGGGGCATCGCCCCATTTTGCAGCTGAAAAGGGATGTCGGATTTGGTAGGGGATTAAGTTGTTATCGTGATTGTGGCACTTGGCGTATGAACACTTTGTTTCAAAAATAAGGTGGATATCCTTGGAGAAACTAATTGCGGTTTCAGGGGTACAGGGCCGTTCCACTTCTGCTTTGCCAATGTCCTTATACTCGCACGAAGCCAACCATAAAAAAGCGATTACAAGCTGTTGGAGTTTATCATTATCACCGTGCAGAACCAGCTAACAGTGTATTCAGGTTTATGTTTAGAACTTCGCTAAATGACGAATCTACCGCTTCACCCAAATTACTTTTCATTTTATGCCAAACGTTCTTCTTATAATCGTAGACAAACCCCTCTTGCACTTCATAATCCTTCATCAGGTTCAATACCTTGGCAGTATCTTTTTTCACACCTGTTGAATGCGTTACTTCAATTATCAAAAATGTTTTTTCAAGCTTATGATCGTACAACAAAATATCAGGAGCGGGACTTGTTTGCCCTTCATCGATCATTGTTTCGGGATACGGAAAAAGAGCCGTTCGATCTTTCAGATACATTTCAGCCAAGCCGTGGATTAGTCTCGTAATAATTGCCTGATGTTCCTTTGGCGCATTAATCCCCATAATGATTAAATTATCTTGCATTGTTTTTGAAATTAGTAAGTAAAGCTAAAAATAAAACTCCTTCCTTAAAATTGCACCACCTCTACACCTTTGGGGTTTATCAAATATGAATTCACTAAATGCTGCACTACCCGGTTGTCTTTACTTAACCGAATGAAATTTTTTGCACTTTCAAAATCACTTATTTTTTCTTGCTGGTCGTAAAAGCCAAAGCCCAAATAATTTCCTTTTTCTACCAATACCAGTGAACGTTCACCGTCTTCGCGCCCCTGTCCGATTATAGCCGCTGAACTACCCGATTCAAAAAAAGAATCGATGGCCTGTTGCACCTTCTTATTATATTTTTTGGTCTTCTCTACCCCTTGGCAGGCACCTTTGCATGCGCCCGTCTGATGGCTGAAACACAAACCCTTAGCCACTTGCAGGCCACTCAGCTTAGGGCAAAGATCATGCGCCTTCACTTTCTCCCACATAAAATTCCAGGCTTCACCTTTGGTAGGGAATGTGATCAGTGGTTTAGTGCCTCTGGATACAGCGTTCACCGAAAAGCGCAAGTACCCGTTTCTATCTTCATAGTCAAACACGCCCCACTCCTCCACTTTAAACTTCTGCGCAAGGTTATATTTTGGCCACAATCGTCTTATTTCCTGCGATTCCAAAATCAGGGCTATTAATTCATTGCCGGTAAGCTCATACGTAATATTGCAGATCTCATTTCTGATGTTCGATCGGTTCCATTCCTTTGCCTCGCCACTAAAATGACTAGTAATCCGCTTTTTAATGTTGATGGCCTTGCCTACATAAATTATCGTGCCTTTGGCATCTAGAAAATAATAAACCCCCGCTTTGTTTGGTAGGTTATCGTAATCCGCTTTGTCGAGGTTTGCTGGCAACGTTGCTTCACCAGAGTTTCTTTTTATCGACTTTGCAATTATTCCTTGCTGATCGCGCTTCAGCAGAATATCAAAAATCTTAGTCGTGGCATGGGCATCACCCAATGCCCTGTGTCTGTTTGGTATTTTTATTCCGAAGCTTTCTGCCAACGCCCCGAGGCTGTACGAATCGAGTCCGGGAACAATTTTTCTGCTCAGGCGTACGGTACACAATTTCTTTGTTTGCCACTGAATCCCCGCCAATTCAAACTCCCTTTTAAGAAAACTGTGGTCGAAGTGGGCATTGTGAGCAACGAAAACCCGATCCTTCAGCCATTCGTAAATCTCCTCGGCTACATCCTCAAAAGTAGGCGCCTCCTCCACCATGGCGGTAGTAATTCCCGTAAGGCCAGTAATAAAATTGGGTATAGCTCTCGCTGGATTTATAAGCGTGCTAAATTTATCGGTAATCCGACTGCCATCGAAATGATAGATTGCCACCTCCGTTACCCGATGGTGTTGTGCATAACCTCCGGTAGTTTCTATATCAACAATGGCGTACATAATGAGTTTACGAAAGTAGGGCTTGTGAAACCAAGATAAAAGGAGATATTGAATTTAAATTTCAGGGTATACTAAATCCCACAAACGGAATGTAAAATCAACTATGAACAGCATCATAAAGTTCTTCCTTACCGGGTTAGCAGTTTTACTAACTGCTTACTTGTTACCGGGTGTGCATGTTGAAAACTATGGGCAAGCATTGCTGGTGGCATTAGTACTGTCTATTGCAAATGTAATTGTAAAGCCCATTCTTATACTATTTACCATCCCCCTTACAGTGCTTTCGCTTGGCCTTTTTCTATTGGTAATCAACGCAATAATTATTTTGATGGTCGATTATTTTGTACCTGGTTTTTCGGTAGACGGGTTTTGGTGGGCACTGGCTTTTAGTTTAATACTTTCAGTTTTTAATAGCTTATTTTCTGATCTGACGAAAGCGTCAGAAAAGGAATGAGTATGCAGCTCTTAGGCTGCTTAGAGCAAGAAAAATATTAAGGCCAAAAAATCAACCCTTCTTTTTCAACTTCCTCAATTTCTTCTTGTCCGGCTTTGATACGGCAAGTTGATCTTGGTATTGTTGGTTTAGCTTTTTCAATCGTTGTAATTCCGCGTAGGCATTCGCCAAATCAAGCTGCTCGTTTTCATTCTTTAACTTTGACTTTAGTTTTAGTATGCGTTTAAACGATTGATTGATTCGCTCTCTACTAATTTCGCCTGACTCCACATAACGCCTGATAATTGTATGTACAGTATCTACGGTTCTTACTTTAGATTGGCGAATGTTATTAGAGAAACACATAATGTCAATGCCGCCATTAATAGCCAATTTGATTGATTCGCCCAAACCATAATATTTGTCAATGGCACTCATCTGCATATCATCGGAATAAACTACTCCGTCATACCCTATTACTCTCCTTAACAAACTATCTAATACGCGTTGTGAAAGTGTGCCGGGTAATGCTTTTGGATCTAAATTTTGATTCACGATATGAGACGACATTACACCATCTACATACCCTTCTTTCAACAATTGTTTATAGGGCTTTATCTCCCGTTCGCTCCATGTTTTGGTTACATCGGCAATACCAAAATGCGTGTCCACTGTTGAGCTGCCGTGTCCGGGAAAATGTTTAAGCGAGGTTAAGATGCCGAATTTACGATGTGCCTTTACCACTTCTCGTGCATACATAACTACCGAATCCTCATTGTTGGAATAAGGTCTTTCCGCTTTTACTATCACCGTGTTTTCTGGATTTGCCGCCAAATCAACACAAGGCGCAAAGTTTACATTGATGCCCAGGCCAGCCAAGGTGGCTGCAGTTGATTCAGCATAAAACTGTGCTGAATCAAGTGACTTTGATTTACCGATAGCCGCAGCGGTAATTGACCTCGGAAATCCATATTTTTCTTTGAGTCGATTCACTTTACCGCCTTCTTGGTCGATGCAAATGAGCAGCGGAATGGGGGCTGCCTTTTGGTAGGTCCAACTCATCTTTTTAAATCCAGCAAAAGAATTTGTTTTGGGAATGTTCTTTTCAAAATAAATAATGGCACCTACTTTTCCTGTGCTCACCTCTCGCAGCACGGCTGAGTCGACAGTAGTGCCTGGCATACCTATTAAAATCATTTGACCTATTTTAATATCAAGGCTGTCTAATTTTTGAGCTTCTGCACAAAAAAAAGCGGACATAATTAAGAATGTGAGATAAATTCTAATAAATCGCATAGTTTCAATAGTTATCGTGGAGGTGAGTAAGTACGCGTTGCATCATTGCTCTTACTTCGTGTGAAGGGGCAACAAAATTACTGTTCATAAAGCTAAAAATAAAAATCTTCCCTTTCTTAGTTATCAAATAACCACTTAAGCAATGGTTGTTTGAGAGGGAGCCTGTTTTGCCAAACACAAACGGTTTATCTGCCTGATAGAATGATTCGAGCGTTCCAGGCTGGCCACCAGTAGCCAATAGTTTAAATAGGCGTTCTTGCGGAACTTCTTCGTAAATTTTCTGCCAAATCTTTACTACCGAGCGGGGCGTAAATAAATTATAACGCGATAGACCTGACCCGTCTACCCATCTTAAATCATCGGGCAAATCCAATAAAAAATGTTCTAAAGAATATTTAATAGCAATGTCTGTGTTCAAGGTGTCGCTTACCTTAGCCGCGCAGGCTAGCAACAATTGCTCGGCAATAAAGTTATCGCTCACTTTCATCAAGGTGCTGTAAAGACTATCGTTGGGTATGCTCTTCAACGTTTTAGCGTTTTTTAGCAATGGCAGATTTACTTCGGTGATCTGCTTCTTTATTGTGTCTGCCAAAAGCTCTACCAACAAGTCGTTGCTATAATTGTAGGGTACTTGCCACTCTTGTTTACTTGAATTGTGTGGAAAGAAGGTCAAGTTATTGGAGTCCAAATCGCGCTTTAGGCCAGTTTTACCCTTTACAGAATCAGCAATTGAAAAATGATTCATAAATAAAAGGGGTTGGGTAACCCAATTGCCTTTTTTCTTTACCAAAGACACTAGATTGCCAAAGATTGGAAGGGGCGATCGTTCCACAGAATAATCCTCATTGTAATCGTCCCACGCCCAACCCGGCCCGAAGTGTTCCTCGCTAAAATTTGAAGAGGAAAAAAATAGCTTTTTTTTGGACTGGCTTAAGAAATTATAGGTGCGATCGTTATGGAAAGAATTTCTATAAAGGAAAGATGGGTCGCCCAATCCCCAAAATATCAGCGAGTCATTCTTCTCAACGTATTTAAGTGACGGCAGAGAATCGCCTAACAGTTTCAATGAAGTGTAGAAGGTAAAGATTTTGGTGTTAGATGCCGGGGTAAAATAGGTTGACGAGTTATATTCAACGATCGACTTCTTTCCTTTCAGGTCATATAACATGAAACCAATATGATCGTGAAATTGATCTTCTGCCTTCGCTAATTCTTTAGCAATGTATGCCTTTGGCGAACAGGCCATAAAGCCTATAAGAAGGAAGAAAAAAAGGAATGTTACTCGCATCTATTTGGTGCTAAGGTAACGCTCCATCAACACTTTTCGGTGGTGTGTTTCATGACCAGCGATAATAAACGCCAGTGATACAACTGAAAGTTCATTGTTGTTGGCCATTCCCTTCCTGGCAAGCATTTCTGGTGCAAAGCCGTCAAACATATCAATGGTCGACACGCGTAAATGAGCCATCTCGTCCGCAATTTTTTTTAAGCTTCGGCCTGCCGCATTGGCTTCTGGCGCATATGTATTTTCATCAAAGCCTGGCAAGTTAGTTTTATCACCACGAGCAAAAGTTAAGGCGCGATAGGCAAAAATTCGTTCGGCATCAATAATATGACAAAGTAGCTCGCGAATGCTCCACTTACCTTCGGCATAACGAAAATCAGCTTTCTCTTCTTTAATAAAATGAACTAGTTCTAACATACGGTGCCCCGAAATGCGTAGTGCCTGAATCAAATCCGTTTCTTCTATCTGTTTTACATAATTTTTGTAGAAATAGGGAACGGATTCGAGGTTGAGTAACATAGCGGTAATATTAGTTGAATCTAAAATTAGAAAAAATTTATACATTAGTTCAAAAGAAGATCTATTAGACAAATTTTAATCCATAAACATGAAGAAAATACTGGTTTTAGTTTTGTTGCCATTTCAGCTTTTCTCTCAAAACAGCTCATTCTCTGATTATAAATCATATCCTTTTCCAACAGAGTTACATGCTTCTTCAAAGGGATCAAAAATTACCTGGGCTTTTGACGAACAAGGTAGGCGAAACGTTTACGTGGCAGAGCGGCCAGATTTTAAGCCCCGCAAATTAACTAATTTCTCAGCCGATGACGGTCAAGAAATCACCTCCCTCTCGATCTCTGACGATGGCAAATGGGTGGTGTTTGTAAGAGGAGGAGATCATGGCTCCAATTGGGATGATGAATTGCCAATTAATCCAACTGGTGCGTTGAATCCCTTCAAAGTGCAGGTAGCCAGCATTCCTTTTGAAGGAGGTGAAGTGAAATACTTGTCAGAAGGTGACTATCCTGTAATTGCCCCATCAAGCAACACTGTTTCTTTTATCAAATCGAATCAAGTGTGGTCCGTGCCAATTGACGGAGCTTCGCCAGCTAAAAATGTTTTTACCACAAGGGGTAAGGTCAACTCATTAGAATATAACGCCAGTGGCGATATGCTTTTTGTTGCCGACCGCACCGATCACTCCATCATCGGTGTTTATTCAAATGAAAAGGAACCGTTGAAATGGATCGCACCGTCTTTTGGTTTTGACAGTTCGCCACGCTGGTCGCCTGACGGTCGGAAAATAGTGTTTGTAAGAACAATGGGCGGTGGCGGTGCACCAGATTCCTTGCTCGTCAAAAAGCATAGAACATGGAGCATTTTCTCAGCCGATGTTGCCAGCAACAAAGCCACATTAGTTTGGAAAGCCCCTGCTACGTTGCAAGGCTCTGTGCCCACAACTCATGGTGGCTTCAATTTGCATTGGGCTGCAAACAATAAGATTGTGTTTCTTTCTTACCAAGACGGGTGGCCTCACTTGTATTCTATAAATTCAACAGGAGGCAAAGAACTATTGCTAACCCCTGGGAATTTCATGTGCGAACACATCTCATTAAGTGCCGATCGGCAATATTTAACATTTAGTGCCAATACTGGAAGTTCTAACCTGGATATAGAAAAAAGGCACGCAGTGAAAGTAAGTGTGGATAAAGCCGATATGCAGGTAGTAACAAATGGCAGCGGGCTAGAATGGAATCCTGTTTTACTTGCCGATGGAATCACAATAGCATTTATCAGTGCCACCGCACAAAGGCCTCCTTTGCCAGCAGTAATGAATCTTGCCGATAAGAAAATAGTGGTGTTGTGCGAAGATAAAATTGCCGCTAATTTTCCCCAGTCAAAATTAGTAACGCCACAGCAAGTAATTTTTAAAGCAGCGGATGGAGTGACCGTGCACGCGGATTTATTTATGCCTAAGAATGCAACAAGTAAAAGCCCGGCTATTGTTTATGTTCACGGTGGTCCACCTCGGCAAATGTTGTTGGGTTGGCATTACTCTGATTACTACAGCAACGCATATGCGTCTAACCAGTATCTGGCAAGCTTAGGATTTGTAGTCCTATCCGTAAATTATCGATTAGGCATAGGTTATGGTTACGATTTCCATCAGGCACCAAAATCTGGCATTTCAGGAGCAGCCGAGTATTTGGATGTAAAAGCGGCCGGTGAGTGGCTGCAACGGCAGTCTTTTGTAAACCCGAACAAGGTGGGGATTTATGGAGGCTCATACGGTGGTTATTTAACGGCAATGGCCTTAGCAAAAGATTCCAAGATTTTTGCTGCCGGTGTCGATATTCACGGAGTCCATAATTGGGCATCTAGGATTACAAACCTTTATACAGGTAAGTATGAAAAGGCACCCGACTTTGAACTGGCGTGCAAAACAGCTTGGACCTCATCGCCTGTAGCATATACTTCTACTTGGACATCGCCTGTTTTAATTATTCATGCCGATGATGACCGAAACGTAGAGGTAAACCAAAGCATCGACCTCATAAGCAGGCTTGAAAAGCAAGGAGTGGCTTACGAAACGATTCTGATTGTAGATGACTCACATCATTGGATGAAATGGAGTAACGCTACACTCGTTTATACTGCGGTTGCAGATTACTTTGTAAGAAAACTTAACAAGTAAAATTAGCATTAACTGGTCATTGCTTGCCCCTTTGTGATTACTTTTCTTAGGAATCCTCCAACGGGAAGCATTAGCATGGCTATATATCTACTGCCGAAAAACAAGGGTTATGGGTAGGTAGCAAAGTATAAAACTCCTTTATCGCTTTGGGAAATTCGAAAACTAACATGGTCTGTGTTGTTAGATTTAAATTCAAAAGCGAGCCCTTTAACTTTCATTTTGTCAATTGAAATATAGTTTTTTCCTAAAGATTACTAGCAACCAAAACGACACCACATTGAACAAGAAACACCAATACGTTGGCGGAATCAAAAAACATATGATCTCAGCTACATCCGCATTCCAAATAAATTAAATTTTATTTTTTTAATAATTTAAGTTGAATCAGTTCATCCCGATAAAATATTCTGAGAAGGTATACGCCAGAAACTAAATGAGCCGTTGAAGCACTTAGCGAATTAGCATTTCGTTCAAAAAATATAGGGAAGACACACCCCTTCATGTCAATCATCTGCATGTTAGTCTCCCCATCTTTTAACCCAGTTACCTGAAATACATCCTCAATAGGATTTGGTGAAACAGTAAATTCTAAAATTTTTACGTCACCAGTAATTGCAGCTGTTAGAACGGTAATCGCAGAAGAATTATTGGAAATACCTCCAGCATTGACAGCCCTGACCCTATACTGGTATTGGCTTCCCGCATTTACGCCTTCTACAACGACAGAAGTTGCTGTATGCTCCTTGGCGTTATAATTCGCCACAAACGAGGCAAAGTTATCTGTACTTACATCCAATTGATACTTTGTTGCCCCCTCTACGGTGGACCAAGAAGCTAAAAAACTTGATGTGGTAATCTCCGTTGCTGCAGCGGCCACTGGCGCGACAGGTATCGGCACAACCACGATGGTTAAATCATCAGAAAATGCACTCACACAGTCGTCCACCTCCACATTTACTTTGTATTTGCCAGATTTTTTTACGGTATATGTTGGGCTTGTAGCACCCTCAATAGCCACGCCATCTAGAAACCATTTATTACCAACTGACGCGTTGCTGGTGAGCACAGGTGCGGCTGGGGCAGCATCGGTAAGGTTAACAGTTGGTTTTGGAGGCTTTATGCAAAAACTCTGAGTTACGGCAGGAGCCGTATTGAACACTGTATTGCCAGGTTGATTGGCTACAATCGATGCACGACCCGCTTTAGCAAGGGAAACTTGATTGGTATGGATCGTAACTTTATCGGAGGTAGTTGAAAAAGCTACTGTTAGGCTCGAACTCGCAGTTGCGGTGAGTGCAAAGGCTGCCTCTCCAAGGGTTCTGTCTGACAGCGCTGCAAAGGCGATGGTCTGATCTTGCTTCGTTGTTGTTGCATTAACTACGTTTGAATTAGCCGATGTTAACGAAGTATTTTTTGCCCTCACACGATAGCTATATGTCTTTGCTGCTGACAAACCGGTTACTGTTTCTGTAGTAGTTGTCAGTTCCCTTGCATTATAACCACTCAGAAACGTAACGAAATTATCCGCACTAACGTCTAACAAATAGCTTGTTGCCCCTACTTCAGTGCTCCATGAAGCGCTGAAGCTGGTAGTGGTTAGGGCACTGGCGGCCGCTGCAACTGGTGCATTTAATAAGAGTGTAGCCGTCACATCACTAGAGAATTCACTTATACAATCGTCTACTTTTACATTCACCTTGTAGATTCCAGACCGTGTTGCTGTATAGGTTGAGTTTACCGCTCCGTCAATAATTGCCCCATTGTAAAACCATTGATTACCGATTGTTGCATTGCTGGTGAGTAAAGGTGCACTCGGTACAGTGCTGTTTACTTCAACGGTTGGCTTTGCAGGCTTTATGCAAAAACTTTGGGTTACGTTTGAGGCCTCGTCAAACTCTTCATTGCCTGCCTGACTTGCCTGGATCGAAGCCCTACCCGCTCCTACGAGCGTCACTTGGTTCTGATTTAACGTAATGTTACTTGAAGATGTATTGTAGATTACCGCCAAGTCTGATGAGGCGGTTGCAGAAAAAGTAAATGACGCATCGCCCAACGTCTTGTCTGCAATTTCCTGAAACGTAATCGTTTGACTTTGTTTTAACGTAGTTGCAGAAACAATGTTCGAATTACCCGATGTACCTCCAGCATTTTTTGCTCGGACGCGGTAACTGAAAAGGGTGGCCGCCTTAAGATTAGTAACCGCTTCTGTGATTCCCGTTACTTCTTTTCCGTTATAATTGCTCAGAAAAGTTACGAAGTTGTCTGCACTTAAATCCAACAAATAACTCGTTGCACCCTCCACACTCGTCCACGATGCTATAAAACCAGAACTCTTTACATCGGCAGCTGCAAAGGCAGTTGGCTTCGTTGGTGGAATTGTAACTTCAAAGTCATTTGAAAATGCGCTCACACAGCCGTCTACTTGTGCGCTCACTTTATAGATACCTGATGATGTTACAACATGGGTTGCATTCACAGCGCCAGAAATCGCAGTACCGTTCAAAAACCACTGGTTTCCTTCCGATGCGTTACTTGCTAATGTAAGACTAGTACTGTTGTAGCTTACATTTGGTTTTGCAGGCTTTATGCAAAAACTTTGCGTAACAGCAGGGGCTGCGTTGAACACAGTGTTACCGGCTTGGTTGGCGACAACAGAGGCTCTACCCACTTTGGTGATGTTTACCTGATTGTCACTGATGGTAATTTTATCAGAGGTAGCTGAAAAAGTCACAGGCAAGCTTGAACTAGCAGAAGCTGCGAGAGTAAAAGGAGCATCACCAAGTGTTCTATCTGGCAAAGCTGGAAAACTGATCGTTTGATTTTCCTTTGACGTAGTGACACTAATAACATTGGAATTAGCCGATGTTAACGATCCATTCTTTGCCCTTACCCTATATCTATATGCCTTTACTGGTGCCAACCCAGTTACTGCATGTGTAATGGTGGTCAATTCCCTTCCATTATAGCCGCTCACGAACGTTACAAAATTATCTGCGCTAACATCTAATAGATAGCTTGTTGACCCTGTTACGCTGCCCCAAGAAGCGTTAAAACCGGAACTGGTTATGGCTGTAGCAGCAGCTGCCACAGGCGCCACGGCAACAGATACATCATTGGACGAATTTACGCAATCGTCTACCGTTACACTCACGCTGTAGGCACCCATGCTTGTGGCTGTGTACGTTGCGTTTACCGCCCCGACAATCATTGCCCCGTTATAAAACCATTGATTACCAGTTGCAGCATTACTGGTAAGTACAGGTGCATTTGGCACGGTATTGTTGACCGTGACGGTTGGTTTTGTAGGCTTTATGCAAAAACTCTTGGTAACGGTAGGGGCCAAATCATAAGTTGCATCACCCGCTTGATTTGCTGCTATTAAAACTCTGCCTGATTTTTTCAAGGTTACTTGATTTTGATTCAAGGTTACCTTATCAGAGGTGGTAGAATAGGTTACTGTAAGTCCTGAAGAAGCAGTTGCTGTCAAGGAAAAAACGGCATCACCAAGGGTTTTGTCAAGCAACGGTGGAAATGTAATAGTTTGACTTTGCTTTAACATCGACACGACTATTGTATTTGAATTTGCTGACATGCCTCTTGTGTTAACAGCTCTTACTCGGTATCTGTAATTGGCACCTGCTAAAAGACCTGAAATTGTGTCCCTTGTAACAGTTAATTCCTTAGAAAAGTAGCCCGTAACATAGGTTGTAAAGTTGTTTGATGAAACATCGAGTTGATAACTCGTGGCTCCGGACACAGTATTCCACGAAGCGACAAAACTGCTCGTTGTAATATTTGTAGCTGCGGCCGCGACTGGGGCATTCGGGCCGTCACCTAATGTTATTAAATCATCATAGTTTGACCCATTCTCACTTCGAGCAGCATGGTGAATAGGGTTCGGCTTGATTTGCGCCATTAGAAACAAACTATCTATCTGAAAAATAAAAAGTGAAAAAACTATGTGAAGTATTATTTTCATTGGTTGTCTTTATATTTAATAAAGTAAATAACGGTTACAACTTGCTACCCAATAGTCACGAATTGGCTACCTCCTAACGATAATTCGTCTTGAAAATTGATTTAAGTTGGTCTGAACGTGGCTGATATAAAAACCATTGGGTAGTTGCGCTAAGTCTATCACAAAATCACGTGCATCAGAATTGTTCGAGAACTCTATAACACTTTTTCCTTCGATTGTTAAGATATTAACCTGTTTTACAATTTCATTGGCCACGACAATATTCATTAGATCTGTAGTTGGGTTTGGGTAAAGCCAAATTCCGTCTTGCGGCATTTCTTGCAACGCTGTAACAATACCTGGGTCACACGCGATGTGGTCTGGCTTTATCAAACCTTCTATTAACGTGTTGCCAAATCCACGGTTATTGGTGTAATCATAGAAGGCTAGGTCTAAGGTCGATTCGGTTGACCCTAGCCAGTTTTTCAAAATAGTTCCAAAAACTCTCCTGTAATCATGTTGTACCGTTTTAAACTGAAATCCGTTAGCTTGTATGATCTCGTCTAAGTTAACATTTGTTCCTGAAATACCAGGGGCAATAGGATCTCCAAAAACAAACATGGGTGCTATGCGGCCATGGTCTGTGCCCAAGTTGGCGTTCTCTCTTGGCGTTCTGCCAAATTCAGAATAGGTTACTGCCACCACATCACCACCCAGCCCTTGGCTGTTGATATCGGTAATGAAATTGTTTACTGCATCCGAAAGCGTTTTCAGGAGATTCGCATGACCGCCAGTATGAGGGCTACCGGCACTTGCCACTTGCAGATCGTGCGTATCCCATCCACCGATAGTTACTAAATACACTTTGGTTTCGAGCCCTCCCGAAATTAACCTTGCCACCGTTTTAAGCTGATTAGAAAGATCGGTATTGGGGTAAGTCACTGTGTTTTTGCCTTTAGCAAACGAAGTTGAAATAGCTTGGGCATAGGCGGTAGTCTGTTGATCATTCGCAATTATGTATTGTATCAAATCTCCATATTCGGAAAGCGGAATGTTGGATGGAGGTGGACCACCAAGTCCATTAATGACGGAGTAAAAACCTGCCGGATCTTGCCCTGTAATATTGAGGTTATGCGGCTGGTTTTCAGCTCGAAAAATGCTTGAGTTAGCTGTGCCAGCAAGCTGCACCCCCTTATCTTGAGGTAACACCTCATAATGATTTTCTAGAAACCTACCCAACCAACCTGACTCTAAATCAAAATTCCGATTTGTTCCGTCACCGCCCGAATGCCATAAATCGGTTGATTTAAAGTGCGAACCGTTCATCGTAGGATAACCCACCCCCTGAATAACCCTCATTTTTCCGCTATCATATAAACTTTTAAAACCAGTAAGGCTCGGGTGCAGGCCGATTTGATCGTTTATGCCGAGGGTTGTATCTAAGTTAATTACACCGTTAGGTTCAGTAGTATTTTTCAGCCGGATGGTAGGACGAAGAGCCACGTACTTATCATATTGATTCAGCGGCACTACCGTGTTTAAACCATCGTTTGCACCACTCAACTGAATTAAGACCAATTTTTTTGCATTGAGCTGCTGCTTGCAGTCGAGTGCATTTACCGCTTTGAACATGCTAAAAACTTCTGAGGGCAGAAGCGACAGTACACTTGCCGTGGAAGTCAGTTTTATAAAATTTCTTCTCTTCATTCGTTGATAGTTTTGTTTTTGTTGTCACTTAGAATTGGGTTCTAAACAACATAATCTTTTAGCTGGCAATTATCTTAATTAGATAGTTGGTTAATAACTTAAAACAACTGAAATTCTGGTGAGGAAAGTAGTTCCTTAACCAATTCTTTCAACCTTGGCTCAACCACCGATTTATTATTGTTTGCAAGGAATTTATCCCACTCTAGTTTCCAATAATTATCGGTAAAATCTCCTACCAACGCCTTTTTAAAATAAGTTACTCTTTCCAAATCAGGTTCTTGTCCAAAAAGCGCAGCGCATAACTCTGTAGTCAATATAACCGCATCATTGGGTTGAGAAATGATACCACTTGATTTTAACGCATTGACAATATCAATTTTTATTCCCATGCTAGGTGAACCCGATCTGAGGAGGTTTTTGCCTTCCAGCAACGACTCCCCAATTCGATACCTCGCAACCAGCGTAGACGAGGAAATCCACGACCTATCATAATTAGGTTCTTGGTGATAAGCGTCATGGCCTGCCACATTTGCGGGAGAGAAAAGTTGCATATTAGCCAACGCACCATAACTAAAGTCTAGATTGGAGTACCAGAGGGTTTGGTAAAAGGCTGTTGTGTTACTGAGGGCATTAGGATCAGGTATTGCACCACCAAAAAAGGTGATTATTTCTGACGCCAATTGTATTGGCGACTTCACCATGGCGCCTACCACCTCATCAGTTGGATTAGAATCGTCTAGGTCGTAAAAATGCAAACTATTGAGCAGCCTTTTTACGGTGGGCATTAACTCGTAATTGTTGTCTTTCAGTTCCAACGCCAGAGGGGCGATGATGTCATTCTCCACTTCAGTCGAGATAGTACTCCGCACAAAATAGCGGTAAAGTTTTCTGCAAATGTGCAAGGCAGTAGCATCTTTGCTGAACACCATTTCCACAAACTCATTTAGTTCTGTATCCATACCCACAGAGGTGGTAGCGCCATTTATTACCTTGTTGCCAAACGCACTACTAAAGGTCTTGGCGGTGGTGCTATGGTTGGCAATTACATTTTGCCCCTTGGGTAGACCTGTTTCGGTATCTATTAGGGTTCGGTCAGATTTAGTTCGAAAGCCTGTTAATAGTTTGGCCGCCTGCACCACATCTGTTTCTGTGTAGTTGGTGTAATTTCCCTCTCCTATTTGAGGGCCTTTGCCAATGGTAAAAAGTTCGAGAAACTCACGGGCATAGTTCTCATTGGCAGCGGTTTTACTATTGTTTGTGTTATTTAAGTAGTTGAGCATGGAGTTATCCAACGTCATCTTTCTTGCCAGCGTTTTATAATTTCCGAATGCGTAAAATAACAACAGCCGAATATGGTCATAAAAAGAACTAGGACTGGTAATAGTTAAATCCCCAAAACGACTTGCAACAAACCGTGTCGACAAAAAATGCGATAATTTAAATTTGATGGTGGGGGTGTTAATGGCATTGAACCACCACCAAGCAGATACGTAACTTACTTTACGCTGATAGCCGCCAAAATCGTTAAAAAAGGTGGGCAACACATCGGTTCGTTCGGTCCAATAGCCATCCACTGTGGTTCCGGTGTTTTTTCCATCTGCGCCTGTTTTAGTTGTGGGGTCGTATGGTAATGGCAAAACCAATGGTCGTTCGGTAAATAATAATTCGAGAGCCGCAGCGGGCTTTAGGCTGGCGAATTGGGTAACCAATGCCCTGGTATATGTAAAGGTTGCTCTTTTGAGCAGGTGCCTTGCGTATTTTTCACCTAGAACCGCATTGTTGGGTGCGAGTGATGCCATGTCTCAGAAAATTTTATTAATACAAATGTAAGGTTAAATGATATTTTAGAGCAATTGTTTAACAAATTAGTAAAATAGATGTTTTTTTGAGCTACTAAAACATCGATTTTTACAAAAATTATACCATTTGTTTTAAAGTCTACGTTAAATCCAAACGATCAATTATTTGTGTTTAATCGAACAAAATAGCGTGTTGAATGAAACCAATGAACGCGAAATGGGAAGAACCAACTTTCTTTTTCCCAAAATGGTTCTATCGTTATTTTTTCGATGTAATGTTTTAGCTAATTCTACTCCAATTTACAGCTGCTTTCTTTACGGATTCTACCTGAATTTTTATCATCCTATTTTCGGGTTTAATCAAATCAGGGTCGTCCTTCAAAACAGAAGTGGCAACCTCGCGGGCTTGTTCAAGCAGATAGCCATCTTTAGCCAAATCGGCAATTAATAGATCAAGTGCACCACTCTGCTGGGTGCCCATCAAATCGCCTGGGCCACGCAGTTTCAAATCGGTCTCCGCAATCTCAAATCCATTATTGGTGCGCACCATGGTTTGCATTCGTTCCCTCGATTCTGCGCCAAGCTTATAATCGGTAATTAAAATAGAATACGATTGCTCAGCACCCCGACCCACACGCCCACGCAACTGATGTAACTGCGAAAGCCCAAAACGCTCTGCGTTTTCAATGATCATAACCGAAGCATTGGGCACGTCTACACCTACTTCAATTACCGTAGTGGCCACCATAATTTTGGTTTCGCCTTTAACAAAACGAGCCATTTCGTAGTCTTTATCTTTCGGCTTCATTCTGCCATGCACAATGCTTATTGGTACTTCCGGAAACGCTCGCGCAATACTCTCATAGCCATCCATCAAATGCTTTAAGTCTAACTTCTCTGACTCCTCAATCAATGGATAGACGATGTAAATTTGCCTGCCTTCTTCTATTTGTTTCTTGATAAAGCCGTTAATCATCAGTCTATTTGAATCAAATCGATGCATCGTTAAAATAGGCTTGCGGCCTTTGGGCAATTCATCGATAACCGATATTTCTAAATCCCCGTAGAGGGTCATGGCTAAGGTTCGGGGTATTGGCGTGGCCGTCATAACAAGCACATGAGGGTAAACATCCGTGTTCTTTTGCCATAGCTTCGACCGTTGTGCCACGCCAAAGCGATGTTGCTCGTCAATAACGGCCAAACCCAACTTATTAAACTTTACTTCTTCCTCTAACAAGGCGTGCGTGCCTACCAATATTTTCAATTCACCGTTTTGCAACGATTCGTGTAAGACGTTACGGACTGCCTTTTTTGTTGATCCTGTAAGCAAGGCAATGGTAACGTTCATCTTCTCAGCATATTTTTTCAGGTTAGCATAGTGTTGTTGTGCTAATATTTCCGTTGGTGCCATTAATGCAGCTTGCCTACCACTGCCCACGCAAATAAGCATGCAAATGAAGCCCACAATTGTTTTACCACTTCCTACATCGCCCTGCAGCAGACGGTTCATCTGTTTGCCTGATTTTAAGTCGACATAAATTTCCCTTATCACACGCTTTTGCGCCTCCGTTAAAGGAAAAGGTAAATGCTCGTTGTAAAACTGAGTGAGCATTGCGGTATCGCTAAAAACCTGACCTTTAAACTTCTCTTGCCTTACCAATTTCATTTTGATCAGGCGCAATTGGATATAGAAAAGCTCTTCAAACTTAAGCCTGCTTTGTGCCGCAATCAGCCATTCTTGACTCTGCGGAAAATGGATGTGTAGCAAGGCATCTTTTTTATTGATTAATTTAAGTGATGAAAGAATGGGTGAAGTAAGAGTTTCGCGAATATGAGATTGAGCACCTTTTAAAATTTCTTGTTGGCATTTGCCAATAAACTTACTGTCGATGTGCCGTGCGCGGAGCTTTTCTGTAATGGAATACACAGGTTGGAGAAACCCGCCCACATCGATTTTGTTACTTATCAATTCTATCTCTGGATGTGCGATGGATAACTTGCTTCCATATCTATTGGGCTTACCAAATACCACATATTCAATACCTGGTTTTATTTTGTCCAATACCCATTGAATACCTTGAAACCAAACCAATTCCAGTTCACCAGTTTCATCGGTAAACAAAGCGGTGAGTCGTTTCTTAAATCCTGTGCCAATAACTTCACGGTGACTTATCTTGCCCTTCAATTGGACAAAGGGCATAGTTTCATTCACCTCAGAAACTTGGTAAAACTTCGTACGGTCTTCATACCGGAAAGGATAATGTTGGATAAAATCACCAAACGTAAAGAGGCGCAACTCTTTTTGAATAAGTTCCGCCCGTTGGGGCCCAACACCTTTTAAAAATTCTATGGGAGTATCGAAAAAAGTTGCCACAATGAATCTTAATCGGGTAAGGTATTAATCTACATATTTTATACTTCTTCTCTTCCCTACCAAATTATAAGTCTTGCCTCTCCATTTTCGGTCATCGTGGTAGGCCTTCAAGGTTCCGCAAACAAGAAACAATAAAACAAAGAACCCAACCCAATAAAAACCAGGGCCGACACCTATCGTGCTATCATAAGGAGTTGCAAGTCGACTTCTGCTTGGATTCAGACTCTGAAGTAAGATTGTAAAGCAACTTTGCATATCCGTTATTCGCAAATGAGTAACAAAAGACGCTAAGCGATCAATTTTTCCTCCACTCCATTGTGTTGATCATTTTCATGACCTCTTTCTTCATAAAATCAATGGCAGGTTTAAGTGAATCATTTTGCACCTTCACATTAAAATACAAAGCTCCTCTCAAAAAATTCTTAGATGAATCCGTCATCGTAAATTGAAACTGACTGGGCACTTCGCCATCCAATTCAGCAACGACTGCCGTTTTCCCGAGGGGCGTTTTTAAAATTGCTTCGTCTATTGAATACGCTTTTATCTGATGTTTAGCCGTAAGCCGATAGGCGTCATTATAATACTCTTTAAGAAGCTGCTCTTTATTAAATACGCGTTTATAAGTGATATGAACTGTAGATTTTAACGTAGGATAAAAGATTTTGATAAAATTTTCTTCCTCCCTCCAAGAAGAGTCTTTTAACAACTTGGCGTGTACTGAGTATTCAAATTTATACGGAAGGGTATCAGGCAAGGGTTGATATACTTCGGTAGGCAAGATCAGCCGATTGTATCCTTTCGGTTTTGGCTGATATTCTTTACCACAAGCCGAAACCAACAACGCGAAAACAAAAAACCATCTACTCATCTTCAACGGCCTTTTCATTTATTGTGATTCGTATCTTATTGATTCGCTTTTGTTCTGCGACCGCAATAGTAAAACTAAACTGTTTAAAGACAATTGTTTCATTTATTTGTGGCATTGCACCGTGCAATTCTAGAATCAGACCTCCCAATGATTCGCTCTCTCCTCTCACGTCCTCAAACATTGCCGGTTCTACGGCTACTATTTTGCACACATCCGTTAATGGTGTTTTTCCTTCAAAGACAAATGTTTTATCATCTATCTTTTGATACACAATGCTTTCTTCATCAAACTCGTCATTTATGTCGCCAATTATTTCCTCAATCAAATCCTCTAACGTTATCACCCCGGCTGTGCCTCCGTATTCATCAACTACTACTGCCATGTGCACATGCTTGCTTTGAAAATCCTTCAATAGAGAATCCAATTTTTTTGATTCTGGAACGAAGAAACCCGGTCGTAAAAGACTTTGCCATTTAAAGTCGCCACTTGTATCCAAATAAGGCAGTAAATCTTTAGTGTATAGAATACCCTCAATCGTGTCAATCGACTCACTATAGACCGGTATTCTTGAAAAGCCTGATCTGTGCACCTGATCCATTAGCTCTTTGAAAGTAAGCTCGGCATCAACTGCAGAAATATCCATTCTACTTTTCATTACCTGCTTTACTGTAAGCGTTCCAAAATTAACGATGCCCTTTAAAATATCTTTTTCCTCCTCAGAGGTATTGTTGTCGGTGGTGGTAAGGTCAAGCGCTTCGTTAAGTTCATCGAGGGTTGTGCTGTATCCCTTCTTTTTTATTCTCCTTTCAATAATGTTGGTAAGGCTCATAAGCGGCCAAGAAATAGGTCTGCAAATAATTTGCACTACTGTCCACAAGCCTCCCACTCGTCTGGCTATGGTAAGGTTATTTTGTGTAGCATACACTTTTGGGATGATCTCTGCGAAAAACGTAATAAAGAAGGTTACACCAAAAGTTACAATGCCCACAATAATGTCTGCGGGCTTGTGGGTTCCGGTCATTTCCCACATCAAAAAAGTGGCAATCGTTACGATCCCTACATTTACCAGATCGTGAATAATAAGTATAGAGGCCAACAGCAGTCTTGGTCTCTTTAGCAAATAAAAAATGTTTTGAAAAGACGTGTCGTCAGAATCGATATGTTTATCTAAGTCGTCTGGTTTCAAGGAGAAAAACGCCACTTCTGATGCTGAAACTATTGCTGAAATTACCAACAATAAAACAATAGAAGAAAACGAGAAAAAATAAAAATAATTAAACGCTCCCATGTCACATTACATTAATCGTACGTGCGCGTTGGTGCATGTGGAAATCATGGACGATTTAAAAAGGCAGGTCATCGGTTGTGTTATCAGTTGAGGGCCTGCTAACATCTTCCGCGTTGCCCATGCTTTTTGGCTGCGTGGAAGAAGGTGAATACTCTGAGTTGCCGCTCCCTCCTGGCTTGTTACTGAGCATAGTCATATTATCCCCCACAATCTCGGTGGTATATCGAGTTACGTTATCCTTTTCCCAAGAGCGTGTCCTGAGCTTTCCTTCAATATATACCATGTCTCCTTTATGCAGATACTTTGCCGCCACTTCCGCTAGGCCTCGCCACAAAACAATGTTATGCCATTCGGTAATCTCTTTTCTTTCATTTGTTGTTTTATCCTTGTATGCCTCCGAAGTCGCAATCGAAAAATTGGCAACCACAGCACCATTTTCAAGGTTTCTAACTTCTGGATCTTTGCCCAACCGACCTACTAAAATAACTTTATTGACGCCTGACATACTGATTTAGAATTTATTGTTTTTGTTCACGACTCTTTGATTCCCTTTTTGATTCGTGGTTACAAAAATACCAAATTTTCAAAGCTTTGTGAAAAAGTTGATATCTGCCAAGTAACGACTCACCAATACTGGCTTTGGAAGTTCATCCACTTGATTTTGAGAATAAAAGTTAAATCCGCTATTAGCTAAATTGATAAATTTTCGATTAGTGCTTTCAACTTCTACAGGTATAAACCGAGCAAATAAGTGCTGGTGAGAAAGTATATGCTTGTAGGGTTTGGAGGGCTTTCCAACTGTTAAATCTGCTAATAGCGTATCCGATTTTGCGAGTTTAGTCACATTGGTTGGTCTTTTGGCTTCAATAAGGTAAAAGTCGTAGAGGCCCTGCCAGATGTCTTTTGGCCCGCGCTCCCTCATTAAAAATCTACTTCCTATTTTGATGACGAAGTAATAGAAATATCGCGTCCGCACGGAAGCTTTTTTGGTTTTTACGGGGAACAATGACTGGTTGCCTTCTTTAAAGGCCACGCATGATTTTTTTAGCACGCAGTCGTCACACCGTGGGTTTTGTGGCGTGCAATTCAACGCACCAAATTCCATTATAGCCTGATTAAAAACTGCTGGCTGCTGGGGTGGGATGCATTCGCTTGCTTTTTTAAAAAAGAACTCTTTGCCAGCCCCAGTCGAAACATCTTTATCGATGCCAAAGTGCCTTGCTAACACTCGAAAAACATTGCCGTCTACTACTGGCACAGCTTCCGCGAAAGCGAAAGAAGCGATGGCAGCAGCGGTGTACGAGCCAATGCCTTTGAGTTTTAAAAGTGCTGAGTAATTTCTTGGAAAAAGACCTTTGTGAATCTCAACGATTGTTTTTGAACATGAGTGAAGGTTTCGAGCCCGAGAGTAATAGCCGAGTCCTTGCCAAAGGCGAAGCACTTCTTGCTCGGAGGCCGCGGCCAAATCAAAAACCGTTGGGTACTTTTCTATGAAGTTCAGGTAATAGGGCAGCCCCTGGTTAACACGCGTCTGTTGAAGGATAATTTCTGAAAGCCATATTTTATAGGGGTCGCTTGTTTTGCGCCAAGGCAAGGCCCGTTTATTAACCTGATACCAGTTAATTATTAATTCTGAAAATTTTTTTTCGCCTGCCATTTCAATCGTTAAAGTCCGAATTTATTGTCATTTCTCGCTAGATTAAGGTGATGATCAAAACTAAATTCCTGTTAATTAAGCATTTGAAAATTATTTCTCTTTGTGTTTGAACATTCTGCGTTTAAATTTGCCGTCCTGAATTTTAAGACTCAACCCTAAGTAACGTGACCAAGGCAGACGTAATCAACCAAATAGCTGACAAAACCGGAATAGACAAAGCCGATGTATCAGCGTCAGTAGAGGCATTTTTTAATATTGTGAAATCAAGCATGACCAGCGGACAAAATATCTATATCCGCGGCTTTGGCAGCTTCATTAATAAAAAGAGGAAAAAGAAAATAGCCCGCAACATATCTCGTAACACGGCCATTGTTATTGAAGAGCATTACATACCTAGCTTTAAGCCAGCCAAGATTTTTGTAAATAAAATTAAGAACAGCGAAAAGGTAAAACAGTTTGCTGAGAAGATTTAATTTGAAAAATAGCCAATTTGAAGATTTGAAAATTATGCGTATCACTTCGACTCAATTTGCAAATCAACTCATTTTCAAATCTTCAAATTAGTATGTTAAAAACCCGCATTATTTTAGTCGTTGCAAGTGCTGCCATTATTGGCCTCATCTTTATGCTGCCTAAAGCGGTTGTGGAAAATGATAGCGAAATGGAGGCGAGTGGGCACGTAGATTCTACTGCCTCGTTGGCAGTGGCGAGCCCCCATCAAGCACTTAGTAAAGGTTCATCAGAAAAGATCAAAGGTTTGAGAGCCCGTTACTTATCTGATCCAACAAATGAAAAAAATGCTATCTTTGCCGACTCTTTAGCAAAATTGTACAAAGAAGCTGGCAAATTTGACAGCGCTGCGTGGTTTGCAAAAGAGGTTTCAACGTTCTTAAAAACAAAAGAGAGTTTCCTGAAGGCCGGTGATTATTATTATCAAGCTTTCACCTTTGCGGTTGATGCGTTAAAGCAACAACAGCTTGCTGAAGAAGCCAGAGGCTTTTTTGAAAAGGTGCTGGTCATTGAGCCCGGCAATCTAGAAGCAAAGACCAAAATGGCGATGACTTACGTAAGTTCATCTACCCCCATGAAAGGAATTTTGATGCTTCGGGAAGTGATCGCGCAAGATCCAAAAAATGAACTTGCTCTCTTCAACTTAGGAATGCTTTCTGTGCAGTCTGGTCAGTATGACAAAGCCATTGAGAGATTAGAGGAACTAGAAAAAATAAACCCTGAAAATATACAGGGACAATTGCTGTTAGGTGTTGCTTATATGAACAAAGGCGACAAAGCAAAAGCAAAACAGCAATTTGAAAAAGTAAAGAAGTTAGATAAAGACCCATCTGTGCAAGCCACAGCAGATTCCTATCTAAATGATTTAAAATAAAATTATTGCAAACATTTTTTAAACAAGTTACAACAGTATGCCGAGCGGTAAAAAAAGAAAGAAGCACAAAATGGCCACCCATAAACGCAAAAAGCGTTTGAGAAAGAACCGCCATAAGAAAAAATAATCGAATTTATTTCGATCATTTCTTTCTTAATTTTTAGTCTTAATTTCATCATTGTACATTCTTATCAATTTTGAGTAACGAGCTTATTATCAGTGCTACTCAGGAAGGATGTCGTATAGCCCTTCTCAAAGACAAAACACTGGCCGAGTTTCATGAAGAAACCGAAGGCAGCAAATTTGTAGTTGGTGATATTTATTTGGGTACCGTTAAAAAAGTGGTACAAGGGTTAAACGCTGCATTCATAGACATCGGGTATGAGAAAGATGCCTTTCTTCATTATCTAGATCTCGGTCCTCAGTATGCATCCCTGCAAAAGTTTACCAAACTTGTCCGTGCGAAA
The DNA here is from genome assembly GCA_044349005.1 of Cyclobacteriaceae bacterium. Taxonomy (GTDB): domain Bacteria; phylum Bacteroidota; class Bacteroidia; order Cytophagales; family Cyclobacteriaceae; genus ELB16-189. Next base: position 73,787 of record JBIKRT010000010.1, read on the forward strand.
AAAATAACCGGAGGCAAGCTGGATAAATTTCAATTGGAAAAAGACATTGATAAACATGGTAAGATAGGGCAACAACTTACCAAGGGTCAGGTTTTTCCAGTTCAGGTCGTAAAAGAGCCGATCTCTACAAAAGGTCCGCGCTTATCGTGCGAGCTTTCTATACCAGGCCGGTACTTAGTGTTGGTGTCCTTCTCTTCTGGGGTGAATCTTTCAAAGAAAATTTCTAGCAGCGAAGAGCGCAAGCGCTTACTAAAGCTCATTCAATCTATAAAGCCAGAAAATTTTGGAGTTATTATTCGCACCGTAGCCGAAGGCAAAGAAGTGGCTGAACTTGAAAAAGACCTTCGTACCTTGGTGAAAACCTGGGAAGACGGAATGACGCGCCTAGTCACTGCTAAAGAAAACGAAAAAATTATCGGTGAAATCAGCAAAACATCTTCCATTCTTCGCGATCTGTTGAATGAATCGTTCGATAATATTCAAGTAGACGATAAGAAGATTTTTGACGAGGTGAAGGATTACATCCACACCATAGCACCCGATAAAGAAAAGATTGTAAAGCTGTATACCGGTAAAGCAAAAATATTTGAGCACTTCGGCATTGAGCGGCAGATAAAATCTGCTTTTGGGCAAACCGTTAGCCTTAAAGCAGGAGGCTACCTTATTATTGAACACACCGAAGCCCTGCATGTAATTGATGTTAACAGTGGCAATAAAAGCAACCGAGAGGAAAGCCAAGAAACAACGGCCCTTTCAGTAAATACAGAAGCCGCCAAAGAAGTTGCCCGCCAATTGCGCTTACGCGATATGGGCGGCATTATTGTGGTCGATTTTATTGACATGCGCAGTGCCGACAATAAAAAGCTGATCTACCAAATCATGAAAGATGAGATGGCGGCCAGCGATAAATCAAAGCATACAGTTCTTCCGCTCTCAAAGTTCGGGTTGATGCAGATTACACGCGAGCGTGTGCGCCCTCAGATGAACATTGTTACAAAGGAGGTTTGCCCTACGTGTAACGGCACAGGAAAAATTACAGCTTCTATTTTAGTTACAGATCAAATTGAAACTAATGTTGAACACCTATTTGTGAGGCAAAACGAAAAGCAACTCGTACTTTCTTTGCATCCATTCTTATACGCATTCTATACCAAAGGCATTTTTTCTCAGCGTGTAAAATGGTATTTTAAATACAAGCGCTGGGTTACGCTCATAAAAGATTCTTCTCTGGCCATAACTGAATTTAAGTTCTTAAACCATGATGGCGAGGAAATTGAACTCGCTAATCAGGCGAATACGGTCGCACTTTCGGACGATTAGGTTGTTTAGCTGATACAATCTTTGCGGAAATGATTTGATCCCAGGTATTTGATCATTTCCGCACGGTCTTCCATGGTTTCTACTTGGTATTGTGTCGTTTCTGCATAGTATTTTACTATTTCTGCTTGGTAAGGCAACGTTTCTGCATGGAATTCTATCACTTTTACAAGTGATTATATCGTTTCTGCATGGGCAGAGATGATTTCTGCATGGAATTAGCTCGGTTCTGCACCATAGACTTCGCGAATTCATGAGTTAGATTGATTATTAGTCCTTTATTCGAAGTTTGGTTTTATCAAGCACATAGAATTTACCCAAAAGTTTGTTGTAATACCTAGTGATAGCCTCGGTTGCTTAACTGCCAACCTGTCACCTCCTCCAAGCTGGAATAATATTTGACCGCCACACCTGACTTTAAAATCATTTATTATGAAAGAAAAAGGATCTATCTCCATCCATACCGAAAACATTTTCCCCATTATCAAAAAATTTCTTTACTCCGACCACGAAATATTTTTGCGTGAGCTGGTAAGTAATGCCGTAGATGCCACCCAAAAGCTAAAGAAGCTAGCCTCTATGGGCGAATTTACGGGCGAACTGGGCGATACTAAAATTGAAGTAAGCTTCGACAAAAAGAAAAAAACCATTACCGTAAGCGACAAAGGCCTTGGTATGACGGGCGAAGAAATGAAAAAGTATATCAATCAGATTGCTTTTTCAGGAGCGGCTGAGTTTGTTGAAAAATTCAAAGACAAAGGCGATGCAAAAGACATCATAGGCAAGTTTGGCCTTGGTTTTTACTCGGCCTTTATGGTGGCTGAAAATGTCGAGATTGTATCGCTATCGTATCAGGAAGGAGCTGAAGCTGCCAAGTGGGAGTGTGATGGTTCTACCGAGTTTGAATTATCGTCCGCCAAAAAGGAAAGTCGCGGAACAGACGTTATCCTCCACATCCACAAAGACTCAGAAGAATTTTTGGATGAATATCGCCTAAAAGGTATTTTAGAAAAATATTGTAAGTTTTTGCCCGTAGAAATAAAGTTCGGCACCAAAGAAGAAAGCGAGCCTGATGGAGAAGACGCGGAAGGTAAGCCAAAAACAAAAAAGGTAACGGTCGATCGCATTATCAACAACCCTTCACCGCTTTGGGCAAAAGCTCCGAAAGAGTTAACCGATGAAGACTACATAAAATTCTACAAAGAACTATATCCATTCTCAGAAGATCCATTGTTCTGGATTCACTTAAACGTGGATTATCCTTTCAACCTTACGGGAATTCTTTACTTCCCCAAAGTGAAGAACGACTTCGAGCTTCAAAAGAATAAAATACAATTATACTCACGCCAAGTATTTATTACCGATGAGGTAAAAGATGTGGTTCCTGATTTCTTGATGATGCTTCATGGTATTTTGGATTCACCCGATATTCCATTGAACGTATCGCGTAGCTACTTGCAAAGCGATAGCAACGTAAAGAAAATCAGCGCACACATCACCAAAAAGGTGGCGGACAAACTTCAGGAGATGTTTAAGAAAGATCGCAAGGAGTTTGAAAAGAAGTGGGACGACATCAGCATCTTCGTGAAATACGGTATGATTAGCGATGAGAAGTTCTATGAAAAAGCAAAAGACTTTGGCTTATTAAAAAATACAGAAAACGAATATTACACGCTAGAAGAATACAAAGAAAAAGTAAAACCAAATCAAACCGATAAAGACGGGCAGTTGGTTTACTTGTACACCAGCGATCGCGGCAAGCAAGATTCGTTCATTCAATCCGCTAAAGACAAAGTATATGATGTGCTGTTGTTGGATAGCGTGATTGATAGTCACTTCATTTCTAACATAGAACCAAAGTTGGAGAAAACGCAAATAAAACGCGTTGACAGCGACACGGTAGATAAACTGATTGCCAAAGACGAAGCCGTGCCGAGCGTGTTGAGCAAAGAAGAAGAAGAGCAAGTGAAAGGCATCTTCGAAAAAGCCATCAACAACACCAACATGACCGTGGCCGTTGAGTCGCTTTCACCAAGTGAGCTCCCGGTAATTGTAACCATGAGCGAGTGGATGCGCAGAATGAAAGATATGGCACGCAGCGGTGGCGGTGGGTATGCTTTTATGGGCAACATGCCCGACAGCTACAATGTGGCTGTTAACGCCAACCACGGCATTGTGCAAAAAATAATAAAAGCTGAAGGCGAAGAGCAGAAAACAAAACTTGCGAAGCAAGCTTATGATTTGGCTTTGCTTTCGCAGAATATGCTGACAGGCGCTGATCTCACCAGCTTTATTAAACGCAGTGTGGAGTTGGTGTCGTAAGTGATTACAGATTTCTGGATTCAGTTCAAAACCTCCAAGGTCTTTCAGACCTTGGAGGTTTTTAGTTTTATAGAAATAAATTTTAGTTACTTTCGTTGATCTGTTATGGCAAAGAATTTCTTGTTATCCATTTTTCTCATCCCTGCATTCTTATCTGCTCAAGATAAACCTGAGCCGCGCATACAAGAAGGCCAGTTTACCTTTGATACGGATAAGCCTTTTTCGGTTTTGGAACTAGACCAGAAAATTGAAGAACCCATTGTAACCAAAAAGAAAAAGCCAAAGCGAAAGGTTTTTTATGGCGTAAAAACAAAAAAGGCATTTACACGCAAGGGCTTTAAAAACAAAACCACACTTGAATTTTTTTATGTACTAAAGAAACCTGAAAAACCAACTGGGTTTGCGCGCGATATTTATTGGTATGATTTTAAGAGTGCTACGATTAAAAAGACTGCGACTTTTGATCCTAAAAAAGGTGTGTTGTTACACGGCCCTTATAAAAAAATGCAGGGAGAACTAGTGGTAGAAGAAGGTATTTATTACAAAGGACTAAAGCATGGGCGGTGGATGCGCCACAATCGCGAAGATTTGTTGGAAGATAAAGAAAAGTATTACAAAGGCTGGCCGAAGGAATCAATTGTAACCTACTACGACCCCGCTGAACGCACTAAAATAAAAGAGATTATACCCATTGAATACGGTGAGCGCGAAGGATATTACTACATGCTATTTGAAACGGGCAAAGTAGCGGTGCAAGGCGAATATCAATGGAACCAAAAGGTGAACGATTGGGTGGAATATTACCCCAACGGTAAACGGAAGCGTGTGATTGAATATCCCAAAGAAGCGTTTGAAAAAGAGTTGAAGCCCTTTATAAAGCGTGAATGGGATACTAAAGGAACAGAAATCTACTCGGCAAGCAGATAAATAGCTTCGATATAATGAACATCGCGAAATTGCTTTCCTAAAACGGTCGCGTATCAATAAAAAGCATCTTCAATATGATAAATCTCTGTGTTGTTATACTTGAATAAAACCGACACAATATCATAGCGAACATTGCCTTGCCAATCGGTTTCAAAAATATAATGATCGGCACCTTCTAAAATTTTTTTTACCTTTTCTCTATCTACAAAAGTTTCAGGATGCCCAAAAGCGGTAGAGCTTCTCGCCTTCACTTCTACAAAAATCAACCAGTTTGCTTTCTTAACAATCAAATCTATCTCAGCATGTTTATAGCGATAGTTTCGCTCCACCACCTCGAAGCCTTTCTTGATCAAAAAATCGGCAGCCAAGGCCTCACCTTTGTTTCCTTTCTCTGTTTTGTCGGTCATCACTGTAACGTTATCCGGCTATCAATTTAACAACGATGGTATGGATATGCAATAGGCCTAGCGTTTTCGTGAGATTTCATCGCACGGTTGAGGTGTAAGACGCTTTTAAGTTTCACCGATTTTGAAAACGCGTTATCAATTCTTTATTTGCACGAATGTCTAGTACAATTATTGTTTGCGTTGCCGCTCTTTGCGCAGGTTTTATTGACGCCATTGTTGGTGGCGGGGGACTTGTTCAAACGCCCGTATTGTTTATGGCCTTTCCTAATTTGCCCGTTGCCAATTTATTGGCGACAACCAAAATACCTTCGTTTTCTGGTACAGCCGTGTCGCTTTATCAATACGCCAAACGCGTTTCTATTGAATGGAAAATGATACTCTGGGTGGCGCTAGCTGCATTCTGTTCTTCTATGGCGGGTTCCCGTTTGGTGAGCCTGGTGAGTAATCAAACCTTTAAACCCATAATACTAGGCGCTTTAATTCTTGTTGCTATTTATACATACAGTAAAAAAAATTTCGGCCAACAAAAGGAGTTACGATTGACATTCAACCAAACGCTGCTGAGAGGTATTTCCGCAGGATTATTAATTGGTTTTTATGATGGCTTCATTGGGCCTGGCACCGGAAGTTTTCTGGTATTGATTTTCATAAGTGTGTTGGGTCAAGATTTTTTGCACGCCAGTGCGCATGCAAAAATCGTAAATATGGCTACCAACCTTGCTTCCATAATTTATTTTGCAATTAATGGCAACATTCTTTTTGAACTGGCAATACCCATGGCAGCTTGTAACATGCTTGGCGGTTTTATTGGCAGTAAGTTCGCTTTATTAAAAGGCAATAAGTTTATACGCCTATTTTTTCTTTGCGTGGTATGTGCCACAATTGTTAGATTTGGATATGATGTGTTGGTCAGAAGATAAAATGCACTTATAATTTCGAACGTTTTACATGAATCGCCTCGACCGCCTTACCGCCATTCTAATCCAATTACAATCGAAAAAGATTGTTAAGGCTGCGGAGATTGCCGATCGGTTTGAAATCAGCTTGCGCACCGTTTACCGCGATGTAAAGTCGTTAATGGAAGCGGGCGTACCCATTGGTTCGGAAGCGGGCACTGGTTATTTTATTGCAGATGGGTTTCACCTGCCACCCGTTATGTTTACGGAAGAGGAGGCCAGCGCTATGATGATGGCTGGCAAACTCGTTGAACGAATGACCGATCAGTCGGTACAAAGTTCATTTGTGGGTGCCCTTTACAAAATCAAATCCGTACTCAACGAAGCGCAGAAAGATCACCTAGAAAGTTTACAAGATCACATTGAAGTGCTAAAGCCTCAAATGGCAATTCCGGCTCAATCGGGAAATTTTCTAACGGACTTACAAAAGGCGGTGGCTTCCAAACACGTTCTCAAACTCAATTACGTTAGCAACAACCAAAACGAGCTCACCGAGCGTCACGTTGAACCCATCGGTTTATTTTACTACAGTGCCGCGTGGCATTTAATTGCGTGGTGTAGGTTGCGAAATGGGTTTCGTGATTTTCGGTGCGACCGGATCAAGCAACTCAAACCAACGGGAGAAGTATTTCAACCGCGAAGTATTTCAACGATGCAAGAGTATTTCAACAGCTTGCAGCAAGCCAACGTTGAAATGAAGTCAGCGGTCATTTTATTCGATCGAAAAGAAGCACATTATGTTCAGAATTCACGACACTATTTTGGATTTGTGTCAGAAGAAAATGTCGATGGTCAAGTGCGCATGAATTTTCTTACGGCTGATTTAAACATAATGGCGCGATGGCTTCTCTCATACGGCCGAGGTGTAGAAATTGAAAGCCCGCAAGAATTAAAAGAGATTATTCAATTACTAGTGGAAGAATTGCAAGAGCACTATCTGAAATCATCAGAAGAGTTTGATTAAAATAGTAAAATAGTAAATCTATGCCAAAGCCGTTTGTTTTTGTCCTAATGCCATTTGCAAAAGAATTTGATGTTATCTATGACGAAGGCATAAAATCTGCGTGCCTTTTCAAGGAGGTTGACATGTATTGTGAAAGAGTCGATAAACAGATATACGATGAGAGGATAATTGACAGAATATATAATCAAATTAACAAAGCGGATTATATAATCGCTGATTTAAGTGGTAGAAACACGAATGTCTTTTATGAAACGGGATATGCACACGCTCTCAATAAAAAGGTAATTCTATTGATTGATGATTCTAATGATATACCATTTGATCTCAAACATCACCCACATATAATCTACAAAGGCCAAACCGATATTTTGTTTGAAGCGTTAGTCAAAAAACTTAAATGGTATAAAGAAAATCCAGAACGAAAGAGTGCGCCTGATTTTTCTTCGTTGAAGTATTACATCGATGGTCAATTAATTGAGATTGATAAACAAATTCAAGTAGTTGGTTTTAGAACAAGTCAGAATGAAGTCACATTTGATATTGATATCAACAATCATTCGAAAGTGATATTTACTGAGCATGGAGAAGTCTATTTGGAGATTAACTCAAATGACTTTGTCAAGGGTAAAACAGGCATGAAACTTCCCGAGAATAGATCGGGTGTGATGTACTCGTGTGGAATCATTGCAAAGATTCTTCCAAGTTCTTGGCAAAGAATGAATCTTACTTTAACTTTTACAAAAGAAAAACCTGTGTCGTTGTTCCATGCCGAATTAAAAGTATTTACTGAGTTAGATACAATTTCAATTCCCTTCACGATAAAGTTATCTGTAGAGCTACCAAAACTACGAGCAATTTGATATCGGAGTTTGCAAATCTAAGTATTGCCATCCTATAAAGAATTCCTGCTGACATAGGGTTGTCACTCACTTGAAAAATATTTTTGCTTTGTTTTTTGCTACTGACAAAAGGCTGTCAGTCTGCATCTGTTGCTTTGGAAAAAAATTAAACCTTATGGAAATTAAAATGATCGTGTTTTGGGTGTTGCTCATCGCTATGGCTGGGCCTTTCTTCTTTTTTGGCTTCGCAAAAGTTGTTGGCAAACCCGACAAAGTGGAGCTATTCAATCGACTTGGCTATCCCATTTGGTTTATGAAGTTAATTGGGTTTGGCGAACTAGCGGCAGCAGTTTGCTTACTGTTTCCACCCACTCGACCGTTTTCAATTGGCCTTTCTGCCATCATTTTGGTAGGGGCAATCGTCTCGCACATACGCGCCAAGGAACCAAAGGAAGCCATGGCACCAACTTTTGTTTTCTTAAACTTAATTGCCATTTACATATTCACCTTCTTTTTATAATCGTTTTCCGAAAATCAAATAGTCAAACTACTTAATTCAAAATTTTATGAATCAACCCATCATCAAACAAATCAAACCTATCAATTTTCTATTTCATCGTGCAGAAGTGAAGATAAGCGACCTCGCTAATCAGATCCCAATCGCAAAAGAACTATTCAAGGAATCTGTTCGATTAGATCTCCATCCGAGTGGCCCCATACACTGGCATTATTTCGGCTTTATGGGCGATGAATCAAAATCGTTTATGTTGGAAGTGTGCTTGCCAGTTGCATCCATCCCCGCAGGCTATGACGGCAAATTTCATTTCAAGCGCACCGAGAATTTCAAGTGTGTTTCTTTTCTTCACGAAGGTGGTTGGCAAGAAATTCCAACAAGCTATGGCCTATTGATGGAATACATGAAGCAACATCAATTGCAAGCGACTGGTGTTACGCGCGAGCTGTACATTAATGCTGATTTTGCGCATCCTGAGGCAAATATTACGGAAATACAAATGGGAATAAACTAACTCTTGTGCGATGGAAAGAAAATTAACGTTACCAATTCTTCTTCTGTTGGTCACACTTGGAACATCGATTTCACAAACTCATGGTCAAAAAATGAAACTGAATGCAGGCATTGTTACATCGAAAATTAAGGAGACGAAAGACTTTTATGTCAATACTTTTGGTTTTGGTGTAACCTTCGAAAATGAATTCTACCTTTTGTTGCACACACCAAACAAAGAAGCAGAGATTAGTTTTCTTCTACCCAATCATAAAAGCCAGCATCCTCTTTTTCGACCGGCTTTTGGTGGCAAAGGTGTGTACTTAACGATTGAAGTTGAAGACGTGGACAAAGAGTATCAACGCCTGGCGGAAAAGAAGATACCGATTCAACTTGAGCTTAAAGATGGTAATGTACTGAAAAATAGTTGGTGACTTTGATGCGATAATTTGTTAAAATTAGCGCGTCAGCCTGAAGAGGAATCAAGCTCTGCTGGAGAGCAACTTGTCAGCAATAAGGTTGATGCTTATACG
>JBIKRT010000059.1:0-27385 GCA_044349005.1 Cyclobacteriaceae bacterium
TTTTGTAAGCATAAAAAATCTGCAAGGTTTTAAAGATAAAACCCGACTTTCTTGCAGATTGTTTCAACTCAATTCGATCGATTTTATTCAAAAACTAATCCCATTGGGCTTTTTAAGGAGTGACTATCTACACACCCTTCCCATGAGACAAGAATTAAAGATCTGCAAGGGTGGATACCAGAAGCATTGGGCTATAAAAAGTAGCTTTTATTCTTATTTTTTTGTTGAAGGTTAAAGAAAATTGGTGAGATGGCTATCTTAATTTCTTAAGGTTTTCTATTGCATCAATTAAATCTTGATAAAAAGCAATGGCTCTGCCGGATGGCTCGTTTGATTGTTTTTCTTTTGAAAACAAGTCTTCAAGAACCGCAGCTTCATCCTTTAGAGCATGAAGGCCTAACATAGTAAGTGACGGTTTTACCTTGTGGACAGCGCTCGGCAATTGCTGCCATTTACATGCAAAATTTAGTATTTCGATCTCTCTAATGATCGCAGGAAATGACTTTAGAATCGTCTCGATAATATCGTCTGTAAAATCCTTGCTGCCTTTTCCGACCCTAAGTAGGTAACTCAAATCGGGGGTAGTGCGAGGAGAAATAGGCGTTTTGGAACTAGTTATTTTTTTTTTCTTAATTTCAATTTGCTTTGAATACCGTTTCAATAAAATGAGGAGATCGTCTGGTGTAAATGGCTTTACAATGTAATCGTTCATTCCGGCTGCAAAGCATTTATCCATATCCTTTTTTGTTACGTTAGCGGTAATGGCGATAATTGGGACTTTGCTGTTTTTGAAACGCTCATTTCGAATCGCTTTGGTTGCTTCGAAGCCGTCCATCACAGGCATTTGAATATCCATTAGCACAATATCAAACTCTTGATTCTTTAATTTTTGTATAGCTACAAAACCATTTTCAGCCGTCTCAAAATAACAATCCCAATTCTTCAATATACTGCCTGCGTATAACCTATTTATGTCATTGTCTTCAACGAGAAGTATCCTTAAGCCTTTAACTGATTTAGAATTGATCTCTCTGCTTGAAGAGATTGATTCCATCATTTTTTTCTTTGATGTAGTTAACGAATAAGGAATGGAAACTACAAATGTGGAGCCGATGTTCTCCTCGCTTTTTACCGTAATTGTTCCGTGCTGAAGCTCAACCAATTGTTTTACGATAGTCAAGCCCAGTCCGGTGCCACCATACTTTCTCGTCACACTTGCATCGGCCTGGCTGAAACTTTCGAATATGGTGGTAAGTTTATCGGCTGGTATGCCTACTCCCGTATCTTCGATGCTAAATCGTATTAGTATTTTGTTTTTAATTTTTTTACCAACAACGGTGATCTTTATCGAGCCGGTGTGCGTAAATTTTAAAGCGTTGCTAATTAGGTTTATCAGTACTTGATTTAGACGAACCGGATCACCAAGTAAAATGGTATTGGCACTCGCGCCCAAATCAATTGTAAAATTTACACCTTTTTCTTTTGCTTGAATGTTAAAGATGTCGTCCAGTGAATCAAGTACATCTTTTAGGCTAAATCCGATGCTTTCAAACTTTAACTTCCCGGATTCTATCGAAGCGAGATCAAGAATATCGTTGATAATTACTTTTAAATTGTCTGCCGCACTTTTTATTGCATTTAGGTAGGTTGCCTGATCCTCGGGCGATGGTTGCTTGCTTAACAGCGTGGCCATCCCCGAAATTCCATTAATCGGTGTTCTGATCTCGTGGCTTATGTTCGCCAAAAAAAGTTCTTTTGCCTTTTGTGCACGCAACAACTCCTCAGCATCTTTTTTTCGTTGAGTGATATCGCGGCAGTCTAGTATCAATCCTGGAATGCCCTCTTGAAACTTTAAGTTAATAGAGTTGAATTCCAGGTACTTATACGTTTTATCCTTACATAAGAATTGAAATTCAACCGATGACGAATATTTTTTTTGAGTACTGACATGGTATCTTTTTTTTAACTCTGCCAGCGTGTTTGGTAATATGTATGAGAAAAAATTCTTGCCCAGCAAAAAATTCTTATTGTAGCCAAGCACCGCTTTAACTGAGGGGTTACAATAATGAATGTTGCCGGCAAAATCAACAATAAAGATGATATCCGAGCCATCTTCAACTACGGATTCGAAAAATTTTCGTCCACGTACATAATTTTCAAGAGCCTTCATAAATTATGCTTTTCCATTTCTTTTAAATAACGATAGATAGATGATTTCCCTATGCCTAACTTGCTCGCCACTTCAAGAACATTATCACTGTATCGGTTAAGGTACGTTCGGATAATTCGATACGTATATTCTTCAAGTGTCATTTCTTTAAAAAACATAGCCTCTTCTCCGTGCGTGCTGTTGAAGTTGATTTCACTTGCGCTGATTTCGCTTTCGTCTGCCATCACAGCGGCCAGATCCATCACAGACTTTAACTCTCGCACATTCCCCGGAAAGGGGTAGGAGAGAAGCTTGTCTTGCGCGTCAGAAGTTAAGCGAAATTTCTTTAACTGATTTTCCTTCGCAAATTCATCTAAAAAATATTTTGCCAATAAAATAACATCCTGCCCACGTTCACGCAGGGGCGGCAAGTGGATGGGTAAACCCAAGATTCTGTAGTAAAGGTCTTCCCTGAACTTCCCCGATCTAACTTCTTCTTGAAGGTTTTTGTGGGTTGCCACGATAATCCTAACATCGAGTTTAATTACTTGATTTCCACCTACTCTTGTCACTTCTTTTTCTTGTAATACCCGTAGAAGCTTAGATTGTAGAGACAAATCCATTTCTCCTATTTCATCTAGAAACAGAGTGCCACCTTCGGCCTCTTCAAATTTCCCAATGCGCCTCCCTAGTGCTCCGGTAAAGGCTCCTTTTTCATGGCCAAATAATTCGCTTTCAATTAATTCTTTCGGAATGGCCGCTACGTTTACAGCCACAAATGGCTTCGATTTTAGTTTCGAATTGTAATGTATGGCCTTGGCCACCAACTCTTTACCCGTGCCCGTCTCCCCCGATATTGAGGCTACGATATTGGTTTTTGTAGCCTTCTCCATCAATGCAAAAATCTTCTTTATCGATGGACTTGCGCCTATGATGCCTTTTTCAAACTCATATTTATGGGTTATTTCCTTTTTTAGGAAGTCTATTTCTTTGATCAGTGAAGTTTTATTTCGAGCGTTGTTAATGGAGTTTAAAATCCGATCTCTTGCCTCTTCGTCTTTAGCAATGTAGTCAAAGGCTCCGGCTTTAAGGAGCTCCACGGCAGTGCCTATTTTTTCCTGGGCAGAAATAATGATCACATTTATTTGTGGATCAAATTCTCGAATTGCTTCAAGAACTTTTGCTCCTGACATATCAGGCAGAGAGTAGTCTAATGTGATAACCGAGGGTCTTTTATAGAGTTGGCCAATACATTCCTTTCCTGTTTTGAAAAACTCTACCTCAAAGTCAGGATTTAGGTCGAGCACATATTTAATGAATTTGGTATAGACGATATCGTCTTCAACTACAAATATCTTAACAGGATCCTTTTCGTACATTGTAATGAATATTCTAAAATTTGCAGTTTATTTAGCGATAAAATTCGCAAAATTTGATTGATAAGTAAGCAATTACTGGCTTCTAAAAATAAAAACATGATAAAAGAATTTTATAAACTCACGCCAGCCGAGATTGAATTAGTGCTAAAGGCTCCAATTTTGGTAAGCATTTTAGTTGCCGGAGCAGACGGAACGATTGATAAGAAGGAGATAAAAAGTGGAATTGAGACGGCAAAGAAAAGGCAAGCCAAAGCAAAAGGCGGGCTTTTGGAATTCTATGATTTTGTGGCCGAAGATTTTGAGGATAAACTTAAAGTGATTGTTCAAATGTATCCAACCGATTCAACTAAAAGAAATAAAATCATTGAGAATGAATTACACGCTTTTAGCGATGTTCTTGGTAAGTTAGACATGCAGTTTGCTTTAGAGCTTTACAATAACTTGAAAGAGATTTCGCTTGGTATCGCGAAGTCGTCTGGCGGGCTATTGGGCATGAATTCAATTGGTGACGAAGAGATAAAATACGTAGATTTGCCGATGATAAAAATGCCAAGCAGTTAATGGGAGAAAGCAATACCAGTATTTTTAGCAGTGCTTTAGTTGCATTTAGACTGGTTTTTTTAATGTGGCTTACGTTTAGTTTTGAGCTTTTATATCATATCGACCTTGGTTTTTTGGGGATTAAGCCACGGAGTATGACCGGATTAGTAGGTATCCTAACCGCTCCAATGATTCATGGAAGCCTTCAGCACCTGCTGTCCAACACTATACCACTTTTGTTTCTTGGTTCGGTATTATTTTTCTTTTATGAAAAGATTGGTTCCATCGTGTTTTTCCGATGTTATTTTCTTACCAACGTTCTCGTTTGGATTTTTAGCCCGAGGGTTTCCTATCACATTGGGGCAAGTGGCTTGATTTATGGATTAGCTTCTTTTTTGATTTTCTTCGGCTTCTTACGAGGGGATTTATTATCATTGGTTATCTCCATTGCTATTTTTTTGGTCTATGGTGGTATTTTCTACGGAGTTTTGCCATCCGATCCTTCTGTCTCTTGGGAATCCCACTTGGCAGGTGCCACAGTGGGGGCTACAACGGCTTTCAATTTAAGCAATAAGAAAAGAATTCGTTAACAAGCCATGGATTCATCCGCAATATCAATTTTAACAGATTTAAAAAAAGGAAAGTATTCGCCTGTATATTTTCTTCAAGGCGAAGAAACATTCTACATCGATCTTATTAGTAATTATTTAGAAAACAACGTTTTAAGCGAGTCGGAAAAAAGTTTTAATCTGACCGTTGTGTATGGGAAAGATGTGCAGGTACACAGCATTCTCACGCATGCTAAAAGATTTCCGATGATGGCCGAAAGGCAAGTGGTAATAGTCAGGGAAGCGCAAGATATTTCTGACCTGCAGAAAGACAGTGGAGCGAAGATCTTATTGGATTACCTTTCTAATCCCTTGCCATCCACCATATTAGTTTTTTGCCACAAGCATAAAACCTTAGATAAGCGAAAGGAAGTAGGAAAAAAAATCGAGCAGCTAACAGTTTCGGTAACTTTTAAAAAGCCCTACGAAAATCAACTTTCGGATTTTGTTAATCAATATGCTATTGAAAAGAAGTTGAAGATCGAAGATGGAGGCGTAAGAGTTTTATGTGAGTATGTGGGCAATGATCTTAATCGGTTGGCGAACGAAATTGATAAGTTGACGATTAATGCAAGCGATAATAAACCAATTTCTGTGGAGCAAATCATGTCCACCGTTGGTATAAGTAGAGAATACAATGTATTCGAATTACAAAAGGCATTGATCAATAAAGATGTTTTGTTAGCATCTAAAATAACCGATTATTTTGAATCAAATACCAAGAGAAATCCTATGATGCCGATGGTATCATTTTTGTTTTCCTTTTTTAGCAAGCTTTTGGTCGCTGCAACAGCGTCAGATAAAAGTGAACGCGGATTAGTTGCAAGCTTGAAAATTAGCCCCTATTCGGCTAAGGATTATACCAAAGCGTTGCAGAATTACTCTGTTTTAAAGATTTGCCAAATTGTGACACTTATTAAAGAAGCAGACTTAAAACTTAAAGGAGTTAATTTAGGAAGCGAAAGTGAAGGTCAATTATTTAAGGAGCTCGTATTTAGAATGATTCTTTAAATGAAGTAATTATCATTAATTTTGGATTTATTTTTTCATGCCAAAGGCAATTAAGCTTCCTAAAACCAGTTATAATATAAAAACTAAATGAAGAGATCTATCTTCATCACCACTCTTGTGTTTGGTTGGATCGCATCAAGCGCCCAAGAAATGTATTCTCAACAAAAAATAGAGCGACTATACAAAACCGGCATTGAGTTAATTGAGAAAAGAGAGTTTGGTGCCGCTAAAAAAACGTTTCAGGAATTCTTAATACTTCAGAAAGGAAATGATAACCGGACCGTAGAAGCCGAATACTTCAACGCGTTTTGTGCGTTGAATTTGTATCATCAAGATGGAGAGAAACTGGTCAGCGATTTTATCCTCGCGCATGCTGAAAACCCAAGGGCAGCTTCGATATATTATGACTTAGGGAATTTCTTTTATGCCGAAAAAAATTACGGTAAGGCGGTAGACTATTTTTCGAAAGTTGATTTTTCGGCTCTTACCGGCACTCAAATTAACATTGGGCGGTTCAAGTGGGGCTACAGTTTATTCAATAACAAAAAGCTCTCAGAATCTCTTGATCAATTTAATTTTGTCAAAACTTCGGGCGGACAATTTGGCCCCGCTTCAAGCTACTACGCTGGTTTTATTGAATACAGTCAGGGCAGTTATGAAAGCGCACTGAGTGATTTGAAAAGGGCTGGGGAAAATGAGTCGTATTCCAGTATTGTTCCATATTTGATTTGTAGTACCTATTTCAAACAAAAAAAATACGATGAACTTTTGAGTTTCATCAATTCGATTAGGTCAACGAATGATTTGTCAAATTCAACGGATATTGCACTTCTTGGAGCTGAAGCTAGTTTTGAAAAACAGGATTACAAAAAAGCATATGAGGGCTACAGTAAATTTCTTGAGGGAAAAGCAACCTTAGAAAGAGGAGTTTTGTCGAGAGCGGGTTATTCGGCATTTTCAATCGGCAAGGACGATGATGCGCTCGGTTATTTTAAAGGCGCGGCATCAAACAAAGATTCTATTGGCTTCTACTCTTCTTATTACTTAGGTGCATTGTATCTCAAAAAAAATCAAAAACCACTTGCGTTAAATGCCTTTGAGAGTGCCAAGAAATTTGTGGCAGATAAAAGAATTGCGGAAGAAAGTTTGTATCAATTCTCAAAAATTGCCTTTGATTTAGATAGGGGAGATGTGGCTTTAGATGGCTTGGAGAGTTTTATTAAATTATATCCTAAATCAGACCATCTCACAGAGGCAAAGGAACTCCTTTCTCAAGCCTATGTGACAACCAATAATTATGATAAAGCAATAAGTTATATAGAAGCATTAGACGGTCACGGTGATGCTTTAGACAAAGCTTACCAAAAAGCTTGCTTTTTGAAAGGTGTTGAATTTTTCAACAAGGAAAATTACGAACAAGCCAAAATCTATTTCTTAAAGTCGTTAAAAAGACCTTTGAATAATAACTATAAAGCAGAGGCATTATTTTGGATGGGTGAGGTTCATTCCATTGAAAAGAATAATGACTTGGCAATCGAAAGCTATAGCGATGTTTTTCAGATTTCATCGTATGGTGATTCAGAAATTCTTTTAAAAGCAAGATACGGTTTGGGATACGCCTATTTTAATTCAAATCAATTTGAAAAAGCGCTGTTTAACTTCAAGGAGTATGTAGTAAAATCTAACCAGCAAAATTCGAATTATGGCGATGCGACACTGAGATTGGCAGATTGTTATTACGTAGCCAAACAATATTCAGACGCTCTTACAAACTACAAGAAAGCGGCTGGTTTTAAGTTTGATGCTGACTATGCTGTTCTACAAGCGGGCAATATATTTTCGATTCTAGGTAATTTTAACGAAGCTAAACAAAACTTTGAGACGGTAATAAAAAAATACCCTAGCTCACGTTTTTTAGATGAGGCTATGTTTCAAATTGCCCAGCTAGATTTTGAACAAGGTAACTATGCGGTGGCGGTTTCTGAGTTCAGCAAATTGATAGATTCAGGTAAGCCAAGTAAGTTTATTCCTTATGCGTATGTGCGCAGAGCATCTTCCTATCACAACTTAAAAGCCTTTGATAAAACAGCTACCGATTATATATCTGTGCTTGATCTGTTTCCCAAACATCCAGTAGTGAACGACATTTTGTTGCCGCTGCAAGAAGCACTTGCAAATGCCGGGCGTGCAAGCGAGTTTGATAAGATCTTAGCTCAAGTGAAATCAACCAACCCAAATGCAAAAGGGGTTGAATCTGCTGAATTTGAATCGAGCAAAGGATTTTATTTTAGTCAGGATTATAGCAAAGCAATACAAGCATTAGGAAGCTATGTTTCCTCCTATCCAGAAAGTCCTCGAAATGATGAAGCCAATTATTATAGAGCCGAATCATTCTACCGGTTAAAAGACTTTGCCAAAGCCCTGGATGTTTATGGAGAGTTGAGTGCTCATTCAAATTTTTCTCTTGCAAACAAAGTTATCGGAAGAATTGCTGAGTTGGAGTTTAAAAAATCAAATTACGAAAGAGCGATACCCGCTTTCATCAAACTATACAAAGCTGCGTCAACTAAGAAAGAGTTATTTAGCGCTTGGTCAGGCTTAATGGAATCTCACTATCAATTAACTAATTATGACTCGGTTATTTTTTATGCTCATTTGATTTTAGAGAAAGCGAAGGTGAATGCGGGGGCTGAAAACAAAGCTTCGCTCTATCTTGGAAAAGCTGCGCTAGGGAAGGGAGAACTAGAAAATGCCAAGGATGAATTTCTGAACACACTAAACAATGCGCAGGATGAATATGGGGCTGAGGCGAAATACTTGCTGGGCGAGCTTCAGTTTGCTAAGAAGGAGTATAAAGAATGCTATCAAACATTAACTTCATTGAATACTGATTTTAGTGCTTACCCACTTTGGCGCGGCAAAGCGTATCTTTTACTTGCCGATTATTTTGTGGCAGTAGATGACTCCTTTAATGCAAGGGCTTCGCTTCAGTCATTAATTGATAATACCCCCATTCAGAGTATCAAAGAAAAGGCCAAAGATAAATTGAGGCAGCTGGAGGAAAATGACTCTAAAAAGCTGGTGAGAGATACCGTTTTTAATAAAAAGAATTGATGATCGATATTAAAACCCCAGGTAGCTTTTGTTATAAAACGAAATGGATTTCCATTATCATAATTTATTTCAGTTGCATAAGCATTGATGTGCTCGCTCAGAATCCAGACGATGGCGGCATACCAAATGCGGAAATAGTTATAACAAAGGACCGTCAAATTGTATTGCCAAAGGCAGATCGTAATTTTGACAAAATACCACCGAGGCAAGTTGAACCAATAAAGCATGACTTGGTTTATCAGCTAAAGAGCGTAAGCTTTAATTCCCCTGCTTATAGTCCTGTAGTTAGGCCTCTTAAATTGAAAGAGCAAGAGATACCCAAAATATTTAGCAGCTATGCCGCTGCTGGGTTTGGCAATTACTCGTCTCCTTATCTCGAAGGGTTCGTGAATTCAAAGCGCGAAAGAAACAAAGAATACGGAGTGCATTTTTACCATCGAAGCTTTGGCTCTGGAGCCATTGACGATGGAAATTCAGCAAGTGGAAGAACTGAGGTAAATCTTCAAGGGAAGTACATTGGTAAAATGGCCAGCGTAGGGGCAACAGCACACTATGAGAAAGCAAGCGGTAATTTTTATGGATATCTTCCGATAAAAAACATAAGAAAAGATACAATCGAGCAGTACTATTCGCGCCTAGGCTTTGAGTTGACGGTCGATAATGTTGGAAAGTCAATCGTGAATTATAAAATCAATACGGGTTACAGTTCTTTGGGTGATAATTTCAAAGCCAGCGAAGGCGAGCTTTATGTTAATTCGGACTTTTATTATAAAATAGCGGAGGCTACTAAGTTGAAGCTTGGATTCGATTACTTTATGTTATCTAGGGAGGATGAAAAAATAGCCTCTTACACCAGGCAGCTAGTCAAATTCAAACCGGCTTATGAGTTTTTGCCTATCGAAAAGTTACTGTTGACAATAGGCGCAAACCTAGCTTTTCAAAACGACCCTCAACTTAACATAAGTTCAGTTAGTGTTTTTCCGGCTCTTAATGCTAGTTATAAACTAAATGATAATGCCCAAGTGTATGGGCTGGTAACTGGTGACGTTGACAAAGTTTCGCTAAGAACACTTTCAAATGATAACTTCTGGATCAATTCAAATCAAAAAATCGCTAATACAAAACGTGCGTTGGAGTTCAGCACTGGCGTAAAAGGAAAGGTCGCAGATAAGTTTGCTGTTCATGTCGGCATATCACTTACTGATTTAAAAGGATATTACTTTTTTCAGAACAATATAAAAAGTAGAGGTAAATTTGACTTGATATATGACGAGGGTAGCACTAAGAGAACTAATTTATTTGCGGAGCTAGGCTTTAACCAACAAATGGTTAAACTAAATGTAAGAGGCGATTACTTTAACTATTCAAGGAATTCCGGAGTTGCCCTTCATCTTCCATCTTACAAAATTACCTTCAACTCAAATTATAATGTTTTTGGCAAGATTTTGCTGGACGCAGATATTATCATTTTAGGAGGGATGAAAGCGCTTGACAACGAAAAGAAATCAATAGTAGAGATTCCGTCCGCGGTCGATTTATCCCTGAAGGCGGATTATCTTTTCTCCAGAAATGTATCTTTCTTTGTTAAAGGTAATAACTTATTGTCTAGCAATTACCAATTGTATCTAAACTATCCGGTTCGCGGTTTACAAGCCGTGGTTGGGGTAAGTTGCACCTTTTGAGCAATTATCTTATTTTTAAGCTTTATTGTATTATTGTGTAACATTTCCCTAACACTAACTCATGTCTAAACAAGAAAGCAATCCTCCTGAAGATTCTGAAGATAACTTTGGCCTTCCTGAAATTGATTTTAAACCTATCGACAGAGATGTTGAACCAGTTGTTGAACCTGCTGATGAAACAACAGTAAGCTACAATGAGGAATCCGAAAGCATAGAGGAACTACCAACAGCGGTTGTCGAGAACGAGGTAACTTCTCCTCCTGCAACGCAAGAAGAAATTCCATATTTGCCAGAAGATGCAGATGATGAGAAAACGACTTCTCCGGTTGTTCTTGGCTTGATAATTGTTAGTTTAGTCGCGGCTGCTGTTTTACTCACTTACTTCTTTATTTACAAGCCAAAAGCGGACAAAGCACTGGCTGAAAAAGAGGCAAAAGCAAAAAATATTGCACTAAAAGAAAAGGAGAAACAAGATAGTTTAGTTAGACTGGAAGAAGAAAGGAAAAGGTTAGAAGCAGAAAAGAATGCTGTAAAAGCTAATCCCGCTGTTGGAACAATCGAGACGCTTACGGATAAAACACAGCGATACTATGTTATAGTGACCAGCAATATTGATGATGATTTAGTAATGGATTTCGCTAAGAAGTTAAGCCTCAAAGGCATAAGTACAAAGATTATTCCTCCATTTGGAAAAAGTCAGTATTATAGATTGTCTATTTCAGAACAAGATACGTTTGCAAAGGCACAAGCGGATGCTGACGGTGCCAAAGCCGAGTACGGGAATAGCCTTTGGGTCATTAAATACTAATTTTCTTGTTATGCAGTCAAATGAAAAAAATAAAAACCTAATTGCGTTAGCTACCTCTTTAGGGTTTCATTTGACCCTTCTATTACTATTCTTATTTCTTGTGTCCTGGAAGGCACCAAATCCACCTTTGTCATCTTTAGGTGGAATTGAATTAAACTTTGGATTAGATGACGTAGGTAGTGGAGAGATACAGCCAACAGCACCCGTAGGTAATGACTCGCCAATCGAGGAAGACGCGAACATTCAATCTCCTCAGCAAGAGACGAATCAGCCTTCCATACCCGATGCTGAAGCTGAGAAACTGACTTCAGAAGCCGATGACCATGCGGTGGAGGTTAAGGAAGCCAAGCCAATAAAAAAAGATCCGCCTCCTCAAAAACAAGACAAAGAAATTGAAACGGCTAAGATTGAAAATAAAGTTGATTCGGAGGTATCAAAACCGATAGAATCAAATTCAAAAAAAGGAGCTTCGGGTAATCAAGGTGATGACAAAGGTAAAGTCGGAGACAAAGGAAGTCCGCAAGGCACGTTAGATGCGAAGGCACTTTATGGTAATCCAGGCTCGGGCGGACAAAACGGTTCAGGAAGCGGTCGTGGTTTTGACCTGCAAATGGCAGGTTGGGACTGGGACGAACAGCCCAAAGCGCCTAAGCTTCCCGACAATGAAAATGGGAGAGTAGTGTTTGAAATTGAAGTAGATGAAGAGGGAGAGATTACCTCCATAAAAACTCTTGAAAGGAGTTTAAGTCCGGAGGCAGAACGAATTTGCAAACAAGAAGTATTACGAAGATCTTTAGTAAAGACTACCCAAGGTGCTACCCCTGAGCGATCAAAGGGTAAAGTTGCTTTTGTTCTTAGAACACAATAGCCTACTTTTTCTTGTAAAGCCCCAGTGCAATTTTCTCCACAAGTAGTTTAGGCAGCAGGTAAGTCAGTTTGACACTTAACCAATTTGCAAATCCAGGAATAACCTCTGTTTTCCCAGCAAACATTCCCGCGACAGAAATTCTAGCAACTTCTTGGGGAGTCATACTAAATTTTTCCGCCTTTTCTTTCAAAAGACCCATCTCTGCGCGGTCGATAAACCCAGTTGAGGTCGCACCAGGACTAACGGTAGTTACTGAAACATTTGATTCTTTAAGCTCCCATCTTAAGCCCCTTGAAAAAAGCACCACAAATGCTTTTGTTGCTGCGTAGGTGGAAAGATAGGGCACGGCTTGATAAGATGCTGTACTTGCAATATTTAATATAAAGGAGGGCGAATTTTTTTTTAATGTAGGAATAAATGAATGGCAAATGTTAACCAACGCATTCATATTCAGTTGCATCATGTTTTGAAGCTCGTCCAATGAAGATTTTTCAACTGATTTCCAAAGCCCATATCCGGCATTGTTTACCAACACCGTCAATCTCCAATCGTTGGCTGTAATCCAATTCAGAAGTTCTAAGTGAGAACCTACAGAAGAAAGATCTGCCCCTAGCCAATGAACTTCAATCGAGTATTTTTTTGAAAGGTTGGTTTTTATTGACTCGAGCCTATCCTCAGATCTAGCTACTAACAATAAATTGTAGCCTTTCTTTGCCAATTCTTCGGCTATACTTAAGCCTATTCCTCCACTGGCTCCAGTAATTAATGCGTAAGACATTATTTGTTGGTGATTGCCATCAGCCTCTGGTATAGTAGAGGCTTGCTTTCTTCTGTCTTTGGCTGAAATTTCCCCGTAATGATAGGAACGTACATCACTCTCCTTCTACTTTTTTCACCAACGAAAGGAGATTGGGCAACTCTGTGCCACAGGCGGCCGTCATGTATTGTTAAGTCTCCCGGCTCAACACTTAGTCCTATTTCTCTCTTGTCAGCTTTGTTATTGACAAAATATAGTTTCTTAAACAAGAGGGTTCTCATACCCTTATTGTGAGTCCCTGGTAATAATCTTAAGCCGCCATTATCAGTTGATGAATAGTCTAAGTGAATACCAACGTTTAGCATTGGCATTACTTTATTTCCGTAAAAGATATCTCTTAAAGCGTCAGTATGCCAGCCCATCTGGCTAAAATTGCTTTCGGTGGTGTTTACATAGTGATTGAATACCAGCCCGTCTTTTTCATTTTCCCCAATTCGACAGTCATCAGTTCCTATTAGGTCAAAAAGAGCTTTAAATCGTTCGTCTTTCAATAAGTCGTTAAGAACTGGACTGAAATGATTTGTGAATGCAAATCGCTGAACAATCTTTTTGCCATCGACATCGATACCATACTTAATAGGAACGCCATTTACAGACTTACGATCAGTTTCGATCCAATCTTTTTGGATTTTTTCAGATTCCGCCAAAATCAGGCTAACAGTCTCTTTCGAAATGAAATTCTTAAAATGGATGAAACCATTCTTTTCAAAAAAATCTTTTTGCTCCTGAGTAAGTACACTATCTAAATAAAATAAAAGGTAATTTGAACCACTTATACCTTTATGCCCATTATTGTTTGCCATTCTATCCTAATTAGATCAAAAACAATTCAAATTTTGGTCAAATTTAACCAAATCCTAATAAATAAACACTACTAAAATAGGCAAATTTATTATTGGAATAATTGAACTTTAACCTATTCTATCAACGTACTTCCTTAACTACTTAGTTACAAAAACTTTACCAAATTTATTGTAAAACAGTATAATTCATCCTTCCGGTAAATGTTTTTAGAGAAACATACACCAAATAGGTAAAAAATGGGGCGAAAACAATGTCTAGTGTATAATGCACGTGCTGCACTAAAAGCAGGTATCCGGTCAATCCGGCCATAGCAAAAAAGAAGTTTTTTAACTTTTTGTTCGATTCCGATAACGCGAGTGTAACCAGCGTTGAAACATGGCCAGAAAAGAATAAATCTTTCACGAAATCTGGTTTGTTGTAAACGAATAAAGCAAGAAAAGGGTCAGTTAATGGTATAATTCCCTGGGGAGCTTCAACAGTAAAAAGATAAATCGTGGCTAGTCTTAACCAAGTTACACTGCTATACAGCGCACAAACAAACAGCAATCTAGACGGGTTGGAGTAATTAAAAAAAGCAAAGAGAAAAATGCAAGAATAAATCAAACAGAAAATATACCAAGAAACATCTATTGGTTCAATTTTATTGAGCAACCAGTCTTCTAAATTTATTCCTGGTCGATTATGGATAACTGTTTCAAAAAACGTTGGCATTACTAGGCCAAGTAGTATCAGCGTGAAGAGTGTTATCAGCCCTTGGATTCTAAATCGCCTTGATCTTATTGCTTCCGCCCAGGTGTTCAAGGTAATTGGCTATTGAATTGAAATCAGGAAATAATTCTTCTTACCTTTTTGAACTAGTAGGTATCTGTTGTGTAACAATTCAAAATCGATTGGGGCGTTTGGATTTTCTAATTTTTGTTTATTAATACTCACGCCCCCAGCTATAATCATTTTTCTTGCTTCCCCTTTTGAAGGAAAGATTTTTGATTCACTGATTTCTGTAAGGAGTTCTGTCACATTTTTGCAATTTTGAAGCGCCTCTTTTGTAACTGAAACAGTCGGTACACCCTCCAGCACCGATTCGAGAGTTTCTATCGTAAATTGCTGTAAATCAACGGTTACTGAGTTGCCAAATAGTATGGACGAGGCCTTTACAGCCATTTCGTATTCCTCTATCGAATGAACTCTGACAGTAATGTCTTTTGCCAATGCAGATTGAAGTTTTCTCAAATGCGGTTCGATTTGGTGCTCTGCTACCAGATCCGTTATTTCTTGTTCATCACGAGTAGTAAATATCTTGATAAAATTGATCGCGTCTTCATCGGATGTGTTTAACCAATATTGGTAGAATTTGTAGGGCGATGTTCGGCTAGAATCAAGCCAGATATTTCCTTGTTCACTCTTGCCAAATTTTGTACCGTCTGCTTTTTTTATCAACGGTGTGGTAAGAGCGAAGGCATCCCCACCCTCTTTGCGTCTGATTAACTCAGTGCCTGTGACTATGTTACCCCATTGGTCTGAGCCACCCATTTGAAGTCGGCAATTTTTATTTTTAAACAGCCAATAAAAATCATACCCTTGAACAAGTTGGTAGCTAAATTCCGTAAAAGAAAGTCCTGTTTCCAATCTTTTTTGGACAGAATCTTTTGACATCATGTAGTTTACAGTAATGTGTTTTCCAACATCTCTGATAAAATCTAAAAAGTTAAAGCTTTTGAACCAATCAAAATTGTTTACCATTTCAGCTGCATTTCCGATGGCTTCAAAGTCTAGAAACTTTGCTAGTTGAGCCTTAATGCATGCTTGGTTATGTTTCAAAATATCTTCTGAAAGCAGGTTTCTTTCTGAAGACTTGCCGGACGGATCTCCGACCATTCCCGTAGCTCCACCAACAAGTGCTACTGGCTTGTGTCCACATCGCTGGAAGTGTACAAGCGTCATTATCTGCACTAAGTTTCCTATATGGAGAGAATCGGCAGTGGGATCGAATCCAATGTAGCCTGCAGTTATTTCCTTTTGAAGTTGTTCTTGAGTGCCTGGCATGATGTCGTGGATCATGCCTCGCCATTTCAATTCTTCAACAAAATCTTTTTTCATCTGTTAATTAATCTGCAAATATAAATCTACAAATGGAAAGGCAATCTGATTAAATCATTTCATTCACTTTTTAGGTATTCATTTTTTTTGCTTGCTTTAGGGTAAATTTATCGAAAATGAAACAACCAGAATCGCTATCCATGGTAGCGGAATTCCATAGAATTTTTAAGCACCCTATTTTGAATACCCCGCAACTTCCTGACGATAAACGCTGTAAGCTGAGGGTTTCGCTTTTGACAGAAGAGTTAAAGGAGTTGGAACATGCCATAGAGCAAAAGGACCTTGTTGAAATAGCCGATGCATTTTGCGACCTTCAATATGTTTTGTCGGGGGCAATATTGGAGTTTGGACTAGGCGATAAATTCGAGCAACTTTTCAAAGAAGTTCAACGCTCCAATATGAGTAAGGCGTGCAACACAGAGGAGGAAGCTATTCAGACGGTCGCTTATTATTTGAAAAAAGATGGAACAGAGTGTTATTACCAAAAAGAGGGTAATTTATGGTTGGTCTACAGAAAGGCTGATAATAAGACAATAAAGTCAATCAATTATTCTCCCGCTGATCTCTCAAAAATCATAACAGAAAACTAATTAATTTACAGATACAAATTTCTGTATGTAGAACGTTTCAATTGTGGTAATTTTAGTTTTTAAATAAATGCTAATTCTGTTAACATATGAATAATTTTTTAGAGATCTGGAAAACATTAATGCTGTTTGGAGGTATCGCTATAATTGCCGCTGGGCTGGTGTATTACCTTTTGTATTTCTTTCGCCTTTCGATTATCCCTGACTTTAAGTCGAAATATGATTTTATTAATACTTCTGAAATTGCTTGGTTTAAAAGGGTTTTCTTGATTGTGGGAATTGGCGTGGCATTCTTGATAAATACCTACGCTTCGGACACTATTAAAGAAATGGGTGCTTGGTTTTTTGTGCGATTTTTCTTCGGTGTCGCAGGGGCAACGCTGATCGCCTATATAGCTGCTTTAGTTCTTGATTATTGGTATCCAACAAAGATCAATTCAAAACTGAGGAAATGGCGTTATATGCCCCGAATCAATCCGAAAACGGGTGATAAAATGAAGCTTTTGAGCGAAGATGAAGAAGATGTGCACTTAGATGCCGGAATGATTGCTGAAGAAAACGTTTTCTCTATAGACTATGATGTTTGGATTGATGAGAAGACAAAAGAAGTAAAAATTGAGAAGTACCCCGGTCATCTAACCGCCTTGCGGTGCAATAACTGTGGCTTTTATACGATGCGGGTAGTAAAAGAAGAAATAGTTGAGAAATATGAGGATGGATCGCCAAAGGAACTCTTAAAAAATTATCAATGTTCTTATTGCAAAAATAAACGAGCAACACAGTTCAATATCTCGACCAAAGAAGCCGATGACTACAAAAGCGTCAAGCCAAAGTCAACTAAGTCGCCTCGAAATGTTGAATTAGTCAAAATTGAAATTCGCGCTGGGCATAAGGGCAATAAGTTCTATGAATTCCAATCGATAGAGGAAGCACAGGCTTTTTTAGAAGCGTTTGATTTCGACAAACTCGCCTAATGTAATTTATTAGTGCATCCCAATTGGTCGATTGCTCGTTAGATGAATGAATCGGTTAGTTTTGAACGTTAAAAATTTGAGTATGAAGTTGGTATATTTATTCTTTCTAAGTTTTCTTTTTTTTAAATCCTTCGCTGCACCTGACGATACTGTAAAACTTAAACCGAAACCAATCTACGGAAAGGAAGCAATGGCGATAGCCAATATCCTCGATAACTATCATTATAGAAAGATTAAACTTAACGACTCACTTTCCTCTTCCATATTAGATGCATACTGTACCGAGTTAGATAACAGCAAACTTTATTTTCTTGATTCAGATATTAAATCTTTTGAAAAATTTAGATTTATCATTGACGACCAAACCCGTGCTGGTTCTGTGCAGCCTGCTTACGAAATCTATACTATTTTTAAACTGCGCTATAAGGAGCGCATGGATTTTGCAATAAACAAATTGATAAAAAATGAATTCGACTACTCTTCGGACGAGTATTACGAATCGGACCGCGAAAAATCGCCTTGGGCTTCTTCGGTGGCTGAGCTAGATGATCTTTGGCGAAAAGCAATAAAGAATCAGGCGCTGAGTTTAAAATTGGCTGGCAAAAAGCAACCTGAAATTTACGAGACGTTGAAAAAACGTTATGAACGCTCGTTGAAATCAATTCTTCAATTCACAAGTGAAGATGTTTTTAACACGTATATGAACGCAATAACCGAAGCCTATGATCCACATACAAATTATCTTTCGCCTAAGGCGACAGATCTATTTAATCAGCAGATGAGGCTTTCTTTTGAAGGCATTGGTGCGTTGCTTCAAATAGAGAATGATTATGTTAAAGTGGCAAATATTATACCCGGTGGCCCAGCCGAAAAATCGAACAAAATTCACAACAACGATTATATTATTGGGGTGGCACAAGGGCTTGAGGGCGACATGGTAGATGTGGTGGGTTGGAGAATAGATGAAGTTGTGAAACTGATAAAAGGTCCGAAAAATACAGCAGTTCGTTTATCACTTTTACCTACCGAAACGGGTATAAGTGGCCCTTCAAAGGAGATAACACTTATTCGCGATAAAATAAAATTAGAAGATCAGGCGGCAAAAAAAGCGACCTATAAATTCAATTCAAATGGAAAAGAGCTTAAGTTTGGCGTAATTACTTTGCCAACCTTTTACATGGATTTTGAGGCTTACCAGAAAGGTGATCCGGACTACAGAAGTACAACACGAGATGTAAAAAGATTAATTGACTCACTAAAGAGAGAAGGTGTTAACGGAATTGCAATCGATTTACGAAATAATGGAGGGGGGGCACTTTCTGAGGCAATTGATTTAACAGGTCTTTTTATTAAAAATGGCCCTGTTGTTCAAGTTAGAAATTCTGATAATAAAATTCAGTTGGGCGAGGATGACGATAACCAAGTTTTTTATAGTGGCCCGTTAGTTGTATTAACAAACCGATTTAGTGCTTCCGCTTCGGAGATTTTTGCTGGAGCAATTCAAGACTATAGGCGAGGTGTAATTGTCGGTGAATCTACCTATGGAAAAGGGACGGTTCAGACGGTGCTTGATCTCAAAAAGTTTATTCAAGACAAAGAAAATGTGGGAGATCTTAAGTTGACGTTTCAAAAATTTTATAGGGTAACAGGTAGTAGTACTCAAAATAAAGGAGTTACTCCGGATGTTAATTTGCCGTCCGCGTTTGATGCAAAACAATATGGCGAGAGTTCGAACGCGAGCGCCTTGCCTTGGGACGTAATTAGCAGCGCGTCTTTTCAAAAATCAGGTGAAGTGAATGATAAGATATTGGCGTCCATAAATAGGAATTATCAAGAAAGATTGAAAACAGACTTGCTGTTAAAAAAGTACGTAGAAGAAACGGAGGATTTGAAAAAGAACTTGTCAATCTCCAGAGTTTCACTGAGCGAAGTCAAACGAAAAAGTGAAATGTTGGAGGCAGCGAAAAAGCCAAAAAATGAAAAACTCGACACAAAAATAAAATCAATCGATGGAATTGTTACCCAAGATGTTTCCAAGCTCGAAGATGAGTTTTTAAGAGAAGGAGTCTTGGTATTAGCGGATCTCTTGTTAAAGAAAATAGGTTAAGTAAGTTCCGCTTAGAAGCCAAATTCTTGTTAATTTCTTGCTTTCAATTTTAGAATAGTAGTTATTAGGATAATTAAATTTGCTTAAAAAGTAGCGAATGAGTGAAGAACTACTAAAAGCCATTATCAAGTTATTTGCCATCGTCTCAAAAGAGCGAATTACAGATGATGAACGGGCAAATATCAAGGAGTTTTTGGCCTTGCAATTCAATCAAGAAGCCATTAAGTACTACTTAAATCTTTTCGATGAATTTTGTAAGGCAAACCGCAGAAATGCAGTTACTGGGTTAAGTGGGATCGATGATCATACGCTTGAGTTTGTAGACGACTGGGCTCAAATCATGCAAATTTGCAAACAGGTGAACCAAGCACTTACCATGCAGCAAAAGGTTTTCCTTATTGCTAAAATAATAGAGCTTGTTTTTAATGATGGACATATTTCTGAAAGACAGGGAAACCTCATTTTCTATATTGGTGAAGCGCTAAAGATTCCTATTAAAGACATCCAAAACATCAGGGGGTTTGTCCTCGGTCAAGATATAGACGAGCTCAATTCAAAAGCAATCATGATCATTGATGAAGGTGGTGACACACATCCTCATCAAGGACCAAGAATGATAGCAAAAAATCTTACTGGTTTAATAGCGATCCTTAGGTTGCATGACATTGAAACCTATTTCATAAAATACCTTGGTATTTCTACTTTATACCTGAATAGCGTTCCCTTAAAGAGCAGGAAGATCAATGTGTTTCCTACAGGAAGCACTATAAAGGGTAGTAAGATTGAACCAATTTACTACAGCGATGTGGTGGGTAAATTTCTCGTTGGGGAAAGTGATACCAATTTGAGTTTTGTTGCTGACCATATTTTCTATCATTTCAAAAGTGGAAGAGCTGGTTTACAAAACGTTACGATCGCTGAAAAAGGGGGAAAGCTGATTGGGTTCATGGGAGCTAGTGGTTCTGGTAAATCGACCTTATTGAATGTCCTTAATGGCTCAGAAGCTCCTTCAAGTGGACGTGTGACAATTAATGGAATAAATATTCACGACCATCCTGAGAAAGTAGAGGGTATTATAGGTTTTATACCGCAAGACGATTTATTGATTGAAGACTTAACTGTTTTTGAGAATCTTTATTATGCTTCGCGGCTTTGCTTTGGGCATTACACGCGCGAACAAAATGCCACGCTTGTTGAAAAGGTCTTGGTTAATTTGGGGCTTTCAGAAATAAGAAATTTGAAAGTGGGTTCGCCTTTACAAAAGACAATAAGTGGGGGGCAACGAAAGCGCGTGAATATTGGCTTGGAGTTATTGAGGGAACCTGCCGTGTTATTTGTTGATGAACCGACTTCCGGCCTTTCTTCAAGTGACTCTGAAAACATTATGGATTTGTTAAAAGAGTTGTCATTGCGAGGCAAGATGATTTTCGTGGTGATCCATCAACCCTCTTCAGACATCTTTAAGATGTTTGATACACTCGTTATTCTGGATGTAGGCGGCTTTCAAATTTATTATGGAAACCCTGTTGAATCGGTCTCTTACTTTCAGGAAATAATTAACAAGGCCAATAAAATTCCTGGTGCCTGCCCCGAGTGCGGAAACATAAATTCTGAGCAGATTTTCAACATTATTGAAACACGGGTAGTAAATGAATTTGGAAGATTTACGCACACCCGGAAAATTTCTCCAGGGCAGTGGTATCAGTACTTTAAACAACGAGTAAAAATACCAAAAGTGGAGGAGGTTGACACTCCTTTGCCAGTTGCACAGAAAATTCCGAACTGGTTTAAACAACTTGCCATCTTTTCGATACGCGATGTTTTGTCAAAACTTGCTAATCAACAATATGTGTTGCTGAATCTATTGCTTTCACCTATACTCGCGCTATTTATGGCCTATTTTATCAAGTACTATGATACAATAGGTGTAGATCAACCTACCTACACTTTTTATAATAACAGCAATATTCCTGTTTATTTTTTTATGAGTGTTGTTGTAGCTCTTTTTGTTGGATTAATCGTGAGTGCGGAAGAGATTTTTAGGGATAGAAAGATATTGAAGCGAGAGAAATACCTTCATCTTAGCAAGAGTAGTTATCTAATTTCAAAAATATTAGTTCTGTTTTCGCTTTCAGCGGTTCAAACATTTTCTTTCATTATTGTGGGCGATTTGATAATGGAGATACCGCTCACTGAAATGCGTTATTGGTTGATTTTATTCTCCTGCTCTTGTTTTGCAAATGTACTTGGTCTCAATATATCCAGTGCGTTTGACTCGGCAGTTACAATTTACATTATTATCCCGATGTTGATTATTCCGCAGTTGATTTTAAGTGGTATCGTTATCAACTTTGATAAATTCAACCCGAAAATTGGTACACCGAAAGGCATTCCAGTATTGGGAGAAGTAATGGCATCGCGTTGGGCATTTGAAGCGTACATGGTCACTCAATTCAAAGACAATCCCTTCGAGCGCCAGTTCTATGAATTAGACAAAAGGCAAGCGTTAGCTGAGTATAAAAAGATTTACTACATCCCTTCATTAGAGTCAAAAGTCACTTTTTGCTTGAACAATAGAAACCATTGGCGAGAAGGAAATAACAAAAAAATCTTCAGCGCCTTAGCTCTTCTTAAGAATGAAATCGGTCGGGAAATTGAGTTGCGAGGCTCGCATAATTTTAATGACTTAGAAAAATTGGAACCGATGAAGGTGGATTCGGCTGTTTTGATTAATGCTGCAAAATATTTGAGATTGCTGCGAGAAGTATATTCTATAAGACTTTCAAAAGCAATGGCAGAAAAAGAGGAATTAACCAAGAAGTTAACCGATACCCCAGAGAAGGAACTTGCGTTTCAGAAGTTGAAATTGGCGTATCAAAATGAATCGGTAGCTCAATTGGTTGAACACACCTCCGATCCTGCCCGAATTGTGGAGTACGATGCGCAGCTAATACAAAAGATATACCCTATTTATTTCGAGGAGCATCGGCCCGTAAACCAATTTGATTTTAGATCGAATTTCTACGTGCCTTCAAAATATTTCTTGGGAACCGCGATAGACACCTTTTACTTTAACATTGGAGTCATCTGGTCGATGATTATTTTCTTATACGGTTTGCTTTATTTTGAAGGATTGCAGAAGATTGTGCACGGATTTAATATGCATCGAAAATACAGAAGAAAAAATTAAACAACAGTTATGAAATATAAGATAGAGTTATGTGTATTTATTGTTATTGCTGCCTTGTTTGTTTCTTGCAATGAGAAAAAGAAAAGTTCGTCCTCCGATGAATGGAAAGAATTGGATTCTTACCATGATGTTTTAGCGGAGGTATATCACCCGTTGAGCGATTCTGGAAATGTAGAACCAGCGCGTAGATTGTTAGGATCTCTAGCTGAGAAAGGTGACTCTTTGGCTATGGCTTCTTTGCCTGAAAAAGTAAACACTGAAGAAATGAAATCCCTCATCAGCATCATTACTTCAGACACGAGAAAATTGGCAAATGAAATAAGAAACGGTGTTTCGGACAGCATTATTTCCCAAAAGTTAAATCCTATCCACGACCAATTTCACAAAATTCATGGGATATGGAAAGGAGGACAAGAGCATAAAGAGCACCATTAGAGCTGACCCAAATGGGAAGTCATAGACGAAGTGAGCAATTTATCAATAGCCTTCTGCGGCATCGTCACCCCGTGTGTTATCAGCGCCAGCTTCAAGTTTACCATTAGGTAACACAAGAATAGCATCTACTCTTCCAATATTCTCTCTTTTAGCAATTTTATGACCTAATCTTGTTAATTGAAGGCTATCTTCTTTTTTGATGGCTCTAGCTTCAGGAAGGATCACGTCTGGCAGCCACTGGCTATGGATTCTTCGCGCGTTAACAGCCTCTTGCATGCCCATTCCATGTTCTACTACGTTTAGAATTGTCTGAAAAACGGACGTAATAATGGTGGAACCACCAGGCGTGCCTAGTACCATGAATAGTCGACCGTCTTTTTCAAGTATTGTTGGTGTCATAGCACTCAGCATTCGCTTATTGGGTTCAATCGAATTTGCTTTGCCGCCAATCACACCAAACATGTTGGGTACACCAGGCTTCGAACTAAAATCGTCCATTTCGTTATTTAAGAAAAAGCCGGAACCAGCAACGACAACGTGATTCCCAAACCATCCATTAATGGTTGTTGTCACAGATACCGCATTTCCTTTTGAATCTACGATTGAGAAATGAGTTGTTTCTTCCGATTCATACCCTGTGATTTTTCCTGCACTCACTTCGGCACTTGAAGTCGCTTTGTTTTCGTTGAACGTGCTCATACGAGTATCTGAATACATGTCATCAATCATTTCTTTAATCGGAACTTTAAAAAAATCCATATCACCCAAATATTTTGCCCTATCGGCATACACGCGCCTTTCAGCTTCTACCATGAGATGGATATTCTTTACCGAGTTATGGCCCCATTTCTTAACGGGATAAGGTTCTACGGATTTTAATAATTGAACCAGGCAAACGCCTCCGCTAGAAGAAGGTGGCATTGACATTACTTTATAATTCTTGTAATTAGCAATGATTGGCTCGCGCCAAATTGATTTATATTTTTTCAAGTCCTCCAATGAAATCAGTCCTTTGCCCCGGTTCATTTCAGCGACAATGTCATCTGCTGTTTTTCCTGCATAAAATCCTTCTCGCCCATTATCTCTAATTCGTTCCAACGTGGAGGCTAAGTCCATCCATTTTACGGTATCGCCTTCTTTCCACACTTCTTTCATGAGAAAGGTGGGGGTAATACTGTTGTACTTTTTTAAATCGCTTTGCATTTCAGTGAACCAATTTGCTTCGCGTGAAGTAAGAACAATTCCGTTTATAGCGAGGTCGATCGCGGGTTGGATCAAGTCTTTCCACGGAAGGGTTCCATATTTGTTATGTGCTTCTATCATGCCATCGACAGAACCTGGAACTCCAGACGCTAAGTGGCCTTCGGTGCTCAAGCCTTCAATTACGTTGCCCTTTTCATCTAAATACATCTTGGTTGTTGCCAAGGCTGGTGCTTTTTCACGATAATCTAATGCATTTGAAGTTCCATCATTTAATCTCACAATCATAAAACCGCCTCCGCCAATGTTGCCTGCCGCAGGGAAAGCAACCGCCAACGCGAACTGGACTGCAATAGCAGCATCTATGGCATTGCCTCCTTTTTTAAGAATTGAAACGCCTACTTTTGAAGCAAGTGGGTGGGCGGTAACTACCATGGCTGAGCCTGTAACCAAGCCTTGTAACTTTTCCTCCTTAGCTCTTTTGGGCTGGCAACTGGCTAAAAAAATGGTAATTAAAAGCAATAATGCACGGTTCATAGAATTAATTTTTGAATTCGATTCATAAATGTATAATTTACCAGCAATAATGGCAATGACGTTAAGAAAAGAAAAAGCCGCGAAACTCAAGTTAGGAATTCTTGAACATACTTTAAAGTTAATTGGGAAGAAGCCATTTGATGATGTGTATGTAGATGATATCTGCTCAAGTGTAAAGATATCAAAGGTTACTCTTTTTAAATATTTCCCCCAAAAGGAAGATATACTTTTGTATTACTTTCGCATTTGGTGTTTGCACCGTAGCGTGGAACTGAACCAAAAGCCGAAAGAAGGCCTCCAAGGAATCTATTTCTTGTTTGATAAGTTGGGTGAGTCATTAGAAAGCCACCCGGGAATGATCCATAGTCTCCTTGAATACTTGGTAAACTTAAAGCGACCGTCTAAGACTTTCCCGATAAAACCAGAGGAAAAAAAGCTTTTGTTTTTAAATATCCCAACGATCAATACTATCGATATCCAATCCTTAGATCAGATGATTGAGAAGTTCGCGTTAGAGGCAATTTTCAAAAAGGAGATTACCAGATCGAGCTCTACCAGAGAGGTAACTAATTTTATTTTAACTATTCTCTACGGTTCAATAGTATCTGGGCACCTCACGCAGCAGTCAAATAGCACGTTTTACCTTCGAAAAAATGTTGAGACAGCATTTAGAGGATTAACTTAGTGCATAGAAACTATGCGTGTTCTTTTTCTTTTGAAGAGAAGCACGTGTTTACTCAAAATTCTAAGATTGATAACGTGGGTATTCTTGGGTAACGTTTTGTGAAACACCGGTTTTACAACTTTTAAGGATCTTCTGGAGGAATGGCATGAGGAGGCGAGAAAGGAGAATAAGATCAGAATAAAAATTGCCCCCCGCATTAACGACCTTTTTATTTTTTACTGACCATAATATCATGAATCAGCATTTCAAATGCATTTGGCTTTTTCGCCTCCAAAATGCACTTCTCGAGCAGATCTGATTCAATTTCAAAGCCATAACTGTTTTTTACCCAGGTTTTTATCTCCTTCAACGCATCTGAAAATGACAAATATCGTCCTGTGATTTGATTGGCTAATTCTTCGGCTTTCATTTAAATTGTCGTCAGATTTTACTTGTAAATAGCTAAGTTTTTTAAAATTATCCGTTAAAGATAATGTATTGCCGCTTATAATTAGGAATTAAAACTTATAAATAAATTTCTCTATATTTCATCATCCAAAAGTTCAGAATATTTTTTACCATAAAAACAACAAATAGTATGAATCAATCTCGAAGAACATTTATTAAAAGTAGCGCTTTAGCCGTTGCTGGTGCAAGTATATTTTCCGAATCAATTTTCGCATTGCCCAAAACAATGGAATTAGTGGGTGTTCAACTGTATTCCATTAGAGAAGACATGGAAAAAGACCCTCTAGCCACGTTGAAGTTGCTTAGCAAGATGGGCTACAAATTTGTCGAACATGCTAATTACAACGAACGAAAATTCTATGGATATTCAGCAAAAGAGTTCAAGAAGTTGCTGGCTGATTTAGGTATGTCAATGCCAAGCGGACATACCGTGATGGGTAAGCAACATTGGGATGCCACCAAAAAAGATTTTACCGACCTTTGGAAGTACACTGTAGAAGACGCTGCCATAGCAGGACAACAATTTGTGATAAGCCCTTGGCTTGATGAATCGCTTAGAAAAACCAGCGATGATCTCAAGCGATATATGGAGGTCTTCAACAAAAGTGGGGAGCTTTGTAAAAAGTCAGGTATGAAATTCGGATATCATAATCACCATTTTGAATTTGCGGAAAAATTTGAAGGTGTGAGTGTTTATGACATCATACTCTCAAATACAGATCCTAAACTAGTGATGCAGCAATTGGATATAGGAAATTTATACAATGGTGGAGCTAAAGCAATTGAGGTGGTTAAGAAATGGCCTGGGCGATTTGAGTCGATGCACGTAAAGGATGAAATAGTCTCCAATGGAGGGCATGAGAAGTATGAGAGCACCGTTTTAGGCACTGGGATTGTTGGCGTTAAAGAGGTGATAGAGCTAGGCAGGAAGTCGGGCGGTACTATTCATTTTATCATAGAGCAGGAGTCTTATCAAGGGAAAACCGCCCTAGATTCAGTAAAAGAAGACCTTGCGGTTATGTCTAAATGGGGATTTAAATAAACGGTTACAGAACCCGTTGATCAACGAACTGCAGATGGTAAATTGTTTGCAGTTCGTGTCAATTTTTTCAAGTTAGCAAAAGATTCGAATGGGCCTTTGGTTGCGAAGAGATTGACCAGAAGTGGAGGAACTGTTCCTCCGGGATCTGCTTTTAGGAAATACTCAACTTTTGTTTTTATGGCATATTACTGAAAAATGGTTGGTGGATGTTGAAGATTTGTTCTGATAACCAATAAGTTGAAAGGAATTTTTAGGAGTTTAGTGAAACGTGTTTCACTAAACTTTTTTCATTTCATGAAACCTC
>JBIKRT010000134.1:0-8569 GCA_044349005.1 Cyclobacteriaceae bacterium
TCGGTTGAACGTAACCCTGGCAGGTTGCTCCTCAGCAGAGCCCGCTTCCGTTTCAGTTCAACTATGCAAAATTCAAAACAGTCATCTATATTTACAACCTGTCAAAATTCTCAGCCATTTACCATCCGAAAAAACACCCCCGAAAGTTTACAAAAAGAATACAAGTAGTCACATCCTTAAATTGCAATAGCCTTTCACGGAAGTTTGGTATCAACGTATTTTTAACTTTCATTTATTGCCATTACAAGTAACTTCTTTTAAAATGCAAATGGAAGTTTTGCCAACGCACCGGGAAAACAAAAGGCATCTTGGTGGCAGTTGAGAAATTAATTCATAAATTTGAATCAGCTATTCGGCTTCACAATTCGAATAGCTTTCGTGCAAACAACAAGCGTCTGACAGTTTTATTTCTTTAGCAGTAGAATGAAAAAAATAAGATCAATTCATTTTTTCATTATCGTTTTATTACTGCAAGGCAGTAGTAGCTTTTCACAAAGTTTAGACGGTCAAATATTAAACAACGAAACAAAATCACCAGTTGCCTTTGCGAACGTTTACACAAGTGGAAAAGGAACTTCATCCAACCAGCTTGGTTTATTTTCTATAAGGTTTACAACATTACCTAACGATTCAGTTTTGACCTTTTCTTGTCTCGGGTATGAAACAAAGAAACTAGGCATTAAAGAGGTTCTAAAAACCAAGGTAATTCTTTTAATCCCCAAACCGGAGCTTCTGAAAGAAGTAGTCGTAAGCTCTCTTACCGCAGAAGAAATAGCGAAGAAAGCCGGAAAAAGGCTAAAAAGAAATTTTGATGGCGGATTTTACACGGTAGAGTACTCCCTTAATCAATTTGTATTAGATACTTCGTTGAATATACTTGGCCATTGCGAAACTTATGGAATTCTTCGTCACAAACTAATAGATAGTCTCCATCAATATCCAGTGGTTCAGGTTGACTCAATTAATGTTTCAGAAAAATTTTTAACGTGTGATACAGCTGCAAATGGAAATATTTATGGTTTCATTGTGAGTAATACCGACCCGCTTAGTCCTTACTCTATAGTGGGTTTTTTTGACCCAATTAGTTTTTTAGTTGGGAAAAATCTTGATGAAGATGAGTTCTATAAAAAAATTGATTTTAGCCTTGAAGGAATAGAAGCGATAGAAAATGAAGACTATTATATTTTATCAGCAATTCACAAAGAATCTTTAACTCCATTTGTTGCAGAGTGTACCTTTAAAATAAACTCTAAAGACTATGGGGTAAAAAATGCCTTGATAAAAGTAGTAATCAAAAAGCCAGGGGAAAAGCCGAAACAATTTATTTATTCATCTGCTAGTTATCAGAAGATAAATAGAAAATACTATCTAAAAAATCTTGACGTTTTCAACCCCATAAAAACTAACCCCGCTAATCAATTTAGAACTAAATATTTTAGTTCGTTAGAGTTTGGTGATATTATACTTAGAAAGCCGCCAAAAATAAAGAATCCAATACCTCGTCAGTTGAAGGCTCATTACTTGGATAACAACAAAAGGAAAATAGTAAAAGATGTGCATAGCAGCTATTGGAATGCTATCAAGAATGCAGATTTCATCAAGTCGCCACAATTTTAGCCCCAAACCAGAAAATGGTAAGGTTTTATTTATACCGCTTTAGGTATTGTCACACGGTTCTTCCATTTTTCTCTTTTAATCCAGTTTTAATTGTGTATCTGTAAATCTTATAAGACGTAAATTTTCTGGCAGGCGTATTTGATGGCATTTACTTTGATGTAGGCTATCGGTTTTCTTGGTAAAATTTTGCTTATCGATCTTTCGAGAGGAGCGGCATTGGCCTCCGCCAACTATTCAAAAATACAAAGCGATTCGCATACCATCGGAAACCTTCAATTTGAAAGAGGTTTTTTGATTTCTATTGGGACTTCCGACACCTGTGTTATGAGGCTTAATTCTCGGGTAACTTCCATTCTTCCAGCGGCCGTTGTTATCTTGCGTGCGTTATGCCCGCTGAATTTTTAAAAATCCATCCGTTAAATCCAGAGCCACGAAAAATAAATCGTGCGTGTGAAGTATTAAACAATAGCGGTATTATCATCTACCCTACCGATACAATTTATGGCATCGGCTGCGATTTAATGAACCGAAGAGCGGTAGAACGGCTTTGCCAAATTCTTAACCTAAAGCCACAAAAACTAAACCTGTCTTTTATTTGCCACGACCTAAGCCACATCTCAGAATACGTAAAACGATTAGACACACACGAGTTCAAAATTCTTAAAAAAGCACTGCCTGGAGCTTTTACATTTATTTTTGAAAGCAGTACCAAAGTGCCAAAAATTTTGGATGTTAATAAAAAGACGGTAGGCATACGAATTCCAGACCATAAAATCCCCTTGGCGCTTGTGCAAGCATTGGGCAACCCGTTGATCACTTCGTCTATTAAGGACGAAGATACAATCGTAGAGTACACCACCTCACCCGAAGAAATCTATGAGGACTTTAAAAACAAAGTGGATTTGATTATCGATGGCGGGGCGGGAGGCAACGTGCCGTCAACTATTGTAGACTTTACATCGGGCCAGCCAGTTGTAACTCGGGAAGGACTGGGTGATTTTGAAGTTTTTAGATAATTGATGCCAACGCCTAATTCCATCCTTATCGAGTTGCACTACTTGCCATCGCTCGAGTTCTTTTGTGCCCTTATCGGGAGGGAACACCTTATTTTAGAAACACAGGAGCATTACGAAAAACAGAGTTACCGCAACCGATGCTA
This sequence comes from Cyclobacteriaceae bacterium, assembly GCA_044349005.1. GTDB lineage: Bacteria > Bacteroidota > Bacteroidia > Cytophagales > Cyclobacteriaceae > ELB16-189. The sequence continues at coordinate 2,777 of JBIKRT010000134.1, forward strand.
CATTAACACAGACAAAGGCATTCAATTACTCACCGTGCCTGTTAGTAAGCCAGCCGGCAAAATTCCTTCAAAAGATGTGCGTATCGACTACCAAACCAATTGGCAAAACATTCACTGGCGCACTATCCAATCTGCCTACGCAAAAGCACCTTTTTTTGAACACTACTCAGAAAGTTTGAAAAAAATAATTTACCAAGATCAGGAGTTTCTTCTTGACCTTAATAAGAATTTGCTGTCATTCTGTCTGAAAAGTTTAAAGCTAAACTTCTCAATTTCGGAAAGTGTGTCTTATGAAAAAGAAGTTTCCAATGAAATTCTCGATTTGCGATCAGCAATTAATGCTAAAAACAAAGGAAATGACTCATCAATCTATCAAAGCAAAGACTATTATCAGGTTTTTGGCAATGCATTTGTAAGCAACCTCTCGCTGATTGATCTTTTATTTTGTGCCGGACCTGACTCGCTGCGAATACTCAAAGCCTCACAAAAAGTAGATTTGAACAAATAAAATTAGGTCGGTGTTTGTGAAGCAATATCTTTGAACGAAAAAATTTTCGTTAGAGTAATTTAAATCATTGTTAAACTTTACATTTACAATACTCAAAATGGCAAATATGGAAGCAAAATTCTCTAACCGGGTTAAAGAGGTAATTTCTCTGAGCCGCGAAGAAGCACTAAGGTTAGGGCATGATTACATTGGCACTGAACACTTATTATTAGGCATGATCCGCGAAGGCGAAGGTGTGGCCGTAGCAGTGCTGAAGAAGCTGGGTGTGCCTTTAGATGATCTTCGCGTGGAAATAGAAAAAATTTCTAAAGGAACCGCTACTTTTCAAATCAAGAACTTGGCGAACATTCCGCTCACACGTGCTTCTGAAAAAGTATTAAAGATCACTTACCTTGAAGCTAAAATTTTTAAGGCACAATTGATCGGAACCGAACATTTGCTGCTTTCTATCCTTCGCGACCCCGATAATTTGGCAACTCAGTTGCTTAATAAGTTTGACGTAGCGTACGATGTGGTGAAAGAAATGTTAGAGTACCAGGATAAACAACCCATGGCATCGTCTGACACCGAAGACCCAGACGATGATTCCTCGAAAATGTTTGGTGCCGGAAGTGGTGCCTCTGGCAGCGGCAAGGAAAAGAAGGGCACAGGCGAAAAATCAAGAACACCCGTGCTGGATAATTTTGGCCGAGACCTAACCAAACTAGCGGAAGACAATAAGCTGGACCCTATAGTGGGGCGTGAAAAAGAAATTGAGCGTGTGGCGCAAATTTTAAGTCGTAGAAAGAAAAACAATCCGATACTAATTGGAGAACCCGGTGTTGGTAAGACCGCCATTGCAGAAGGGCTTGCCTTAAGAATCATACAAAAGAAAGTCTCCAGAGTACTATTTGGCAAGCGCGTGGTAACCCTTGACCTGGCTTCTTTGGTAGCTGGTACAAAATACCGTGGTCAGTTTGAAGAACGTATGAAAGCCGTCATGAATGAGCTGGAGAAATCTGCGGACGTAATACTCTTCATTGATGAACTTCATACAATTGTTGGGGCTGGTGGTGCTTCTGGATCGCTAGATGCCTCTAATATGTTCAAACCTGCATTAGCTCGAGGCGAAATACAATGTATAGGTGCCACTACATTGGATGAATACCGTCAATACATTGAAAAAGATGGTGCTTTGGCAAGAAGATTTCAAGTGGTAATGGTGGATTCAACAACCGTTGATGAAACGATTCAGATCTTGGATAATATCAAAGAAAAATACGAAGACCATCACCATGTAACCTACACAAAAGAAGCTATTGACGCCTGCGTAAAGCTTTCTGATCGCTACATAAGCGACCGTTTCTTGCCAGATAAAGCCATTGATGTGTTAGATGAAGCAGGTGCTCGCGTCCATATCAATAACATTCACGTGCCTGAGGATATTGTGAAGTTTGAAGAGGCGATTGAAGACGTAAAGAAAGAAAAAAACCGCGTGGTGAAAAGCCAAAAGTATGAAGAGGCCGCGCAGCTTCGCGATAAAGAAAAGAAACTTATCGAGCAACTTGACTTGGCTAAAACGCGCTGGGAAGAGAAAACCCGGACGGAAAAATACACAGTAACCGAAGACAACGTAGCTGATGTTGTTGGCATGATGACGGGCATACCCGCCAATCGCATCGCGCAGAAGGAAAGTAATAAGTTACTTGGCATGGGTGAATCGCTGAGCGGTAAAGTGGTAGGGCAAGAAGAGGCCATTAAGAAATTAACAAAAGCCATTCAACGCACGCGGGTTGGCTTGAAGGATCCTAAAAAACCAATCGGCTCCTTTATTTTCCTCGGGCCAACAGGAGTGGGTAAAACAGAACTAGCCAAAGTGCTGGCTACTTATCTTTTTGACAAAGAAGATACGTTGGTTCGCATCGATATGAGCGAGTATATGGAAAAGTTCTCAGTGTCTCGTCTCGTAGGAGCACCTCCAGGGTATGTGGGCTATGAAGAAGGCGGACAGCTTACTGAAAAAGTGAGAAGAAAACCATACAGTGTGGTGTTGTTGGATGAGATTGAGAAAGCTCACCCGGATGTGTTCAACATTCTTCTACAAGTATTGGATGATGGAATCTTAACAGACGGGCTTGGGAGAAGAGTTGATTTCAGAAATACAATCATAATAATGACATCGAACATTGGTGTTCGTGATTTGAAGGATTTTGGCAGCGGAATTGGATTTGCAAGCAAAGCAAAACAAGAAAATGTGGAAGAGAACATGAGAAGCACCATACAAAGTGCTTTAAAACGTGCCTTTTCTCCAGAATTCTTGAATCGGCTAGACGATGTGATTGTATTCAACTCATTAAAACGAGAAGATATCCATAAGATCATAGATCTTTCGTTAGGTAAACTTTTTGTGCGGATCACCCAACTTGGTTACACCGTTGAGCTGACTGAAAAAGCAAAAGACTTCTTGGCAGAAAAAGGGTATGATCAACAATTTGGCGCTCGTCCGTTAAACAGAGCTATCCAAAAATACTTGGAAGATCCGATTGCAGAAGAAATTTTGAAAGGTGAAATAGAACAAGGGGGAACCCTTCTTGCCGATTACCCGGGTGAAGGGGATCTAATTACCATCAAATTGAAAAAAGCGAAAGAAAAGAAGGAGAAGAAAACGGAGTAAGGTTATTCAAACGGAAAAAAAGGCCTGAACTTTTCAGAGTTCGGGCCTTTTTATTTGATTCCGTGTGATTGACCTTGCCGAAAAAACTCAAAATAGATTTCTTTTCACTATCTATAAAGAATGGAACCCGATGGTACAATAATTTCAACACAAGGCAGGTTGATCTGGTCATTTCATTTCGCCTAGAAATCTATCTTTGACGTCAATTATACAGGAGGATTTTGCAACTCATTTTAAATGTTTATAATATGCACTTCATTCGAAAATAGCCTCAAGCGATGCACTTGACTTTAAAATAAATTATAAGCGGATGAGAATTTTACTCGTTGAAGATGAGCCAAAAACGTTGCAATCTGTTAAGAAAGGCTTAGAAGAATTTGGTTATGACGTTGAGGTAGCAATAGATGGATTTGCTGCAAAAAAATTAGCATTGACAAAGCCCTATTCTTTGATCATTACGGACCTTCTGTTGCCAGAATTAGACGGAAGAGAACTATGTCGCGCAATTAGAATAGCAAATATTGAAACACCGATCTTGATGCTAACCGCGTTAGGTTCAACGGAAGACATAGTGAAAGGCTTTGAGATAGGAGCCGATGACTATTTGACTAAGCCTTTTGCATTTGAGGAATTCGTAGCCCGCGTTAAATCGTTGTTGAAAAGAAAAGATAAATCATCTGCCGAACAAAACATTCTAAGAATATCGTCTCTATCAATGAATTTAGATTTACGAATAGTGAAGCGAGACGAAAAGACTATTGAGCTAACCGCAAAGGAATTTGCTCTCCTGGAATATTTTCTTCGCAATCAAGGAAAGGTTATTTCAAAAGCTGAGCTTGCAAAAAAAGTTTGGCGCATGGACTTTGATACGGGAACCAATATGGTGGAAGTCTATGTGAATTATCTTAGAAAAAAGATAGACCGAGATTTTGATCATAAATTAATACAGACACAGATTGGCATGGGATACATTATTCAAGAAAGTTAATGCAAATAAAATCACGACTTACGTTGCAATTTGCAAGCTTAGTTGCCCTGATCTTGCTAATAACTCTTATCTCGGTCTATCAGCTTTCTAGGTTGAATTTTGAAAATCGTTTCTATGAAAGGCTCGAAAATAAAGCCGTAACTACAAGTAAACTATTGTTGGGAACGCAGAAGGTGGATACGGTACTCTTGAAGCGGATTCAACAGGAAAGTACGGACACTTATTTTGGAGAGAACATAGAGATATATGACAAAAATCACGTCAAAATCTACGCTAGTAATGATACAATTAATTTTCAAATAGGAAGCAGGGAATTCTCTCAATTGGAAGCCGAAAGAAAAATCAAGTTCATTTATAATCAATATGAAGTCTTGGGAATTCAATACCAAAAAAATCAGGTGGTTTATTATGTTTTTGCTGGGGGAAAGGATGAATATGGTAATGCCAGGTTACAAAGCTTAAAAAAAATACTTGCCTTTCTTTTCAGCCTTATGACAATGATCGGAACGTTAATTGGCTGGGTTTATAGCCATAGAGCGTTGCGACCGATTAATAAAGTAATCAATAACATTCAAAATCTCTCTTACGATTTGAGTGAGCGTTTGCGAGAACTGGACACGAAAGATGAAATTGGAAGACTCGTAACTATGTTTAATAATTTGTTGGTTAGGATAGAACATTCTGTTGAAACGCAAAAGTCATTTATCACTAATGTATCTCACGAACTAAAAAATCCGCTCACAAAAATCACTTCGCAATTAGAAGTCGCTTTGTTAAAGGAACGATCTAATGAAGAATATAAAAACCTATTACAATCTATTTTAGAAGACATAAAAGATCTAAACCACCTTTCTATAAGTCTATTGGGTTTGGCGTCTTTAGAAAATCAAAGTATTAAAATAAAAACAATGCCTACGCGGATAGATCAGATATTGTGGGAAGTGAGAGACAGCATAGAGGCTTCCAATAAATTGAATAAAGTGAATATCGATTCAAGCGGTATGCCTCCTGACGAGAATTATTTGTCAATTGAAGTAAATCAAGACCTAATAAAAATTGCTCTTCGCAATTTAATTGAAAACGCTTGTAAATTTTCTGAAAATAGGGAGGCTACTATTAGTTTTAGCTGCACTTTAGAAACATTAAAAATAGCAATAAAGGATGCAGGTATCGGCATTTCAGATTCAGATAAGAAAAAAATTTTTGAGCCTTTCTACCGAGCGGATAATTCGTTTAAATCAAGTGGGCACGGCATAGGCCTTTCTCTCGCCAAAAAAATAATTGAATTACATAATGGTGCTCTTGAAATCGACAGCAAATTAGGCCTTGGTACAATCATTACTCTCACCTTTACTCAGGCAACAAAATTCTAATGTCATTCTAATGGCTTAAGCGATAGTCTAAGAAAATCATTTTCTAGTTTTACATTCTATAGTTTGAATTTTATCGGGTTGGTTTGGCTTCCAGCTAAAAGCGCGAAAGAGTCTTCTACTAATTTTCACTCCAGTAATGCTCAACCTTCAATGAAAGGTAAATGGCTGAGAATTTTGACAGGTTGTAAATATAGATGACTGTTTTGAATTTTGCATAGTTGAACTGAAACGGAAGCGGGCTCTGCTGAGGAGCAACCTGCCAGGGTTACGT
>JBIKRT010000060.1:0-26797 GCA_044349005.1 Cyclobacteriaceae bacterium
TTTTTTGTCTTTTCCATAAACAAAAAAAGTTTAGTGAAACCACTTTCACTAAACTCCTTGTAACTATATGATTGTCAATGCCCCCAACGGGGTGTCACCAACTATTTTTCAGTAATATGCCTTAAAATTTAATTCTTTTTAACAGGTGTTGTTGTTGGCGAGGCTGTGGCACTCGGAGTTACACCCATTTTCTTTAACACAAGCTTCGAAATGTCATAATTTTCATCGTTGTATAGAAGCACATCCGCGCCAGCGCCAAGTTGAGAGTTAATTATAAAGCTATATGCATTTTCTTTGGCAACCTCTTCAATTGCCTTATGCACTTTGGCATAAAGAGGTTCCATCAGATCGGTTTGCTTTTTTTGGATAGAAGCTTGGGCATCTTGTTGAAACTTTTGAATGTTTTCTTGCAATTGAGCCAATTCAGTTTCCTTATCTTTTTTTATAGCATCAGGAGTGGTAGCCGGCATATTGTTGTATGCAGTCAACTTTGTTTGATACTCTTGATATTTTGCCTTCAATTGATTTTCTAGCTGTGTGCCGTGGGTTTTTAGATCATTTTCGAGTTGTTTCATTTCGGGCATTTGGCTGAAAATATATTCAGTATCTGCATAGCCGATTTTTTGAGTCTGTGCTTGAGTCGTGAAAGCAAAACAGCCAAGCAGAATTAGTAAAAGCGTAGTTCTCATGTAAGTAAGGGGTAGTTTATTTAGTTATTTAATTTTATCGTTTGGGTCTCCTAGTCCAAGTTCTTCAAGTACAAAATCTGTATAATCATGTCTAGGGTCTGTGTAAATCATTACTAACTCGCCAGCCTTGTCAAAAATAATGGCTAACCGGTTTGCTTTGGCTACTTTTCCTGCGGCATCAAACACTTTATCCTGCAAAGGTTTAATCAATTCTTGTTTTTTCAAAAAAAATAAGCCTCCAAAGCCAAATACTTTTTTTTGATAGTCTTTTAACTCACTTTCCTTCTTTTTTATTTCGGTCAATCGTTCTTGCTTCATTTCCTCTGTCAAGAGCACTTGCTCAGACTGAAAAGTACTATAAGAAGTCTCCACTTTTTTTTGCATTTCCTCGATTTCTTTTTGCCATGCTGCTGAAAGCTGATCTATTTCGGCTTGCGCTTTACTATAATCAGGCATTTTGTTCAATATGAAATCGGAATCCATGTAGCCGAACTTCTGAGCTTGTGCAAAAGTCAAGCCGAAACACAGTGTTGCGAGCAAAATAAACTGAGATCGCATTTTACCTGATTTGTTGGCCAATGGTAAAGTGAAATTGAGCGCCACTTTTATCTGTTGCTCCTGGTAATTTATCAAAGCCATATCCCCAGTTTAATCCAATTAATCCAAAGGCTGGCATAAAGATTCTTGCGCCAAACCCAGCTGATTTGTAAAGGTTAAACGGGTTAAATTCCTCAATATTGTTCCAGTTATTACCCGCCTCGCTGTATAGTAAAGCATAGATAGTAGCTGTTTGGCCAGTTGTTACAGGATAGCGGAGCTCCATCCCAAATTTATTATAGATAGTACCGCCTTCTATTCCACTTACCTGTCTTGTTCCACGCTGAGAATAGAGAGGAGGGGTAACCAAATTATCTTGATAGCCTCTTAAGCCAATAATATCCTGACCCAGTACAAACGAGTTAAACCCGCCAGCCAAACCAGCACCGCCCATGAGGAAGCGTTCAAAAGGGCCAGGGCCAACATCGCTAGAGTAAGTGCCGATATATCCAAAATGAGCTTTTGTTTCTAGTACTAAACTTCTGCCATCTGGTTTTTTGCTCCCAAATATTTTTACATAATACTTAGCGTCAAACATCCACTTGTGCAGTTCAATCCATTTGTATCGCTCGTCAGGGTTAGTCAAATAGTCTTTGTTTCTGAACAGTGAGTAGGGTGGTGTTAAGTCTAAACTCAACGAAATGGTGGATCCTGATGTTGGATACATTGGATTGTCTATGCTGTTTCTAGAGAGTGTCGTGTTGAGCTTAATGCTGGTGGACTGACCAATAACCGGGAGCGGGCCACCTATTCCAAAGTAATTGCGATAATCGTACACCAAGTACGACAGCGCATTGGTGAGGACAAAATAACTATCGGGCCATTCTAATCTTCTTCCAAGACCGACAGTAATTCCAATTTGCTTTAGCGAAGGAGAATTGGGGTTACTGAAATCCAACGTTCTGGAGTTGGTAAAGCCCGCGGGCTGCCTAGTGATGGAATGGTTTAAGCTTACAGTGAGCGAATTTGGCTTTTTGCCACCTAGCCACGGCTCGGTAAATGAAAACGTATAGCTCTGGAAAGACTGGCCATTTGCCTGAGCACGAATCGAAAGCTTTTGGCCATCGCCAACAGGAAGCGGTCTCCATTTTTTAAAGTGTGGAACATTTCTCAATGAGAAATTATTAAAGGCCAAACCGACAGTGCCCACAAATCCGTAAAAGCCTCCCCATCCGCCAGATAACTCTACTTGGTCATTCGATTGTTCTTGCAGCTTCCACTCAATATTTACGGTTCCGTTGGCGGGATTTGGACGAATGTCTTGTTCAATTTTTTGGGGATTAAAATATCCCATTTGTGAAAGTTGCTGTTGCGTGCGAATAATATCTGACCTTCTAAACTTTTGACCCGGCACGGTATTCAATTCCCTTCTTATTACATGGTCACTGGTACGTTCATTGCCGCTTATTATAACTTCATCTATGGTCGCCTGATCACCTTCGGTCATTCGCATTTCTACGTCAATCGAATCGCCTTCTACCGCCACTTCAACAGGCACAACCCTGAAGAAAAGGTATCCGTCATCCATGTAAAGCCCGCTGATGTCCGCCCCTTTAGGGTTGAACGAGGTTTTCTTTTCAAGCATTTCATTGTTGTACACATCTCCTTTTTTAATATCGAGGATCTTATTCAATGTGTTAACAGTATGCACATAATTGCCCGACCAAGTGATGTTTCTAAAGTAGTACTTCTTACCTTCCGCTAGTTTCACTTTCACATCTATGGAATTGGAGCCGTGCCTCACAATGGTATCGGTAATGATGTCTGCATCCCTAAATCCTTGTGTGTTATAGAAGTCAATGAGTTTAGTTTTGTCTGCGTCAAATTCGCTTTTAATAAATTTCGATCCCGCAAAGAAATTTAGCTTCACATTTTTGTTTAAGAATTCTTTTAACCCTCGGGGCGTAACTTTATAGCTCGAATCGAAAAACTCTTTAACCTGTCGAGGTCTAAAGTTCAAAATGCCCTTTAGCAATGTGCGATGGAGTGAAATACGCGCGTGCTCGTGCGTCTTTTTAAATTGCTTCTTAAGCTTAGCCGAAGAAATGTTTTCATTTCCTTCAAACTGAATTTCGTTGATCCTCACTTTCGATTTTAGATCGACATCAATCCGTAATCTAATACCTCCGCGGTTCAGCGAATCAGATTCTGGACTTATTTTTACTGTTGTGTTAAGAAACCCTTTCTTAACGAAGTGTTTCTTCACTGAAAGTTCAGCGTTTCTAATCGAAGCATCATTCACGATTTTCCCACGTATCAGCTTTAAATCATCCTTTAAAGAGCCTTGTCTACCTTTTGTTATTCCAGTAAAATAATAGTCAGTTAAGCGAGGGCGCTCGGCAAGGTTTACTACCAAAAAAACATTTTGCCCTTCAATTCTATCTACAAGAATCGAAACGTCACCAACGAGGCCGTGCTTCCAAAGTTTGCGGATCGCTCCGGTTATTGCATCGCCTGGTATTTTTATTTTATCTCCCACTTTTAATCCAGTAAGCGAAATCATTGCGTTTTTGTCCAGCACCTGGAGGCCAGTAATTTCAATTCCTCCAACAAAATACTCGGTAGGGTTTGCGTAATTCAACACGCTGGGATCGGCCGCTGGGGCTTGCACGGTGGCTTTTCCTCTGCTTTTTCTGAATTGTCCCGAAGTTTGGAAGCAGAATAAAAGACCAAGCAAAGCAAGTAATAGTGACTTCTTCATTTTTATGCAGTTGGGATCAACACTTTTCCAAATCTTCGTTCTCTTTTCTGATAATCACAAATGGCTTCATAGAGGTTCTCTTTTCCGAAATCGGGCCAAAGTGTTTTTGTGAAGTAAAACTCGGAGTAAGCCATTTGCCACAATAGAAAATTACTAATCCTCATTTCTCCGCTTGTGCGAATCACCAATTCGGGATCGGGTATTCCTGCCGTATCTAAATAAGACGAAAACGAGACCTCGTCAATAGATGAAAGCTTCAATTTGCCTGATTGCACAGCGCCGGCCATCTGCATAGCTGCCTTTGCAATTTCCCACCTACCGCTGTAATTCAACGCTAGAAGTAAGGTTAGCCCTTGGTTTGTTTTTGTTGCCTCTTTGGCTTCCATTAAATTTCGTTGGCAGGCTAATGGCAAATGATCAATACCTCCAATCGTCTTTAGCCGCACATTATTTTTTAAAAGAGTCTTTAATTCCTTTTGAAGAGTATTTACCAATAACTCCATCAATCCATCTACTTCATCTTTCGGCCTGCCCCAGTTTTCTGTGCTGAAAGCGTACAGTGTTAAGTATTTGATACCTATTTCGGCACAAGCCTCAGTAATATCTTTAACAGCTCCTATCGCGTTTCTGTGCCCAAATATCCTTGCTGCTCCTTTTTGCTTGGCCCATCTTCCATTGCCGTCCATAATAACAGCAATGTGACTGGGCAAATTAGTTAGGTCGATATTTTCTTTCAATGTGGCCACAAGACCGCAAAAGTAGCCTATTTTTTAATACCAATTGCAGACGAAGTAAACAGACCACTAAGATTGGGCGAACGGCAAAAAAGTTTTACGTGGGCCGAAGAAAACGGTTAGTTATCAACGAGGTCAGAAATCTTGAATTTCTGGATGATGTAATAGAGAAAGTTGAACGACAGCGCGTCCTCATTTTTGGATGAAGGCGACTTTTGATCAGTTTTGGATTTTTGCGATGCCGTTCCTTTAAGTTGGATGGAGTCTCTTTTAATTACTTTTGCATCTTGTTCAAAAAGTAACGGTTTATCTTCATTTAAATTACTATCAACATTCCCATTTGGAGATATTACCTCTATAACTGGAATTTCATTTTCCTGAGCTTTCGCGGAAAAGTTGGGCAGAATAAAAAATAGCAGTAAAATAGAAAACGTTACTTTCATTGAATTAACTTTCAACCCTTTGAACCAGTAAGGTATAAAAAATTTTTGAATGACTACAATTGAAGAGTTCGAAAAAATTGATTTTAGGATAGGCACAATTACGGATTGCCAACTTTTTGACAAAGCCAAGAAACCTGCCTACAAGTTGCGGATAGACTTTGGTGACCCGATAGGAATCAAAAAATCAAGTGCCCAAATAACAAAAAATTACACGCCTGAAGCCCTAAGAGGCGTTCAAGTTCTTTGCATTGTTAATTTGCCTCCTCGAAAAATTGCAGATTTTGTGTCGGAAGTTTTAGTAACAGGGGTTAATGATCACGAAGGAAACGTGGTGTTGTGCTCGTTGGCAAAGAAGGTGCCTAATGGAGGCAAAATACATTAGAAAACAAGACCATGATGTTTTTTTCTAATCTAAGCGCGATATGTCAAGGAAAAGTTGTTTCGCTTTTTCAAGATAGTGAACTAAAAGCCCTCTTGGTTGATAGTCGCAAATTAGGTGCGGTGCACGGAACCATTTTCTTTGCGATTTCTGGACAGCGAAATGATGGACATGACTACCTCGATGAGTTATACCAGAAAGGGATGAGACTATTTGTGGTCGAGCGGCCAATCGATTACGGGCAGTATCCCGAAGCGAATTTCCTTTCTGTTACCTCGTCTATTTCAGCCCTTCAAGCATTGGTAGGGTTTCATCGGCAACAATTTCTTTTTCCTGTAATTGGCATTACGGGCAGTAATGGCAAAACAATTATTAAAGAGTGGTTATCTGGATTGTTAAGTAAGGATTTTAATCTGGTTAAAAGCCCTGGAAGTTATAATTCACAACTTGGAGTTCCGCTATCTGTTTGGCAAATGGCCGATCATCATACACTCGGCATTTTTGAAGCAGGTATTTCGACCACCGATGAAATGGATCGCTTGCAAGCCATCATAAAACCTACCATTGGTATTTTTAGCAACATTGGCACGGCTCATGCCGAGGGATTCAAATCGCAAGAGCAAAAGATTTATGAAAAACTAAAGTTGTTTAAAGGGAGCCGCCAAATTATTTACTGTAAAGATCATCCGTTACTTTCTACATTTATTGAAAACAGTTTTGACGACCAGAAACTGATTAGCTGGGGAACAACTAAAACGGCCAAAATTTTCTGGTCGCAACAGTCAGAGTCTACCTATAAAATCTCTTGGAACACTATTCATTTCCAACTCCACTTGCCATTTAAAGATAGGGCTTCTGTTGAAAACGTTGGTCATTGTGTTGCGGCAATGCTTGCTCTAAAGTGCCATCCAGTCTACATTCAGCAACAAATTAGTTTGTTGAAGACAGTGCCGATGAGGCTCGAACTAAAACAGGGCATTAATAATTGCGAATTAGTTGACGACTCGTATAACAACGATCTGGCAGGCCTTCAGATCGGATTAAATTTTTTATTAGGATCGCCAAAGAAGAAACGAGCAGTCATTTTATCGGATATTTTTCAATCTAGTTTGGACGATCGAAATATGGTACTTGAAATCACCCATCAGTTGAAAGATGCGGAAGTCGATTCACTGGTCGGGATCGGGCCAACGCTCTTTAGTCATGCTGAGATTGTAAAAGCAGAAATTGACCAAGCCGAGTTCTTTTTAACTACAGAACAATACCTCGATTCAGGTCGTTGGAATACGTTTCGCGATGAAGCCATTTTGCTAAAGGGAGCAAGAAATTTTCAATTCGAAAAAATAGCCCAGCGCCTAGAGAACAAAATACACGGTACCGTTTTGGAACTAGATTTGGGAGCTATGGTTTCTAACCTCAATTTTTTTAAATCGTGCTTAAAGTCGAAGGTAAAATTAATGGTAATGGTGAAGGCTTTTGCCTACGGAAGTGGGGCTGTACAGGTGGCGAGTTTACTGCAATATCACAAAGCGGACTATTTGGGAGTTGCTTACGCAGATGAAGGAGTAGAACTTAGAAAGAACGGAATCACATTGCCTATTATGGTTATGAATCCGTCCATTGAAAGCTACCAAACGCTGCTTGATTGTGAGCTTGAACCAGAAGTTTATAGCTTAAGAATAGCAAAATCGCTTGCCCTCTTTTTAGATGGGAAACAGATCAAGATTCATTTAAAACTAGACACTGGCATGCATCGCTTGGGCTTGATAGAAAGCGATGTAGATGAGATAATATCCATTTTACAAGAAAACACAAACATTAAAGTAGCATCGATATTTTCACATTTGGCGGGAGCGGATGAACAAAAACACGATGCCTTCACAAAAAAACAAGTTGATCTATTTATAAAAATCACGAACAAGATCAGAAAGGAGCTGGGAATAGATCCTCTTTTACACATTTTAAATTCTTCTGGTTTGTTGAGGTTTGCCGATTATCAATTTAACATGGTTAGGCTTGGCATTGGTTTATATGGAATCAACCCAACAAACCAAAATGCTAACCTCAAACCAGTTGCAACGCTAAAAACAATCATTTCGCAAATTAAAAAAGTCAACAAAGGAGAAACAGTGGGGTATGGCAGAGCGGGAAAAGCGGATGACAACCCAGTAACTATCGCAACTATCGCTATTGGTTATGCAGATGGCTTTAGCAGAGCGTTTAGCAAAGGAAGAGGGAAAGTACTCATCAATGGAAAATTGGCACCTGTAATTGGTAATGTTTGTATGGACATGACAATGGTTGACATTTCGAATATAACAGCTCAAGAAAATGATGAAGTGATAATTTTTGGTCGGGATAACCCAATAGAGCAAGTGGCCGGTTCCATAAATACAATTCCCTACGAGATATTAACAAATACCAGCGAGCGCGTTAAAAGAGTCTTTTTTGCTGAGTCGCTTTGACTCATCCACAGCCAAGATTTTTTTTGAGATCGCGCGTACCTAAGCCACCGAAATCAAAATTGGGCTCTTCGCTAGGCAATGATAAGGGCTTTGAAACTTCCTCCTTTATTTTCTTCGTTTTGCTTTTCTTTTTCTTCATGAATAATGCGAATATAAAAAATAGCAACTGCCAACGTAAATCATTGTTTCAGATAATTTCTGATTCTATATTCGCGTAATTTAAAATTAATCTAAATAAGCGTGGTTGTCAAAAGTAGGACAGTTGCAGATATGAGGGCAGGTGAAACAGCCTTTATTGTAGGATTTTCAGATGAGCAAATCGCGATCAAATTGCTGGAAATGGGGTTTCTACCAGGTACTTCTATACGCTTTAACTTTACAGCACCGCTGGGCGATCCCGTCTGTGTAAGTGTTTCTGGTTATGATTTATCATTGCGAGTAGATGAGGCTTCGGTAATCTCTATTCTAAACTGATGAGCCATCTCAAAATTAAAATCGCGCTTGCAGGTAAACCTAATTCAGGTAAATCCTCTCTATTCAACCAATTAACAGGATTAAATCAAAAGGTGGGGAATTTTCCAGGTGTTACCGTGGACAAGAAAACGGGAACTTGCGACCTAGACGAAAACACTTCTGCAGAAATTCTCGACCTTCCAGGAACCTACAGTTTGTACCCAAGGTCGTTAGACGAAAAAATTGTAGCCGAAGTATTTGCAGATAGAAACGGAATTTATTTTCCCGACAAGGTGGTGTTAGTGGCGGATACAACCAACTTAAAAAATTGCTTTTTGCTGCTCACTCAGCTTATTGACTTGCAGATTCCCACCGTAGTTGCCCTTAACATGGTTGACATGGCGGCTAAGTCGGGTATGAGTATCGACATAAAACAGCTTTCTTTTTTAATGGATGTGCCCGTGGTTTTTATCAATGCCCGCAAAGGGCAAGGCATAGAAAAGCTCAAGAAACTACTAGCGCTGCCGCTAAAACCTTCCACAAAGAAAATCTTTTCGATCGATCAAGAAATTAAACCCGCCATTGATAAAATAAAAGACAAACTTCAATTGACCTCTGATTATCAAAGCTATCAATTGTTGCAACAAAAAGAGCACTTCGCTTTCTTGGATAACGACCAGAAAAGTTTCATCAATAATTTGAGCAAAGAGTTCAACGTTTTTCCGGGAAAATATCAAGGCGCGGAAACGATACTTAGGTATGGGGTAATTCAGGACATACTCAATAAGATAGTAATGAGGTCGGCTGATCCGGAATGGAACAAACGAACCCACCAGTTGGATAAGATATTTACCCATCGGGTTTGGGGCTATGCGATTTTCTTCACCGTTTTGTTTCTGATTTTTCAGTCCATTTTTACGCTGGCGCAACTACCAATGGATTTTATAGATGGCACTTTTGCAATGCTATCAAATTACCTAAATGAACATTTACCAACTGGGCCACTATTTGAAATGATAGCCAGTGGTATCGTGCCCGGAATTGGAGGAATCGTAATTTTTATACCTCAAATCGCAATCCTATTTGCGTTTATAGCCATATTAGAAGAAACAGGATACATGGCTCGCGTGGTTTTCTTGATGGACAAGATAATGCGCCAATTTGGATTAAACGGAAAAAGTGTTGTTCCGCTCATGTCTGGTTGGGCTTGCGCAATACCAGCTATTATGGCAACTCGAACTATCGAAAGTTGGAAAGACCGCCTTATAACAATTTTTGTAATTCCGTTTATGAGTTGTTCCGCAAGGCTACCCGTTTTTGCTATACTGGTGGCTCTTATTGTGCCAGATAGTAAGGTGCTTGGTTTCTTTAATCTGCAAGGCGTTGTATTAATGGGTCTCTATTTATTAGGTTTTCTCGCTGCCATATTATCAGCTTGGGCACTAAAAACTATTTTGAAAGCTAAAGAGCGTAGCTTCCTAATTATGGAAATGCCGAGCTATCGTATGCCCAAATGGTCTAATGTTGGTTATACTATTGTGGAAAAGACCAGAACCTTTGTTTTTGAAGCAGGTAAAGTGATTTTGGCGGTTTCAATCATTCTTTGGGTACTTAAAAGTTATGGGCCACCAGAGACAATGAACGCAGCCAACGCATCAGTGCAGAAGCAGACCCATGGGGAAAACATTTCGGAGGAAGAGTTTAATAATAGGGTGGCTGCTTACAAATTTGAACATTCTTATGCTGGGATAATCGGAAAAACAATAGAGCCTGTTATCAGACCTCTAGGTTACGATTGGAAAATAGGTATTGCCCTTATCACCTCCTTTGCTGCTCGTGAAGTATTTGTGGGGACGATAGCTACTGTCTATAGCCTTGGAAGCACAACTGAGCAGCCCACCATCAAGGCCCGCCTTCAGTCCGAGATAAACCCCGAAACAGGTGAACAGCGATTTACCCCGGCGGTTGGTTTTTCCTTACTGATTTTTTACACGTTTGCAATGCAGTGTGCCAGCACGTTGGCAGTGGTTAAAAGAGAAACCAAGAGCTGGAAATGGCCTATTATTCAGCTGCTTTATATGAGTAGTTTAGCCTATATTTTTGCCTTGATTGTCTTTCAAATATTCTCTTGATTCTGTTCAATTAGTGATTTCTATTATCTTTAGGGTAATTAAATGATGAAATGAATACGAATAAAAACTACCAATTAGGATTATTAAGTCTGGTTCATTTATTAATGAATGCGGATGGAGTTATCGATGAGAATGAAAAACAAGCCTTGGTAAGGCTAAAACTTTTAGAACAAATACCAGAAGATGTGTTTGAAGAGTTTTCTAATGGCGTTGCGGTGAAAAAACAACGAGAAATATATGAACAAGGCATCCATTTGATTAACCAATGCAGTGATCAAGAAAAGCTAAAAGCTTTTGTTCACCTTTACAAGATGACGGAGGTCGATGGCCATATCCATGTAAAAGAAGTTAGACTACTACTCTATTCAATCAAGATGGCAAATATTGAGTTTTCGGATGTGATAGAATTGGCAAAAAAAGCGAAAAATTTTTAAACTGGTCGTTGAATGTCGTCAATTCAAAATGTCAAAATAGGGATTTTGGGTGGCGGACAATTAGGAAGAATGCTCATCCAGGCTGGGTTAGACTTAAATTTGGATTTGAGAGTATTAGATCCTGGCATTAATTCGCCTTGCAAGTCCATAGCCGCTTTTGATGTAGGTAATCTAAACGATTATGAGACCATAATTGAATTCGGAAAGAAGTGCGATTTGATAACCATTGAGATAGAAAGCGTGAATACTGATGCGCTGAAATTCTTAGAAAAAATGGGCAAAAAGGTTTACCCCCAACCGCATTTGATAGAGCTAATACAAGATAAACGTACTCAAAAACAATTTTTTATAGATCACAAAATCCCGACCGCTGATTTTGTCTTGGTCGATAATCAAGATGATATTAGAAAAAACATAAATTTCTTACCTGCTGTGAATAAGTTAGCAAGGGAAGGCTATGATGGCAAAGGAGTATTTGTTGTCAAGACCGAAAAAGATATTTCCAATGCCTTTAATGCACTGGGTCTACTCGAAAACCTCATTGATTTTGAAAAAGAGATTTCTGTGATAGTGGCGCGAAATGAGAAAGGAGAAACGAAAAGCTACCCACCTGTAGAAATGGTTTTTCATCCGGAAGCTAATCTCGTAGAGTATCTTTTTTCACCAGCTCAAATAGCAGCCGAAATTGTCGAAGAAGCCAACAGTATTGCCCTTCAGTTGGTTGAGCGAATGGAGTTAGTGGGCATTTTAGCGGTGGAGATGTTTGTTACCAAAGACGGCCAAGTTTTAGTAAATGAAGTCGCTCCAAGGCCTCACAATAGTGGCCATCAAACTATCGAAGCAAACATAACCTCACAATATGAGCAGCATTTAAGGGCGATACTTAACTTGCCTTTGGGTTCCACTAAAGCAATTCAACCGAGTGCCATGGTCAACGTGCTTGGTCAACCCGGCTTTTCGGGCGTTGCTATTTATGAAGGATTGGAAGATACACTAAAAGTAGACGGAGCGTTTGTACACCTATATGGGAAAAAGGAAACAAAACCTTTTAGAAAAATGGGGCATGTGACTGTAATGGATGAGCATATTGATTCGTTAAAGGACAAAGCAAAATTTATAAAAGAGAATTTAAAAGTTGTAGCCTAGCTTCCAACAAAGGAATATTGAGTTGTGTGATGAGATCAATCATGCAATCTAGTTTTCGATCAAAAACAATTGCTAAAAATGAATAAGCCTTTCGTAGGAATTATAATGGGAAGCCAATCAGACCTGAATGTCATGAAACAGGCGGCTGAATTTTTGAATGAAATGGAGATTAGCTACGAACTAACTATTGTTTCCGCCCATCGAACGCCAAAAAGAATGTTCGAATATTCTCAGACGGCCAAAGCACGAGGAATAAAAGTAATTATCGCGGGAGCAGGTGGGGCGGCTCACCTGCCAGGCATGGTCGCGTCACTCACCACCCTTCCCGTAATCGGTGTTCCAATAAAATCTTCAAATTCCATAGATGGTTGGGATTCTATTCTGTCTATTCTTCAAATGCCAAATGGGGTTCCTGTCGCCACGGTTGCGCTAAACGGTGCCAAAAATGCCGGTATATTGGCGGCTCAGATCATAGCTAGTTTTGATAAAAAAATTGACAAAAATTTAGTTGCGTTTAAAAAAAGTCAAGAAAAAGCTGTTTTAAAGTCTGCAATTGAGCTTGGCAAACAAAAAATATAAAACATTACATGAAATTTTGACGCATTAATCTATATTGTCGAAATTTCTTTTCCAGATAAAGACAAATCTTGATGAATCCAAGTGAACCAGGTTGGCTCAAAGACTTTATAGAATCGAGAAGATCTCAATTTGAAGATCTTAGCTATGAAGGCACTAAATCAACCCATCCAGAATTTTCGCTTTATAGAATTATCCAGCCAACGGGATTGATGTATGGACAATCGGTTGGCTCGCTAGAAAGTTCAACATCAAAAAATTGGACGGAGAGGGAAAAAATGAAGATTCTTTTAGCCGAGTGTCTTATTACTAGCTCCATTCTGTTTTTTGATAAACCCATAAAAAAACAGGAAGACTTAGATAAGGTATTTGAGAAAACGCTTGAAAACATCGGGGATTTTTACAATAGTGTTTTTCCCGAAATTTCAATTCCTGCCAAGACCATGTTTGGCAGAAAAAAACAGCCGATAGAGATTGCCGAAAAAATAATTGAAAAGCGAGTTGAGTTTACCGTTGAAAACCGAAATAATTTTTGGGCTCAATTCTTCCATAACAGTTTACTTTTTTTAGATGTTTTCATTTTCGGTCAATGGATTCATACTAATGCCGACAAAATAGTGGCCGACTTTTTTAAGTATGAGCGCGAAGAACTGCGATTTTCGGTCGTGAAAATTATTGCGGGCGCAGCCCACTCTAACGTTACGGTTGAATTTGAAGAACGCAAACTGCTCGAATATTTTTTGAACAGCTCTGGCCTTTCTCCAGAAAAGCGAAGGCAAGCGCAAGTAATTTTTGACAAGGGAATTGAAATCAAAGCGATGAATTTGCCCACAAACAATAGCTGGATTTTGAAAAAATATTTCCTCGAAATGGCTATTTTAACACTATGGGCAGATAAAAAAGTAGATGAAGTTGAAATAAATTTTCTTCGGGAACTCTGCACTTACTTCAACTTCAATGAAGATGATATGGAAAATAGCCTAATGGCTATCGAGGGGTTTGTATTGGAGCATTGGGATCAGCTAAGTATGTTGCAGAATAAAAAAGATTATAATGAAGTAAGTGAGCAATTCGTCAAGCGAATTTCTAAAATAATCGATCGCAACAAAAATAGATTGGTTCGAGATGTTAGAGAGAACACAAAGTCACTGGCTCTCATAACAAAGGCGAAAGCAGGGCAATTGGACGAATTAGAAGCAGCGGCAATGCAAGACATTCTCATTCAATCGCTGAAAAAAATACCAACATTTTCTATCACCCCGCTACCAAAAAGATTTTTGGTTTTACCTATGCTATTAAGAATATTGCCAAGTAATTTTTTTAATGAAGTTTCAGCTTAGCCCTGTTGGGTATTTTTTTCGTCTGTCTTCTGCGGAATTAAGATCGAAAAAACGATGGACAAGGTGAGTGTTGCAATTATCACTGTGAAAGAAAGCAGCGGAGAAAGTTCAATATCAAATATTTCTAGTAGCATCTTAGCGCCAATAAAGAAGAGAATGATTGAAAGTCCCTTCTGTAACAAATAAAATTTATCTATTACCCCAGCCAACAAGAAGAACATTGATCGGAGACCCATAACCGCAAATATGTTCGAGGTGTAGATCAGGAATTCGTTTTGTGTAATTGCAAATGCCGCTGGTATAGAATCTAATGCAAAAATTAAATCGGTGGTCTCAATCAATATTATCACCAAAAAAAGAGGGGTAAAGAAGAGCTTACCATCAAGCTTGACCAAAAATTTACCACCCATGTCTTCCTTTGTTATAGGAAGATATTTGCGACCAAGTTTCAAAATCATGTTTTTCTTTGGATCGATCTTCTCATCGCTTTCTTCAAAATAAATTTTTATCCCTGAATAAATTAAAAACACGCCAAAGATGTCAAGAATCCAATGAAACTGATGAATAAGAATTGCTCCTACAAAGATGAAAAAGCCCCTAAAAAATACCGCACCAAGAATTCCCCAAAAAAGGATCTTATGATAGTACTCTTCTTTGATCGAGAAATACTTTAGAATCAATAGGATGACAAATATATTGTCCACCGAAAGAGCGTATTCAGTGAGGTAAGCAGAAAAATACTCCAGAGATGCCTTTGAGCCAACAATAGGTGCAGCAGTAGGGTCTAGTGCGTCTTCATAGGGGCCATTAAGATATATCATATACCCAAATAGAGTACTTACGAATACCCAGAAAATCGACTGGTATAGCGCAGATTTCGTAGAAATTTTATGCGGATTCTTATTAAAAAAACCCAAATCCGCCATCAAAAAAACTACGATGACTATCCCAAAAATACTGTATAAAAATGTCTCGTCATTAACCTGAAACTGGAATAGCTTAAAGAGGAGCATCTTAGTAGACCGGAAAGTTAAAAGATATAAGATGTGTAAAATTCAAAATTTCGATGTAAGTTAAAGGTTAAAATTACGAATTAAAATTGAAAAATTAAGCAAATCGGCTTTTTTTGCCAATACATACATTAAATTGTTCGGATGTAAACGAATTCTTAAATCTCGATCAATATTTTTCCAGTCATTTCAGCTGGCCGTTTTAGCTCCATCAGCGCCAAAATAGTGGGTGCTAAATCGCCTAATTTTCCGTTTATCAACTTTCCTTTGTAAGTATCATCTACTAAAATACAGGGAACTAAGTTGGTAGTGTGTGCCGTATTTGGGCTACCATCTTCATTTACCATTAGCTCGGCATTACCATGGTCAGCAATTATGATTACGCTATATCCGTTGCTCCGAGCAGCTTCCGTTACCGCCTGATTACATGCATCCACGGTTTCTACCGCTTTAACAGCTGCCTCAAAGACACCCGTATGACCCACCATGTCCGGGTTAGCGAAATTTAAGCAGATAAAGTCTGCCTCTTTTTTATTTAGTTCTGGAATAATTTTATCTCTCAAGTCAAACGCACTCATTTCAGGTTGCAAATCGTAAGTGGCCACTTTGGGCGAGGGGCACATTATTCTCGCCTCACCCGCAAATGCTTCTTCTCTACCTCCAGAAAAAAAGAAGGTAACATGAGGGTACTTTTCCGTTTCGGCAATCCGTATTTGTCGTTTTCCTTCTTTAGAGATCACCTCACCAAGTGTGTTTTCAAGGTTATCTTTATCAAAAATAAGCTTTACGTTTTTGAAAGAGTCATCGTAGTTGGTGAGCGTAACGTAATACAGGTCAAGTGCTTTCATTTGCAGTTCCGGAAAATCCTGCTGTGTTAAAGCTGCTGTTATTTCGCGACCACGGTCGGTTCTAAAGTTAAAGCACAGCACCACATCTCCTTCTTTTATGGTAGCTACGGGTGCACCTTTGGCGTCAATGGCTACAATCGGTTTTATAAATTCATCGGTTACGCCAGTGTTGTACGATGCGTCAATCGACTTCAATACGTCCTGCGACTTTTCACCGATTCCATTCACTAGGAGGTCGTAGGCAAGTTTTATTCGCTCCCAACGTTTATCACGGTCCATGGCATAATATCGGCCGATAACGCTCGCTATTTTTCCGGCTGTTTTTGTTAAATGATTTTGCAAATCGGTGAGAAAGGCCAACCCTCCTTTCGGATCAGTATCTCGCCCATCAGTAAAAGCATGTACGTAAAGATTGTCGATGCCTTGATTATGCATAATGGTAACGATCCCCTTCAAATGATCGATGTGAGAATGAACTCCGCCATCGGAAACCAGCCCTATCAGGTGAATCGATTTCTTTTTTTCTTTGGCATAGTTGATAGCGCCTTGTAAAACAGGATTATGATCCAATTCTTTTTCGTCAATTGCCTTATTGATTCTAACCAGATCCTGGTAAACAACTCGCCCCGCCCCGATGTTCATGTGGCCAACTTCGCTGTTGCCCATCTGCCCAGCGGGCAATCCCACTGCCAATCCGGAAGCTTCTAATGTGCAGTGGGGATACTTTTCATAAAGCGATTTTATATATGGCGTTTTGGCAGCATCCACTGCCGAAACACTGAGATTCTTAGCGATGCCCCAACCATCTAGTATCATCAGTAACACTTTCTTTTTCATAGCTAGCAGTTTTGACTGCAAATATAGGCTGAATTGAAAGTTACAGGTTACCGCTAGGCGTGAAACAATTCGTTTTAATATAAAAAAGAGGTCAACTAATAGTTTGTGGCTCTTTTATGGCATAATTTTGGACGTTTTTACTTTTGTATGAAGAAGATAACTTTTCTGATATCCTGTTTTTTGCTTAGTTTTCTTTTGTTGCCAACGTCATTGGCCGCTCAAAATGAAACTTTCCATCCAATCAAAGAGGCAATCAAAGCCAGCAATGCCAAGGAAGTTATAAAGTACTTTAATCAATCGGTAGATATTAATCTAGAAGGCGCAATTAATACACATAGCAAAGTTCAGGCAGAGTTTGTTCTTAGAGATTTTTTTAAAAAACACCCGTTGAATGATTTCACAATTGTACACACAGGTGCTTCAAAAGGCGGTTTGCAGTACGCTATCGGCAAATACATTTGTGCCAGCGAGAATTTTATTGTTACTATCAGAATACGGGAAGTTGGTGGCAGTTTTCTGGTAAATGAAATCAGTTTTATAAAGGAATGAATGCTCTCCCGTATCTGACTGAAATTGCAATTCAGCAGTTTATTGAGCGTTCGTTGGAAGAAGATATAGGTGAAGGTGACCATTCTACCTTAGGGGCGATTCCACAACAAAAGCAGGCAACAGCACGGCTATTGGTAAAAGATGTAGGCGTTTTGGCTGGGGTTGATTTAGCCGAGAGAATTTTCAACACATTCGACCCCCAACTTGAATTAAGAATTTTGAAAAAAGATGGAGACATGATCAACAAAGGTGATATCGCCTTTGAGGTCAGCGGCTCTGCTAGATCCATTTTATCCACTGAGCGAGTGGTACTGAATTGCATGCAACGCATGAGCGGAATAGCTACTTATACCAGCAGATTAAAGAAAATTATTGAAGGCACTGCTGCCACTCTAATTGACACTCGTAAAACCACCCCCAATTTTCGAATCGCTGAAAAGTGGGCGGTGGCGATTGGAGGAGGTGTAAACCATCGCTTTGCACTGTACGACATGATTATGTTAAAAGATAACCACATCGACATTGCTGGTGGAATCATGGAGGCGGTAGCCAACACAAAAGCCTATCTGCGAGCGATTGGAAAAACGTTGAAGATAGAAGTAGAGACAAGGACCCTAGCAGAAGTGAGGGAATCGATAAACATTGATGCGATTGACGTAATAATGCTAGATAACATGAGTTTGGTTGAAATGAAAGAAGCAGTATTAACAATTGATGGTAAATGCAAAATAGAAGCCAGTGGCGGAATAACAGAGTCTAACCTGTTGGCGGTTGCCAATACGGGGGTAGATTTTATTTCGATAGGTGCTCTTACCCACTCGGTGAAGAGTTTAGACTTAAGCCTTAAAGTAGTTCATTGAAAATTTTAAATCGACTGAATCAAGAAAATGAAGCTATTCCAGTTTAATTTTACCGCCCTTTGATTCAAGATATTAAACCATGATTGTAAAAACACGAAACTACAAACTCGACAAAAAAGAATACAGAAAGCTGGCTTTAATAAATATTTTAAAAAAACAATGGTGGGTTAGTTTAATAGTGCTTGCCATTTGCCTTGGTTTTGTGTGGATTCAAAGCATTTGGTGGTTCATTTTCGCTATTTTAGGTGGCGGGTTATATTTATTGTTTTGGTGGATTCAGTTTTATGGAGTTACCCAACTTGAGCAGGGCAAAATGTTGTTTGAGAAATTCAGTTATGAAATTACCAGTCAACAAATTATTATGAAGTTAAATGCCCGTGAAGGCATGCCCATGAAATGGGAACAAATAAAAAGTGCTCAAATCGGGAAAGACTATTTTCTACTATTTGTAAACAAAGCCCAACTGATTCATTTACCGTTTAAGATTTTCAATTCTGAAAATGAGCGTAAGTTTTTGACGAGCATTTTACGAAACAAAGGCTTGTTGAAATAGTCATTGCGTAATGTATACCGAGGGAGATTCTGAGGGCTACATTAAGAGATTAACACCGGCAGAAGCCTTAAGCAAGGCCTACAAATATTGCGCTTATCAAGAACGATCCCACCTAGAGGTAAAGCGTAAATTATATTCGTATGGTTTATATTCATCTGACGTAGATGAAATCCTTTCCCGATTAATTTCCGAAGGTTTTATCAATGAAGAGCGCTTTGCCAAAGCATATGCTGGTGGAAAATTCAGGATTAAAAAATGGGGACGAAACAAAATTATAAATCAATTGGAGTCACAAGGACTAACCAAACGGTGCATAGAAGCTGGGCTAAAAGAACTTGATCAAGCTGACTACAAAAGGACATTGGAAGGATTGATCGAAAAGAAATCGGTTCAGTCGACAGAAGAAAACCTATTCAAAAAAAGAGACTCTGTTGCCAAATTCCTAATCGCCAAAGGATATGAATCCGAATTGGTTTGGCAGAAAGTGAAAGAGCTAATAATGTAATTTCCTATGGCAATTAAGAAGCCCAACGAAATTTCTTTTTACCTTGTTAAATGAACTACGATTACATCATTATCGGTGCAGGCTCTGCAGGTTGCGTGCTGGCCAACAGGCTGTCAGAAAATCCAAGTAGAAATGTTTTACTCGTTGAGGCGGGTGGTAAAGATTCAAACCCGTTGATTCATCTTCCGGGAGGGTACATGAAACTTCACCACAGTGCTGTAGATTGGAATTGTTATTACACAGAACCGCAGCCCTTTCTTGCCAACAGAAAAATTTACCATCCGCGGGGTAAGGTGCTAGGCGGAAGCAGTTCTACGAATGCCATGGCCTACATTCGAGGACAAAAAGAAGACTATGACCATTGGAAACAATTAGGAAACACAGGATGGGGTTTTGAGGATGTGCTCCCTCACTTTAAAAAATCGGAAAACAATGAACAGTTTGAAAACGACCATCATGCTAAAGGAGGCTTGCTAAATGTAACCCAGACGTATTGGTATCATACCAAACTCGGTGAAGCTTTTATCAAGGCATGCCATGAAAAAGGAATCCCTTTGAACAATGATGTAAATGGCAATAGTCAAGAAGGGGCGGGGTGGTTTCAATACACTATGAAAGATTCCAAACGCATGAGTGCCGCCAAAGCTTTCTTGTTGCCTGCGTTGAATAGAACTAATCTTAAAGTGATTACGGGCGCCACATGTAAAAAAATAATTATTGAAAATGATGTTGCCAAAGGTATTGAGTTTATGACCAAGGCGAGTGCCACTTTGGTAGCCAGAGCCAAGCGCGAGGTAATTTTGTGTGCTGGAGCATTTGAATCTCCGAAAATTTTGATGTTGTCAGGTGTTGGATCAAAAGACGAATTGAAGAAAAATTCTGTCGAGTTAAAAAGAGAGTTACAAGGAGTAGGAAAAAATCTACACGATCATATTTTCTTTCCGGTGAGCGCATTGTGCAACGAGCCAAGCAATAATCATTACCTTCCATTACATCAGCAAGCAATTCAAGCTATCAATTTCTTGGTTACTAAAAGTGGCCCGCTTTCTATCGGGCCGTTGGAAGCGGTCGCATTTTTTAAGTCCTCAGAAAAAGAGGCAACGCCAGACCTTCAATTTCAATTTACGCCCACTAATTCGGGTGATGACGCGGTTTCGCATATGTATGACTTGAATTCGTTTTCCCACAAGGATGGTTATACGATTTTGCCTACGCAAGTCAGACCTACCAGTAGGGGCTTTGTTACGTTAAAGTCTAGTAATCCCACGGAAGTGCCAGTGATTGACCCTAAGTATTTATCCACGGAATTGGATAGAGAAATTTTGTTGAAAGGAGCAAAGAAGGCGTTAGAAGTGTTAGAGGCAGATGCCTTTTCGTCCATGCGATTACGAACCCACATACCCTCCAAGCGAAACTCAGATGACGAACTAGTGCATCATATTCAACATCATGCTGAGTGTGTTTACCATCCCGTTGGAACTTGCAAAATGGGGGTAGATGAACTGGCGGTAGTTGATCCCGAATTAAGGGTACATGGAATAGAAAAGCTTCGCGTAGTGGATGCGTCTATAATGCCGCAAATTTCCAGTGGCAACACAAATGCTCCCACTATTATGATTGCAGAAAAAGGCGCGGATTTAATTATCGGATCGAATTAACAACTAGTGAAAAATATTTTCAGCTTTGGTAGGGGTAATTGTTTTTCTGGTTGTCATAACCTCAACGCCCTAAAACTGTAAATTGCATTGCTTAACTTGATGCAGTGGATTTATTAGATCAAAATTTATGGTTAGGGCTTAAAAAGGGGAACCAAACGGCTCTAGAAATGATTTTTAAAACGCATTACAAGCCACTATGTAGTTATGCATATTCGTTTTTGAACGACAAGGACGAAGCCGAGGAGGTGGTGCAATCGTCCTTTATTTCGTTGTGGGAAAAGCGCGACACCATTTCAATACAAACATCTTTTAAGTCATATCTCTATCGCATGGTTCGCAATGCGTGCCTCAATACAATCAAACATGAAAAGGTAAAAAAATTGTATGCAGATCAAGAGAAGTTGGCAGGAGAACCAATACATGAAGCAGTAAGTGAGGGGCTTTTGACAACTGAACTGGAGACTAGGATTTTAAATGCCATTCAAGTGCTACCCGAACAGTGCCGCCTTGTTTTTCAACTTAGCCGATTTGAAGAATTGAAATATCAAGAGATAGCCGATCAACTGAGTATTTCTGTGAAAACAGTGGAGAACCATATGGGCAAAGCGCTAAAAATTATGCGAGAAGAGCTGAAAGACTACCTGCCTTTGTTCATACTTTTTTTAGGAAACTTTATCGATTAAAGAGTGGCACACGAAACAGAAGATATTGACAATTTAATCGGCAATGTACTTGCAGGCGAGGCTACTGCCGAAGAAAAAGAAAGCCTTGCGCAGTGGATAAAACAAAGCGAGCAAAACAGAGCATACTTCGAACATTTACGACTAATTTTTGACAAGGCGTCATCGAAGAACATTCAATTGCAGGTAGATGCCGATGCCGCCTGGCAAAAAGTGAAAACACAATTGCGGCAACCAACCCCTAAAGAACCAACGAACTATTGGACTGTTTTGAAAATTGCGGCAGGCATTGTTTGGCTAGGCTTTCTTTTTTTTATGTTTTTCCAAAACAGAGTATTGGAAGAACAGAATCAACGGCTTGTTATAAAAACGGATAAGCAAACAGAACAAGACACACTGCTTGATGGAAGTACAGCCTTCATCAATAAAAAAAGCAAACTTGTTTTTACTTACGATGCAAAAAAGAATGTTAGAAAAGTAACCCTGAATGGCGAAGCTTTTTTCACAGTAAAGCACGACATCAAAAAGCCTTTTATTATTGAAGCTGAACAAGTGTTGATAAAAGATATTGGAACGGAATTTAATGTGAAGGCTTACCCTGAAGATTCCATCGTGGTAGTAAATGTTTCAAGTGGTGAAGTCCAATTTTATACGGCAAACAATCCGGGCCTTCACCTGAAAGCGGGTGAAAAAGGAATTTACGATAAGGCGTTGAAAGCATTTTCAAAAATTCTTAAACGAGACACAAATGTGCTCGCTTACAAAACAAAAACGTTCACATTCAAAAATTCTGATTTGGAGAGCATAGTCACTTCATTGAATGACGCGTATGATGCTAAAATTTCTATAGCTAATGAGGTTATCAGAAAATGTAGACTGACTGTAAACTTCAACAACGATCGACTGGAAACGATAGTCGATGTGATCGCTGAAACACTTCATCTAAGCGTTATTAAAACGGACGATGAAATAATCTTCAGTGGAACGGGTTGCAATAATTGATAATTCCATGAAGGTACTTTCGGCAATACTACTCTCTCTTTTTATTTGGTTTCAAGGAAAAGGACAAAACAAAAATACGCCCATTCTTCAGCGGGTGATTTCCGTTTCCGCTTCAAACGAATCGTTGCCAGCTGTTTTGAATAAAATCGCGGAAGCAGGAGGATTTTCATTTTCTTATAACCCAGCAATTATAAATGAAGATCAACTAATAACGATCAATGCCAAATCTAAATTAGTCAAGGAGATAGTAGATGAAATTTTTAAGGAATCCATTTCCTCTAAGGAACGTGGAAACTATCTAATTCTTTCAAAAATAAAACCTAAGGTTATTAAGTCTACCACTGTTTTAGTAAGTGGATATGTTCAAGATGCAAATACAAGTAAACGATTGGCTGACACGCACGTGTATGACAAAAATTCAATAACATCTGTATTAACTAATGAATATGGGTTCTTTCAACTAACATTAGATAAAAAGCAAAAGACGGCCGCGTTGTCAATTCGCAGAAAAAGTTATGCTGATACGGTGGTAAGTGTTGCCTTAAATAAAGATCAATTTATTTCAATATTGATTGAACCGATTCAAAAAGATAGTACGATCGCCATTTTGCCTAAAGTAGATTCGACAAAAATCGAAATCAAAGAATCAATTAACGAAAGCGATAATGCTCAACACTATAGCGATACCTTATACAAAGACATCCAGATTTCTATATTGCCTTTTGTTGGAACGAATGGTTGGAATAGCGGCCGAACTATCAACGATTATTCGATTAACTTTTTTGGAGGTTATTCGAGAGGCACTCGTCAAATTGAATTAGGCTTTTTTGTAAATGCCGACCGCAACGATGTCAGCTGGCTCCAGATAGCAGGAATTGGCAATTTGGTTGGGCGTAATGTCTATGGCATACAAGGGGCGGGTGTATTTAATATCACTGGTGGCGAAGTTAAGGCTGCCCAGCTCTCGGGAATTACCAACATCAACTTTGGCGAAGCCAGGGGAGTTCAAGCATCTGGTATTGTTAACTTGAATTTAAAATCAGCAGATGGAGTATTGGCGGCAGGCGTTGCAAATATTGTTCTAAAAAGTTCCAAAGGTGTTCAAGTGGCCGGGCTAACAAACATACAATTAGACGGTTATCATGGCACTCAAGTAGCAGGTGTGGTCAATGTGAATAAGGTTTACATTAAAGGAAGTCAACTAGCTGGAATTGCAAATGTTGCAACTGATTATGTTGGCGGTTCCCAGATTTCGGGATTATTTAATTATGCAAGAAATGTGAAAGGCTTTCAATTTGGATTAGTAAATGTGGCCGATAGTTTAAGCGGAGTTCCCATTGGTTTGATAAGCGTGGTGAAAAAGGGCTATCACAAACTGGAAATTTCAGCGGACGAGATCTTCTATACGAACCTTGCTTTTAGAACGGGTGTTCGAAAATTTTATAACATTTTACATGTAGGCTTTAAACCCAGTTCATTGCAGCTTGCCGAAACTGTTTGGTCATTTGGCTATGGGGTGGGAACGGCCAGAAAAGTTACTCCTTGGCTTGATTTAAACTTAGACCTATCAGCAGATCATGTGAACAAAGACGGATTTACTAACAGTTTAAGCTTGCTCAATAAGGCGTACGTGGGATTTGATGCCAGGCTGGCGCGCCAATTTTCTATTGCAGTTGGCGTTACCTTAAATGGATATTTAACAAGTAAGTCGTATACCCAATACCCGCAGTTGTTCACCGATTTTTACCCACCTATCTTCTCCAACCAAAACCTAGGCGAAAACAACAATTTAAAAATGTGGTGGGGTGCTCGCGTTGGACTAAGGTTTTTTTAATCATAACCAAAGACCTTTCTTCTTGTTATAAGTTCTGATCGTTTAATTTTGTGGTCATGGTAAAACAGCAGTCAGTTTTGTTCGTTTGTTTTTTGTTTGCCGAATTCTCTTTTGCCCAAGATCAAGTTGCATTACAACAAGGATTGCAGTTGGAAAAAGCATTTAAAGTGGAGGCTGCACTTGATAAATTTGAGGTCGTGATAAAAACAGACCCATTAAATGCAGTTGCACTTCACCATGCCAGCAGAATGCTTTCTAACATTGGCGGTAGAATGAAGTCTGAAAAGCGCAGCTTAAAAATTGAATTATACGAGAAAGCAAAGATATATGCAGAGCGTTCTATAAAAGCAGATCCAAAGAGTGCTGATGCACGGCTTGCCTTTATTATCTCGCTTGGCTTAATGTCAGAGATTGCGGCTAACCCAAGGGAGAAAATAAGAAATGCAAAAACTATTCGCAATGAGGCGGAGATGATTGTAAAGTTAGACTCAACCTATGCCCAGGCTTATTTTGTGCTGGGTAAGTGGCACTATGAGCTAGCCAAATTAAATTGGTTGGAGCAACTTGCCTGTAAATTTTTGGGCGGCTTACCGGACGACATTTCAATGGATGCTTCCATGAAGTATTTTAATCAGGTGATAGCGTTGGACCCTGATAACATACTCTATTTATATGGCCGCGCTTCACTTTACCACTACCGCGATGAAGATTTATTAGCCGAAAAATCTTTAAATCAAGCCTTACAGCTCTCACCGCGAGAGCCCGATGATATTCAGCGCAAGGAAAAGTGTTCGCAGTTGCTTTCAAGGATTAGGAAGAGTTCTTGATTCATGGCAATTTCAATCGTTAAATTGCTAATTTGGTGGCCTAATAATTAGACTTCACTGAATTAACAAATTGAAATGCTGCTTGCCCTCGATATTGGAAATAGCGAAATAACAATTGGTCTTTGGGATAAGGAAGTATGGACACACCATTGGCGCATACCTTCGTTACCAGATCAACCAGAGCTTTTTTATGGCATAAAAATAAATGATTACTTTCTAGAACAATCTGCTCCCATCCAGTCTGTAAGAAAAATTGTTGTTAGCAGCGTAGTTCCAGGCCTTACTGAAAAGATTCAAAATGTAATTCGAGCGGTGTTTAAGCAAGAACCAATTTTACTTGGCCCCACGGTATATCAGCATTTACCCATAGAAATTTTAAACCCTTATGAAATCGGCTCCGATCTTGTAGCCAATGCGATGGCCGCTTACATGAAGTATAAACAAACATGCATTGTTGTTGATTTTGGTACGGCATTAACTTTTCTAACCATCTCCAAAGAAGGCAAGATTTTAGGAGTGTCTATAGCCCCAGGACTTAAGACTGCGATTAAAGCACTATCACAAAATACTGCTAAGCTTTTTGAAGTGCCGCTGACAATGCCAACGTCCTCCTTAGGCAAAAATACAGCAACCGCTATTCAGTCGGGTATACTATTGGGCTACGAAGGGTTGGTAAAGAATGTGGTGGAGAAAATTCGAAGTGAACTTAATGAAAATTGTTTGGTGATTGCCACGGGTGGTTTAGCTTCTATCATAACACCATTGCAAGCATTCTTTGATGTGATAGACCATAAGCACACATTGGACGGATTGAGATTTATTGCAGATCATAAAGCAACATAATTCTAATTGAGAATTGCAATATTACTTTATGGATTTTGGAGTGCCATCTTTACGCCATCATAAAAACCGTTTATGAAATCATATACCATTAAGCCAACTACGATGCCGAGTACCAGTTTTACATAATAGCCTATGGGCTGTTTGAAGTTTAGTTTTGAATTTTTCATTTTCAACAATTTGATTTATAAAAATAAGAAAAATATGATTAGAAAAGAATCCATTGAGGCAGCATACGACCTCATCAAATCACGGTGTTATCAAATCTTTGATTTGAATAGACTGTCTTTACCAATTTAATTTTTGAGATTTTGTATTGGGCAAATCTTAGATTTACAAACGCATTGATGTAGTCGGAATACTATGCAAAGCGAGGGCGAGGGTAGTTTAGTTGAGCCAATAAATTTTAAGAAAAGTAATGTATTTTCTAAATTCTACATATCGCAGTGCTGCAATTTCTATAATAAGCGCGTAAAACAACTTTGCACAACTTTAGCTCAGGCGGGCAAAGCATTTCTATTAAAGAGATGTGAATATGGTAGAGTGATTGTTACCAGTCGCCATTTTTATTACTCTCTTTTTTAATGTATGTATCAGGGGGAAAATCCCTCGCCTTTAGGCGAAGACTTTAGTTTAATAAATTTGTGTGATGCAAAACTATCGAAAAACATCACACAGTACTTATGATTGTAAGTACCATATTGT
>JBIKRT010000061.1:0-26320 GCA_044349005.1 Cyclobacteriaceae bacterium
TATGGCATTTCCGGTGCGTCTGGTATTACTCCATTCGTAGTGGTTGTTGGTGGTAACTATTTTTAGCCGGTACCGGAGTGCCTTTTTTTTGTGTGGGATTTGGTGAGGGTAACACCTCTCTATTTTTTTGAGTCCCGTTTTTTGTTTTTTTAACTGAAAATGCCGGGCGATGAGCCTGGCATTTTTGTGTCCAGTTTTACTACCTTTAGAAAAAGATTATGACTATGAAAAAACGCCTCGTTTACATCACCTCGCCCATCTTAATCCTTGTTGCCATTTACTTTCTAGGGCCGGTTCCCGCTAAACCAAAGTTTGACAAAACGCTTCCCGCTGTGCCTCAAGACGCGAATTCATTAGCCACGTTCATTTCCAGTAATGAAAGCAGACATCAAGTAAAACCTAATAATGAAGCCCGAATTGTGTGGGCAGATTCATTGAAGAGCAAGACCCCTTATAGCATTGTCTACCTCCATGGGTTTTCTGCAAGTCAGGAGGAAGGTGCGCCTATTCATACTGATTTTGCAAAGGCATTCGGCTGCAATCTCTACTTAGCACGATTGGCAGACCATGGTATAGACACCACTGAACAATTGTTGAATTATACTCCCGACAGACTTTGGGAAAGTACAAAAGAAGCTTTTGCAATCGGAAAAGCCATCGGGGAAAAAGTGATTGTAATGAGTACTTCCACAGGCGGAACGGTGGCCTTAAAGTTGGCGGCTGAGTATCCTGAGGATGTGTTTGCGTTGGTAAACATGTCGCCCAACATTGCTATCAATGATCCTAACGCTTGGCTTCTAGATAATCCTTGGGGGTTGCAGATTGCCCGTTTAGTGATCGGTGGAAAATATAGAGTATTTGACAAAGACTCTTTGAAAGATGCGTATTGGAATAATCCGTATCGGCTCGAATCGGTGGTTCAATTACAAGAGCTAGTGGAGGATACGATGACTCCGGAAATTTTTGAAAAAGTGAAATGTCCCTCACTCACATTGTATTACTATAAAAGCGAACAAGAACAAGACCCTACGGTGAAAGTATCGGCTATGATTGAGATGAATAAACAACTATCAACTCCAGAGCCACTGAAAAAAATGGTTGCGATACCTAATGCAGGTGGGCACGTACTCGGTTCGCATGTAGTTTCAAAAGACCTGCCATCCGTAAAGCAAGAAATTGAAAAGTTTGCCCTTGAAGCGCTACAGATGAAGAAAATAGAATAAAGGTAACTCAAATCTCATGTCTCAAATCTAGGGTCTCAAGTCTCCCTTCAGTCTCTCAAACTCTTTCTCAAATACTTTTTACAAATTGGGCAATCCTGCCATTGATGGCCTCGTGCCGGGCAGTACTCTCTTCCGTAATAGATGATTTGTAAATGTGCTTTGTTCCAGACTGTTTCAGGGATTAGCCTTTTTAAATCGCGTTCCGTTTGCTCAACACTTTTTCCGTTGGTAAGTCCCCACCGATAGGCCAACCGATGGATATGTGTATCTACAGGAAACGCTGGGATGCCAAACCACTGCGTCATTACCACAGATGCCGTTTTGTGCCCAACGGCCGGAAGCTCTTCTAACGCCTCGAAAGTATTAGGCACTTCACCGTTATATCTATCGATCAATATCTTTGAGAGTCCATAAATGCCTTTTGATTTCATAGGCGACAGCCCACAAGGTTTGATGATTTCTCTGATTTCTTCAATGGAGAGGTTGATCATGTCATACGGATTGTCAGCTTGCTTGAAGAGAATTGGAGTGATTTTGTTCACACGTTCATCAGTACATTGAGCCGACAATAAAACCGATACGAGTAACGTATACGCATCTTTGTGAAGCAAAGGAACTTCAGGTTTTGGATAGAGATGGTCTAAAGTAGAGAGGATAAATTGAACCTTATCTAATTTTAAAGACATATCATAAAAGTATTATCAAATTTTCAAATTGCCGAATCAACTTATTAGTCTGGGTACAATAAGTATTTTTTCCGTTTGGCTTTATAAGCGTCTACGTCTTTTTTCCAAGTTGCCTTAATTTGTTTTTCTGACCATCCTTTCTTGATTTGTTCTTTTAATTCTGCGTTGCCGACAAGCTTATCAATAAACGCGATAAAGTAGTTGTCTTTGTCAGGAAATTTGTTGTAGAGGTCAATCAGATGTTTCAGCGATACTCCTTTTTCTACTTTTTCTTTGCGCAGGTCGAGGCCAAAGCATAGTTTATTTTCTAGTACTGGATTTTTTGCCATACCGTTTATACTCATGGGTGTAAACTGATAAGGCATATCTTTTAGGTCGGGATGCCCCACTAACTCAAACGGATTTTGCGTACCCCTACCTATGCTGAGCACAGTACCCTCAAAGAGACAGGTAGATGGATATAACGCAATTGAATGATCGTTCGGCAAGTTTGGCGAAGGCTTGATCGCTATCGAGTAAGGTAATTTGTGCGAGTAGTTTTTCATCGCAATAATTTTGAGACTGCATCTCTTTCTGTTGGTGAGCCACCCTTCTGCGTTAATCATTTGAGCAAGTTCTCCCACTGTTAGTCCATGCACAATGGGTATGGGATGCATGCCCACGAACGATTTGAATTTTTCCTGCAGCACAGGTCCGTCCACATAACTTCCGTTAGGATTGGGTCGATCTAGTACAATTACTTTTTTGTTTTGCTCTGCGCATGCTTCCATTAAATAATGAAGCGAGCTGATATAAGTGAAAAAGCGCACGCCAACATCTTGAATATCAAAGATCACAATATCAATGGAGGCCAATTGTTCTGGAGTTGGCTTTTTGTTGTTGCCATAAAGAGAGATTACGGGCAGCCCGGTACTTGCGTCAACTCCACTATTAATCAGTTCACCGGCATCTGCATCCCCACGAAAGCCATGTTCCGGAGAGAAAATAGTTGCCAAGTTAAAACCTAAACTTTTTAGGGTATCGGCCAAGTGCCTTTTCCCGACCACGGATGTCTGATTTACCAACAACCCAATACGGCTCGTGCCAACCTCTTTTCTCAGCAAATCGAGTTGTTCGGCACCAATAATTATTTTTTTGGAAGGCTGGCTGAATGTGGTTATAGCGATAGCACAAAATAACAGTACGATCGAGCAAGTTACATTTTTCTTAATCATACCTTTGGGTTTGGTAGGTGAGCATGGGTTGTCTATTTTGCATCTTGTTAAAAACGGTTTTAAGTTACTAATAAATTGAACCTCTCGTATTTCATTTCAAAAAGAATCAGCCGAGCACAGTTGGGTGGTTTTTCTACTGTCATACATAAAATTGCCATTGTAAGTATTGCGATTGGTCTGGCGGCTGCTATTGTTTCGTTTTTGATTATGAAAGGGTTTAAAGAAACTGTGGAAAATAAGGTCTATAGCTTTAGTGCGCACTTGAATGTTACAAAATACACTCTTAACAATAGCACGGAAGAACAACCCTTTGATTTTAATATTGACCTCTATAACAATCCAGGTCAATTTAAGTTTGTCGATCACGTGCAAGAATACACCCACAAGCCAGGATTGATTCGGACAGAGAATGAGATTTTGGGGGTTGTGCTAAAAGGTATTGGGCAAAGTTTTGATCTCGCTCGATTCAAAGAAAACATCATAGAAGGGAGATTCATCCAATTCAACGATACTACTTACGCTAAGGAAGTACTTTTGAGCAAAACCATTGCCGACAAGTTAGATATCAAGTTAGGTGACGATGTGGTAGTTCACTTTTTTCAAAACCCTCCGCGATTTAGAAAGCTGAAGTTGGTTGGTATCTATGAGACTAATCTTTCAGATTACTTTGACAATAAAATTATCATGGGGGACATAAAAATGGTACAACGTTTAAATAATTGGAGCGATAGCACCGCAGGGGGCCTTCAAATTTATTTGAAGCAGCATACAAATGTGGAGGAGGCGGCAACTACAATTGGCGAAAGTATGGACTATGACTTGTTTATTGAAAAAGTGTCGGATAAATATAATCAGGTTTTTGAGTGGCTAGGATTAATTTCCCGGCAAGTAGATATTTTGCTCGTTATCATTCTCATTGTTGTTTGTGTGAATATGATTTCTGTGATTTTGATTTTGGTAATGGAACGGACTTCTATGATAGGATTGCTAAAGGCCTTGGGGGGAACAGATAAATTCATACAGTCTATTTTCATTTATAATGGAATTAATCTTATTGCAAAGGGTTTATTATGGGGGAATGTTGTAGGATTAGGCGTCTGTTTGGTGCAGTATCAGTTTCATCTTTTTAAGCTTAACGCGCGCGATTATTATGTTAGCTACGTGCCAATAGGATGGGATTGGCAGGTGGTGGTAGGTCTCAATTTTTTAGTGTTTTTGGTGGTAGCGCTTATTCTTGTGTTGCCTACCGCCATGATTTCAAAGATAAGCCCAATTAAAGCTATTCGGTTCGACTAATTGCCTGGTTTATCTTCTTAACAAATGCAGGTCCTTCGTAAACAAAGCCGGTATAAAGTTGAATCAGGTCTGCGCCAGCTGCCAGTTTATCCAACGCATCTTGTACTGTCATAATTCCTCCTACGCCAATGATTGGATAGGTAGCACCCATGTTTTTTCTCAAATACGAAATCACTTCGTTCGCTTTTGTGGCGAGCGGCTTTCCGCTTAGGCCTCCTGCACCTATCAATTGAATATCATCGTAAGAAGTTAACAAGCCTTCGCGCGAAAGCGTTGTATTGGTTGCAATAATGCCATCGGTCTTGGTGATCTTTAGTATTTCAATCACGTCATCGAGTTGGCTAGAAGTAAGGTCGGGCGCTATTTTTAGAAGTATGGGTTTTGGTTTTTCTTTCTTGGAGTTAAGGTCTTTTATATGTTGTAGCAATTTTTGAAGTGGCTCTTTCTCCTGCAGTGCCCGAAGGTTTGGCGTGTTGGGCGAACTAACGTTTACCACAAAATAATCTACGTAGGGATAAAGTTGTTCAAAACAGTAGGCATAGTCATGGATCGCGTTCTCATTGGGAGTAACTTTATTTTTGCCAATGTTGCCGCCAATTAGCACTATCGACCTTCGTTTCTTTAGCTTTTCAACCGCGCTGAGAACGCCCTGGTTGTTAAAGCCCATTCGGTTAATAAGTGCTCCGTCTTTTGGTAATCTGAACAACCTGGGTTGGTCGTTACCTTGTTGGGGTTTTGGTGTCAACGTGCCTATTTCAATAAACCCAAAGCCAAAAGAAGAAAGCGCATCAATTAGTTTGGCATCTTTATCAAATCCAGCAGCAAGGCCCACCGGATTTTTAAATCGCAATCCAAGAATCTCTTTTTCTAAAGAAGGATTATTTATTTTGTAAAAGATACCTAGCATAAAATTGAGGCCCGGAACCTTGCTGCCAATCGTCAATAAACTAAATGTGAAATGATGGATTCTTTCAGGATCGAATAGAAAAAGTATCGGTCGGATTATCAGTTTATACATGGATTGGATTTACGCCCGTAAAGATAATGGTGAATAGTCGATAGTCCATAGACTTTCGGCTATTGACTTTTTTAGCTTCTGGGATGAAACTCTTGAATAACTTGCCTCAGGTAATCGCGATCTAAATGCGTATATATTTCGGTGGTGGTGATGGACTGGTGCCCCAGCATTTCCTGAACGGCTCGTAAATCTGCCCCACCTTCGATTAAGTGAGTGGCAAAAGAATGCCGAAAAGTATGTGGTCCTATCATTTTCTTCAAACCGATTTTTGCGGCCAGATTTTTGATAATGATAAATACCATTACGCGCGAAAGCGCCTTTCCTCGGTTATTTAAGAATACAAAACTTTCAAAGCCTTTTTGAATGCGGGAATGAACTCTTACCTGTTTTATATAAATATCGAGGTGCTTTAATGCAGATTGACCGATCGGAACAAGCCTTTCTTTATTTCCTTTTCCAATAACACGCAGAAAACCAATATCAGAATAAATGTGATCAACCTTTAGTGAGACTAGTTCAGATACACGCAAGCCAGAACTATACAGTGTTTCGATCATGGCGCGATTGCGGGTGCCATCAGAGGTTGATAAGTCGATTGCTTCTAATAGCGATTCAATCTCATGATAGCTCAGCGTATCTGGAAGCTTTCGTCCTAAACGCGGCCCTTCTATAAGTTCTGTGGGATCTCTGACGATTAACTCTTCGAAGAGCATATATTTGTAGAACGCCTTTAACCCAGACAAAATCCTAGCTTGGCTATGGGCACTCATACCTAATTCATTGGTGTGCTTTAAGAAACTCTGAATATTTTTGGTGGTGAGCGTAAGCGGAGAAATCTCTAACTTAGAAAGCTCTAAAAACTGCTTTAACAAAACGACATCGTGCTCATAGGCTTCAATGGAATTGTCTGACAAGGAACGTTCGAGCTTTAAGTAATTTTTGAAATGTTTGATGTGGAGATCCCAATTCACCTAGCAAAGGTAGCTCATCAATACTTCTTAACAAGGGATATAATCATGGATGCCAACATAACTACAGCATCCCGGCAGCCAGTAAAACGAATGGAAGCAACTTTGATTTTTTTTTCGCAGTCAAGTTAGTTTAGAATCCGACCAACAAATCCGAAGCTGTGGAAGAAAAACACATTAATAAGCGGCTTTATAATCTACACGCAAATCAAGTGAAGTGGTTTTCTTAGGCCCAATAACTACTTTGTTGATATTGCCTTCGCCATCCAGCTGGTTGGCAAAAAAGCCGTCTTGTTCTTTTACAAAGATTGAATACTTTCCTGCTTTAAGTTTGATTTGGAAAGATCCATCGGCCTTTGTTTTTTTCTTGGCAATCAATCGGGTTGTGATGCTTTTGTAGAAATAATTTTCACGCGTTGCTTGTTTTTGGTTGGTTAGTTCAAACACAAAAATTTCGCGTACAACCCCAAATGACGTTGCTTTTGACTGCGGGGTAGGGGATGGCATTTGATTGCCGACTACTTCTGTCACTTTGCCTACGAGGTGGCCGCGCTGTGCAAAAAGAGAAATGCTATTGATGCCCATTGCAACTGTTAAAATGAAGATTATTTTCATACTGTCTTGGCTTTTAGTTTAACGAATTTTCGATTTTGGATACCTCTTACAAACCAGTTAGGTCAGTCCAGAACATTTTTTAATGGAATTTATACTTTGATAAATATTTTCCTTTTATACATCTGCCAAAGTATTACCAAAAATAGAGCCAATAGTGAAAGTGCAAACAATAACGAAGCGTCTTTAGTTGGCAACCAAGTGGCAAATAAGTGCTGGTAAAGGTAAGACCACAATGAGATGTTTCCTTCGGCATCTACTTTTATTCGAAGCAGTGTTTTTGCCAATATGCCCGAAGCTACAAAAACGAAAATCGCATTTGTGCCATAATAAACAAATGGCGTTGCCCATTTTTTGTAGCCCTGTACGTCAACTAGCCAATATAAAGCTGCAAGAAATTGCATAGCGATACCGCCTGTGTAAAGAACGTAGCTGCTCGTCCAAAGTGCTTTGTTAATTGGAAAAATAAGATCCCAAGCTAAGCCTAAAAGAATGAGAACGGAGCCAATGAAAAAGAGCCACGCTACTTTTTCTGCTGCCGACTTTACTTTCGTTATAAGTTGTCCCGAAAGCATCCCTAAAAGACACGTGGCAATCGCAGGTAACGTGCTAAGCATTCCTTCGGGATCCCAGGTTTTACTCTGCGCCCATAAATGACCATCTAGCAAAAGCCGATCTACCCAAGCTCCTAAATTTGTCTCAGGTTCTAAATTGGCTGCTCCGAAATCAGGGACGGGAACAATTGTCATTAAAATAAAATAGCCAACGAGCAAAGAGACGGCAATCCGAATATGTGTAAGCCAGTTACTAGACAGATAAATGAGAGACGAAAAAAAGAAAACGGCACTGATGCGTTGAAGTACACCGGGTATTCTTAGTCTTGATAAGCGATCTAATGTAAAGACAGGGAACCAAGCTAGAAAAAGCCCTAAGGCAAAAATAATGAGTGAGCGCTTGAGTATTTTCAAAAACAATTGCCTCGTCAATCCATTTTCAGAAACAGGTAGAAAAGCAAAATGAATTGACACGCCAACGATAAATAAAAAAAACGGGAATACCAGATCGGTTGGTGTGCAACCATTCCAATGTGCGTGCAATAAAGGTGAGTAAACACTTTCCCAAGTTCCTGGATTGTTGACTAGAATCATTGCTGCTACTGTTATCCCTCGAAAGACATCAAGTGACAATAGCCGTTCTTTAATTGGTGAAGGAACCATGAGATTAATAAAAACTAAATTTAATAAAATTCATAAGAACGCACACTAGGTGGTTGGAACTTCAACGGTAATAGATGTACCAGAACCACCTGATTGGATGTGTAACGTACCATTCATTTCACTTGCTCTGTTCTTCATATTCAAAATACCCAAGTGGTCGCCTTTTATTTGTGGTTGGTTCGAAAATCCGTTGCCGTTATCATTCACTTTGACAACCAATTTTTGAGGTGTGGACTCCACAACCACTTCTATCTTATTTCCGCCACTGTGCCTGATTCCATTATTGATAGCTTCTTGAACAATTCGGAAAATGTTAAGCCCTTGATTTGGTTTTAGAATCATGTTTTGATCGGTTACATTCTCAGTAATATTGATTTGAAAGCGATCGGTAGATTTGCGAAATCGAGAGCACAGACTATTGATTTTATCCAGCAACCTTTCTGTATCAATGTCTTCTTTGTTGATGGCCCAGATGGTATCTCGCAATTCGTCAATGATGGAATGAATACGATGATTGAGTTGGTAATGAATGGGCAATTCTAGTTGATTTTGTTTCGCTAGCATTGAAAGATCCATTGTAAATACAGATAGTTGAGAACCGATGTTATCATGAAGATCTTTTGCTATTCTTATTTTCTCGAGTGTTAACTGTTCTTTCATGCGAGCCTCCTCCATGCGCTTTTGATAAACGTATTTTTTATTAAAAAAAAATATTAAGAGGCCAATAATCAGCGCACTTGTTACCAGAGCACCAACCAAGAGGTACTTTTTAATTTTCGCATCAGCAGCAATGATCTGGTTCGATTCCTTTAGCAATAGATTTTCCTTTTCTTTTTGATCTGCTCTGTACTGCATAAGCAACCGGTCGAAGGTTTGCTTTTGTTTGACGTAATTTAGACTGTCTTCCAAGCTGGTAGCTTTCTGATAATTAATAAGTGCTTGCTTGAAATTTCCTCGTGTTGAATCAATTGTTGCAAACGACCTATAAATTGGCATGAGATGATATATGAAATTCCCTTCTTTGGCCATCTTAAAACCACGCTGAAGGTTTTCTTGAGCTAAAGAAAGGTTTCCATTCACAATGGTTAGCCTACCAAACATGGTGTAGCACTCTAACAGACCAACGGTTTCGTTTAGTTTTGAATAGATGGTAAATGCACGTTCACAGTATTCAAGCGCCTTTGCATATTCTCTTTTGAAATAATAAGCTTCGCTCATGCTAA
Source organism: Cyclobacteriaceae bacterium (assembly GCA_044349005.1). Classification (GTDB taxonomy): domain Bacteria; phylum Bacteroidota; class Bacteroidia; order Cytophagales; family Cyclobacteriaceae; genus ELB16-189. Next base: position 9,458 of record JBIKRT010000061.1, read on the forward strand.
GAAAAAGATATTGGGCATCTTTAATTGTTTTATTACCCTCTGATAAGCGAAAGGCTTGCTGATAGTAATACAAGCTTGAGTCTACCAGCTTTTTCTTTAAAAAATAATAACCTAAATTATTGTACGCCCCAGTTAAATTATCGGTATTTCCCAGTTCTAGGCTTAGTGCAATATTCCTCTTAAAATAATAGATCGCTTGATCTAAATCCCCAAGGTCGCCAAAGATCAAAGCGAGATTATGTTCGAATATGAGCAGTAATTCATTGTCTTTAACTTCTTCCGCTATCTTAATTCCTTTAAAACTTGCGTCAAGTGCCGGAGCGTAACTAGCCATCGACCAGTTGCAAACAGCTAGCGAACGGTAGGCAAGTATTTTACCCTTTGCGAATCCATATTTGGTAGCCAATGCCAATGCGGTGTCAGCCAAAAGAAGCCCTTTCTGTGGATTTGTATTCCATAAATTGAAGCTTTCGTTTGCGTACCAAATTATTTTCGTAGTATCCTTTCCTATTGTTTCTTTTGGCCCAATTTGGCCAACTGCAACAAGGTGCAGCGAGAACGCAATCAACAATAGAATTAGCTTGAGAAGAAATTTCATTAGCAAATGAGCGAGCTTATCGTTTGCGCGCTAAGTTAGCTAAAGGCATAATGAAAAGTACATCCTATTCCTTTTTTATAACTTCAGGGTTGCCAGTATACTTAACATTGCTGGTAAAGTCTTTGTCAATCTCGATGGTTTCTGAAGGGCTAACAGATACTTGTGCCAATCCGTTTGCAGTTATATTGGCGCGACTAAGTTTGAAACCATCAGCTTTCAATTGTGATGGTCCAGAAAGGGAGGCTTCTAAGTAATCGCCATGACCATCCAATTCAAAGGCGATTGGGCCGCTTGATGTATAGTACAATTGATCGACCAATAGGTTTGCCTCTCCCGACATGGCGCCAGCTAATTCAATGTGCATTTCATTCTCTTCAAAGCCTTTTACACTGATTTTACCTGCGCCTGTTACCTCAAGTTTTTCTAGGGTTGGCATGGTGATTTCAAGAGTAACAAATTCTTTTTGAGCGAAAGTTCTATTCCAGAATTTATTGCGCTTTGTTCTGTAGTAGATTTCCAATTTGTCGGAGTATTGGTTTACATCATATAACTTTTTCTGTTCTTCATCTCCTTGAATAACAATTGAATATTCATCTCCTTTCCGAATTATTACATCAAACACACCTTTCAATTCAATCTCTTTGAAGTCTTTCAACCCAAATTCATCATTGGCAGCAATGCCATCTTGTTTGTCAGATTTCGCTGGGCAAGTAAGGCACTCCAACCGTTCTTCTTTGCTGAACTGCCATTGGTAGGTTTGGCGATTGATATCAATGTTATAATAGGGAGGATTGTTTTGAATGATCTCCCAAAGCTCGCTTTCTATTTCAAATGGTTGGTTGTATGGAATAAACAAGTCGATGTTTAATCGTTGAAATCTAAATTTGGCATCCTTCTTAAAGGTAATATTTGAATCAAAGGTAAAAATGCTATCATTTTGTGTTACCACGTAGTCTACCATCTGTGCATTTTCTTTTGCCACTAATTTGGTTGAGCCTTGCGATTCAAAACGCTCTACGAGTCTGATTTCATTGCCATCATAGCCTTTTAAATTGATTTGGGTAACACGGTAATCTTCTAGTTCAACTTGATTTATCTTGAATACTTGGATCCCTTTTTTTATCAAGAACGATTTCTCGACTTTTAATTCGGCTTCCTCCTTAAAGCCATAAATTATTCCTGGGATGGTGATGCTTAAGAATGCTACGCTCAAGAAAAAGATTACAAACAGCGCCCAACCAACATAGGGCTTAAAAGTAAACCGTTTTGCCAGAATCGAATTACCCAACATCATGATGAATAAAGCAGGTATCAACGCAGCAAGGCCGATACAGATAAACGTGAACGTTGGGAAACTTTGACGAATCGCGTCCATTGGCAAGCCTACGTGATCGAAAGCGAGGATTGACCATCCATCGGGTAAACTGGAATTATGGATGTATCCGAAAAACACACCCGCTGCCAACACAATCGATAGGATCAATAAGAAACCGGTAAGGCTGATGCATATTCCAAATGCAATCCTAAAAATATCCACAATTAGTTTTGCCAAAGGCGTGATGGCTTTTCCCAAACCGTTAATGATAGCTGCAATAATGCGGAACGGGAACAACACAATCTTTGCCAAGGTGCTTTCCTCTTGCCCGTCTTTTTCATTTAGGCTTTTCTTTACAGATGATTCGATATTAGAGAGCGTCACAGGTTCGCCTTGCATCTGCATTTTTTCGGTTATCGTTTTTGCTTCGGGCAGCGAGAACCACAGTATTAGATACACAATTATACCTAAGCCACCTAAGAAGGCCGAAACCACAAATAGCACTCGAATCAAAACTAAATCTGCGCCAAAGAAGGCAGCAACTCCACTGGCCACACCGCCAAGCACTTTGTTGCTATTCCGAAACATTTTCTTCACAGGTTGATCTTCCACAAGCTCGTCTGATGCTGGAAGGGCAATCCAAAGAATAATATAGAGTAGAATTAAGCTTCCATAGCTTCCAATCACCAAGAGTGCAAGCAATAAGCGTGGCCAAACGGGGTCAATGTTAAAGTAATGGCCTAACCCCGCGGCAATACCGCCCAGAATTTTTCTTTTTTGGTCGCGATATAATTTTTTGTTAACAGTATTTGAATGCGATTTTGCGCGTTGGTTATCGGTTGTTCCTTTAAAGGCTTGCTCTTGTGAAGCGTTCTCCTGCTCTTCGGCAGCTTGAAAATCACGTACGCTTCCCATCGTGGCGATAAGCGACTGCACATCTTCCGCAGTAATTATTTGCTTGCCATCATTGAGTTTGCTCAGAAAGATTTCAGCCACGCGGCTTTCTATATCTGCCAATATTTCGCTGCTATCTTTAAACGAGCCGAAGTAACTGTTGATAGAATCAAGGTATTGGCGAAGCAGTTCATATCCATCATCTTCAATATGGAAAATGATTCCGCTGATGTTTATGCTGATATTCTTTTTCATTTTTGATTAGACTTTATTAGTGAGTATCAAGTAGTAAGATAAAAATATGTGACAATTAAATAGTGGCTTTCGATTTTTCTGTGATCATAGACGTGGAACTAACCAACTCATTCCAGGTTTCGGTAAGACCGTTCAGAAAGCCCGTGCCATCGCTGGTAAGCGTATAATACTTGCGTGGTGGGCCAGATTTGGATTCTACCCACTTGTATTCCAACAGTCCTGCATTTTTCAGCCGCGTTAGTAAGGGATAGAGGGTCCCCTCCACCACAATCATTTTGGCCGCCGTTAGTTCATCCAGCATATCCGAAGCATAAACTTCACCCCGAGCAATAATATGCAGGATGCAGTACTCCAGGATTCCCTTCCTCATCTGTACTTGCGTGTTTTCAAGGTTCATACATCCTTTTGTTTAGTGATAGGGGTGTATACGGCTAAAGTACTATGCATGGCCAAGTACTATTATAAAATTTCTTATATTTTTTATAATCGATTGATTTACAACACGAAAATTTACTTCAATCTTAGTTATCTCCTAAGAACCAGCCTGAAAATTAGAAACTATTGATTTTTTTCAGCTCTATTGCCGCATTCTAATGCTTCTTGAATCCAACCACGGTAGGCTGGGCTGAGGCGGGTTCGTCTGCAAAATGAATTCTACCTTGCGGTTGGCCAAAATAGGGTAGATTTTCCGTCATATTCGTTCTGTTTCCAATTGCATGAGCGTGCCCTGCCCAAGGGTAGGTTTGTAACCTGAGCATTCTAATGAATATCCGCCCCAGTCACTTTCATTTCAAACTGGTCAGCCAGATTTGCTACTTCTTGAATCATTTCTTTGAGTTGATCTTCGGTAGCATTTTCATAGGTTGTTACGGCCTCGATTTGCAGGTGATTTTCGCTAATTGTAAAACGACAATAGTTAAAGAACGCAGTTTGTTCCAGCAACATGCGCAAATCAACATCTGGCTTCATTTGACAAATTTTTGAAAGCAGATTAATGAGTTTGCGATTATACAACTCGTTCTTTTTGATGGTAGCAACGATAGTTTGAAAGCGACCACCAGAGACAGGAACAATTATTATTGATTGTGAGGCGGTGTATTCTGTGTATTGACCTCCAATTTGCTCAGCATAGTTCTTAAGAAAGGCAGCTAAATCCATGTAGTTTATTTTTGACTTCTAAGGTAACAAATTGAGCTTATAAAGCGCGTTTAAAAAAAATGATTTACCAAAATCATTAGTTTGCCCCTTCTTTTTCATCGTTCAATTCTCTTCTGCGCTTATTTCTAGCTATTCCTAAAAGCTCGCCAAGGCTATTAAAATTTTTTGTGTGCAAAAGACTTACTCCCGTGGTAAGGGCAGATTGATTGGTCAGCGAGTTCAAGGCCGTATTCGAATTCGACCGGCTGTACGCTTTTATTTTAAATGTGCCGTCAGGCGTAAGCAGGTAATCCACTGTAAAGTCTCCAATGATGGATGACACATCTGCTCTGTTAGTTTGGCTACTGTTGTTATTGAAGGTGCCATCCCGGGTGATCCTTAATCGTCCGTTCAATAAGGAATAGGAGAGTCGCAGTTGGAAGGTGTTAAACGCTTCTTGATCGAGTGTTCCCAAGTCGAGGTCAACCTCTAAATTTTGATCCACTTGGCTTATCCAGTAACTTAATTGATTGGAGAACAACTCGCTCACGCTGGTAAAAACGGACTGGTTGGTAACACTAAATGATTCACCTATTTCCTTAAATTTTCGCAGTACAATTAAACTAAACACTTGGTTTTTTAATTCTAACTCGTCAAGTCGAGCTTTAAAAGAATCAAAGGCAATCCTTAGCGCTATACCCTGGACAATTACGCTTGAGGGAAGGTCTTTCGCTTCGATATCAAAATTTATTTGCGGACTTAGCATTGGACCTTCCAGTTTTAGTATTACCTCAACAGGGTACCTTCGTTTGAGCGCGGGGTCGGTAAGTGCAGTGGTTGATGAGGTCAGCGTTGTCTGGTTGCCATAAATGGGGGCATAGGAAGCTAGTTGTCGATAAACAGCCGTTAACGAGAGAACTCCTTGAAATGGATCGCCTGCCCAAGTGATTTTGCTACCCTTTTGGATCTTAAATTCTTTATTAATGATATCGAACAAAGTGAAGTTATAGCCACCTTCCTGAAACTCCAAACTGCCAAACATATTGAATTCGCCTTTGGTGTCGAGCTGCAGTTTTATTTGACCATTTCCGCGCCCTCTGATAATGTCTCCCGATTTTGCGTCAATTATGAATTCGCCATAGGCATCGGGCGTTACCTCTAGATTCAAGTCGAACGTTATTCCTGATAGTGCTACTTTCTCTTTTAATTGCTTCTTCGAAATACCTGATTTTGACGAGTCTGTAAAATGGACAAAGTTTATAAATTCTTCTTTTTCTACAGCGGCAGCGCCACCAAAAGGAATGAAAATACGGGTGTTCTTTTCGGATTTTCCGTTCCCATTGAATTGTAAATGATTGATCGGACCAGTTATTGAAAGCGACCCAGTTCCATACGCAGTTCCATAAAAAAGACTATTGTCCTTGCTGCTCGTATTAAGCAACTGCACATTGTTAAAATCGCTTTCTAAATATAAGTTCATAGAGGAGTAGGAATAACTCTTATGCGCTAAATACCCTCTCAAGGTTCCCGTGTTATTAAACACATCAGTAAGTACAAGATCTTTAAACAGTATTTTAGTCGGTAACATACCTAAAATGCCGCTAACTGAATAGGTTGTTTTCAAATAGTCGATTGTCATTTTTCCGCCTTCTATTTTTCCCTCACCTTCTACCTTTGGCTCGTTGAACGACCCCGTTATTCCATAGTTTCCCGTTAGGGTTCCACTCAGGTTAGAAAACAGTCCTTTCAAAACAGGTTCTGCAATTTTGAGATTGGCCTTATTCAGTGTAGCAATAACATTTAGTGGACTGTTTTTGCTTGTAGGATCATAATACCCCTCTAGGCTGATGATTCGCTGATCGAGCCGGTCAACAAAAAAACTCAGATCGAATTTGTTCGTTTTTTGATTCCATTCATTGGTGCCATTTACATCGCCAATCAAAAAATCGTTGATCGTAAGATCTTTAGCAAACGTCTTATTTTGAAAATATGGATTGGTATAAAAGTCCCTTGCTTTTAGCGTGGCGTTTAAAGTGCCTGCAAACTTCTCCGTGCTTATTACATTTAGTAAGTCAAGCTTGAGATTAGAAATTATAAAGCCCAATTCTTTATCCGTTCGTTCAGAGATATTGCCATCGATTAGTATTGACTGCATTTCATTGTTAATCGACAAATGATTTATTGATACCTCTTTATTTTTAAGAAGTATGTAATTCTTTGGATTAATAATCCAATCGTGATCTAGAAATTTAATGGTAGAGGGCAAGATTTTTATCTTTGTACTATCTAATTGAAAATCTATTTCGGTTTTAAGTCGAACTAAATTAGTTACTCCTTCCTGATCAAAGTCAAGACCAAGGTCAATGTGATCCTTATTCCATACGGCCTCACATAGTAAATTCTTTGTTTTAAAACCCTTAGTGATTTGTTGTCTTTCGGAATTAAAGGATAACAAGGCGAGCACATTCGTGCTATCGCGTATTTTAGAAGCATTAAAATCCAGTTCATTTCCAGCGAATATTTTATGATTAAAGTCAATTGTATCGATGGAGGAGTAGGCTTTAAAAATAGTTGTTAGACCATTTGAGAAGTTACCTTTGATCAATGTGTTTTTTGAGAGCTTTAAATCAAGATTGAAAAATGTTGTCAATGGGTTTATATCATTTAGCTTAGCCACTATTGTCATATTATAAGCTTGTGTTCTTTTCTCCTTTTCGGAATAATAAGAAGTCAAGCTCTGTTTATCATTTTTTACATTTAAATATAACTCATTGAAGAACTTTTGAAGGTCATTAAACAAGGTGGAATAATAGTAGTTTCCTGCTAGATCGATATCTGCAAGCGAACTTCTCATAGTTAATTTTCGATTTCCATTATCTAGCGATGAAACCAAATGGATCGAATCAAGGTGAAGATTTTTTTCTTTGTAGTGGAGCGTTGTATTTCGAAAGATAGCTTCGCCAAAAAGACTGTCAAGTTGTAGACCGCGGCTATCAATATCTAAATATGAACTTAACGAAAAGAACTCGTCCGTAAATTTCAACTGTTGTAACAGCGCAGTGTCTAAGGTAGCCTTTATTTTTACAAGATTTTTTTTGTTTCTAAAATCGATTGAGCCAAGCGCATTAAACTTCAGGTTAGGGTCATCTATGGTTAGCTTTCCGCTAAAAAGCTGCGCGGCAAAACGGGCATTTGTTTCAATGTTAGTATAGTTGTAACCCAATAATCCGATTGAATTTATCTTACCATTTAGTACAAAGTCAGCGGTTTTTTGGGTTAATCCCTTGCCGTTTATCTGACCATTTAACGTAACGTCTTGAAAATTTAAGGTATCTCTGAGGTAACTGCCTACTTGAAATTTCTCAAGCGTGAGGTTTCCCTGATAGGTAGTTTGATCAATATTTTTCTCGTTTATTTTTAAATTTATATCCGATCTTATTTTCCCCAAGTAAGTATTGAATTTTCCGTTTGCAACGAAGTCATTTTTAAAGCCAATAAAATTGCCACTTACGTCAAATCTTCCAAATGACTGAAGTCGTTCAAAGATATTTTCCGTGAATAAAAAACGAAGGTCGTTTATATCAGCTTTTCCCTCTTTAATTGAAAGACTGGTGAACGTTTCGTTCACCAACGGAAGGCCGTCCATTTCGAGCCTTCCTTTCAAGTTGGTGTTACCCAAGCTCACGTTCATGTTGCTAAAAGTGAATCGATTCACTCCCCCTTTAACAATGCCAGCCAGGTGCAGGGGCTGTGCCATTACTTTAACTCCCGGAGAGAAAATCTCTAGATCACCCGGATCGATGACAGTATTTTTTAGCCTGGCGTTAAAACTAACTTTTGTATTAAAATCGCTTAAATCTTGCCAGCCATTGTAATGAAAAGCAATAGTGTCGGTAATAACCGATTTCCCGGCTTTTAGATACATTCCCAGAAATTCCATCGAAGTTTTGCAAATTCTGAAGTAACTTTTGAAGTCAGAAATGGATAGGTTGCTTAGTGGTTCAACACCTTGAAATGACTTGAGGTTAAATTGAATGGTATCGCCAATTACTTGAAAATCTTTCGTGTCAATATTCTCGAGCCGTAATCGAAAATGATTATAGTCAAATCCCCACTTTATTGAATCAGCGTCAGAGTTATTAAAAAGTAAGTTTGTGTTTTTCAGACGTACTTCCCCAATGTTCAGCTTAGGGCTGTTGCCAGTAGTGGTAGTATCGCCACTAGCGAAAGCATAACTGATCTTATTAATCCAATCATTTATGTTAATGTCTCTGGTGGTATCCGAATCTTGAATTTCAATGAGGTTGACATCAGCACTATCCAACGTGGCGGCATCAATGTTAATATCACCATTGCTTAGTAAACCACCCAAATCGAAGTTTACATATAAGTTACCCGCATGAATCATCGTGTTGTGCTCCGGGTCAACTACTTTTAGATTATGAAATTCAAGTCGATCAAACCAAGTTAGGTAGAACGTGGAGAAGGTAACCTCATATCCAGTAACTTTAGAAAAGTTGGTGGTAAACCTTTTTAAAAGCGTTTCCTGCACAATTCTAGTTTGGAGAAGAAAATAACTCGCTGTTAGAAAGACGATCAGCACGTAAAAGCCGTAAAGGACAATTCTGCGAAGCCACCGAAGAATACGAATTTTAATAACTTGCAGGTTCATTCAACAAAAGATGAGTTCAACTATACTCGCCATTGAGTCCTCCTGCGATGAGACCTCAGCCGCTATAATAGACAACGGCAAGGTACTTAATAATGTTGTGGCCTCACAAGCCATACATCAGAAATATGGAGGTGTGGTGCCCGAACTTGCCTCGCGTGCACACCAGCAAAACATCGTTTCGGTTGTCAGCGAGGCCTTATCATCAGCTGGCGTTCAGCAATCTCAATTAAGTGCTATTGCTTTTACCCGCGGCCCTGGTTTACAAGGGGCTTTATTAGTAGGCGTGTCGTTTGCCAAAGGCATGGCGTTGGCATTGGGTATTCCGCTGATTGAGATTAACCATATGCAGGCACATGTGCTGGCTCACTTTATTGATGAGCCCAAACCAACTTTTCCTTTTCTCTGCCTTACTGTAAGTGGTGGCCACACGCAGATTGTGGTGGTAAAAGATTACCTTGACATGACGGTGATTGGGGAGACACAGGATGATGCAGTTGGGGAAGCGTTTGACAAAGCAGCCATACTTATGGGCTTGCCTTATCCGGGCGGACCATTGATTGATAAGTATGCCCAGTTGGGAAACCCGCTTGCTTTTTCGTTTTCCGATACGATGATGCCTAATCTTGATTTTTCGTTTAGCGGAATAAAGACAGCCTTCCTATATTTTCTTCGCGATCAGAAATTGAAAGATCCTTTGTTTATCAAGAACAACTTAAATGATATTTGCGCCAGCTTACAGAATCATTTGGTTACCATGCTGTTGAAAAGAGTAGAGAAAGCAAGCAAAGAAACGGGCATCAAGCAGATTGCCATTGCTGGCGGAGTCTCTGCGAATTCTGGATTGCGGTCACAATTAGTAAAAGCAGCCGATCGCTTAAAGTGGCAGATCTATATTCCTGATTTTCAATATTGTACCGATAACGCAGCAATGATTGCTATGGCGGCTCATTTTAAATTATTAAGAAATGATTTTTGCGATTTAAGCGTTTCACCTTTGCCTAACTTGGCAATTCAACATTAAAAATTCAAGATTGAAATAAACTGAATGCAAATTTTGAATTTGAAATTAATAATTATGAACAAAGCACGTTTTTCAAACGACATTAACATACGCAATAGGCAGGCTACTTTCGATTACGAAATTATTGACAAGTTTATTGCCGGTATGGTGCTGCGAGGTACTGAAATAAAATCTATTCGCGAAGGCAAGGTAAACCTGCAAGATGGCTATTGCTATTTTAATGAAGCCGAACTTTTTGTAAAGGGAATAACCATTTCACCTTATGCGCAAGGCACCCATTACAACCATGAAGGCACGCGCGAGCGCAAACTGCTGATGAAAAAATCGGAGCTCGCCAAATTAGAACATAAATCTGAAGAGAAAGGCTTGGCGTTAATACCGTTGCGACTGTTTGTAAACGACCGCGGCTATGCGAAGTTAGAAATAGCCCTTGGCCGCGGCAAGAAAACCCACGACAAACGCGACAGCATCAAAGAAAAGGACATAAAGCGAGAATTGAGCCGAATAAAGCTAGGGTAGGGAATTTAAAATTTCAAATTAAAGATTTAGAATTGACTGGCGACAAGGATAATCTTCAATTTTGGACTTGAAATTTTGAATTTAACTTTGATTAACTCAAAGAATGGCTTTATCTTTCCCGAGTATGACAAATAGGGTGTTGGTTCTGAACCAAGATTTTAGCCCGCTCATGGTCTGTTCTGTGGAGCGCGCCTTTATACTTGTTTACTTGAACAAGAGCGAAATGCTACGCGCTTCTAATGGCCATAAACTGCGTTCTGTTTCTTCTACTTATCCCATGCCATCAGTCATACGGCTTAACCGATATGTGAATGCGCCCTACAAAGGTGTAGCCCTTACCCGACAAAATATTTTTAAGCGCGATAATTTTGAATGCCAATACTGCGGCACCAAACGTGATCTTACACTCGACCACGTGGTGCCAAGCTCAAAAGGCGGAAAGCACAGTTGGACAAACCTGGTAACTGCCTGCAAACGCTGCAACGCCCGCAAAGGTGATTATACCCCAGAGCAAGCAGGCATGAATCTAACACGTAAACCATACAAACCATCCTACTCCATTTTCTTGAAAGAGAATGCGGGTTTTAGCCAGCACGAATGGGATGAGTTTCTGGATGTGAGGAATTTGGCCTGAAATCAACTACAATTTTACACCAACTGCTATCGAAAATATTCTTGCAGGCAAGTAATTGCCTCGTCTGTCAAGGCCGGCAAACCAAGGCGAAATATTAGGGTTATAATTTGTTTCGCCTTTTAATGGCGTGGAGTTGTATGCTACTTCAGGATCAACCCCGGTATAGGAAGTAATGGTAAAAAGATTTTGAGCAGTCAACGTAATAGTGAGTTTATTTATTGAAGGAACATGATAAGTAAGCGCAATATTATCAAGCTTAACAAAACCAGCATTCTCAACATAACGGCTCGAAAACGTTTGGTTTATCAAGTTGGGATTGTAAAGTGAAGTCTTAATAAGATTAGAGTAGCCGATGGCATAATTACCTCCTTGAAAAACTCTGTAAGCGTTTATCTTTTGGTGACCAAACGCGCCTCTCAATAGAAAAGATAATTCAAGCTTTTTAAAGGAAATTCGGTTACCCCAACCTAGGAATGAACTGGGTAAGCCGTTGCCAATTGAGCCCGAATCATCACTATCACCTATGCGGCCATCTCCATTAATGTCTTTTATTTTGTCTCGCCCTTGGGCGTCTGTTCCTTCTGAAGTAAGGCCATAAATTTGACCAAGAGGCGCTCCTTCCTTCAATATGTTTATACCTAGTGCACTGCTGCCTGGTGAATCACTAAGGCTTCCAAAAATAAGCTGATTTCCGTCTGCTAAAGAATAACCATTTCCCTTTATGCTTTTCACTTCTGTTGAAATGGTGGATATATTTAGCTGTGTTTCCCACTTCAATTTTTCATTGTTTATGGCAGCAACGGATAGGTTTAATTCAAAACCACTGTTTTGAAGTTCACCCACGTTGCCAATTGAAACTCCACTAAGTGATGGCGGAGTGGGAACATATACTGGCGTGATCCAGTTTGTTATTGAGTTTGAAAACCAATCAATGCTGCCTTTCACTTTATTGTTCAGCAGCGTGAAGTCTGCCCCATAGGTGAATTCTGTTTTCGCTTCCCATTGCAGATTAGGGTTGCTGTTGCGGATTGGATAAAAAATAAAGTTATCATAGCTGCCATTGTAAAAGAACCGACCACTAGGCTCAAATACAGATGTTGAAAGCCCAGATTGTTGAGGCTGGTTGCCAACTTTGCCCCACGAAGCACGAATCTTTAAGGAATTAAATAACGGCAACCCTTCACTCCATTGAATGCCGCCACCGATAGAGGGAAAATAGCCCCATTTATTATTCACCCCCAGTCTCGTGGATCCACTATAGCTTGAGGTGGCGTTCAGGAAATATCTATTTTTAGAGAGTACAGAAGCAGTGGTAACCCATGAAATTATTTTATAGGAGTCAGCCGAGGAACCCACCGTACCCAATCCATTTTGAAAGTCTTGGGCTGATCCAAGATTGTTATAAGTGAAAGCATCGGTAAGAAAATTTCCGCCTTGTAAATTAAAATTACTTTGAAAATAATCTTGGTAGTGGTAACCAGAACTTATGTGATATTCAAAACTCTTTAACTTTTTTTCGTAACTGACCGTACTAGAAAATTGTTGTCGCTTTTGCTCTTGATAGCTTCGTGCGGCCCGCCCGCCCCTCTGTGGGTAATAAGGATAATAACTAAACTTTGAAATGTAGGTTGCGGTTGTATATTCCTGAGTTTGTTGCTGGTAAGATGATTGTAAACCTAATCCTCTCAATACACCGTGAAATTTATATTGGCCGCTAATATTTGCAGAGAAAGACGCCTCTTTTCCAGTATTTATGTTTTGTTCTATTGTAGCTACCGGGTTAAAATTGCCAAAGACGAGTATTTGACGATAGCCGCCCCAAATGGATGTGGGATCGAACACTGGCATAGTTGGGTTGGCTATGAAAGCATATTTAATGGCATCTCTAAAACCGTATTCGGCATTTCTGGAAGTGGCAGCAAAGCCAGCCCGAAGTACGAGCTTGTCTTTAAACGCTTTCTGTTCTAAATTAATTCTGGTGTTAAGTTGATTGAAGCCTGTGCCTTTTAATGTTCCAGCCGTATTCCGATAGTTTACAGAAGTGCGTATCGAAAAATCTTTTGAGCCGCCACTGATGCTCAGACTATTGGCTGTCGATAATCCAGTTCTTGTTATGAGGCTCAACCAGTCCTGTGAACTACCATAGTCTACTGCACTCGGCAAACTTTTGTATTCTTCCGCTGTAGCGGGTTTAGTGCCAACCATCGGCTGCCCAATAGCCGAAGTAGTATTAAAATTTACTGATAAGGTTTCTGTCTTTCTTTTTTTGGTTGTGATCAGCAAAACTCCATTGCCACCTTGCACTCCATAAATGGAAGCTGATGCCGCATCTTTCAAAAGCGTTACCTGTTCCACATCATGGGCGTCAAGTAAGAGCAGGTCGTTAACGATAAAGCCGTCTACTACCAGTAAAGGCTTTGTCTCGGACTGAATGGTCGAAAAGCCTCTTACATGCAAAGTGTACTCTCCGTTAGGGTCGCTTCCAAGCGTTGTCATACCCAGCCCGGTTAACCTACCATTGAATAATTGGTAAGGTGAATTGATCATGCCTTGATTAAAATCTTTTGAATCAAGCGGATGAATTGGCGAGGAACTAACTGGTTTAAATGAAGTTGAATCTAGTTGGATTGTTTGCGCAAATGTAATTGAGTAACTTACGAATAAGAGCGGTAGTAGATATTCCTTCATGATTCGCTTAGCGTTAATAAAAGTAAATCTAAGTAGACACGGGGGATAAATCAATAGTTGAAATGCGTGATGTTCGGGAAATTGTCACAAGAAAATTACACACTGCCACTAGTGTTTATAAAGGCTGTGGTTTTCTAAGCTGAGTCCTGTCCTTTAGCTTTGAAATCATTAACCATTAATGAATACTGTAGTTATCATAGTGTTTTCTTTTTTGCTACTTTTTTCTTTGAGGGCAATGTTAATTTGTGGATAAAACAAACCGGCAGCAAAGGCTCCTTTCCGTCTCGTCCCGAGGCCAAACGTGGAACGAAGATAACACTTATAGCTTGAACGTCACCGCGCTATTGCGGAAGCATTTTGTTACAAGCTGCTCCTTCTCGTCCGTAAATTGCCTGTCTTATTTTCATTTCATTTTTTTATAAATTTTAATGTATGTTGTGGATAGTTTTTTAGGCGCACAAAATACGTTCCATAGGGTAAATCTGAGATATCAAGTTGAACCGATTTTGTTAAAGAAAATTCCTTAAGCAAAACTCCCCATTGGTTAAGAATTTGAACTTGTTGTTTTTGTTTTGAGTTGTGGTCAATTGTTAAATATTCAGTTGTTGGATTTGGATAAATAGAAAATACGTTCTCAGGGTTGTCTTCTTTAATACCTGCGACAGGATTACAAAAGAGGCCTTTTTCAATAAGACTGTTATTTGCCTGTTGTATTGAAATAGAAAGGGATGCATCTGCAATATCAATACCATAAACCTCTAAATATCGCATTCCTAATCCCAACCCCTTATTAATTGCTGATTCAAAAACAACTGATTTAGTATTAGGCGATATTTCACATTGATTCATTCGTGAAGGGCCATCTTGAACGCTCCAAAGCATTTGAGCACCTGTTCTGCAAGTGTTTTGTTGCATAATATACCAGTGAGAAGTTGGTGCTATATTTGAAAAATTGGGATTGCATCCTGAAATATCCTCCCTAAATAGCCCAAACCTTTCTGGATATTTTGATATGCCATAACTACAATAGATGTTTGCTAAATAATTTCTTGCTTGTCCTGTTGCATTTGGTTGAAAAGTAACATAATCTACTGAGCACCACAGTGGGGTTGTAGGAAATAGTGCCATATAATAGTCTGTCATTTGATTCATTAGTTTCCCTAAAGTTTCAGCATTATAATTGTGAGCAGTCCAAAACGCTTGTTTAGCCAAGGTAGTAGTGTTTACAATTACAGTGTCTGGAAGCCCTCTTGAAAAATTACCTCCAACTGCGTTTACATATGTTACAACGGAATTGTTAGCATATTTAACAGACAACTTTTGTAAAAAATTCTTGTATCTTTTTACATAAATACTATCCCAAGTAATAACATCTGAAACAAGTTGTCCGAGACTTGGGCTGAATGTGCTTTTTTCAGTATAATAATACTGCTTTGCACCAATGCTAGCAAGCCAATCGGGCTTCCCAAGCGGTTGTAGTGATATCTTTTTATTGTATGTTACTGCTTTTGCGATTTCGCCATCAACAAACGTCCAGTTAAAACTGTCAGGGGAAGTTTCAATACTATTCCATCTGAAACGAACTACAACGCCACTTATGTTTGGATTTGCATAATTAGTTGTACTTATTGGGACATCAGCTGTCCCTAAATAATATACCCCACTGTGTCCAGTAAATTGTGCTTGTGCGTTTATGGCAATGCACAAAGTGATTATTGTCATTGGCTTTTTCATTTGGTGATTATAATATTTTGGCTAAATATTTCATTCCCAACCTTCATCCTTACTAAATAAATCCCATTTGATAAGAATGAAATATCAATTTTTTCATGTGGAGATGCAACTTTTGCAAGTAACAGTTGCCCCGTCAAACTGAAAATCTGAAGTTCAATTATGTTTTCTGAATTTATTAAAATGTAGTTTGATGAAGGATTGGGGTAAATAAAAATATGCCGCTTATCAAAAGGTCTTTCGTTTATAGCAGTTATCGTGTTACAAATATGTTGGTTGAAAAATATTCTAGTTCTCGAAAACATCAAACTATCTTGACTTATCGAATTGTGGGTATAACCTGTATAAGTGTAGTATTGATGAGTAACACCATTGGTTGAAAAAATTGCGGCAATATTGTTATCGTAAGAAATATCTACAATATTGTCGCTTGTACCGTGATGAAGTATATATGGCTTTGTAATACTATTTACCATTGTCGAAGTTGGATATGTTAAATCAGTAGGATGTCCAACACCTCCTGCTGTATGACCTGCACAACTGAATTTGTCTGGGTATTTTCCTAATAAACCTGTAGATAAAAAAGCACCTCTACTATGCCCAAATGCTGCAATACACTTTGTATCAGTGTAAGCAAGTGAAGCTAGGATATCCCAGCATTTCATTACTCTTAAAAAATTATCATTGCTTGCTCCCCAGTTTGCTGTATCACAGGTGCCTGGCGAACCACAAGGTGCACCGCCACCTGAATGTGTTAGGTTTACTGCACTACATACGTAGCCCCATGTTACCATTTTTTTACAAACTCTATCACTATAACCATTTGGATTTGTATTACCACTTGTTCCATGATTAACTATTACTGATGGGAATACTCCTGCTCCAATCGGTTTAAACAGTATTCCTTTGAGGTCGTAGAAAATACCATTAATGGTTTGCTGAAAAGTCCAGGTTGCACCATTTAGGCTTTCAGGATTTCCTGTTAAAGTAAAACCTGGTAGCTGAGCCATTACACTTGTGGAAATGAAAAACCCGAGAATAAGTAAAAGTCGTGTCATTGAATATTCCTGTTTATGAAAAGGCAATTAGACTGTAAAAACGCTCGAAGGTTTAATTGAATGTCGGTTTGTTTCTTTTGCTTGTTAGTGGTTGCGCGGTCGGTCGGTGAGGGTTGCTCTTAACATTTGTGTTTCTTCAATATTGCGCTTGTTAAGCCTTGTCCTGTTCCAACACAGAACTGAATAACACGATTTTCCAATTGCCCTTTTCCTTTATTTTAACTAGTCGTCCCTTAAAAACTCAATTTTAGGATTAGAAGATTTTGGATTTGTGATTTTGTGGTTTTAACGAGCGAAAAAAGGCAATTAAAAAGTTGGGCTAAAAAGACAAGTGGATTTAC
>JBIKRT010000062.1:0-26280 GCA_044349005.1 Cyclobacteriaceae bacterium
TGCTGACAAGTTGCTCTCCAGCAGAGCTTGATTCCTCTTCAGGCTGACGCGCTAATTTTAACAAATTATCGCATCAAAGTCACCAACTATTTTTCAGTACATTACCCCGATTGATAAGATTGCCTCTCTGAAAAAATTTAATCCAACCGCGAAACTAGATTCCTTGCCTACAAGGCAAGGAATCTAGTTCAGCACCTAAAACTAAAGTGTCCAACCATTTCTATACTCTCTTTTAACGAAGGCATTTGCCTCATCAAAGTTGGTAATCTTCATGTTTTTTGCATCCCATAGCAGTTTCTTTCTACCAGGATAAGAGATATCACCATTTGCAGCAATCTTTTGTAATTGATAGCTTCTTACAGCTAGATTTCCCATCAAAACAGCTTCAGTAAACGGCCCTGCGTAATCAAATGAAGAGCTTAGTTGTTTCTTTCCGTACCCTTGTAAGCATGCTTCTACCCATTCAGTATAATGACCCCATTCTGCTCCTTTAATTCTTGGGATAGTTTGTTTAGGAATTGAAACCTCCTTCATTCTTTTGGTGGGAAGCAACACTGGCTTCATTGCATAATTGCCCATCAATTTGCCTTTCGTTCCATAGAAAATATAACCTCCAGCGTCATCACCTAACGTTTCGTCAGGTAAAAGTTCCTCGGGGCGTTCTGGCAGCAGCCCTCCATCCATCCAAGTGAATTTGATATCACCTTTCCCGTCTTTCCTTGGGAACTTCATATGTATTATTGAAGACGAAGGACAGGAGTCATTGTAGCTGGCCACTTTAAAAAAGTCTTCCCAAGCAGTTGTGGTGCTGCACTCCACTTCGGTTGGAAAATCAATGGGTAGAATTCGAAATGCTGCATCCATAATATGGCACGCCATATCTCCCAGTGCTCCGGTTCCAAATTGCCACCAACCTCGCCAGTTAAATGGAACGTAGGCAGGATTGAAATCAATGGTTTGATTGGGGCCAAGCCATAAGTCCCAATCAAGTTCCTTGGGCACTTCATAGTTTCCAGTTGGTTTCGGAATACCCTGCGGCCACACTGGTCGGTTCGTCCAAGTGTCTACACGTGTTACATTTCCAATAAGGCCTGCATCCACCATCTCCTTAGCTTCGCGGACAAAATCGGCAGACGCGAATTGGTTACCCATTTGCGTTACTACTTGGTATTTTTTTGCGGCTTCGGTCAGCATCCGAGCTTCATAGATATCGTGTGTCAAAGGTTTTTGCAGATAAACATGTTTCTTTCTTTTCATAGCTGCCATTGCAATAACAGCATGTGTGTGGTCGGGAGTAGTAACCGAAACGGCATCTATGTTTTTATCTTCTTTATCTAACAATTCCCGGAAGTCTCTAAAGTATTTGGCTTCCGGAAAATTCTTTCGGGTAGGTGCTGCTTGCCTGTCGTCTACGTCACACAAAAAAGCGATTTTAGCTTTTGGGTGTTTTGCTAACCCAAAAGTATCGTCACCACCTTTTCCGCCAGCCCCTATTGCTGCAATGTATAAAGTATCGCTCGGAGGGGTAAACCCATTTCCACCGAGCACAAATCTTGGTAAAATGGTAAATGCCGCTGCGGCCGTCCCCGCTGTCTTTAAAAAATTTCTTCTTGATTGTTTTTGCATAGTTAAGATCTTAGGTGTGATTTTTGATTAAGGATTCAGTATCTAGAGTTCATACCCTTCTCGATAGGTTCGTTTTACAAACTGATTGGCATCATCAAAGTTTGTGATTCTCATGTTTGGCCCATCCCACAATAGCTTGATATACCTTCCGGGATAATCAAACTGCCCTTGTGTTCCGCCAGGTCGTGGTTTGCGAATGTCGTAACTTCTTATCGCTAAGTTACCCATTAAAACACTTTCGGTTAATGGTCCTGCAATATCGAAAGGAGAGGAGAGTTCATTCTTGCCATAACCCGCCAGGCAGGCCTCTACCCATTGGGCATAATGCCCCTCCGGACCGCCCGCAACACGTTTGTACTTTTGGGATACCGTTACCTCTTTTGTTTTTGAAGTAGGTAATAATTGTGGATTAGCGCCATATGTTGAACACATCATTTTTCCTTTACTGCCAACCATAATCACTCCGTTACCACCATCACCCATCATTTCGTTTGGCCCTAGTTCTTCTGGCCTTTCGGGAAGAATGCCTCCATCCATCCAATGGAATTTTATGGGTTTACCATTTTTAATAAAGGTCATGATAATGTGAGAGGAGGGAGGGCAACTTTCAGGAAAGTAACCCCTTTTAAACTCATCAACATAAACACTACCAACACTTGCTTCCACTTCCGTGGGATAACCGAGCCCTAATACTCTAAAAGGAGGTTCGATAATATGACAAGCCATATCACCAAGGGCACCAGTTCCATAATCCCACCAGCCACGCCAGTTAAATGGTACGAGTTTTTCGATGTAGTCTTTTTTAGGAGCAGTGCCCAACCATAAATCCCAATCTAGTTCTTTTGGCACTTCAGCTTTTTTATCTGACCATGGAATGCCTTGGGGCCAAACTGGTCGGTTAGTCCAACAATATACTGTATTTACTTCCCCAATTGTTCCGGCATCGTACCATTCGCGTAGTTGCCTTACACCATCACCTGACGCCCCTTGATTTCCCATTTGGGTAACTACTTTGTATTGCTTCGCTGCTTCAGTAAGCGCGCGAGCCTCAAAGATGTCGTGAGTTAATGGCTTTTGAACGTAGACGTGTTTACCTAATTGCATGGCAGCCATAGCTTGCACCGCGTGCATGTGATCGGGAGAAGAGACAGAAACAGCATCAATGCTTTTATGTTCCACTTCCAGCATTTTTCGATAATCTTTATAATATTTTGCTTGCGGAAAATTAGATACTGTTTTTGCAGCCCTTCGGTCATCTACATCACATAAAAAAGATATTGTGGCCTTCCCACTTTTCGCAAACATAGCAATATCGCTTTCACCTTTACCGCCAACACCTATGCCTGCCACATAAAGTGTATCGCTAGGAGCAACAAACCCTTTACCTAAAATATGGCGAGGAACAATTGTGAAGGCGGCTGCAGCGAGACCCGCAGTCTTTAAAAAATTTCTTCTTGAATTTTTTTGCATGAGATTTTTATTAATTGGTAGAATTCTAGCTTTCAAACTTTACACTTTCAGCAAGTGTTCGCTCATCATACTTTACTCCGTATTGATCTAATACTTCCTGCGGAACCCCATCCCATTGGTTGGGTTTGTTCCCAACATAACCAATGTCTTTTATGCCGATTTCGCTGGTATAAAAGCCCGTGGCTGTTAAGTCGCGCAGTCTATTAAAAAAAGCCACACCTTGTTCCATACCTGGTTTTGCTTTTTCGGGCCAAGCAATTTGATCTATTATTTCTATTTGTTGCTGAGATGAACAGTTTTTAAAGGCATTGTTGAAGCGATTCATGCATTGAAGATCAAGCCAACGCAAGCCACCACGCATAGGTATTTTGTGGTGGGGCATATCTTTAACTATAAACTCGATAAACTCTGGCACCTTTGCATCCGTAGCGCTTCCTGATACTTCATCTTTAGGGATGATGATATCTACAAGAATGGTAATGGTGGCCATTTCATGATCCGTGAAAAACGTCTCGCTTGTTAGTTTTCTGTATCGCTCAAGTTCTGCTGGTTGTCTGTCTGGTCCAGCCGCATTGGGATTTTGTGCTGATTCATTTTTCAGTTGCACAGGCTCACAAGCTGTAAGCAAGGCACCTGTTGTAAATGATCCAACGGCAAGAGTCTTTAGGTATTTTCTTCTGTCCATAGTTATAGTATTGAGAACAGAGTATTGAGGCCTGAGACAAATCAGTCTCATGTCTCTCTACTCATATCTAGTTAAATATTCTGTTTTTTCAATTCATGAATAATATATTCAGAGGCACGCATCGACAATGCGAGTATCGTCCAAGTAGGATTTTTATCCGCTTGTGAAACAAACGCGCCACCATCAACCACAAAAAGATTTTTGCAATCATGTGCTTGGTTAAACTTATTCAAGGCCGATTTTTTAGTATCGTTACCCATGCGAACGGTTCCTACCTCGTGGATGATTCTTCCAGGTGCTTCTAGCCCATAGTTTTCATCGGCACCTTTAATTCCCCAGGTTGTTTCAGCACCCATTTTATGCATAATCTCTTGAAAGGTTTCCTGCATGTGCTTGGCTTGTTTAATTTCAAAGTCGCTCCACTTATAATGAAAGCGAAGTACGGGAATACCGTATTTATCCACCGTAGTTGGATCAATCTCACAGTAATTATCTTCTCGCGCAACAGCCTCACCGCGACCTGCCATACCAACACTTGCACCATAAAAGAAACGATAATCTTTTTTCAATGCGGCACCATAACCTCCAGCTTCTTTCTTTTCACCAGTTGGACTTGGGAATTTTCCATTTACACCTTGAATGCCGCCGCCAAAACCATACGATGGCATCCCCATACCACCCCAATATTCAATATGGTAGCCTCTGGGAAAATCTAATTTCTTGTTGTCTAACCACCAAGGTGAATACACATGCATGCCGCCCACACCATCTTCGTTGTAGCGCTTTCTATCAAATAACTTTGGTAAATAACCTCCAAGGGCAACCCCAGTTGAGTCGTGTAGGTATTTACCTACCACGTTACTCGCGTTAGCAAGGCCGTTGGGGTGTGCTTCTGATTTTGAATTTAACAATAGTCGGGCAGATTCACCTGCGCTCGCTGCTAACATCACGATTTTTGCACTCACTTGATACTCCTGCAGGTCATCCTTGCTTACATAAGAAATACCAGATGCTGTGCCATCTTTTCTTACCAAGACTTCCCTTGCCATAGCATTCGGAAATATATCCACATTGCCAGTTTTTAATGCGGGCTTTACTAATACAGAAGACGATGAGAAGTCACCGTAAACGGTACATCCTCTATTGCACTGCGAACAGTAAAAACACGCCCCTCTATCTTTGTTATCAGGTAATGCTTTAGTCAAGATGGATAATCGGGAAGGTATTACGGGAACACCCGCAGTGGTGGCGGCATCCTTTATGAAAAGTTCATGAAGACGAGGTTTTGGCGGTGGTAAAAAGTTTCCATCAGGCTCGTTGTAGATTCCTTCTTTCGAACCGAAGACTCCAATTAGCTTGTCAACCTTATCGTAGTAAGGAGCAACATCGTGATAGCTTATCGGCCAGTCTTCACCCAATCCATCAAGACTTTTGTGTTTAAAATCATTAGGCCCAAACCGTAAAGAAATTCGTCCCCAATGGTTTGTCCTACCGCCCACCATGCGTGCGCGAAACCAATCGAACTTCGTATTATCTTTATGTGTATAAGGTTCGCCTTCTAATTCCCACCCACCGTATGCGGCATCAAAATCGCCAAAGCCTCTTTCAAAAGTTCCAGCACCTCTTCGTGGCGATTCCCAAGGCCATTTGAGTTGGGTAACATTTTTTGCAGGATCGTAGAGTGGCCCCGCTTCTATCAAAGCCACTTTTAATCCAGCATTCGCCAATGTATAAGCCGCCATTCCTCCACCAGCTCCCGAGCCAACAATGCACACGTCATATTCCTTAGAAGATTTTTTTATTTGAAAGTCAGGCATACATAAGAAGTTGAATGATCTTCTAAATGTAATCGATTGAGGGATAAATCAAAAGTTTTTTTTGATCTGAACAATTTAAGCTTTTGAAAATTGAACTTCTAGGATGATACTATTTTAGTCTCTGCGATTTTGTCCGTCAAGACTCAAAAATCTCACTTTTTGCAGGCCTTGTCTGAGGTAGAGAATAGAGTCACAAAACTAGACTCTCGATTTTTTTAGAAGGGTGGTAAATAAGCGAGATTATTTTTCGCGGCTATTTAACGACTGTGAAAGTGCCATAACCCACTGCTGGTTTACCCTCCTTTGTAATTCCTTGAACAGAAATTTCATATTTACCTGTCTTGTCGGATGAATAGAACTCAATAGTTATTTTCCCATCCTTTTCTAAACTTAAGCTGGGATTCCAGTAAAGTAAGTCTCTGAAATCGGCAAGCCGACTTTGAATTGCGGGCACCGTGCTATAGTCGGGCGAATAGAATTCTTTTTTCCGTTGCAGGCCGTTGTAATCCAACGAAATAGAGTTTGGATCAATTTCTAGTCCTTCGGCAAGTCCCTTGTAAGAGGTGAAGCTAACAACGCCATTAGCTTCAAGGGCGCCAACGTAGTACAACCTAGTCATGACTTCAAGACGTCTTATCTTTAGTGGATCATACTCCATCACTTTATTAGCGTTGAAAACAGGAACGCCATCTAACAATACTAAAGGGTGTTTTTCAAATAGTCTATTGACAGGCTTGTTTATAACGCGCATGAAAAAGTCATCTTTCTTCTTCTTAACAAATATGCCAGGCACGTACTCTCTCATCACTTCTTCCATTGTTTTGAATCGAGTGTAGTCATCCAATAGATAATCTTCATCTGCCTTTCCATAAAAGTTTATACTGTCGGTTTGTGTAAGAGAATACTTTCCAACATAGTTAGGTTGAAAGACGCTTAACGATTGCATAGCTACACTTTTTTGAATCAATACTTGCTCTGTTGCCGGACTTAATCTAAAGGGTAAAGCGTTATAAGATGAAAGCTTCGCAGAAAAAGGATCGTTTATTTGAATTTTAATTGAGTCGTTTTTTTCATCTAGTACGCTAACAAAAATCCGCTGCGCGTCAAAAAAGTCTTTCATCTCGAAATAGATATTTCCTTCAGTATTACTCTGGGAAACATACGATCTAATGATCTTATTAGGTGCGCCAAGCAGCGTAGTCACTTCTGAAATTGGTTCATCTGTAAATTTGTTGGTTATTTTTCCGGTTACGAGGTGTCCCCTCAGTTCAGGCGGATGGACGGATAAAATAGAATCTTCGTCTGGCGCTAGTATTTTATTCCAATTATAGCGACTCCATCCGTGTACTAACACTAAATTATCGAGCGCCTGATTTGTTAATTCATCTTCTTGTGCCAAATAGAATTCGGGTGATTCAATATTGCCCCGTAATTCAGAAACAAGGTTTGTAAACGTGGCGATGTCGATGGAAGGTCTTCTAAGCAGGCTGTCCATAGCATGAATTGAAATAGATCCATTTAAGTTGGGCGAAAGGGCTGATCCAACAGCGTCAATTGTCAATGAAATTTTTTGTCTTGTATAATAACTTGCCTTATCCGAGACAACGTTTAGGTCAATCTTATTATTGGATTTGATAAAATATAAGCGTTCGCAAATTGGGTTCAAACTATTACCAAACAATGTAAAATGGATAGGCCCTTTTCCCAATTGATCTTTATTGAAAACAAATTGTGTTTTGCCATCAATTACTACATTGGATTTAGCTGCCTTTATATTGTTTTCTGAATGCACTACAAGAAAAAGTGGTGTCCCAGGCTGGAAAGAGCTTTGGACGCTCAATCTGATCTTCGAATCGTCCAGTTCACTCAAATGGACGGTGCAACCGCTATCGAGAGCTATTGGTAATCTAAACCGTTGTTTAGATTTTTCAGAAAATATTATTGCCTCGTAAGTGTGATTCGGTTGCGGGGTGAAATTAAACTTGCCCATCCCAAATCGCATTGTGGTAATGCGTGTAACGGTGTCCTTCCCGTTGCCGATAATAACTCCATCTGCATTGAGACTTTTGCCATTCCCATCGGTTACCTTAAATGCAACGGTGGATGTTAACCCCTTCACAAGCCTTCCGCCTTCCGGATAAAATTTGAGCTCGATTGGAGCTTGGTTAGCTACTTCTTGCGGCTCTAATTTTCTAAATGGATTAACGATGGTGAGCGATTGATGGAAATAAAATTCCGAACTAAAGTTTTTCATCCAATTAGTATATACACGCAACACATAATTACCTGAGTTGATGGATGCAGGTAAAAAAATAGAGCCGTAGCCAGTTCCTTGCGAGAGCTCAATCTTAGTTTGAATTATTGGTTTATTGTCAACGCCCAGGATTTCGGCATAGGCTACCTTGCTTAAATCAAGCTGTGCATTGCTAGTTGCTTCCATACAATAGACTTTAAGCCAAAGCACTTCTCCTGTCACAAAAAAATTCCTGTCGGTATGGACAAATACTTTCTCTTGAACAGTCTTTGATTGATAACTATTGAATGACTTTACTAATGCATTTATTTCATCCGATTGGCCGAACGCACTTAAAAAAGAAAATAGTGTAAAGAAGATAAGTCGAAAGCGCAGTGTCATTGAATAGGGAAGGAGATAAGAAAGTTCATAAATAAATTTATTGCCAAAAAGCAGGTTTCACATTTGTGCCATTTTTTCGCCTGCAATCAACGCACTCAATCGAACCCTTTGAATAACCCAGAAGTTGCGGAGGTCCTCCATTCGGAACAGAATAGACTGGGCCGATTAGCAGTTCGTTGGCGGATCCATTCCAGCTGGATATTTGGCCAACTTGTAAAAGGGTTGAAGCGCAACCTTTATAAATTGTTTCATAAGTAGGAAAGCTCAATCGCGTCAGTTTCTCCACCGGTATAAAAATTCTTTTTTCTGAGCTTACCCCAGCGCTAAAAAATCCAAGAACAACTTCTTTTGGATCATTTGTATTTTGAATATTTCCAGAGATAATCGATGGCTGAGGATCAAATAACGTTCCTAAATTCTCTGTATTTTTTTTCAGCTGAGTCCAGTAATCAAGACCTTCCTGGGTTAATCCAAATTGTGTTACGAGTATGCTGTACTTGTTGGAAATCCGTTCGGAGGTTCTTGGAATATAAGTTACCGGAAACTTCGACACGATATCTTCTGCCAATGACTCGGTGGTGCTATAAAGAATTTTAGTAGAAAATTCTGTTTGATAGCAGCGATAGATGTCATCGTCATTAGGTCTCAAGAAGATACTACCATTGTCCCAAAAATAACTTGATTGAAAAGCCGAAGTATATAGCCAGGTCTCTGTATACTTCCATAAGTATCTTTTTGTTTTATTCTCTACATCCCGTGTGTTTGCGTAGATTTGTACACCTTGATCAGCCGTCACCTCCCAGGTAACTGAATCAATTCGAGGCGAAGGCGAGGCTTGGACAAACGGTGATTGGTATTTTTTACCATCGGAAGTGGTGACGATTATTCGGTATGTGTTAGCCAATGATAACCCGCTTTGAAAAGTAGAATACTTACCTGATCCAGTTTGCGAAAATCGGTAGCGTTCTCCATTGCTGCTTTCTACTTCAACAGCAGCGTTAGTTACAACTTGCGGGGCATCTGTATCATATAAATTTTGAGTTCTCGACAAGATAACTTCACTATTACCATCGGTATTAAAAAATGCGTCAATCACCAAAAGTTTGTCAGCGTTTGCATTTATCTCAGGGGTATAAGGCTCAATACACCCAATAACAGTTATAAAACTCATTGGCACTAGCCTTCTTAAAAGAGCTCGAAAACTCATAGTTTTAAAATCTAAAGTTATAGGTGATAGTTGGTATCGCCTGATTAAAAACAGAAAGCTTATATCCTTTCACAATTCCATCTTTCGATTCGAAATAAATAGAATAAGGATTTGCACGGCCCAGCAAGTTATAAATGCTTACAGACCACGAACCATGTGCCAACTTTTTGTTCTTATGATTTCCCTCCCAGTTTACGGAAAGATCGGTTCGTAAATAATCTGGAATTCGATATTGATTGCGGTCACCATAGAACAGTCTGGAAGCTCCGCCAATGTCATATTTCGCTTGCGGCAATGTGATAGGGCGGCCAGTGCTGTAAGTGAACGTGGCGGATACATTCAGCCGATGGCTAAACTTATAATTGGTGATTACATTTAATGCATGTGGTTTATCGAAGTTGCTAGGATAGTATTCGCCCCGGTTAATCGTTTCAGATGAATAAATTCCTTGCGTTTGCACAAACGAGCGCGAGTAGGTGTAGCTTATCCACCCGTTTAGTTTTCCACTCGATTTTTTTAACAAAATTTCTAAACCGTACGCTTTACCTTGAGCATCCAGCACATCCGTTTCGATTTGTTTATTTAGAATTAATGCTGCACCACTTTTAAAATCCAACGCATGTTGAATGGTTTTGTAATATGTTTCTATCGAGAATTCAAGCGTGTTTGATCGCAAATTTTTATAAAAGCCAACCGACAATTGATCACCAATTTGTGGTTTAATATAGCCGTCACTCAATTTCCAAGTGTCGGCAGGAGCAATGGCTGTAGTGTTTGAAAGCATTTGTATGTATTGCCGTGTGCGGTTATAGCTGAATTTAACCGATGAATTTTCTGAAAGCGTATATTTTAGAGATACTCTTGGTTCCGGGCCAAAATAATTGGCAATGATAGATCCCGAAGAATAATTTAATGAATCTATTTGCGTGCTCTTTTCCTTAGAGGCTCCAGCAGCATATTGATACACTTTTTTTGCTCCTAAATACTGAAATGCCGAGAACCGGAGCCCATAGGTGATCGATAATCTTGGATGAATATCGAGGTTATCGCTAATGTACGCGGCAGTCTCTAAACCCTGTTCATTCTCAAGCACATTTGGAACAACAAGCGATCTACTCCCTTTGGGCCGATACTCGCCTGGCGATAAATTATACAGAATGGCTGTTCCCCCAAAATGCAATGTGTGTTTTGAATTTAGGTGATACACGTAATCCGCTTTAGCATTGGACTGTTGAATTGAGTACTTAAAATCAAACGAATTCAATGGATTTTTATCGCTTGTCATCGAGAACTTGTACTGACTAAAGCCCCCAGTGAAAACACCATACAATTTATTGCTGAATTCGTGCTTCCATTTTGCGACAATGTTTTGATTTTGATACCCATAAAGCGTATCACTTCCTAGCTTGAAATCATCGTTACTCCTATACACGGATAAAGACAGATTATTTTTATCGTTCATTTCATGGTTGACTATAACATTGAAATCATAGAATGATCCTCCACTATTTTGTAATGTTTTACTTGGGAGCTGCTTCAGCAGCCAGTCGGAATAAGTCGACCTACCACTCAATAAAATGGATGTTTTGTCTTTAATGATTGGACCTTCCAGTGTAATCCTACCTGTAACAGGACTGATTCCGCCCGATGCCACAAATTTCTTTTTGTTTCCTTCGCGGCTCACTATATCCATAACAGATGATAGACGCCCTCCATACTCAGCAGGAATCCCGCTTTTATAAAGTTCAACACTTTTTACGATATCGGGATTGAAGGCGGAGAAGAAGCCGAACAGATGAGTCGGATTGTAAATTACCCCATCGTTAAATAAGATTAAATTCTGATTGGTGGCACCCCCACGTACGTTAAGTCCTGTAGTACCCTCGCCAACCGATTGAACACCGGGTAGCATCAATGCCACTCTCAAAACGTCCGCCTCGCCAAGCACACTCGGCATTTTCTTCATCGTTTTTATGTCAAGTTTTTCGACTCCCATCTGAATTCCGGATACGTTTATATCGCTTGTTGATTGAACAACTACTTCTTTAAGTTGTGTTACGTCTTGCTGGGTTTCTATTTCTAATTTACCATCAGAATAGAGCATTACCTGGCGCGTGGTCGTTTTCATTCCGACACTCTTAATAACCAATTCATGCCTACCCGTGCTGAGTGTGATCGAATAAAATCCATAGGCATCCGTACTCACACCGATCCGAGGATTTTCTGTGAACACTACAGCCCCAGTTATGGGCTCGCCCGAATCAATATCTTTAACATAGCCGCTAATGATTGCATTTCCGGGTTTTATCTGACTCGTTTTAATGCCAATATCAAACACTTTGGCCTCTGCTAATAGGGTAGCTTTATTTTTCTCTAGCCCCATAAAGTCATAAGCAGCTGCGTTGATGGATTTATTAGGCAGGTCTTTTCCATCAAAAAAGCCGATTGGTAGTTCCGTTTGAATTTGTCTTATTCTAGTAATAAAAACATTCTCTTGAGCATCAATGGAATAGGACAGCCCCGCCTTGAGTACCACCTTATCCAAGATTGAATTGATCGGTTGATTTTTTGCACTCAAGGTTATTCTTATACTGTCGGTAAAGCCGCTCGAGTAAAAGAAGCGATAAGAACTTTTGGACTCTATGGTTGTTATAAAATCTGAAAAACTTGAATTCGAAAAATCCAAATTAAAAAGTTTTACCTCTTGCCCTAGGCTTGTAGAATAGCTTCTAAAAATAATGAATACAAGCACTACCAGCTTTAGATACTTAATGTCTCTCATTTTTGCTCGTCAAAAAAAGCCGCCACTTTCACCATCGTATTTTCCTTATCTTGTGTAAAACTCAGTTTGTTTTTTCTGATAAATTGGGAAACTGAAATTGATTTATTTTGGAAAATATTTTTGAGATCTCGCTTTGAATTAATTAAGAAGTATTTTTCGTTTTTCAGAATAAATAGCCTTGAACGTTCATCGAATGTTACTTGAAGTTCTCCATTTTTCACCCTCTGAATTATCGTTTTTCTCCGTTTTGCTAAACACTGACTTTTTCCATTGTAAAGAAGTTCATAGAAGCCAGACGAAACGTTCGCTTTGGTTGAATCGGTTAACAGGTGAATGAAATTTCTATCTCCAAGGCTAAAATCTTTAATGTTTTTATCGATCAGTTGCACACTGCTTGAATAAATTGGATGTTCAACAATTACTTTGTCGTAAAGCAAGTCGTATTGCAGAGAAACTCTTTTGTATAATTGATTGGAGTAAGTAACTGAGCCAACGATTGGAGCTTCAGTTGAGAAATAAGCATGCCCCTCTGTATTTCGACTGTAGGGAATATATTCTATACCGTTGTATAAATGCGCGTTATTTTCTATCGTCTCATCGTAAAGAACTTCAAGTAATTTGATTTTCTTTTCCAATTTAGCAGAAGGAGACAAGGAAACGTTTTGCGCTACGATGCACTGCACCTGTGTTAGATAAAATAGAAAAAGTAGTAAGTATTTACAGGTGAAGTTCACAAAGTTTAATTTAAAGTTCTAAAAGTAGAAATAAATGATTTGATTTTTTCGCTTTCTTTTTTAACTTTTTTTAAGAAATTTTTTTCGTGAGGACTTTACATTAGACGTTTGACTCCCGATTTTAATAAAACGTTGTGTTGACTGAGAAATTAAAATTGAGAATCCACAAATTTATAGATTCAGAAAGGAGAGGGCAGCTCGCTTTGATTATCATCAGCTATTGTTAACATTATCTGGCATCCCTAACCTTCTTGTTGATCGTAGTTATCGATGAACGAAAATTAACTTTTTCTTTTTGGAACGGGGTCATAGCCACTAGTTCCCCAGGGATGGCATCGCGCAATGCGCTTTGAGCCGATCCAAATCCCTTTGATTACTCCCCATTCTTGAATTGATTCAATGGTGTACTGGGAACAAGAGGGTGTATGCCTACAATGAGCTCCTAACATAGGTGAAATTGTAGCTTGATAAATTCGGATGGGCAGAATAAAAATTTTCTTTAGCATTTTTTAACTAAAAGTCGTTGGTCTTTATCACCTTCGTGTCATCTGTTGTTACTACTACCAATTTTTCTTTCTGCCTTTGCTAATCAATGCTGTAATTCATATCTCCGTCTTTCCCGTCCATTAATTGAACACCTAGTGCCTTAAGATCATCTCTTATTTTATCGGATAATTGAAAGTTTTTATCTTCTCTCGCTTTTTTTCTCAACGCGATTAATACGTTGATCGTGCCAACTAATAATTTGTTATTGTTCTCTACCTCATCGGTTAAGCCTAATACTTCTTCCATAAAGCCAACATAGCTGGTCTTAAAATTCTCGAACGTCTCCTTTGAAACTTCTGATATTCTTCTGGTGCCAGATTTAAAATCATTAATTCGAGACGACATTTCAAATAATATCGCTAGCGTTTTGGCCGTGTTAAAGTCATCACTCATGTTTGTATGGCAGTCGCTAGCGAGTCGATTTAAATCGGCATCTAGCTCATGATTTAAGGATGAAGCCGATTCGTATTCCAACTTCTTAATTACTGCTAAAGCACTTGAAATTCTCTTAAAGCCCTTTTCGGCCGCTTGTAACGCCTCATTTGAGAAATCTAACGTACTCGAATAATGAGATTGGAGCATAAAGAACCTCACCGTCATTGGGCTGTAGCCTTTGTCTAGTAGTTTATGAGTACCCGTAAACAACTCATGCGGCAAGAACGAGTTGCCAAGAGATTTGCTCATCTTTTGTCCATCGACTGTGAGCATATTAGAATGTATCCAATAGTTGACGGGCGCCTTTCCGGTTAACGCAGTTGCTTGGGCTATTTCACATTCATGATGGGGGAACTTTAAGTCCATTCCTCCACCGTGTATATCGAAGGTATCACCCAAATATTTCGTGCTCATCACGGTGCATTCCAGATGCCATCCAGGAAAGCCATCACCCCAAGGCGAAGGCCATCTCATGATGTGGCTTGGCGATGCCTTCTTCCAAAGTGCAAAATCGATCTTCTCGCGCTTTTCGGCTTGGCTGTCGAGTGCTCTTCCACTATCTATAAGATCCTCAATATTTCTTTTTGAAAGAATACCATAGTCGTGGGTGGCATCGTATTTTTTTACATCGAAGTAAACGGATCCGTTTACTTCATACGCGAACCCCTTTGCTAACAGCATTTTCGTTAGGTTTATTTGTTCAACAATATGCCCTGAGGCCGTTGGCTCAATGCTCGGGGGAAGTATATTGAATTGCTTCAGCACTTCGTGGAAGCCTACCGTATATTTTTGAACGATCTCCATTGGTTCCAACTGCTGAAGCCGAGCTTTCTTAGCGATTTTATCTTCCCCTTCGTCTGCATCGTTCTCCAAATGCCCAACATCGGTTATATTTCTTACATACCTTACTTTATAGCCCAGGTACCTAAAATACCTAGATATGATGTCAAATGTTAAAAAGGTGCGTACGTTACCCAAGTGGACATCGCTGTAAACGGTAGGGCCACAGACATACATACCAACATAATCATCAAATAACGGTTTGAAAAGTTCTTTTTTACCGGTTAATGAATTGGTAATAAACAGAGGTTTTTTTTCTTGCATGATAGAATGAGATGCCGCAAAAATACGATTTATTCGACTGATTTTTTTGCTTTTTAAATTACATCAAAAAGCAAAAACTCGCCATTCAGACTTCATTTGGTTACGATTGCGGTTACAGGGAATAGATAGTGTCCATATGCTCTGGTTTAGTTGGTGTGTTTACGCACACAAATTTAATATTGACTGTTAGTGACCGCTCTTTTTTCGTAAATCTTCAACATAAAATCTGAATGCAAACGATTGCGAAAACGATTCTTGTAAATTCTCAAACAAAATTTTGATTGTTTACTTAACAATTACTTAAATTGAACCTGATTTTTAAAAAGAATAGTGGGTGTGTATGAAACTACTAGTTTTTGCGGAAGTCATCTAAATCAATTTTATAACCAAACCAAAATGTATGATCATGAGAAATCTGTACAAAAGTTTGAAGCAATTGTCCCTACTATTGCTTCTGTTTTCGTGTTCAGTGCTGGCGTTCGCCCAAGATCGGGTGGTCTCTGGAACTGTCACGGATGAAAACGGTGCACCCATGCCAGGGGTAAACATCGTAATTAAGGGCACCAGTAATGGAGCTGCCACCGACACGGAAGGAAAGTTCAAGATAACAGCGAAAGACGCTGATATCCTACTTTTCTCTTTTATCGGCTACCAAAACAGTGAGATTGCTGTGGGTTCGCGTTCGGTAGTCAATGCCCAAATGACGCTGGATGTTAAAACGCTCTCTGAACTAGTGGTGGTCGGTTATTCTTCCGTAGAGAAGAAAGATCTCTCCTCTTCTGTAGCAGTGGTTGACACGAAGGAAATGACCAAGATCGCGGCTTCGAATATTGGAGATCAGCTAATCGGTCGTGTTGCTGGCGTACAAGTTTCTACTTCTGGTGATCCTGGTTCTTCTCAATCCATTCGTATTCGCGGTATTGGTACTATTAACAACAATGAGCCATTGTATGTAATTGATGGTGTGCCGATTTCAAGTGAAGCAAATTTTAACTTCCTGAACCCTGGCGACATTGAATCGATGCAAATTTTAAAAGACGCTGCTGCTGCTTCAATTTATGGTTCTAGAGCTGCAAATGGCGTAATTGTAATTACTACTAAGAAAGGAAAAGGTAAATCCAAACTCACCATCGACTATTTTACTGGAACGCAAGATCCAGCGAGATTCCCGTCAATGGCAAACCCTACTGAGTTACTCCAAATCAGACAAGGCCTGGCCGCGGGTGCTGGGCAAACGTTTAACTCGTCTTTGTTCCCTAAAACAGTTGACGGAGTGGCTGTTTTGCCAGATTATATAACAAGGCAAGGTGGTTTCTTGGCAGGTGAACCAGAGGTTGACCCAAGCAAGTATTTTATCAATAGTGATCCAACGGCGGATGCAAGCCAGAACTACCAAATAACAGCTGCCAATAAGGAAGGTACAAATTGGTTCAAAGAAGTATTTAAGCCAGCTTCCAAAACGAGTTTTACCGTTTCCGGTTCTGGTGGCAGTGACAAAGGGAATTATTATTTCTCCGCCAACTATTTTGAGCATAATGGTATTTTGATTAAAAACTTCTATAAAAGGTATCAAACTCGTTTGAATAGTTCTTTTAACGTTGCTAAGAATATCCGGGTAGGAGAGAACATCAACATTGCCTACCAGACCACTCAGGCTGGTCTCGGCAATCCAAGTGAAGGTTCTCCGCTAAAAAATGCATATTCAATGCCACAGATAATTTCTGTGCGCGATATAAGAGGATATTACGGCAGCCCTGCAGGTGGAAATTCAAATGCGGGTAACCCGGTTGCGCAGCAAGAACGCGCTGCAGCTGGAAACTTTGGCCACACTATGAGGATTCTCGGTAACATGTATGCCGAAGTTGATTTCCTTAAAAATTTCACATTCAAGACAACCTTTGGATTAGATTATAATTCTGGACCGTCTCAAGAATATGGCTATAGAAACTTCGAAGCAACTGAAATAAACTCTGCAAACGGTTTGAGACAAAGATCTTTCACCAACCAAAATTGGGTATTTACCAATGTGTTGAATTATAATAAAGCCTTTGGTAATCATACTATTTCGGCTTTGGCTGGTTACGAGTCAAGACAATCTTTCTACGAAGGCTTTGATGCAGGTGGTGGCGCGTTGCAATTCGGTGACGATCCATTCTATCGTACCTTGGGCAATGTTAAGGCTGGTACTTTAGGGATTAACAGTTACCAAGGGCAAAATAATTTAGTCTCTCAGTTTGCGAACGTAAACTACAACTATGCTGATAAGTATTATTTTACAGCTACCGTTAGAAGAGATGGTTCCTCTAGGTTTATCAACAATAAGTATGGAACCTTCCCATCCGTGAGCGCGGCTTGGAGACTTTCAAAAGAATCATTTATGGCGGATGTATCATTTATCTCTGACTTAAAATTGCGTGGTTCTTACGGAACCACAGGGAATAATGAAGTAGGTAACGATTATCCTGGATATACTAACTATACACAAGGCGCATACAACGCCAACTATGATCTTAGGGGAACAGGGAACAGTTTGGTTACCGGTTTTCAACAAGAAACCACAGCCAATCCAAATTTGAAATGGGAAACTACTACCCTTGCTAACATTGCATTCGATGCCACATTCTTTAACAAGTTGGATGTTACGTTGGAATTTTATGACAGACAAACAAAGGATATGATCTATGGTGTGCAGCAACCTTGGGAAGCAGGCTATATTGGAACAATTGCTCAAAATATTGGGTCTATGTCAAACAAAGGGATCGATTTGCAGTTGACTTACAGAGGCAAAGCGCTTAACGATGAGCTTAATTATTCTATCGGCCTTTCTGGGACGCAGTATAGCAACAAAGTACTTAGCATTGATGCCAACGGCAACCCTAAAGTATTTGGTGATGGTACGCGTATTGGTAGCCCTAGTGTAACTTCTGCGGGAAATCCTATTGCTCAGTTCAGAGGATATATTGCAGATGGTTTGTGGACTACCCAAGAGCAAATTAACAGTGAACTATTTGCTGACAAAGGAGACGCGAAAGTTGGTAGGATTCGTTTTCAAGATATTAATAAAGACGGTAAAATAGATGATGATGACATAGTAAATACTGGTAATCCTCTTCCTAAAGTTCAATTGGGACTTAACCTTGCTGCCAGTTATAAAAACTTTGATGTATCGGCTTACTTCAATGGCAAGTATGGCAACAAGAACTTTAACTTTCTTCGTTACTTCAACGACTTCCCAGCTTTCCAAGCCAACTATAGTAAAGACATGTTGTATCAAGCCGGCAAAACTCTTCCTGTTTTAGATGCCAATGATAACTACAGTTCAAGACTAAGTTCAGCCTACATTGAAAGTGGTTCGTTTACTAGACTAAGTAACTTAGTAATAGGATATACTTTGCCAGCTAGCCTTACCCAGCGTTACGGACTTGAAAAAATCAGGTTCTACATTCAAGGCCAGAACTTGTTTACTATTACAAGCTACAAAGGCCTAGATCCTGATATTGGAGTAGCCAACTTGACGGAAGGATTTAGAGAAAGAAGAGACTTAACAATAGGGTTAGACAACGGTAGATATCCTTGGGCCAGAACTTTCTTGGTAGGTGCAAACATTCAATTTTAATATAATTAGAAATAAATATGAAAAACAAAATAGGACTATTGACTATCGCCCTTCTTTTTGCGATTGCGTTTAGTTGTTCCGATTCGTTTTTAGATAGAAAACCTTACGGGGTTTCGACTCTAAATACGTTGACTGCCAGCGAAAGCGGTGCAGATGCATTGTTGATTGCTGCATACTCGAATCTTGACGGATTTTCCGGATGGGACAAGGGATCAATTTGGGGTGGTGCTGCCTCTAACTGGACTTTTGGAAGTATTTGTGGTGGTGACGCCTACAAAGGTTCCGAAGCGAATGATCAGCCAGATGTCACACCCATGGAAAAACACGTAACGACTCCTAACAACCCTTATGTAGAGGGTAAATGGGGTACCTATTACGATGGAGTTCAAAGGACAAATGCTGCAATAAATGCTTTTCAAATCCTTGGTAAAGATGCTATTTCGGATGCGCAAAGAAACAAGCGAATTGCCGAAGCAAGGTTCTTAAGAGGTTTCTATCATCTTGAGTTGCGAAAAGTGTTTGGCAAAGTTCCTTACATTGATGAGACTCTTGCCGATGTCAGAATTGGCAATGCAGAAGATATTCTGCCTAAGATTCAAGCCGATTTTATTTTTGCAGCAGCCAACTTACCTGTAAAAAATGATGATGATGGTCGTATAAATAAAGGCGCTGCTCAAGGATTTTTAGGTGTCACTTACATGTGGGCAAAACAATATGCCCAAGCAAAGGCGCAATTTGATGCGGTAATTAATTCAGGTAACTATGCATTAAGTCCTAAATTTCACGACAATTTCGATCCGTTGTTCCGTAACACGAAAGAGTCTCTGTTAGAGGTTCAGCAAACAGCAAATGACGGATCTGGAAATACAGATAACGGGAATAATGGAGATATCTTAAACTTTCCTTACAACGGTGGACCTGGTGGATGCTGCGGGTTTCATCAACCAAGTCAGAATTTAGTAAATGCATACCAAACAGATGGAGCAGGTTTGCCATTGTTAGATACGTATAATAATTCGGACGTGAAAAGTGACGATGGTTTGAAAAGCTCCGATCCATTTACAACACATACTGGCAATCTGGATCCTCGCTTAGATTGGACTGTTGGAAGAAGAGGTATTCCTTATTTAGACTGGGGCCGACATCCTGGAAGAGATTGGATTCGTGACCAAACGTATTCCGGGCCATATGCGCCAATCAAAAATGTGTATCCAAAAGCCCTTGAAGGCACAGCATCATCAGTTATTGGATGGACAAAAGGCTATAATAACAATAACACAAAATTGTTCCGCTACTCCGACCTACTTTTGATGGCAGCAGAGGCCGAGGTTGAATTGGGAAATTTGGCAACAGCGCTAAACTATGTTAATAGAATTAGAACTCGCGCGGCTAATAAAGAAGGCTTTGTTAAAACATCAGCAGGACTAAATGCCGCTAACTACGTAATCGGTCTCTATTCTTCTTTCCCTAGCCAAGATTTTGCAAGAAAAGCTGTTCGCTTTGAGAGGAGATTGGAGCTTGGAATGGAAGGACATCGGTTCTTTGATCTAGTTCGTTGGGGGATTGCTGATGTTGAGAAGAACGCCTATTTCGCGAAGGAAGGATTAAAGAGAACATATCTTCAAGGAGCGATCTTTAAGAAAGGTGTAAACGAAGTTTTCCCTATTCCAAATCAGGCTATTTTATCGAGCTCAAAGGGTGGTTCAGCTACGTTAGTTCAGAACCCTGGTTATTAATTAATGACTTATAAAAAGAATAATATGAAAAGAGAAAAATTAGTTTTTTACTTTGCTTTCTTGGCATTCTTTGGCGTGATTGTTTCATGTAGCAAAGAAGATGTTTATAACGTTACGCCAAGTGGAGTTAAGAGTGATTTTACCGTTTCCGTAAGTGATTTAAAAGTAACAGGAACGAGCAGCGCAACAAATTTCACCAAGCTTATCTGGACGTTTGGCGATGGTACCAGTTCTAATGACGCCAATCCTACGAAAACCTACGATAAAGGCGGAGATTATGTGATCCAATTGACTGCGTACGGGGCTGAAGGAGCGGTAGCACAGAAGGAACGAAAGATTACGATTGTGGATCCGAGACCAGTTTCAGATTTTTCAGTAAAGCAGGATGAGTTAAAAGCCACTTTTACTGATAAGTCAAAATTAGCTACTAGCTACTTATGGGATTTGGGTAATGGAACAACATCCACGTTGGCTAGTCCTACGGCAACCTATCCCGATGTTACTGGTACAGTTCCGAAGGTTTATACCGTTAAACTTACGGTAACCAATGCTAAGGGAACAAGTTCATCGTCTCAGGATATCACAATTTTCCCCGTTCCGACAGCTGATTTCACGTTCACGATTGATAAGACGTTACCAGCTACAGATCCAGGAAGAGTTGTTACTTTTGTGAATTCTGCCGTAGGTGCAACTTCCTACGAGTGGGACTTTGGCGACAATACGGCTTCAACAGAAGCTAATGTTGTGAAGACCTATAACATTAAGTTCTCCTATCAAGTCAAATTCACTGCGATAAACAATAGAAGGAAAGTATCAGTTACTAAAACTGTTAACTTGAATTAGTTTAATTAGTTTTTATTTATTGCATCTAAATAGCCGTATTTTTATACGGCTATTTTTTTTGTATGAAGCAACAGTTTTTTATTGTTTTAGGTATTGCTCTTTTTTCTTCTTGTATTAAAGATAAAAAATTGTTTACCCAACTAAAGTCGAGCCAAACGGGAATCGACTTCGTGAACGAAATCAATGTTCGTGATACGTTAAACATCTTAGAGAATGAGTTTGTTTATAACGGAGCCGGGATAGCTGTGGGTGATCTTAATGGGGATGAGTTGATCGATGTGTTTTTTACCGGTAATTTAGTCGATAATAAACTGTATTTAAATAAGGGTAATTTCAAATTTCAAGATGTAACCAAGCAAGCAAACCTTGTTAAAGAACCGGATCAGTGGTCGTCTAGCGCTGCTATTATTGATATTAATAGAGATGGACGACTTGATGTCTACGTTTGTAACACGATGAGTCCGAAGAAGGAAAAAAGAAGAAATCTTCTTTATATAAATCAGGGCAATGACAAAGGAAATATTCCTTCCTTCAGGGAATTAGGGTCTGAATATGGTTTGGCAGACGATGGCCACGATTCTGCGGTGGCTTTTTTTGATTTTGATAACGATGGTGATTTGGATGTATTTCTCGGAATCAATTTTATTGATACCCAATATCCAAACCAGTTTATGACGCGGTCGGTAGATGGTTCAGCCCCCAATCGAGATCGGCTTTTTGAAAATGTATGGAGCGACAGTTTGCAGCACCCAATATTTATGGACGTGTCGTTAAAGGCGGGAATAGTTCACGATGGATACAGTCATAGTGTATTAGTCAATGACTTTAATAACGATGGGTGGCAGGATGTGTACGTTTGCAATGATTATATTTCCAATGATTTGTTGTATCTGAATAATCACGATGGAACATTCACCAACTCTATAAGTAAGGTTTTTAAACACGAATCGCTCTCGGCCATGGGCAGTGATATGGCCGATATCAATAATGATGGAAGAGAAGATATGTTCGTTTGCGAAATGCTTCCTGCTGATAACAAAAGGAAAAAACTATTTCTGAATGCAAACAACTACAGCAACTATATTTTTACAGAACAATTTAAGTACGACTACCAGTTTGTAAGAAACACGCTACAACTTAATCGCGGCCTCGATCCGAATACAGGGCTGTCCGTTTTTAGCGATATATCCTTTTTAGCGGGTGTGCAAGAAACAGAGTGGAGTTGGTGTCCTCTTATTGTCGATTTTGATAACGATGGCTTCCGCGATATTCTTGTAACAAATGGTTTTCCTAGGGATATTACCGACCATGATTTTGGTGCTTTTCGCGGAGGCAATGGAAGCAGGCTCGTTTCTAAAGCGAAGCTCTATAGTATGATTCCCGAAAGGAAAGTTTCGAATTACATGTTCAAGAATTCAGGGCAGTTAACTTTTAGTGACGCCACAAAAGAGTGGGGGGCATCGAATCCGTCATTTTCAAATGGTGCGGCATACGCTGATTTCGACAACGATGGTGACGTTGATTATATGGTGAACAATATTAACGATAAAGTATTTGTATATAGAAATAACATTAGTGACAATAAAGAGAAAAATAATTTTTTGAGAGTTAGGCTACTAGGTAGCAAGTCTAACCCAGATGCTATTGGCAGTTCGGTGATGATTTTTAAGGGTGGCAATGTTCAAACCGGAAGAGTCGCCTCGGGAAGGGGATACCTATCTCAATCAGAGGCCATTGTTCATTTTGGATTGCCCGATGCTGGTGGAGTTGATTCCGTTCAAGTGAAATGGCCTGACGGACGCCTCTCAACCGTTAAGAAACCCGAAACCAACAAGCTACTGACAATCAATTATGAAACATCGACATTGCCTAAGCAAAAGCATAAAAATGACACTGGTATTTTCACCTCTGTCAATCAGCAATCGCTTGGTCTCAATTACCTGAATGAAGAAAATGATTTTATTGACTTTAATTTTCAACGGACTCTTCCTCATAAATTTTCGCAATATGGGCCTGGTATTTCTGTAGGAGACTTAAATGGTGATGGACTAGATGACATTGTTTTGGGAGCCAGCTCGAGATTTGATGAAACGTTTTACTTTCAAACCAAGACTGGAAAATTTGAAAAGAAGAAAGATTTTTTTAAGCCACATCATCTCAAGAAAGAAGAAGATCTTGGTCTATTGCTTTTCGATGCCGATTCTGACGGTGATAACGATCTTTACATAGCTCGGGGCAGCTATCAACATGAGGCCGGTTCAGTTTACTACCAACATTTATTGTGTATTAATGACGGTAAGGGTAATTTTAAGTTAGACAGTCTCGCGTTGGGGAACTTAAAGACCTGTGGCGGGTCTGTTAAGGCCACGGACTTTGACAAAGATGGTGATTTGGATTTATTTGTAGCCGGTAGAGTGCTTCCTAGAAGTTATCCTAAGTCGGACAAATCCTATTTGTTGCGCAATGATTCCCGATTAAAAGATAAACCTCTTTTCACGGATGTTACATCGGCATGGTGCCCGCAGTTGCAGGCCTACGGGATGATTAGTGATGCACTTTGGACGGATTTTAATAATGACGGTGAGACAGACTTAATTGTAGCTGGCGAATGGAATTCAATCGGTTTTTTTGAAAATAAGATGGGTAAACTTGTCGATGCAACAAGTTTATCTGGTTTAAGCGATTATAAAGGTTGGTGGAACAGTTTAACCGCTGCCGACTTTGACAATGATGGAGATATAGATTATGCAGCTGGCAATTTTGGAGAAAACATATTTTTCAAATGCACGAGTGCCGAGCCGATAACCCTCTATGCAAAAGACTTTGATGGAAATGGTCTCTACGATCCTTTTATTTCCTGTTACTGGAAGGATTCTACTGGAGTGAAAAAGGAGTTTTTTTATCATACCCGAGACGATATGGTTAAGCAACTGGTTCAGATAAGGGCAAAATTTAAAACCTACGGCCAATTTGGAGAGGCTACTGTGGATAAGGTCTTTTCCGAACAGGAGCTTCAAGGAGCTCAAATTTT
Source organism: Cyclobacteriaceae bacterium (assembly GCA_044349005.1). Classification (GTDB taxonomy): domain Bacteria; phylum Bacteroidota; class Bacteroidia; order Cytophagales; family Cyclobacteriaceae; genus ELB16-189. Next base: position 24,268 of record JBIKRT010000062.1, read on the forward strand.
GAAATCGAATTGGATGAAATCTAGCTTTATAGAAAACCTTGGGCATGGAAAATTCAAACTAAGTGCGTTTCCAATAGAAGCCCAATTCGCCCCCATTTATGGCATGATGCCTTATGATTATGATGGAGATGGTTTGCTGGATCTGCTTTTGATTGGTAATGATTATGGAATGGAATTAATGCAAGGTAGAGCCGATGCCTTTTACGGTCTTGTTTTGAAAAATATGGGAAAGAATGAGTTTAAGACCGTTGAGCTTGACGAAAGTCATTTTTTTGTTCCAAAGGATGCGCGATCCTTGAGCAGGGTAGAGGTTGAAGGAAATTCGTATTTGATTGCAACTCAAAATAGAGATTCATTAAAAATATTTTCGGGCAAGCAGGCACCTAGTAAAATTATTAAACTTGATAAAAATGAAAAGATGGGCAAAATTACTTTCAAGAATGGTTCCGCGCAGGTGAAAGAATTTTATTGGGGGTCTGGATTTCATTCGCAAGAGCCAAGGAATTATCTAATGGAAGAGTCCGTGAGAAAAGTTGACTTTTATGATTTTAAAAACCAATTAACGAGAACTATTACGCAATGAACGTAACATTACTTTTATTCATTTCTGGAATTTTACTTTTTAGTTGTCAAAAGAAAGAAACATTTAAGTACGGCCAGTTCGATGCCGAAGTATTGCACCAGTGTGAGCGAAAATTAACCGACATTATCGTCACAGATATTTTTACTCCTCCAGTAGCAAGTCGCATCTACGTCTATCCATCCCTGGCTGCCTATGAAGCGGCACGCTATACTGACCAAGCTCTTGAATCCTATACAAATAAGTTAGCGGCTTTCGATAAAATGCCTGAAATAGACCAAACGAAAGTATATGACTTTACTGTCGCAGCCGTAAAGGCATTTTGTACAACCGCTCATCAAGTAGTTTTTTCTAAGAAAGAGATACTGGATTTCGAAGCTGAGAAGTTAGCGGAGCTAAAATGCAGAACCAATGAAGAAGTGTACTTGCGCTCCGTTAGCCTAGGTGAACAAATTGCGGCTATTGTTATAAAAAGATTATCTGCTGACAATTACAAACAAACCAGAGGCATGGAACGCTTTGAAGTAAGGCCAATACCTGGGAAGTGGGTACCCACCAGGCCTGATTATTCAGATGGTGTTGAGCCTAATTGGTTAAAGATGAAACCAATGGTGCTCGATTCTTCTTCTCAATGCAATGTAGAAGATGTAATTCCCTATTCAGATGATGTGAAAAGCAAGTTTTGGTTAGAAACTCAGGAAGTTTACCAAACTGTTAAAAACATTACATCGGAGCAAGAAGATATAAGTATTTTCTGGGATGATAACCCTTTTGTATCAAGGCACAAAGGGCATTTGATGTTTCAGGACAAAAAGATGACTCCAGGAGGCCATTGGATGGCAGTGTGCCGAGTTGTTACAAGGCTAAAGAAATCCGATTTTGCCACTACTGCGAAGACGTATGCACTAACATCTGTTGCTCTTTATGATGCTTTTATTAGTTGCTGGGATGAGAAATACCGGATCGCTAAAGTTAGGCCTGAAACTGTTATTTTTGATAAGATTGATAAAAAGTGGATTCCTATTTTGGTGACACCATCATTCCCTACCTATACCAGCGGCCATAGCACTATTTCAGCCTCTGCGGCCGAAGTTTTAACAGCATTACACGGAGAGGGCTTTGCTTATACAGATTCTACTGAACTTGAATACGGACTACCGATACGGTCATTCTCATCTTTTAGAGAAGCAGCGAAAGAGGCGTCAATCAGTCGCGTCTATGCTGGCATTCATTTTAGATCAGATTGTGAGATGGGCAATATTCAAGGAACTAAAGTTGGAAAACTAGTTATTTCTAAATTGAAATAAACCCAGATTACGCAATAGGTTTTTCTAATGCGTAGCAATAGCTATTTTAGTGTTATGGAGTTTGAAATTGGGTATATAGACAAGGAAGTAACCCCGTGGGGAGGGATGGTTTTCATGCGTCAGATG
>JBIKRT010000063.1:0-26250 GCA_044349005.1 Cyclobacteriaceae bacterium
TTGCGATCACCCCCAATTACAGACTGATTCACTACGAGGGGATGGATTGACCATCCTCCGTTTTGAATAATATCTGTTTGGAAAATCTGACAAAATAACTGTCCGGCTAAACTGGACCACCTCAAGAGACCAAGAAATGAGTATTGAATATGCAATTATCGTCAAGAATAAAACAAGACTAGAATCTTTAATTGATCGCTTTAATACGAAAGCACAGGCTAAGTTTTATATCGAGAGGCTTGGTGGAAATTTCGATGATTATGAAAGGGAGCATGAGATTTTTCATGATTCATTAAATTCACTTCAGACTCAACTTTCAAAGGTAATCAAGAATAAGACCTTGGAGAGAGTTTACATGCCTGCGTTTATTTTTGCAGAAAATAATTTGATTATCGTCATTGGACAGGATGGACTTGTGGCAAATACTGCTAAGTATTCCAAGGGGATACCCATTATTGCTGTAAATCCTGACAAAAAGAGATATGACGGTGTGCTGCTTCCCTTTGATACTTCAGATTTTATCTTCGGAGTTGAAAACGTTATGTCAGGTAGCTTCCAATCAAAGACAATGAGATTTGCAGAAGCAAAACTTAATGACGGACAAAGGCTCTTAGCATTTAACGACTTATTCATAGGAGCATCTTCTCATATTTCTGCTCGTTACAAAATTTCATACAACAATAAAAACGAAGAGCAATCTTCAAGCGGACTTATCGTTTCCACACCAGCAGGTTCAACAGGTTGGTTAAGTTCAATATTTAACATGGCTTATGGGGTAACGGGTATGTTTGAAAAAAACCTTAAACCTAAAAGACCTAAACTTAAAGACAATGAATTGCTCTTTGCGGTAAGAGAACCCTTTCAAAGCATAAGGACTCAGACAGGTATTACAACAGGGGTAATAAAAAATCAAAATAGTTTGACAATTGAATCGCTTATGCCGACTAATGGTGTTATTTTTAGTGACGGTATAGAGACCGACTTCCTAAAATTTAACAGCGGCTCAATAGCGACAATAGGAATTGCGGTCGAGACTGCTACCATCGTAACAAATGAGAAGAGGAAAAACGCCACATAACAAAAAGATCGTGGCAAGCGGGCGGGATTGTGCGTCATTGAGGTTTGCAGTTCTTTAATTAGCTTTATCTCGTTGGACAGGGCACTGGTTTAAATTGGCGGCCATCAATAAGCTAAACGTTCTGGGCAATTTGGCGGGACAAAGAAAACTGCTAATATTGGAGGCAACTTGAAATGAAAATAGACCTAAATAAAGGAGTAAGTTTTCAAATAGAAGGAGAATTGGGCAAATTCCATACTCTCCCTGTGGAGACATTGGTCAAAATTGCAGAGAATCTTCAAGACCTATTAATCACCATTGCCAAAAGTGATGTGGACTCTAAAGAACCAATTCACCTTGAGAATTTCAAGGTTGAATTGTCAGGATTCATCCATGGAAGTGCTGTGCCTCAATTCGTATTCACACCAAGAATTCAGACTTCAATCGGAAATATTGCTAAACAAAGGAAGGTAGTTAATCAAAAGTTTGAAAGATTAATGGGTCTTTCAAATAAGGCAGAGTACATGAAAATAAATGACATGTATCCAGATGCATTGAGAAGAAATCAAATCGTAGATAAATTGTATGACTTCACAAACAGTTTTGGTAACGCCCCGACTGCAATTGTTGATATTGGAAAAAATCAAACAATAAAACCAATTTTTAAAATCAAGCGGCTAAAACCCGAAGTCAAAAAAATTTTAACGACAGAAATAGTCGAATTGGGCGGATCAGTCACAGAAGAATTTGGTGTTGCGAGAATCAAACTAACAACAAATAAAAAAGGGACAACGAAGAAAAAGATTGAAGAACTTTATAGAAAGAGTGACACAACACTTTCGTACTCTCCAGACGTAATAGTTTATAACGAAAAGGCTTATGTATTAAATTTTCCTCTTCGCTCATCCCTTGACAAGGAAAACGAATATTACGTTATTCACAATGAGATGTTAGACATAATTGGAACAGGTGAAACAGAAGACGATGCAGAAAGGAATTTTGCAGAAGAGTTTGATTTCATTTATAGAAGATACAATGAATTGAGTGACGACCAACTTAGCGACAAGTTGAATCGTATAAAAGTTTTTCTAAATCACCTTGTTAAGTCAGTTGAATAATGGCAGTGCTAGACTCTAAAGACACTCACCGAAATCTAAAAAAGAAAGGTTTCATTGATGCGCCTGGCGACCATAAACGCCTTGAGTACTATCATAACAATAAACTTGTTCTCCACACAAAAATAAGTCACGGGAGCAAGAAAGAGCTTGACGACTATTTAATAAAGCAAATGTCTGTTCAGTGCCAATTGGACAAAAAGCAATTTATCGACTTAGCAAAGTGCCCATTGTCAAAAGATGAGTACTTTAAAATTCTCTCGGACAAGAAAGCTCTGTAAGTCAAACTGCGTACAACAATAGCTTGTGGCAAGCGGGCGGGACCGTCCTTCATTGAAGTTGGTAGTTCTTTAGTTATCTTTATCACGTTGGACAGGACGCTGTTTCAAATTCCCGCTAACGACATAAGCATGAATCTTTACACTCTAGCTTTAGCAACCTCTAGTAGCAATGAACTCTGGACTCTCGATAAAAGGTTATTGGACGCTTATCAAAAAATCAGCCGATAACCAAATCTAAGAATGGATTATCGGCTGAATACTTTTACGGATTATTGGCAATAGGTGCAGTTCTCAGCGAATTAATCCAGCGGGCAATTTTTAAAGCCTCATCTTTTGGTACTTGTGGCATTGCTGCCATGGGTGTTGCATATTCCGGCCAATTTTTAGGCTGAGGGGTATAGATTAACTCGAGTATTTTTTCTTCCGTGTATTTTCTTTTCGCTATATCCGCAAAAGCTGGCCCCACTTGTCGCTTATTTTGCTGATGGCAGGCAGTACACGTATTTTTCTTTAACAAGGGCTCAATCTCTGCATAGGTGGGTGTCTTTGATCCGACCGAGGTAGTAGATTTAGGTGCCGTTTTGGGTGCCGATTTTGCCGGAGCGGTTGCTGAATTTTTAGTACTTAGTTCGCTTAACGGAAGTTTATTCCCTTCTTGAATATTGTTGAGCGTATAGTGAGCCGTTTGATGTAGCAAGGGCAAGTTGGCTTCCTGCGAACGAACGCCAAATGAAGTAATTTCATGCAAATAATATTGCCTTAGGTTGTCAATTACAATTCTCACTTTTTTATTATCCTCCGACACCTTAACACCTTTAATACTTAGTTTTTCTTCGTTCACAGTAGGGCTTCCGTACACGGGATGGTATTTGTAGATATAGCTTCTTCCTACATACGATGCCAAATCTTCTGCTGATTTGCGATCCACGGGAAGTGTAAATTCAATTTCGAATCCATCAGGCATTGATTTTACAGTCTTCATTTCAAATGGGGTTCTTCCAGTCCACATTAGCCGTTGAAGTCCTGAATTGGTAGTACCTGCCGATCCCCAACCGCGATTGGTTTCTCCTGCAAAAAGAGACCCATCATGACCCCAGTTCATTCTTAGCACGCCCGACTGAAAGCCAGATCTAAAATCAAATGCAACGCCTTGATATTCGCCTTTCACTTTTTCCATTACTACGCGCATAATTTTGCTTTGCCCTTGGTCTCCCACAAATACTTGTCCCGCAAAGGGTCCAAATTTGCCAGCAGTTTCGTCTACCAAAATTTCAGAATTGGAAATTCCAAGTACACCATGGGGTAACCATACTGCTGGTAGTTTCAATTCGGGTATTTCTTTTTTAACTTCATATAAGAAGGTTGGATTTTTTTCGTCTTGAATATTTTCTGGCTTTACGTACTGGCCTTCTTTTTTCTCCTGGCGCGGATTCACTTTTGCGTACAATTGTTCAGTGGTAAGTTTAACCGGAGAGTTCGGTTCGCCCGTCCATTTCAATCCGGCAGGATGCCCTATGAAAGCTCCTTTTGTAACGTGCCATAGGCCACCCGAACCAACCCAATCGCCTTGGTTATCATCATAAAATAATTCTCCATCAACAATACCCAAGCCACAAGGTGACCTTACACCGGTTGCCCAAGGCTCAAGCGTGCCGTCCGTATGGATTTTCATGATCCAACCTCTCCAAGGTTTTCTACTTTCACCGCGCCACCACTCTTCGTTTCCAAACGCTACGTTTCCACTTACAAAGAAATTGCCATCAGATGCAAACTTTGGCCCGAATGAGTATTCATGGTAGTGCCCAGAAATGGGCCAAGAGTGAATGGTTTCATACACATCGGCTTTGCCATCTCCATTGGTATCCATTAATTTAGTAAGCTCACCTCGTTGGGCGGTATACAACGCATTATCGCGATAGGCAAGCCCAAGCGACTCGTGCAGGCCAGAAGCGAAAAGCGTAAATCGTGGGGTGCTATTGTTTTCAGCTGTTGGGTTTTCAATCATCCATACATCGCCTCTTCGCGTGGATACTGCTATTCTGCCATCGGGCATGGTAGCTACACCGCCTACTTCCAGAAGCACGCCTTCCGGTGTTGGTATAGTAATGATTTTATAATAATCTTCTTCCTTATAAATTTTGGTTTCTTGCGCTGATGACTTTATGCAGCTGCAAAAAACAAACACTAGAGTGAAAATGTAATAATATCTTTTCATAATGGTTGTAAGTTGTCGGGTTGATCGTTACGAATGGATCGATTATTTTAGTTTACCAGATGATGGTGTACTTGATTGAATTTGAATCCACAGAAAGCACAAGGTCTTTTTTCCCATTTACTTCACGCACGGTCGGAGACGAAAGAGTATTGATGTAGTACTTTTTGTCGACTACATAGGTGCCATCGGCCAGTCTGGAAATGTCATTCCCTTCTGCAAACTTAAAGTAAAGGCCTTGTTTTGTGCCTCTGTCTTTCAATGTGATTTCTCGTGTAATGCTTCTGTTATTGTCATCGGGCGATATTTTGTCTGTTACTTCTAATCCTTGATAGATGTAATTGAAAATTGGGAGTTTTGAACTTTGATCGATCGTGTACCCTTTGGTTCTGAATTCACCTTCTTTACCTGCTGCCGGAAATGCATCGCTTGACGCGGCCAGAAAAGCCATGGGTTGATTGATAAAGAAATATTGAGTTGCTCCGAGTGGACGGAACGAGCCATCGCCACGATCGTGCCACATGGGCGTTGCATCGACAAAGTCGCCTCGCCAGGCACACGCTAAGTTTCCGCTTTCACAATCATATACGTAATTAAGGCCACTCGGATCGCCCACTCCTATCGTGTGGGTTAGTCGTCTTTTTTCATCACCTTCAAAATCAATAAATGCGCGAAGTAATTTCGGTTCGCTCCCTGCTTTTAGATAGATCGATTGAACTGGGTTTTCATCAGGTGGGAACGATCCGTAAGTTGTTAACACTTGTGGGTAGCTGCTGGCGGTATTGACCCAAAACCCTAACCTCGGAGGCAACCAGCCTTCATCTTTGCAACTAACAATTTCAATGGAATGGCTGCCTGCCTGTAAATCCATAGAAACCTTATCATATCCACTTCCAAAGCTTCTGAAGCTGAGCAATTCTTTACCGTCAACAACAAACTTAGCCCCGCCCGTATGGGCTAATGTGAAAAAGTAAGTCGATGTTTCGGGTACATCAAGGGTGGCATTATAAACTATGGCGTAGGCGTCTTCTGTATTGGTAGTTTCAATGGTAAGCTCTGTGAGTTTTCCTTGAGCGGTTGGTTCCAGTGCAGCGAAATCCGACAAGGCTTTGAAATGGCCAAGATATAATTTGTACGAAATGTTGTTCAATTTACTTGACGCCTCGTGCATTAAGGTGTAACGAATGTTTCTAAACGCTACCGGGCCGTGATCCCCTTGAATCATAAGCGGTCCCAGTGTTTTTTCATTGTTTTCAACAGGACCTCCCGTTGGCAAAGGCACTTCTACATTGTCATGGATTTTTATGCCATTCAACTCTACCGAAACAAACTTTGCGTTGGCAGTCTTTTTTCCAGCTGCATCAAACTTAGGTGCGCGAAAAGAAATTTTCATGGTTTGCCACAGTCCTGGCGCCTTTGATGGGTTGGAAAGTGGAGCCTTGCCGGCATAACTTTTTCCTGCCTCATTTTCCCAGTTGCGGTAAATACCTCCGATATCTGAAAACGAAGGGCTTTTTACTCCCCAGCTATCAAGTAACTGTACTTCATAGCGGCCTTGTAAATAGATGCCCGAGTTAGATCCTTTCGGTAGCATTACTTCGAGTTCAAGTTCGATATCGCCATGCTCAAACGCAGAAAGCAAATTCGATTTTTTGCTGGCATCGTTCATATTCAGCAAAATACCAGTGCCGGCTTTGTACTCTACTGCCTTTGGCTTTGGTGCTTCTGAAGAAGTACCTTTCTTTTTCTTTCCTGTCTCGGCAGTTGGCTTGGCGAGTTCTTCATGTATGTCGATGGTTGGATTTATCGACACATCACCTACTACAAACCAATTGCCAGCTTGCGGTTTAAAGTCTGACATATCCAAAAGAGAAAGCTTTTTTTCTTGGGCAAAAGCACCTAAAGAAAAAAGAAAACAAAGGAGAAAGTGTGTTTTTTTCATTCGTGAATTTTAATGGGTTGCTAATATGAGAGGAATGACTCGCTTAAGCAAGGAAAGTTTTATGAAACAGACACTTTTTCAAATTTAAGTTTGGTAAGTTGCGAAGATTTTTAAGATATCCTCTTCCTTACTAATATTGAAACAAACGCGAAAGAATAGTACCGTGATCCCGAACATTAGGGTTGAGGCAGCGCATTGTGCTTTCTTGGTAATTTTATCATCTGTTCTTTTTTTTCCGATTTCACTGGAAGCGGCCCCCAGCTTAGCGACTGACCCGATCATTTTGGTCGTTACAGGTAAATCTTTGACAGTTGATAAGCTCGAAGAAAGCAACTGGGCTTCCTACAGCGAAACGGTTCTTCCAGATACCATGGCCACACTGTGGGCCAAACTTAGCTTTGTACCAACCACCCCGGAAACGGTTATTCAACTAACTGGCTATTTAAAAGAATTCACAGTTTTTTATTTTGAAGATGGTGTTTGGAAGGAAATAAAATCAACTGAGAAAAATAATATCGTTCGCCCGATGGTGTCTGAACTGATTGTTAGGCTGAACACAAATTCGAATCAAAGAAAGACGGTGTATATTAAAACAGCTACAAGATATGTAGTACCTGATTTTGAGGTATTCACAACCAAGAGCTTTCAAACGAAGAGTGACAACGAATTGATCTTAGTTACTCTTATAATAGGTTTCTTGATTTGCATCACACTCTTAAATCTCTTTTATTTTTTCATTGATAAAAACATATTGTACCTATTTTACGCTGCGTATGTTTTTTTTCTGTTCCTGCCAGCTGGCAGTGGATTGCTATTTTCGATACTTGATTTAAATGCTTCTTTCGCGATAAATTATTCCTTTTGGGTTACGTCCATCGCCAACGTATTTGTAAATCTATTTGGGGTTTTATATGCTTATCACTTTTTGGAATTGAAAAAATATGATTTGCTGAGAAAGTTTCTGTTAGGGTATTTTTTATTGATTGCGTTTGTGTTTCTTTTTAATACCATTTTTCAATGGATAGGCCAAAGTCAGTTTGTCCATGCAATTACCTTACTTACATTTTCGGTCGGTGCAACTATCGGCTTTATGCTGTCGAAAAGGGGTTCAAGTAGCGCATTGCTATTTTCAATTGCTTACCTTGTATTCTCTTTATTTTATTTGTTAAAGCTCGCCAGCACCTACGGGCTTATCCCTTTCAATAATTTTTATTTTCTTGATGGTGCGTTAATTGAAGCAATGATTCTTTCCTATGCATTGGGCCGAAAAGTAGCAAAAGAGAAAAAAGCAAATAAGATAAGATTGCAAGAGTCAATTGATGAATTGGCGAAACAAAATGTACAGGTAGAGCAATACTCGCATATGGTAGCACATAATTTACGAGCTCCGGTAGCGAGGCTTTTGGGGTTGTCTAGAATATTTAGGCAAACTGCAAATACTGACCCTATTCGAGACGAGTTAATAGAAAAGATAGAGAAATCTGCGAACGACTTTGATTTAATTATTAAAGATATTTCTTTGATGCTTGAAGTAAAAAAAGGATTGCGCTTTTCTATGGAAAATATTCACTTGTTTCACGAAATACAGAACTCGATTTTATTTTTAGATGAAGAGATAAAGGAAGTAAAAGCTAGGATTACACTTCAGGTAGACAAGCACCACCAGGTATTTGCAATGCGTCCGTATGTAAAAAGTATCTTTACCAACTTATTGAGTAACTCTATTAAGTATCGGCAATTAGACAAAGACCTCGAAATAAAAATATCATCCGCGGTAATGGTTGATAAAATTAGAATTACGGTTTCTGATAATGGACTTGGAATTGATTTAATACAAAATAAGGATAAGATATTTGAACCCTTTAAACGATTTCACACTCATCGAGAAGGACGAGGCCTTGGTTTGCATTTGGTGAAGGCTGAAATTGAAGCTATGGGAGGGGAGATAGGAGTTGAAAGTGCGTTGGGGAAGGGGACTACTTTCACGATTTTTCTGCAACATCCTAAAACTTAGCTTGTCAAGTCTGATTCAAATCAAAATGCAAACCCCAAAATATTCGTTAATAATTCCCGTCTATAACCGTCCGTTTGAGATGGATGAATTACTGGCAAGTTTAGTACTTCAGACGTTCAGAAACTTTGAAGTTATTATTGTGGAAGATGGCTCTGTGCTCGATTCGAAAGAAGTAGTCAACAAATACCTTCTGCAGCTTAACGTAAACTATTTTTACAAACCAAATTCTGGGCCTGGGCCTAGTCGAAATTTCGGGTTCGATAAAGCCAACGGAGAGTACCTAATAGTTTTTGATTCGGATTGCATAGTCCCACCTAGTTACCTCACAACGGTCGATAATTTCTTACAGCTGTCACCCTTGGATGTTTGGGGAGGCCCCGATCGCGGCAGTCCTGATTTTACCCCGAAACAACAAGCTATGGCCTACACAATGTCATCTGTTTTTACAACAGGTGGTATTCGCGGAGGCAAATCGAAAGATTTTCAGCCGCGTAGTTTTAACATGGGCATGAGTAGAGATGTTTACAAAAACACAGGTGGGTTTCTGCTTGATCGATTTGCAGAAGATATTGAGTTCAGTATTAGGGCCAAAAATTTAGGTATGAAAGTTGGCTTAATTCCGCAGGCTTATGTTTTTCATAAAAGACGCACCGATTTCAAGCAATTCTTCAAACAGGTCTCAAACTTTGGCCGAGGGAGAATTCAGGTGGGTAGGGTCCATCCCGATGCTGTTAAATTAGCTCATTGGTTTCCTGCCGCATTTTCAATTGGATTGATTCTACTACCTTTTTCATTTTTGATCGCTCCCTTTTTTGGTATACTCGGAGTGTTTGGGTACGTATTCTACTTCTTTATCATTGGCGCGCATGCTTACACAACAACGGGTTCGATTTTGGTTGGGACGTTAAGTATCCCTTCTGCATTTATTCAACTAACAGGCTACGGATACGGTTTTATAAAGGAGCTTTTTGTTCCTCGTGGTCGATAATAAATTAAATTTGAAAAACGCAAAGGCGCGATAAGTAAAAGAACTGACTAGATTTTAAGTCAGATTGTTGCCAAATTCCTCTTTCAAAACTGAGCGATTCTGATTGTCGCAACTGCCACACTTTTCTAGTTCCAATTGTTCGAGTTGCTTTCTAGTAGCTCGTATATTGATTTGAATTTCAAAGCTCGCTGGCAATTGTCTCCCATTTTCTCCCACTTTATTCAATCATATAAAACTGTCCTAAAACCCTTTTTGGGGCTGCTTTAACTACACCAGTGTCTCAAAAAACTTCCCGAAACATACTTTTTCGATCTATTTTGAGAAAAAAGTAAAAAAAGTGGATGAAAGTGGTGTAAAGTGGTAAAAATTGTCTTATGTTTGCTTAGGAGAAAAAGACAACCACTACGTCTATGACCTTCTTTACCAGTCAGTATGAAAGTAAACTCGATGCCAAAGGCAGGATTACCTTGCCTTCGCGTATCAAATCTCAGTTGCCGGAAGGTGACCAAGAGATTGTGGTGCGCAGAGGTTTCGAGCAGTGCCTCATACTCTATCCCATGGTAGAGTTCAAAAAGGTTTTCTCAAAAATTTCGGGGTTAAGTGAATTCAACGAAGAGTACCGCAAACTCCAGCGGAACTTTTTATCGGGAGTAGTAACGCTTGAGCTAGATGGCACAGGTCGTTTTCTGCTTCCCAAGAACATGCTCACCTATGCGCAAATTGACAAAGACGCGCTGTTGGTTGGTTTGGGAAGTAAAGTTGAAATCTGGAACCCCGCAATCTATGAGAAGCATCAAATCAATGACCCAAGTGAATTGTCAAAACTGGCAGAGAAGCATTTGAACGAGTAAGCCGAAGGCTTATACTTTGGCTTCAAGCTTCATGCTGCAAGCCACAGGTTTTAGTGTTTGCACTTAGTTGAGTTTTATTCATGGTGAAATTTTGAAATCACTATTGAGAAAGTAGAGATATGAGGGACTTTAAGAAACTTCAAATTTGGCAGCTTGGTATGGATATAGTGAATAAAGTGTACGATCTGGTAGCAACGCTTCCAAAAGACGAAAGATTCGGGATGATATCACAAATGTCGCGAAGTGCAATATCAATACCGGCCAATATTGCCGAGGGTAGTGCTAAAAGAAGTGAAAAGGATTATCTGAGATATGTTGGTATTGCCGAGGGATCTGCGTTTGAATTGGAAACACATTCTCTAATTGTTCAGCAAAGAAAGTGGACAGATGAACAGTTAATAGAGGAGTTATTGAACATGATTAGGCGAGAACAAAGTATGCTCTCGAAGTTCATTGAAAAACTTGAAGCATGAAGGGATATGCTTGCAGCTTAAAGCCTGTAGCTTGAAGCAAAATGATGTATCACAAGCCCGTAATGCTTAAAGAATGCATCGAAGGATTAGCCATCAAACCGGCAGGTATCTATGTGGATATCACGTTTGGTGGGGGAGGACATAGCAGAGCGATCCTAGAAAAGATAGAAAGTGGTTTGTTAATCGCTTTCGATCAGGATCAAGATGCGGCAAAAGAGGCTGAAGAAATTCAGCAACGTTCTTTTAAATTTTGTCAGGCGAATTTCCGATATCTCAAAAATTATTTGAGAGCTAACGGAGTAAATAAGGTCGATGGTGTTCTTGCAGATCTTGGCATCTCTTCGCATCAGATTGATTCGCCAGGTCGAGGCTTTTCAACACGTTTTGACGGCCCGTTAGACATGCGAATGGATCAACACAATCCTTTGAGTGCTGCGAAGCTGTTGAATGAGTCTTCTGAAGAAAGCCTGCATAAGACGTTTGGAATGTATGGGGAGGTTAAGAATGCAAAGACCTTGGCTAAGTTGATTGTTCAAGAACGATCAAGACGAAAATTTGATGTGATAGCCGATTTGATTGGGCTATTGAAGACGGTAGCACCAAGAGGAAAAGAATTTAAGTATTACGCCCAAGTGTTTCAGGCGTTGAGAATAGAAGTGAACCAAGAAATGCAAGTGTTGGAAGATTTTTTGATGCAGTGTGCAGATGTGATGAATGAAGACGGGCGATTGGTGGTGATGAGCTATCATTCATTAGAAGATAGAATGGTGAAGAATTTTATTCAAACAGGCAAAGTATTTGGCGAATTGGAAAAGGATTTTTATGGAAATCCAATTCGACCGTTTGAAGCGATCACACGAAAACCTGTGGTGGCTTCGAAGGAAGAAGTAGCAGTGAACAATAGAGCAAGAAGCGCAAAGTTGCGCGTTGCAAAAAAGATATAGGATCATCCTTGCGAGTGAAACACCCTTTGTGGTGAATGGTTGTTTCATCCGCGTAACGCGGACTCGCAATGATGATTTAAGGACATCTCAATAAACTCATAAAAAGTAGAGAGGCTGGGATGTTCTTAAATTAAATTAAAGGTTATGGCAGAAAATAGAGTTAAAGACGAACCAAAAGTAGAAAGCAAAGAAACCAAAGGTAAAGGCGTTTTTGCTGGGCTTGAAAAACGGCTGAAGTTGGAGACTTATTTTGAGGATGGGTTTCCAATAAAGAATCTACCAAAAATTCTTTTCGCCTTGATGATTGGTCTACTCTATATTAGTAACACGCACTACGCTGATAAAGCTACAAGGCAAATTAACAGTGCTCAAACTGAAGTGGAAGATTTGCGGGCGGACTTTACCACACTGAAATCAGAAATGATGTTTGCCACGAAGCAAAGTGAAGTGGCAAGAAGAGTAAAAGAAATGGGGTTAAAAGAAAGTATGAAGCCACCCTATAAAATAGTTGTAGAGAAAGGTGAATATTAAAAAATCCATATTAGTAAGAGTTAGAGTTGCATCGCTTTGCGTGTTCATATTTGCTATTTCAATTGCGGTAAAGATTGCACACATACAAGTAATGGAGGGCGAGAAGTGGGCAAAGCTTAATAATACCGTGATGTTTGATTACAAAACGGTAAAGGCTACACGTGGAAACATTTATTCCGATAATGGAAGTTTATTGGCTACTGACTTACCTTTTTATAAAGTAGCCATCGACCCGACATTAGCCAAGAAAGAGATTTTTGACAAAGGAATTGATTCGCTTTCTCGATTCCTTGCAAAATACTACAAGGATAAAAGTGCGGACGATTATACCCGAATGATAAAAGATGCACGCTCACTTGGTAAGCATTACATCGTTGTCAATAGAAAACAAATCAACTATCAAACAAAAAAAATGATGGCGTCATGGCCAATTTTTAGAGAAGGAAGATACAAAGGAGGAGTAATCTTCGAAAAGATTGACGTTCGATACCGGCCTTTTTCAAATCTGAGCAGGCGAACAGTTGGATTCGTAAACGAACAAGGCAAAGGAGTAGGATTAGAACATAGCTTTAACGATGCACTTGGAGGACAAAATGGCGAAGCGTTATTTCAAAAAATAGCGGGAGGTACCTGGAAGCCCGTGTTCGATGGCAACAATGCGAAGGCGGTGGATGGATTTGATATACAAACAACACTTGATATCAATCTTCAAGATGTGGCTGAAACTTCTCTTTATCGGGCCATGGAACAACACAATGCCGATGAGGGCACAGTAGCCGTAATGGAAGTGAAAACAGGCTACATCAAAGCGATCTCAAATTTAAGTAAAGATGGTAGCGGAGCGTACATAGAGAAATTTAATCATGCAGTGGGCGGCTCGGTTGAACCAGGTTCTACTTTCAAGTTGGTAACAATGATCGGTTTATTAGAGGACACAAACATCGAACTTACCGACAAGATAGAAACAGGAAGAGGAGAGTACACTTTTTACAAAAAGAAAGTTAGGGATCATGAAGAAGGTGGATATGGAACAATTTCTATAAAAAGATCTTTTGAGGTCTCTTCCAACATTGCAATGGCTAAATTGATAGACAAGCATTTTGGAACAAAACCACAAAAATTTCTAGATCACGTAGATCGATTGCGATTAACTAAGCCACTTGGCTTACAGATAAATGGTGAAGCCTATCCTAAAATAACGCGACCAAAAGATCAAGATTGGAGTGGCATTACACTTCCGTGGATGGCCTATGGCTATGGATTTGAAATCACCCCGCTTCACACGTTGACTTTGTATAACGCAGTGGCAAATGAGGGCGTGATGATAAAGCCAATATTTGTTACATCAATAAAGAAGGCAGACCAGTCGACAAAAGAATTTGAAACAGAGGTTTTGAATGATAAAATATGCTCAAATAAAACACTACGCCAGTTAAAAGTTTTGTTAGAAGGGGTAGTGGAAAATGGCACCGCCATGAACCTAAAAAGTGCAGACTATCGCATTGCGGGAAAAACGGGTACGGCACAAATATTAGAGAATGGACATTATACGAAAAAGGTGATCACTTCATTTGTTGGATATTTCCCCGCGCATGCGCCAAAGTATACTATTTTAGTTTTGATAAAGAACCCCAAGGGCTGGCAACAATATGGTAATAATGTTGCAGGCCCGGTATTCAAAGAAATTGCCGACAATATTTACTCGCGCGATATCAATTTGCATATCGCGATGGAAAAGAGAAAAGTTCCTGAGCTTGGCGTGTTTCCGACTATAAAAGCGGGTAAACAAGATGAAATAGTAATGATTACTAATTTATTGGGTGTATCCACGCATTCATCTGGGGAAGACGATTGGATCAAAGCGACTAAAATTGGAAATGCCTTACAATTAAAAAACAATCTGATACTGAAAGACCAAGTACCAGATGTAAAAGGAATGACTTTTAAAGATGCCCTTTATTTGCTTGAAAAGACTGGGCTGCGAGTGAGTTATGAGGGACTAGGCAGAGTAAGTGAGCAATCAATCACTCCAGGATCTAAGTTTACTAAAGGCTCTAAAATTTATTTGCGGTTAAGTTGATGAAAGAACTGAGAGATATATTGTATCGAGTGCATATCACTTCAACGTCAGGTAACATGGCGCTGGTTATTAAGGGTATATGCTTTGATTCACGAAAAGTAGAACCAGGGTTTTTATTTATAGCGGTAAAGGGCACGCAGTCAGACGGGCATGACTTTATTGAAAGAGCCACTAATACCGGAGCAATCGCAATAGTAGCAGAACGACTTCCTGAAAATATTTCTGAGACGATAAGCTATGTCACCGTAAAAGATAGCGCGGAAAGCCTTGGTATTATCGCGGCCAATTTTTTTGACAACCCATCGTCTAAACTTACGTTGGTTGGTGTCACAGGAACAAATGGTAAAACGACAGTAGCGACATTATTGTATAGGTTATTCAATTCGTTAGGACATCGAAGTGGAATGTTATCCACAGTTGTGAATAAGATTGTGGATAAAAATATTCTGGCTACTCATACAACGCCTGATCCAATTCAATTGAATCAGTTGTTAGTTCAAATGGTGGAGGCCGAGTGTAAGTATTGCTTCATGGAAGCGAGTTCGCATGCCATTGGTCAGGATAGAATTGCGGGTTTAAACTTTAAGGGTGCAATATTTACTAACATAACCCATGACCATCTCGACTATCATAAAACATTTGAAAACTATATAAAGGCAAAAAAGAAATTCTTTGATGGCTTGAATTCCGAAGCGTTTGCGCTTGTGAATGCGGACGATAAACGGGGTATGGTAATGCTTCAAAATACAAAGGCCAAGAGGCAGTCTTTTGGCTTGAAGAAAATGGTTGACTTTAAAGGTAAAATAATAACCAACTCGATAGAAGGCTTAGAATTAGAGATTGCGAATAAGAGCATCTGGTTCAAATTAATTGGCGATTTTAATGCATATAATCTGTTAGCTGTTTATGGCGCAGCAATGCTACTAGGCCAAGATTCGGATGAAGTTTTAACACAGTTGTCGGCAATTCAAGGTGCGAGCGGAAGATTTGAATTGATTAGACCGGGCTCAAAAATTACTGCTATTGTAGATTATGCGCATACGCCCGATGCGTTAAAAAATGTGTTGGAGACGATTGCTCATTTCAGGACAGGCAGCGAGCAGGTGATTACAGTGGTGGGTTGTGGAGGTAATCGTGATAGGGGAAAACGGCCATTGATGGCATCAATCGCTTGTCGATTTAGTGATAAAGTGGTAATCACATCTGACAATCCAAGAGATGAAGAGCCGATGGATATCATCGCTGAAATGAAAACTGGAATTGGGGTTTCTGAAATGAGGAAAACACTGGTAATGGCGGATCGAGAAGAGGCAATAAAGACAGCGTGTATGCTAGCTAAGCCCAAAGATATTGTTTTGGTTGCAGGCAAGGGGCATGAAAATTATCAAGAAATTAAAGGAGTTAAATATCCCTTTGATGATAAAGAAGTACTAGAAAGAATGTTAAAAATGTTTGGAACCTAATGCTATACTACCTCTTCGACTATTTAGATAAGCAGTTTGATTTTCCGGGAGCGGGAGTTTTTCAATACATCTCGTTTAGAGCTGGCATGGCTGCGTTGTTTTCACTTCTCATCACAATCACGTTTGGAAAACGACTAATTTCATTCTTGAGAAAAAAGCAAGTAGGCGAAGACATCCGCGATTTGGGTTTGGAAGGTCAGTTGCAAAAGAAAGGAACTCCAACTATGGGAGGTCTTATCATTATTGCTGCGATTTTAGTTCCCACACTGTTGCTTGCTAAAGTGAATAACGTATACATTATTCTTTTGGTAACGGCTACCATTTGGCTCGGAACGATTGGATTTTTAGATGATTATATAAAAGTATTTAAAAAGAACAAAGAAGGATTAGCAGGTAGATTTAAAATAGTAGGTCAGGTAGGCCTTGGAATAATTGTTGGCCTTACTCTTTTCTTTAGCGATGAAGTAGTTGTACGCGAGGTTCAAAAACCAGTTGTGGCTAGTTCAGAAATGTTTTTTATAGATCAAGATAAACTGTCTTATACGGATTCTAAGTCTACTAAAACGACAGTGCCATTTTTTAAGAATAATGAATTTGATTATGCAAAGATACTTCCTTTTGTGAATCAAAATTATACTTGGATTGTATATACGTTGGTAGTAACATTGATTGTTACTGCTGTCTCTAATGGAGCAAACATAACGGATGGTATAGATGGCTTGGCTGCTGGAACCAGCGCCATTATTGGATTAACACTTGCCATTTTTGCTTATCTCTCTGGCCGTGTTGACTTTAGCAATTACCTAAACATCATGTATATCCCTAACCTTAGTGAGGTAGTGATTTTTTGTACCGCATTTGTAGGAGCATGCTTGGGGTTCTTATGGTACAATGCCTTTCCAGCTCAAGTATTTATGGGTGACACAGGAAGTTTATCATTGGGAGGCATTATCGCTGTACTTGCGTTAGTAGTGCGCAAAGAGCTTTTACTTCCGCTGCTTTGTGGTATCTTTTTAATTGAAAACATATCTGTTATTATTCAAGTGGGATATTTCAAGTATACAAAGAAGAAGTATGGTGAGGGCAGGAGAATATTTCTGATGTCGCCACTACACCATCATTACCAGAAAAAAAATATTCATGAAGCGAAAATAGTTACTCGCTTTTGGATTGCTGGAATACTATTGGCGATTTTAAGCTTGGCTACACTGAAATTACAATAAGAGTAAAGATGAACAACAAAGTTGTCATATTAGGCGGAGGTGAGAGCGGAACTGGCGCGGCTATCTTGGCGAAGGTCAAGGGCTATGATGTGTTTGTTTCTGATCAAAGTGCGATCAAAGAGAATTATCGCCTTCAATTAGAAAAGTATTCAATTAGGTATGAAGAGGGCGTACACACAGAAGCGGAGATACTCGCAGCTTCCTTAGTTATAAAAAGCCCAGGCATTCCGGATAAAGCTGAAATCATTAAGAAAATTAAATCCCAGAAAATCCAGATCATCGATGAAATTGAGTTTGCTTCTCGATTTGCTACAGGAAAGATTATTGCGATTACTGGAACAAACGGAAAGACAACGACAACACTTCTTACCTACCATCTTTTGAAGTCGGCTGGTTATAATGTAGCGTTGGGTGGAAATGTGGGCGAAAGCTTTGCTTTGAAAGTTGCGTTGGAAAATTATGATTGGTATGTATTGGAGGTAAGTAGTTTTCAATTAGACGGAACGGTTAGTTTCAAGCCAACTATTGGGATACTTACCAATATTACACCTGATCATTTAGATCGTTATGATTACAAGCTAGAAAATTACATCCACTCTAAGTTCAAATTGATTTCCAATATGAACAGTTCGGATAACTTTATCTTTTATTATGATGATCCAATTGTAAGTAAAGAAATAGCGGGTCGAATAATTTATTCTAAAACAACTGCCGTGTCGTTGAAGAATGATTCGTTGGATGTTTTTGCTTCAAATGAGTTGATGCATTTTAACCTGGCCAACGAGGTACTCCCGCAAAACGAAACAACGTTGAAAGGCCCCCATAACCTGATTAACACTATGCAGGCAGTTTCGGCAGCTTTATTGGCTGGTGTTGAGATTAGTAGCATCAAAGCGGCATTGAGAACATTTGTTAACGCCCCCCATCGCTTGGAATCTGTTGCGATAATTAACGGAGTTGAATATGTAAATGACTCAAAAGCTACCAATGTCGATTCGGTTGTCTATGCTCTTGGTAGTTTCTCTCAGCGGCTGATATGGATTGCAGGAGGTATAGACAAAGGCAATGAGTATGGTTTAGTTGAGGATCAGGTGAGAGAAAAAGTGCGTGTTTTAATTTGTTTAGGAAGAGATAACCAAAAATTGGTAAAAACATTTACTGGCTTGGTAGAAGAAGTGGTAGAAACTCAAAGTATAAATGAGGTAATCGAAATTGCATTTCAATTAGCCAAACCTGGTGAGGTGGTGCTTCTTTCACCAGCATGCGCGAGCTTTGACTTATTCAAAAACTACGAAGATCGGGGCGATCAATTTAGACAGGCAGTTTTAAATTTAAGAAATAAAGATCTAGAGAAAATTTCATGATAGCACATTTTAAAACATGGGCGGATAAAAATTTGAAAGGCGATCCAGTCATTTGGGTGGTGGTGTTTGTGTTATCTATGATCAGCATTCTGGTCGTTTATAGTTCTATTGGAACGCTCGCTTTCAAACGATCAACAAGTGCCGAGTCTTATTTATTGAAACACACCTTTATGGTTTTTCTAGGGCTTGCATCCATGTGGATGGCTCATAAGATAGACTATCGCTATTATTCTAAAATTTCACGACTTGCTCTATGGATAAGTGTTCCCTTATTAATTTATACTCGTATTAACGGAACTACTATAAATGAGGCGGCTAGGTGGATAACAGTGCCTATTATTAATACTTCGTTTCAACCTTCCGATTTTGCCAGTTTAGCATTAATTATAAACCTTGCCAGTATGCTTTCAAAAAAGCAACAAGCTATTGACGATATAAAAGAATCGTTAATTCCAATTCTTCTTTGGTGTGGAGTCATCTGCGGACTGATTGCGCTAACTAATTTGTCAACAGCCATTCTGTTGTTTGCTACTTGTATGTTGATCATGTTTATCGGTCGTGTGCCTATCAAGTACTTGGCAATGCTGGTATTAGTAGGTCTTCTTGCCGGTGCAGTAGCGTACAAATTTGGTACACGCGGTGAAACGGCCAAGAATCGTATTCTCAGTTTTGTGAATGGTTCCGAGTTGCCTTTTCAGGCTAAACATGGACGAATAGCGGTTGCTACCGGAGGTTTTTTTGGCAAAGGACCAGGTAACAGTGATCAGCGAAATATACTTCCCCATCCTTATTCAGATTTTGTCTATGCCATTGTGATCGAGGAATACGGAATGATGGGTGGTGTAATCGTGGTAATACTCTACCTGATTCTTTTGCATCGCGGAATGAAAGCGGCTTATAACAGCGAGCGCGCTTTTGGTGGCCTATTGTCTGCAGGCTTAAGTTTTGATTTGGTTTGTCAGGCCATGGTAAACATGGGAGTAGTAGTAGGACTTGGTCCGATCACAGGACAGCCGCTTCCGCTGATAAGCATGGGAGGTACAGCTATGGTATTCACTGGCCTTTCTGTTGGAATTATTTTGAGTGTAAGCAGGGGTGAGCAAGAGGAGAACTGGGGGCAAGTGGAAGTGCAAGGAGCAAATTCGAAAAATGAAGAACCGATACCGGCATGAGCAATAGTCAACCATATCGTTTGATTCTAACAGGTGGCGGCACTGGTGGGCACATATATCCCGCTATTGCAGTTGCAAATACAGTTAAGGAGCGTTATCCAAGTGCTGAAGTGCTTTTCGTTGGTGCTATCGGTAAGATGGAGATGACGAAAGTTCCTGAAGCAGGCTATAAGATTGTAGGGCTTACCATAAGTTGCATTCAACGAAAACTAACTTTTTCGAATTTATTGGTGCCTTTTAAACTTGTTGGTAGTTATTTCAGGGCACGAAGTATTATAAAACATTTTAAACCACATATACTAATAGGCACGGGTGGGTATGCAAGCGGCCCTATGATGTTAGCAGGTGCGCAGTTGAAAATTCCCTATCTCATTCAAGAGCAAAATTCTTACGCGGGTCTAACTAACAAACAGATCGCAGGTAATGCAAAACGTATATGCGTTGCTTATCCAAATATGGATAGATATTTTCCAAAGGATAAGATTGTATTTACAGGTAATCCCGTTAGAAAAGATATTCAAGATGTAGATGCTAAGAAGTTTGAGGCATTGGATTACTTTGGATTTAGCGCATCGCGAAAGACATTACTCATCATCGGTGGAAGCCTGGGTGCCAAAACGATCAACGCAAGTGTCTTAAACGGGATAGATACGCTGCTTGGTTCCGAAATACAGGTGATATGGCAAACTGGCAAAATTTATTACAACGATCTCAAGAGGCAATTGGAAGGCCGTGAGTCAAAATCAATTCTTGTATTTGATTTTCTTCAACGGATGGATTTAGTATACGCAGTTGCAGATGTAGTAATTTCCAGGGCTGGAGCTTTGTCTATTTCTGAGTTATGCTTGGCAAAGAAGCCTTCTATTTTAGTTCCCTCCCCTAATGTAGCCGAGGATCATCAAACGAAAAATGCGTTAGCGTTGGTTAATAAAAAAGCTGCAATACTTGTTAAAGATAATGAAGCATCGGAGAAACTAATAGAGGAAGCTGTTCGCCTTTTATACAATGAGCAGTATTGTCACGAATTGCAAGCGAACATCGCTGCATTCGGGAAACCAGAAGCAGCAAACGAGATTGTCGATGAAATTGAAAAAATAATTCATGGAATTAAGTAAATATCATAGTGTTTATTTTCTTGGCATCGGCGGCATTGGCATGAGTGCCATTGCCAGGTGGTTTAAGCATAAGGGTATGCAGGTTGCTGGTTATGATAAAACTGCAACACCGTTGACATATGAATTAATAGAAGACGGAATTGAGATTCATTTTGAAGATACGATTGAATCAATACCAGGCTATTTAAGTCCTGAAAAGACATTGGTAGTATTTACTCCCGCCATTCCAAAAAATCACGTGCAGCATGCATATTTGAAAGAGCAGGGTTTTACAATACTGAAACGTTCTGAAATATTGGGTGTATTAACTAAGAACTACAAAACAATTGGTGTAGCAGGTACTCATGGGAAAACTACAACTTCCTCTTTGATTGCCCATATTTTAAAATCAGCTAACATAAATATGGTTGCATTCTTGGGTGGGATTACTACCAACTATGAATCGAATCTAGTAATGAATGGAGAAGTCAATGACGAAACCATTGTAGTAGTTGAAGCGGATGAATTTGATCGTTCTTTTCTACGACTTTTTCCAGCTATGGCAGTAGTTACTTCTGCTGACGCTGATCACTTAGATATATATGGAGACCATGCAGCGATGATTGTTTCGTTTAGAGAGTTTATAAAACAAATTCATAAAGGGGGTCGGCTAGTTATCCATAACTCGGTCAAAGAATTGGCTCTCAGTAATACTGCTATTGAGGTCGACACGTATGGCCATAATCAGGGCGTTTATTCTGCGGCTAATATTGTTACCAAAGAAGGCTTTTTCGAATTTGATCTTATTGGTTTCAAAGAACCGATTACCAAGATAAGGCTAGGTGTTCCAGGTTTTCACAACATGGAGAATGCAATCGCGGCTGCACTTGTTGCTTTGAAATTAGGCATATCGCAGAATAATATCAAGGAAGCCCTTGCCTCCTTTAAGGGAGTGAAACGCAGGTTTGAGTTTATCATCCAAAAGCCAAACTTAATTTATATAGATGACTATGCGCATCATCCAACAGAGATCGAAGCTTTTTTACGATCACTTAAATCCATGTATGAGGGCAAAAAGTTGACAGTGATTTTCCAGCCACACTTGTTTACCCGCACACGTGACTTCGCTAAAGGGTTTTCTGAAAGCTTGAGCTTGGCTGATGAAGTTTTCCTAATGGATATTTATCCTGCCAGGGAGGAAGCAATACCGGGAGTTACATCGGATATGTTGGTGGCCGACATTAACAGTAAAGTGAAAGTGAGATGCAATAAGCAGGATCTAATGGAAACCTTAAAAGATCGCGCGTTCGAAGTGATCGCAACTGTTGGGGCCGGGGATATTGATACGTTTGTGAAACCGATAAAGGAGATGTTATTAAAGAATTACAGGTAATTGATGAAAAGCAAGGTAAAAATAAGGCGAGAAGTTAAAGTGGTTATTCTACTCATTGCGGTTTCGTTTCTTATTGCATTTAGTGAACGTAAACAAGGAGGTGCCGTTTGTAAAGACGTGCAAGTGGAGATTGAAAATGCACGCGATAATTATTTTTTAGACGAAGCGGAGATTTTAAGACAAGTGGAGACAAGTGGTCAGCAGATAAAGGGGATCAATCTAGAAAGGATTAATCTCAAAAAAATTGAAACCAAACTAAAACTAGATAAGCACATCTTGGATGCGGAGTTGTATGGAGATTTAAAAGGTAATTTAATTGTGCGTGTAGAGCTAAGAAGACCTATTGCCAGAATTGTCCAACAAGATGCTCCCGATGCCTATATAGCCGAAGATGGAACTGTCATGTCGGTATCTGAGAATTATTCTTCACGCGTGGTCTTAGTCAGCGGGCCATTTGTCAAACCGCTTTTAGAGAGTGAAGATTTGAAAAAATCAGAAGAAGGAGCAAAACTGTTGGCTATGATTAAGTATATAAAAGAAGATGACTTTTGGAGTGCACAGATAGCGCAGCTCGATATTGACCGAGGTGGAAAAATAACACTCTATCCCCAAGTTACCAGTCAGCTTGTGGAGTTTGGAGAGCCGGACAATATAGAAATGAAATTTAAGAAATTGATGATTTTTTATAAGGAAATTCTACCGACACGCGGCTGGAACAAATACGAGCGCGTGAATGTAGAATACGAAGGACAAGTAATAGCTAAATAACAACCACTAATTAAATAGACAATACCATGGAACAAGAAAAAATAGTTGTAGGTCTGGACATCGGGACTACGAAAATTTGTGTAATCGTAGGTCGCAAGAATGAGTTCGGCAAGCTCGAGGTATTGGGCATGGGCAAAGCTGAATCGGAAGGAGTAATAAAGGGAATAGTAACCAATATTGATAAAACTGTCTTTGCAATCGAAAAGGCGATAAAAGAAGCCAGTGATATGTCGGGAATAGATATTCGTGTTGTAAATGTGGGTATCGCAGGTCAGCACATAAAGAGTACCATTCATCACGGAAGTATTACACGCAATTCAAAAGAAGACGAAGTAAGCATCGAAGATGTCAATCGCCTTACCGAAGATATGTATCGCATCGTAATTCCTCCTGGAAGCGAAATCATTCACGTTATGCCACAAGACTATATTGTGGATTATGAGGAAGGGATCAAAGATCCTGTAGGCATGAGTGGAGTAAAATTGGAGGCGGATTTCCATATCATCACTGCGCAGACAAGTGCGATCAACAACATCAACAAATGTGTAAGAAGAGGTGGGCTAGAAATTGAAGACTTAATATTAGAGCCACTTGCTTCGAGCCTTGCGGTGTTGAGTGAAGAGGAGAAGGAAGCCGGTGTGTGTTTAATTGATATTGGAGGTGGAACTACCGACATCGCTATTTTCTATGATAACATCATTCGGCATACTGCTGTTATTCCATTTGGCGGAAATATCTTGACAACTGATATTCAACATGGTCTGATGGTGATGCAGAAGCAGGCTGAACAACTCAAAACTCGGTTTGGTAAAGCCATAGCAGAAGAAGCCAGTCCTAATGAAATTGTTTCAATTCCTGGCATCAGAAATAGAACCGCGAAGGAAATTTCGGTAAAAAATCTATCCAATATTATTCAAGCTAGGATGGAGGAGATTATAGAAATGGCGCATACCGAGATTATCAGTTCTGGATTTGAGAAGAGACTAGCTGGCGGAATAGTAATTACAGGCGGTGGCTCTCAACTCAGTTGCCTAAAACAACTGGTAGAGTACATGACTGGAATGGATGCGCGGATAGGTTACCCAAATGAACATCTGGGCAAGAGTAAATTTGAAATTGTAAAAAGCCCCATGTATGCTACGGCAGTTGGCCTTGTACTTTCTGGCTTCCGTTCGCTAGATGAGCGTGAAGAGCGTTATAAAGAAGCAAAAGAGATGGCAAGGCCAGTGCAACAGGCACCGAAAGTAAAAAAGGAAAAGACGAACCCCGCCTCTGATTTCTTTTCTACCATATTAAATAAAACAAAAGGTTTGTTGATAGACGATTTGGACGGTAAAAATGAATATTGATTAAACCGTTTGAAAGATAACTAAAGAATATAACCAACAACGGACAATAACACCCACTAAAAATTACTACTATGTTCGACCTAGCTTCTTCTTATAAATTCGAGATACCCAAGCATCACAAATCAATCATTAAAGTGATTGGGGTTGGTGGCGGTGGCAGCAACGCTGTGAACCACATGTTCAAACAAGGCATTAAAGATGTTGAGTTTGTGGTAACCAATACCGATGCTCAAGCGCTCAACAGCAGTCCGGTTCCTTACAAACTTCAAATAGGCACTAACCTTACCGAAGGGCTTGGTTGTGGTGCCAACCCAGAAGTGGGCAGGGCCGCTGCCGTGGAAAGCAAAGATCAAATACGTGAAATGCTTTCAGGTACCAAGATGGTATTCGTTACTGCCGGTATGGGCGGTGGTACGGGCACAGGTGCAGCCCCTGTGATCGCTAAGATTGCCAAGGACATGGATATACTCACGGTGGGTATTGTTACGGTTCCCTTCTCTTTTGAAGGAAAAAAGAAGACCGCCCAAGCACAGGCAGGTATTGATGCACTTCGCGCGAGTTGCGATACAGTGTTAGTAATATTAAATGACAAGCTCCGCGAGATATATGGCAACCTAGCGATTGGCCAGGCGTTTGGAGAAGCCGATAATATTTTAACTACGGCTGCTAAAGGCATTGCGGAGATTATCACGTTAACGGGTTATGTTAACGTCGATTTTCAAGATGTGCGAACCGTAATGCTGAATGCGGGCGCAGCGGTGATGGGCTCGGCTGAAACCCGCGGAGATAAGCGCGCCATCAAAGCAGCGCAACAAGCGTTAGCATCGCCACTGCTTGATAACAGAGATATTATGGGGGCAAAGAAGGTGCTCTTGTCCATTATCTCGGGTGAAGAAGCTGAATTGCAAATGGATGAGCTAAGTCAAATAACGGAGTACATTAATTCACAATCGGGAGACGAAGCGGAAGTAATTTTTGGGCATGGTGTGGATCCTAGTTTAGGAGACCGAATCCGGGTAACCGTAATTGCTACTGGCTTTGATGCAATTGCCAAAACGATCAAGAAAGACGAGAAGAAAACACATGAACTAGATAAAGCGCAGATACCGCTCTTTGGAGCGATTGATAATTCCGTAAATCAACGACATAACGATCTTGAGCTAAAAGTAAAACCTCCGACTGCTCCGGTAGATGAAAAGCCAACTTATTCTTTTGAGAAACCCGTGACCCCGGAACCAGTAAAAGAAATATACAAGCCTCTTGAAGAAGATAACATAGAAAAGAAGGCGTATTCATTTCAATGGCTGGATACTAGCAGTAAGTCAAGCGTTCAAAACAATGAGGACAAGGAAGATGAAGACCTGTTTGGTATAGACGATGAGTTCGAATTAGGCAAAGGCGTTTCAGCCGAGGAGGTGATTGATAACGATGGAATGATGGAATACCGAAGAACACGCGATCGGCTGGAAGAACAGGCTGCTAACAGGAGGGAAAAGCTTAAGAGTACAAAAAAAGGGGAGATGACGAAAGAGGAATTTGCGGAAAAATGGACACTGCCTGCGTATTTACGGAGAGGTGTTAAAATGGATAACGTGCCGCATTCGTCTGAATCATTTATTAGCAGGTATAATTTGAACGATGACAATAGCTTGTTGGGTAACAATAAGTTTTTGCATGACAATGTAGATTAGACGTAAGTAGTTAGACATAAGTGATTAGACTAAGTATAAAGATGATTAACAAGGGAAACACAAGTGTCTTGCTATTTAAGTCTTAAGTCTCAAGTCTTATGTCTTACGTCTATAAAGATATGGCATTTCCGGTGCGTCTGGTATTACTCCATTCGTAGTGGTTGTTGGTGGTAACTATTTTTAGCCGGTACCGGAGTGCCTTTTTTTTGTGTGGGATTTGGTGAGGGTAACACCTCTCTATTTTT
>JBIKRT010000064.1:0-26050 GCA_044349005.1 Cyclobacteriaceae bacterium
ACACAATATGGTACTTACAATCATAAGTACTGTGTGATGTTTTTCGATAGTTTTGCATCACACAAATTTATTAAACTAAAGTCTTCGCCTAAAGGCGAGGGATTTTCCCCCTGATACATACATTAATTTCCTTCAACTCTCCAAAAGTTTATGAGCCGATGAATTGAGGAACTCGAGCACGTTGCTACGTCACCTGCCGTTCGATCAGCAACATGAGTATGTGGATTACCTTAATATGAATCTCCTGAATGCGGTCGGCATAGCCAAAGTGCGGAACTCGAATTTCAATATCTGCCATCGATGCAAGTTTACCTCCGTCTTTTCCTGTAAGGACGATGGTTTTCATTCCTTTTTCTTTTGCTGCCGTTACTGCATTGACAATATTGGCAGAGTTGCCACTGGTGCTAAGCGCCAAAAGAACATCTCCTTTATTACCAAGGCCTTCGATAAATCGTGAAAAAACAAAATCGAAGCCAAAATCATTGCTCACGCAGGAGATATGGCTTGGGTCGGATATACAAATAGCAGGAAGTGCCTTTCTGTTTTCGCGATAGCGGCCTGTAAGCTCTTCCGCAAAGTGCATGGCATCGCAGTGTGAGCCACCGTTGCCACATGAAATAACTTTTCCTCCTTTTTTAATTGCATCTGAAATTTCGACAGCAGCTTCTTGTATTTTTAAAATGATTGCCGAATCATTCATAAAATCATGAAGCACCTTCGCTGATTCAGTCAGCTCAGCTGCAATAATTGAATGAAAATCCATAGGTAATTAACTCTTTGACTGCTGATCGTAGGCCTTCGCTTTTAATGCGTTTACTTCGTGTTGTAAATCAGAAATTATTTTCGAAGTTTTTTTTGATGACTGCAAGCTCAACACAAAATCAATGGTTATCAGCACAAGTCCAATCAGCGTTCCATACTTAAAAAGGGGTATTTTAGCGAGCATTTGAGTAAGAAGGCCCCAGTCATTTTTATTCGCATCCAAATAGGCGGTAAATGCAAACGCTATCAATTGATAGAGGCCAAAAACTGAATAGAGGGTAATTCTTACTTTGGTCATACTTTTTGTTTTCTGTTAACAAACTTACTGTTTTTAGCGTAAAGCAAAAATGTAATTTCCCTGAAAATATTGCATTGAAATTAACCTGACAATTGACCTCAACTTAAACTATGCCAAATTATTGTCGTTGGATGGTGCTCAATTTTTGGTATAATCCCTCCTTTTTATTGAGTTCATCGTGCGTACCACGCTCAATTATTTCACCCTCTTGGAGCACAATTATCTCATCTGCATCTTGAATGGTACTCAATCGGTGGGCTATTACAATCGAAGTTCTATTCTTCATTAACTTGAAAAGTGCTTCTTGAACTAATTTTTCCGACTCGGAATCCAGTGCAGACGTGGCTTCGTCTAAGATTAAGATAGGTGGATTTTTAAGTACCGCCCGGGCAATACTTATTCGTTGGCGCTGCCCTCCGGAAAGTTTGGAACCTCGCTCACCAATAACGGTGTGGTAGCCATTTTCCGTTTGCATAATAAAATCATGTGCATTGGCCACTTTAGCTGCTTCCATTACATCCAGTTCATCGGCCGATTCCATTCCGAAGGCGATGTTATTAAAAATGGAATCATTAAAGAGAATTGACTCTTGTGTAACAATACCCATTTGTTTGCGGATGCTCTCTGTGCTGTAATCTGTCAATGGAATATCGTCAATGCAAACTTGGCCTATTGTTGGGTCATAAAACCTTGGAATCAAATCAGCCAATGTGGATTTTCCTCCACCAGACGAGCCGACCAATGCAATGGTTTTTCCCTTTTCAATTGTGAGGTTTATGTTTTTTAATACTAACTCGGTTTCGTAAGAGAAGCTTACTTTTTTGAATTCAATTTTTTTGCTGAATGCTTTTAATTCGATAGCCGAAGACTTGTCTGTTACCGATGGCTGCAAATCAATAATTGAGAAAATTCTTCTGGCAGAGGCAATACCTTTCTGCATAGAGGTAATTCCGCCAGAAAAGGACTTGGCTGGTTGAATGATTTGAGCGAAGATAGCGAGGAACACAAGAAACGAACTGGCTTCCAATTCCTCATTACCCGAAAGGATCAATTGGCCACCATAAAACATGATACCAGCAATGATAAACACGCCCATAGATTCTGACACCGGAGACGCCATTTCATTTTTGTAGGCCATGGAAAGATTCACTTTGCTATAATTATCATTTTCTGTGCGCATTTTTTTCAAAATATAATTTCGGGCATTGAATGCCTTCACCACTCGCATTCCCCCAAACGTTTCATCCAACACGTTTACGGTTCGGCCCAATGACTCTTGACTTTGCTTCGCTTGACGCCTGAGTCGCTTTACTATTTCTGCCAATGCCCCGCCCACCAGCGGAAGAACTACGATTGTGAAAAGTGTAAGCTTGAGTGATATAGTAAACAATAAAGAAAAGTAAACAATGATCTTAATAGGTTCCTTCAACACAACTTTCAAACTGTTTACTACAGCCCCCTCCACTTCTTGAACATCATTGGTAAAACGACTAATCAAATCACCTTTGCGCTGATTGTTAAAAAAGCCGAGGTGCAACAAAGTTACCTTTTCAAAAATCTCATTTCGTAGATTCCGCACAATATCAACACGCATTTTGGAAGCTACTATGCGCTCAATGTAGCCGAAAATGTTACCTAGCAATACACTGCTTACGACAGCGATGCAGATAAAAAGGAGGGCATTTATTTTTCCTTGGTCATTAATAACTTGGAAAAAATAGTGTTGAAAAACTCCTGTTATATATTCGGTTGTTAGAGAAAATGGGGGCAACGCAGGAGTGGCAATTACTTTTACTTTGTCGAAAAGAATTTCGAGCATAGGAATTACTACCACCAAACTTAACGCGCTAAAAATGGTGCCGATAATGGAAAACACAAAAAACTTAATGATTCTAGCTTTTAAATTGTTGGAGTAGTTAAGAATTCGAATGAAATCGTGCATCAATGAAATTAGTGGTTGGTTATTATTAAAAATATTTGCTAGAAATCATAATTACGCGAGGCGATGTTCAGTCTTATTGATAAAGACGTCCAACTGGTATTGTTATTATAGAACGCATCGGTTGACTTACTTATTCGCGTTAGCTGCTTCAAATCAACAAATAAGTTATGCTTAAAACGGTACGATGCCGTTAGTTCGGAAAACAAAATAGTATTATTAACGCCTTGGCCTGTAAAGTTACCATACTCATTAGCCCTAGATGTATTCGATTTCAGAAGGTCACCTCCATAATTTTTTCCCGTTTCGTCACGCCCTACGGTAGTACTGAATGTTTTGCTAACAAAATTCAATTTAGCGGTTGGCTGGTAGCGGATTATACCAACTAGTTCAGTCAAATTGGCGCCCATGGGGTGCGCAAGTGATTGCCGAAAATTGGTATAGCTGGAATAAGAACTGTGCGAATAGGTATAGGGCTTTATATAATTTGCTTCCAATTGTACATCCAAGTTGCTAATTCCTGCAACATCTACCAGTTTTATTCCTGTTTGGAAGGCAAATTTGTTCGCCCACCAGCCTTTACCCGCCAGAATTTCCTTTATCAAAAACTCATCCAATACAAATTGACCGTAAAAAGAGAGCCCTTTCCGCGCATTCCATTTAACATCTGCACCGAGAAGCACGTTGCTGTTTCCGCTGCCGGTTTGCTGTTCAACAGCTCTGTAAAAAATAACTGGATTAAGATAAGCCGGATCAAAATTGGCATTGCTTAATGAGTCCTTTGGACTGAAAACCACAGACTCAAAAACACCGATATTGAGTTTCTTGCCGATATTAATACTCGCATGATGGAATGCCATGTACTTGTCTGGATAGACCGAATCTATTGATCCACCAACGGTACCATAAGCATCTGCTGTCAGTCGGTTTAGCTGAAACAAATAGTTAATCTTCCAGACTTTCAAATTGGTTCGTAAAAATAGGTTGGGTGGCGAGTAGTCAGAAAAAATCAGTGACCGATAGCCATTTCCAATAAAGGTTCGGTCTTGTCCAAACTGAAAATAAATATGCTTTGAGATATTAAAGTCAATGTAGGCTCTTGCTTGAAAAAAATCTACTCCGTTTTGTTTGTATTTTTTCCAAAAGGTTTCGTGTGGTAACACCGGATTTACGACAAATTGATCGCGCACATAGGCAGGCAACAACGATTGGTTTTCAGTTACATAAGTATAGAAACCAATTTTGTTGTCGATCATACCTCTAATTTCAAAGCCCCTTGTATTGATATTAGTCATCTGGTCAGACCTAGAATCCTTCCCTAAACCTAAATAAAGCACCGGATTGACGTGTAAATCGAAATCGGGCTTCTCCACGTGCGCAAAGTCGGATTTTTTCTTGTACAAATATTTCCAAATTGGGCGGCTGTCATTGGTGTTAGATTTACTCCACTCCCAATTGTCGTTCTTCAGAAATTCAATGTTGCCTTTATCTACCGTGGAAGTAAAAACTTGATCTTTGACAGCTATTGAATCCAAAAAGGAAACGATTGCCTTTCTTTTGTACGGTTTTATAGCGGTGAACATTTCAGGTGCAATTCTTCCCGCTTTTACCTCGTAGCGGTCGATCCAATGCTGATAATCTTCATTTAGCGGGGCGTTGGTGCTTTGAGCCAAACCCGAAGTAGCAAGAAAAAATGAAAGAAAGACACAATATCTCATCACACAATATCATTTAGTGGCATTTTTAAATGCCATAATGGCGACAAAGGTAATTTATCAATCTTTAGAAATTCTATTCTAATTCTTGCAAATCGATTTTGGTTGCTTATTTTTGCACTCCTTAAGAAAATAATATGAAGAAAAACATCCACCCTAACTATAAAGAAGTCGTTTTTTGGGACACAACAAGCGATTTTAAGTTTCTAACGAAGTCAACCAATGTGCCTAAAGAAACAATCACTTGGACGGACGGAAAGGAATATCCGGTAGTAAAAGTTGAGGTGAGTTCTGCTTCTCACCCATTTTTTACTGGTAAGAAGATGTTTGTTGATACCGCAGGACGTGTGGAGAAATTCAAAAATAAGTACCAAAAGAAGGCATTATAAGATTTTCAAGTGCTGCTTTGAAACAAAGGTCTCCTAGGTGGAGACCTTTGTTTTTTTAGCTAGTTTCAGAAGGCCGCTTCCTTTATTTTTGCGCCCATGAACATAATTCTGTTTGATGATCCTGAAATACGCATCAACCTACTTCCATTTACCTATACACGACCTATTGCCAGTGTACGAGTCGGCATTTTAACCATCGCTGAAAAGTGGGAAAAATACATTGGTCATCCTTCTTCATTTTCAACGCACGAATCATTATCAAAAAAATTCGCTACTCGGTTTGAAGACGATAATCTGTGGGTAAACGGAGCAATTTGTCCAGACGAAGATTTTTTCAAGTCGATCGGTGCTTTGCAATTGGGCGAAGGGTTAAGAAAAGGAACTAAAGTGCTTGCCTATAGAACGCGAGAACATGAATTGCCAGAAATCATTTCAAATGTGTCGGAGTATACCCCTCCTTTTACCTTGATCGATCAGACTTGGAGGATCTTCCAATGCAATGGCGCACAATTAAGAAGTGATTTTCATCTGCTTACCAAAGGCAGAACATCTCAGCCGATAGAAGACCAACATACAAGAACTTACCATCCTGAAAAAATATTTTTAGAAGAAGGCGTCCAGCTTTTTGCCACCATTCTCAACGCTACCAATGGCCCTATTTATCTGGGCAAGAACAGTCAGGTGCAAGACGGTGCAATAGTGCGGGGCGCGTTCGCCCTGGGCGAAAATTCTATTGTAAACGTAGGTGCTAAAATACGAGGCGATGTCTCTATCGGGCCGGAATGTAAAGTAGGTGGTGAGGTAAGCACGAGCGTGCTTTTCGGTTACAGCAATAAAGCGCACGATGGTTTTTTGGGATGCTCGGTTTTAGGCGAGTGGTGCAACATGGGCGCAGATAGCAACACCTCTAATCTCAAAAACAATTATGACAACGTAAAACTCTGGAGCTACGCTAAAAAGGGTTTTATCGATACTGGCCTTACTTTCTGTGGTTTAATGATGGGCGACCACAGTAAATGCGGTATCAACACGATGTTTAATACAGGCACAGTGGTAGGCGTTGGCGCGAATATATTTGGGGACGGATTCCCGCGGAATTTTGTTCCCTCGTTCGCGTGGGGAGGTGCAGCGGGTTTTAGTACTTTTCAATTGAATAAATTTTTTGAAACAGCCACCAAAGCCATGGAAAGACGAAATGTATCGTTTGAAGAAAATGATAAATTGATGTTGGAAGAGCTGTTTACTTCCACCGCTTCTGAACGTGTTTGGGAAAAGAACAGAGTATGAAATGGCCATCAAGATGCTCTACACTCTACAATATTATTACTTAGGCCATTCCATGTGGCAACCTAAAAACAATAATTAACACATGAAATTTGCAGATATTCCGGGCGCTGATTTCATAAAAGACAAACTGATCAAATCGATTGGCAGTGGCAAGATTCCACACGCTCAATTATTTCTAGGTAACGAAGGCGCTCTCAACCTGCCATTGGCATTGGCTTATACTACCTTTCTGCATTGCGAAAACAGACAAGATACAGATGCCTGTGGCGTTTGCGGGCCTTGCAGTAAAAGTGTAAAATATATCCATCCCGATACTAATTTCGTGTTCCCGGTTGGTAACATGGGTGCCGATAAGGATGAAGAGCGTGTAAAAGCAGACCGGTTAAAAACGTTCAGAAGTTTCTTGCTGGAGCAACCTTTCGGCAATCTCGATGACTGGACAAGTTTCTACGGTGGCGAGGATAAACAAGTATTAATATCAAAGGATGAAAGCCGGGAGATAATAAAGTCATTGTCACTCAAACCCTTTGAAAGTCGTTATAAGATAATGCTGGTCTGGCAACCTGAGTATTTACATTCATCGGCAGCCAATGGGTTACTGAAAATTTTAGAAGAGCCGCCTCCTTTCACCATTTTCTTACTGGTTTCAAACAAAGCTGAAAAGTTATTGGCAACTATTCTTTCAAGAACTCAATTGATTAAAGTGCCAATGCTGGCCGATGAAGAGCTGAGCGTATTTTTGACCGAGAAGAAAAAAGTCGAGTTACAAAAGGCCAAAAAGATTGTTCATCTGGCAGAAGGAAATCTAAACCATGCTTTAAAATTAATAGATACAGAAGACGAGCAAAGCAGTGAATGGTTCTTTAATTGGATGGGCGCTTGCTTTCAGCACAGGTACGACAAGCTTTTGCTAACGTCAGAGGAATTTCACCAGTTGGATAGACTTAGCCAGCGCAATTTGCTTTATTTTAGTCTTTCGTTGGTACGCGAAACGCTGCTTCGGCTGGCAGGTGCTGGCACAATCAATCGCGTGCAAGGAAATGACATGGAGCGTCTACAGAAATTGAGCGCACTGCTAACGGTAGAAAAAATAGAACGTATTCAATTTTTGATTAATGAAGCCATCTTCCATTTAGAGCGCAATGGCAGCGCGAAGATGATTTTATTTGATAGTTCCATCCAGTTGGCGAAAGTCATCAATCCTTCAAAACCATAACTTTTCATATTTTTATAGTACCATTTTTCGCAGTTCCGCATGAAGCCACTATTCCGCCTTATTGTGCTTAGTTTGATCCTCACGAGTTGTGCGCAGGATGAAAAAGAGTACGTTGTAACCATAAAAACTGAGTATGGAGATATGATTGGCATTCTTTACGATGAAACCCCTCAGCACAAAGCCAATTTTATTAAACTCGCAAAAGAGCATTACTATGACGGAACACTTTTTCATCGGGTGATGAAAGGCTTCATGATTCAAGGTGGCGACCCCGATTCGAAAACGGTAAAGCCCGGTGAAGCACTTGGCAATGGCGGGCCAGGCTATACCATTCCTGCGGAGTTTAATCCTAACTTCTTTCACGAGAAGGGTGCTATTGCTGCTGCACGTCTAAATGATCCGGTAAATCCGAAAAAGGAAAGCAGTGGCAGTCAGTTTTATATCGTTCAAGGACAAGTGCTAAGCGAGGTAGAAGTGGACGACTTAAAAATTAATCAACAAAAATTAGGTGAGGCATTGCGCCTATTTGTTCAGAATCCTAATCACAGAGGCCTGCGAGATACCCTCACACAACTACAGGAAAATAATGAAATAGACGCTTTCCAAAAAAAGGTTTTTGGGCTAGTGCCTATACTCGAAAAAGAAACCCATATCAAAATTATTCGTGACGTATCTGACGAAAAAAGAAAAGCCTATACTTCCTCAGGAGGAGCCCCCTTTTTGGACGACCAATACACCGTCTTCGGAAAGATTATCAAGGGCTTGGAGATCATAGATAAAATCGCTCAACTTCACACGGATAATACCGATCGGCCGGTAGAGGATTTCGCCATGACCGTGTCCGTGAAAGAAATGTCAAAAAAGAAAATCGAGCAAGAATATAATTACACTTTTCCCAAAAACTAAGTATGAAAATTTTAGTCACTGGTGCCAACGGATTGTTAGGTCAGAAATTATGCCTTTTACTTGATAAGGATAACGAGGTTGACCTGGTCGCTACCACTCGAGGAAAGCTGAGCTTTGTTTTAGAAAAAGGAAAATTTGTGGTGTTGGATGTAACTAACCCGCAACAGGTAGAAGAAGTTATCTCAACAGAAAAACCAGACGTGATTATTCACACGGCTGCCATGACCAACGTAGATCAATGTGAAATCGAACGGCAAGCGTGTTGGCTAAATAATGTGAATGCAGTTGAATTTTTAGTAAGCGCATCGCAAAAGATAGACGCCCATTTTATCCATGTATCAACCGATTTTATTTTTGATGGAACGCACGGTCCGTTGGATGAGTTGGCCACGCCAAACCCAGTAAGTTATTACGGTGAAAGCAAACTGGCTGGCGAACAAGCCGTACTCAAAAGCAAGCTTAAATGGGCTATTTTGAGAACGGTGTTAGTTTACGGAATAACTAGTGACATGAGCAGAAGTAACATTGTTTTATGGGTGAAGAAGAGTTTAGAAGAGGGCAAAAAAATAAATGTTGTAGATGATCAGTGGCGCACCCCAACCCTTGCCGAAGACCTAGCGATGGGATGCGCATTGGCGGCCAAGCAAAAAGCTATAGGAATTTATAATATCTCGGGAGAAGAGATGATGACGCCCTATGATATCGCCATCCAAACTGCCGATTTTTTTCAACTCAATAAGTCACTCATTCATCAAACCGATTCTACCCAATTTAAGCAAACAGCCAAACGGCCACCTAAAACGGGCTTTATCATTAAAAAAGCAAAAACTCAACTCGGGTATGAGCCTCACTCTTTCAAGGGAGGATTGGAAGTGTTAGCAACTCAAATGACATGAAAATTAATTGGTAATTCTGAAACTCCTTGTTCGTCCCGCATACCTGACTATAAACTAGTTTGAGTTAAGTTCTATTTTTTGATGTTTTACTTATAACTTTGCGAAAACAATCCTAGGAATTGATTCGTAAATTCTTTCCGTTAGATAAAAACTACGTTCTCGAGAAATCGCAACTCGAATTGCAACATACACTCCTCACCGAAATGATAGAAACGGTGAAGCGGCACTATCAATTGCAGAATAATCCATTAGGTCTGGAAGATGAGTTCAGCATTAAAATAACAACGTATAAGGCGCACGATCTAAGTGAACTAAATTCATTCTATCAGCTATTGGCAGGCGTTTATCGCTTTAAATACGGAGATAGCCAGCTTGAATTTCTGTGGGATGGCGCAGATCATTTCGAGAAGTACAAAAATGATTGGTCGAATATCTTCAGGCGTTGGATCAGTGAGCTTTGCACAAAGGAACAATTTGTTCAGGCTGTCTTTGACCTCACCGTATTCAGGTCAAATACCGAGCAGCCCCAATTGGCAGAGAGTCGCATGAGCTTTGCAATGCTTAATTTCTTCGAGTTAAAAGTCCATAAAAGCAAAGGACTGATCCGAATGAAAGTTGCTTAACATCAGGTCAAAACTGAAATTCCCCAAGTAAATTCACTGATTTAAGAAAGAGGTTTGCTTTTTCAAACCGTTTCATTAAATTTCCCAATACCTCCACTTCAAACCATGAGAACAAAGTTTGTTATTGCTAGTATTTTAGTAGTCCTGCTTATCATCACGGCTTCCTTCTTTTGGCCGACTGCCTTGTTTTCATTCATTATTGTGGCGCCCATTATCTACATGGGTGTCGCGGATATGGTACAAACAAAACAGTCCATCAAAATCAACTTCCCTTTGGCAGGAAGGCTTCGCTACGTATTTGAAGATTTACGACCCAAAATTTACCAGTACTTTATTGAATCGGATACCGATGGCGCACCCATTAATAGAAATGAACGGTCGGTAATTTATCAACGCGCCAAAAAGCAAATTGATACAGTTCCTTTCGGCACACAGTTAAATGTTTACGCTGAAGGATATGAATGGATGACGCATTCCATCGCTCCTAAAGATTTCCATAAAATGGATCACAATCCACGAATTCTCTTCGGAGGTAAAAACTGCAAGCAACCTTATGAAAGCAGCGTGCTTAACGTTTCAGCAATGAGTTTTGGATCGTTGAGTCAAAATGCAATTTTGGCTCTTAATGGCGGAGCAAAGATCGGAAGCTTTGCCCATAATACAGGAGAAGGTGGTTTAAGCCCTTATCACCTTTCCCCTGGCGGTGATATTATCTGGCAAATAGGAACTGGCTACTTTGGTGCTAGAACAGAAGATGGAAAATTTTCAGATGAGGCTTTTCAAAAAAATGCGGTCCAACCCTCCGTGAAGATGATTGAAATAAAATTATCACAAGGTGCGAAGCCTGGCCATGGTGGCATTTTGCCGGCAGCTAAAAATACACCAGAGATTGCAGCTATTCGATTGGTAAAAGCCGGCACAACGGTATTCTCCCCCCCTTTCCATAGCGCCTTTTCCACCCCTATCGAACTTATTCTTTTTGTTAAACGCCTTCGCGATTTATCTGGTGGAAAACCCGTGGGCTTTAAGTTGTGCATCGGTAGAAAATCAGAGTTTATTTCCATCTGTAAAGCCATGGTCAAACTCAACACCTATCCCGATTTTATCACCATTGATGGAGGTGAAGGAGGAACAGGCGCAGCACCACCAGAGTTTACCAATTATGTGGGCATGCCGTTAATGGATGCCCTAGACTTTGTTGACAATGCCCTTCGCGGTTTCGGCATCCGCAAAGAAATGAAGTTAATTGCATCCGGAAAAATATTAACGGGTTTCCATATTCTACGAGCCATGGCACTTGGCGCAGATACCACTAACTGTGCGCGAGCCATGATGATGGCACTGGGATGCATACAAGCCTTAGAATGCAACAAGAATACCTGTCCTACGGGAGTTGCCACACAAGATCCGTACTATATGAAAGGGCTCGTGGTAGAAGATAAAAAAGTTCGTGTCGCGAACTTCCATAAAAATACCGTGGAGAGTTTTGTTGAATTGCTCGGAGCTGCAGGGCTAACGCACCCAGATCAAATTAACAGAAGCCATGTTTACAGACGGGTGTTTATGAATATGGTAAAAACATTCGGAGAAATTTATCCTACCATACCCGAAGGTTCGTTGCTCGATATGGCAGACTCCCCTATCGAATTTGATGAAGCATTGAAGCATTCTTCGGCAGAGCAGTTTGAGGTGGCTTAAGAAATGTAATGCTTGCTAATCGAAATAGCGGCCTGTAACGAGGCACTTTAGAAGGGGAATGGAACGAAGTTCCATAAATAAAGTTGAGCCAAAATTGACAACCGCATCTAAAGCACAAACTATTCTTCGTACCTTAACAGCGTGTTGCCAAAAATCATTTTTCTTCTTATTGTCCTAGTACCTTCGATGGCGCACGCACAGCGTGATTCCTTGTATGCTAAGGTGTTTCATTCAAGTAATCCGAAAGACAAGTTAACAGTATTTATGTTTAATGAAGCAATTGCGCTGCCTTCCACCGGAGAGACTACTTATTCTATTACCATTACCGTAACAAATATTCGCAACAAAAACGGGGTGATTAGATTTAAATTTTATGATGAAGCTACCGCCTTTCCTCACGATAAGGGTTTTCTGCGCATAGCAGTTCCGAAATCAGAAACAGTTAATGGCACTTATAGCGCCACCTATTATGGCTTTACATCAAAAGTAATGGGCATTGCTTTGCAAGACGATGAGAACAGCAATTGGAAATTGGACATGGGTTGGTTTTTACCAAAGGA
This sequence comes from Cyclobacteriaceae bacterium, assembly GCA_044349005.1. GTDB lineage: Bacteria > Bacteroidota > Bacteroidia > Cytophagales > Cyclobacteriaceae > ELB16-189. Next base: position 12,290 of record JBIKRT010000064.1, read on the forward strand.
AGGCCACGCTTTTTCAAACTATTATCATTCTGCATTGCGTAGACCCGTTTTTTCAGATTTTAAATTTTTGTTAGTTGGTAACACGCAAGTTACAATGAAGATGAAGTACTATTGACTGAGTTTGTTTATTGCATCGATTTTTTCCTTTTTGGAAAAATCTTCTTTTAGATACTTATGCTAAGTATAGATTTCTCGCACTAAAAGCGAACTCAAAAACGTAGAAAACCAACTCTTTTTGGATTGGATTTCGATTCCTTTTGAGAAACTTAATTGTTCTTCTAACGCCTCTGAAACTCTGGAGAGCCTATAATAATACCCACTACTTGAGCCAGCATGTTCTTCTGATCTAGCATTTTTTCTTTGTGCATCGGTGTGGCATCATCGTCCAGTCTATCCATACTACTTAACGTCTCTGACGACATGGTCTTTTCCTTGGTCGCATTTTCTATTTTTCGCTCCAGAGAAGGGTGATTGATGAAGGGCGTCAATCGTTTTATAGTCCGGTCTAAGTCGCGCTCGGGCAGCATTAGCCTTGCATATATCGGCAATGCAGCCTCGGCACTTTCGGGCTCATGATTATTATTCAGTGCCACCAGATCGAACGCGATGCCAGTTACTTTTCCCCCCGCTAGTGCCAGTCCAAAATTCATCCGATTTAACAAAGAGCCAGTGTTAATCCAAAACTGGCCTTTATCAGGATAGCCTGTCGGAGCCTGGTAGTAATAGAGTTTCTGCCCCATTTTAGTAATCCAGTTATTTAATTGCCACGGTTGCTTTATATGAGCATTAAGAGCGCGCAAGGTGCTTACTGCATATTCAAAAGGCGACTTTGTTTTAGCGCGCAGGCTTTGTTCGCTCCAAAATTCAGGTGACGATGCAAGTGTTGTAAGTACTTCGCTAATGTTACCATCGGTATCTAAAAACGTTTTTGCCATTTTATCGATTAATGATTGCGGTGGGTTGTCGCTAACAAAACGCACTGCTAATTTCCTGCTGATGAATACAGCGGTTGAAGTATGGTGTGCCAGCATTGTGAGCAGATCAACTCCCTCTGTGTAGCGTTCGCCCCCAAAGGTATGACCCAGTACTGTTTTCATTTTTGAGTCATGGCGGTTCATAGCAAAAAGGAAATCACCCTCCCGCACGAAGCCATTATTGGCAAGGCTTTCATTTCCCACTTTGTTCATGAGTTTTTGAATATTTGCCGCTTTTTCATTTTTACCCATCGGGTAGACTGTCCAACCTGTTAAAACACGTGCAGCTTCGGTTACATCCTTTTGGCTATACCCTCCGTCTACACCCAACGTGTGCAATTCCATTACTTCGCGCGCGTAATTTTCGTTCAGGCCTTGTGTTTTCCTTTTCTTCTCGCGCTGCGCCATTTGTTCATTTGTTAGTTCCAACTTCCCCGCCATTTTTTTCTTAGCTACTTTACTATTTGCGGCCTTCTCGAAACGCTCATTGATGCCAACGCTCGAAAAGTTATCGAGGTAAAACAACATCGCTGGCGATTTTGCAGTTGCTAAGAGCAAATTTTCGAACTTACCAGAAACATTTGGTCGGATGACATCTCGCTCATAAGCGGGAATGAACATGGCACATTGCTTTTTTGTGACCGACACATTGAAGTGATTAAACCAAAAATCGACAAGTACTTCGCGCAATTGATTGGTGCCATCCACGGCCCTGATGATTTTCTGACTGATAAATTGACGATGCAGTTCTTTCACCTCGCGAAAGCCTTTGGATAAAGCGTAGGCCTTTAGCTTTTCTTTGTATTCCTTTTTATCTAAATCGGTGAGGGAGTCTTTGGTGATTACTCCTTCTTCCAACGCCATTTTTCGCAGTTCGCCAGCATCTGGAAACAAGTCTAACGCCTGAGTATTAGTTAACTGCAAAGCATCAAAGGCACGTAACTTATCGGCCACTATTGGATCTGGCAAGTCGCCTACCAATTGGTTCGCAAACCAAGTTTCAATCCCCATTTCCAATACATTGTCAATATCGCCTGGCTTTGCGCCAAACGTAAAGCGGCTAAGCAGGTGCGCAGCAGCTTGCCGATCTGTTAAGCCTGCCTGAGCATAAGGAAATTTAACTTTTGGCTTTATGTTAAGCGAAAAGGAAGTAAGTACAAGTGGCAGGGTTGCAAAAAGGACTAATCGAATACCTTTCAATTTTTTCATCGTTAGTGTTGTTTGAATATTTAAGGTCATAATAGATGAGTATCTGTTTATACCTCTTTTGGTTGTAACCTGATCAACTCATTTTCATTACCCCAATTTTATCTCCGTTCCAATCCGGAAAAAGAATTTTATCATTGGTTAACCTAAGGTGTTTGTCAGCCACTTCGCTAAAAACACTTCTAAAGTCTGTTGTTACGGCCAGGTCGCGGCCATCGGCTAGGTTTTCTGGTGCTAAGGGTTTAACCACTCCGTGTACTTGGCCACCCTGCACATCGTTGCCCACAATAAACATACAACTTGCCCTGCCATGATCGGTGCCGCCCGTTCCGTTCTGCTTAACGGTGCGTCCAAATTCAGTCATGGTCATAAGTGTAACCTCATCTTGAAGTTGGCCTACATCTTTCCAAAAAGCAGAAATACTATTGCTCAAGTCGGCAGCGTTGCGCGCAAATACGCCCTTGTCTGTGCCTTGATTAAAATGAGTGTCCCAACCGCCACTTTCCGCGAAAGCGATTTCTAACCCCACTTCCATTTTTATCAACTGACAAATTTGTTTAAGTGAATTGCCCAAAGGCGAATTCGGGTAGGTTGCTTCGTTCGCTGGTTTATAACTTTTTACATCCGTCTTTTGCAGCAATCGCATGGCCTCGAAACTTTCTTTGCCTGTTTCTTTCAAGAGATCGTCTCCAGCGGCATCGTAGAGTTCTTCGAAACTTTGGGCTGCTGCATTAACATTCGCCTTGTTGCCCTTCGCCTGTATGGCAAAGTCAGCTAAGTTGCTAATAGCTACCGAAGGGTTATCGCCATAGAAAGATCGCGGCAGGCTATTTGTTAAGCTTACTGCTCGGAAGGGGCTGCCATCATGCCCTAATAAACCGACCGCTCTATTCATCCAGCCACTGCTAGTGCTTTTTGTAAAAGGCGTGCCGCTCTCCATGTAATCTTGAGCATCGAAATGACTTCGCGAAGTGTTCGGTGAACCCATACCATGCACGATGGCAAGTTGTTTATCTTTAAATAACTGATGAAACGATTGAAAACCAGGGTGCAGGCCAAACCTGCCGTCCAAATCTAAAAGAGATCCGTTGCTATTGGCATTCATAAACAACGAAGGTCGGGCTTCCTTCAAATATGGATCGGTAAATGGAGAAACGGCCATTAATCCATCCATCGCACCTCGCTGAAAAATGCAAACTAGTATTTTGCTCTTTTTATAGGGGCTTATAATTTTAGACTGCGCAGCTGCGCGCGTGATAAAGGGGGGTATGCCGCCAATACCAAGACCAAACATGGCCAATCCACTTGCTTTGATAAACGCTCTTCTTGAAACCATGCTTATTCTTATTTTGTGTTTGACTCAAGAAGATGGAATAGGTTTAGTTGAAACGTTGGGGAATTACAATTCTTTTGTGAAACCCTTCTCCTTCCACTGCTTTGCTATAATCGTTTATTGGCCACCAACCATTCCACAAACAAAAAATTTGGAAGCCAACTCGCCCAGGCAATAATGGCATAAGCGATAGGTTGACTTAAGTCGAAATAGTAGGAGGAAAAGAAAATGTACAAACGAAGCGTGATGGCCGCCAGTGTTAATGAAAAACTGCGCCACACCCACTGTTCATGTGCTGCAATATCTCCTTTTTTAATTTTTAATATGGCCACGGTTGTAAAGTAAAACCAAAGCCCGCTTTGTAACAAAAAACTAATTAGTACAGCCCAGCCACGATCTACGAAGAAGCTCATTACCAATCCGCCTGGGGCGGCAAAAAATAAAACTCCGAATACATAAAAGTAGCCGATCTTACGGTGAATGCTCATCCACCTGTTGCGAAACCAAGTCGACACCTGAATAAAACCTGCCAGAAGAATGAGCCCACCCACCAACACGTGACAATAGTAAAAGGGAAGATAAAGGCCAGCAGCAACAGCAGCCTGCTTTAACTTTAAAAAGCCGTAAGTTGGATTAAAATTAAGATAAGTAAGCGCATTAACAGTGAGTGCCGCGCCCAACACAAAAAGCAATCCCCAAAAAAATCTTTTTAAACCAACGGCAACACTCACACTAAATTGGCTTCTTGACTGGCCCGAGAATCTTAGCAAGAAAATCTAAGTTGTATTTATCTATTTCAGAGGCATTAGAGTAGACTTCATCGTAGGAGGAGATGGTCGGGTTATAGCGATCTTCGAACTTGAATCTTTCCGCTCTAACTGAATCCATAACAATAAAATTGTAGTCAACTAAGATATCATCGCGCATATATTCTAATGTTGATTTAGCTAAAAAAGAAGACTTTCCTGCGTCTTTCAACGACCCATCTTCAATAACCAGTAAATCAAATTCACCCTTAAAATAACTACTATCGATTTTTATAAATTGAGTAAATGGAAATCTTCTTTTTGAATCTAATCGCACCAATTTTTTCCCATCAAATGCAAAGTAACTAAGGTAAGGAAAATTCTGCTCGACCATTCTTTCTTCAGGGCCAAATTCTTCATAAAAATATTTAGCTCCGAACAAGTCATCTCTAACTCTAAAGAATTTAAAATCATAATCACCATTCATCTCAATTGAACTTGAAAAGTTCCCTTTTTTATCAACAACAGTAATTTTTTGAGATGTATAGAACTCTTCCCTACCACCAACATACCTGGTTTTAAAATTTGAAATGAAAACATCAATCATCGTTGAAATGCTCATTGGTTTTTCATTTTGATTCTCAAGGTATTCATTGCCAGAAACAAAATATTCGCGATTACTTTTTTGAGTTTCTATAAACTGACCCACCACAGGATCAAAGATTTTATTATGCACCAGAAATGCTGGTGGAATAGCAATTCCATGAGCGCTAAACATATTATCGGGTGCCAACCATGCCATTTTAATCATCTCCTGATAATCCTTCCCAAGCACAAACTTCCTCTCCGTCAAATACTCAAAATCTTTAATGTATTTCTCCGCTTTGGGTGTGGGGAAATTTTCATGGTATTGATATCCTTTATCGAGCCAGCCGAAAAGTGTATCCTTTTTTACCAACGCCTTTGCCTCGCCTTCTTCATAAGGCACCAACCAAGTATAGTCTACAGGCACAAGTTGCTTTCCGTCCATTCCATAATAACCAATCTTACCGTCTTTCTTTACTTCTACGGCATTGGGCAAATTAATACCAGGATTGCCAACCAAATCGAATTTAACGGGCACAATTACTTTGCCGCTGGTATGCAATAACCCCATTTTAAAAGTGGTGGGCGACTTACCATTAAGTGAGTCATAGATATATGTTCCGTTTACGGCATAGTAATAGGCGGTGTCATTGTGGTGCACGTACCAAACCACGGTATCATAGTTCTTTTGTAGTTCGCGCGCGCGATCGTAATAAATTTTTACATCCGCTAAACGCCTTTCTAATTCATCTGCGTTTTCGATCTTACTTTTTATGGAGTAGTAAGCTGTGTAAACTTCCTGGCCTCCTAATTTATTAATATAAAATTTGCCGTCTTTCTTTTGAAAAAGGCTTAAAGTAAGCGTGTTGATTTCAGGCTCGGCTCCTTTGCCAATTATTTGCACGGGTATGGATACGTTCAGGTAACCTTCTTCCCAAACGGCCTTTGCGTCATCGTACACTAATACGGTTTTAACAAAAGTGGTGTCCTTGTTTTGCAACACAGCAATACCTTTTAAAATTTCTTCTTTGCTTTGCGTTGATTTAAAAAGCGAAAGAATATCGTCATCCGTTTTACTCAAGGTATTCTGAAATTGGGTTAAGAATATTTTCGCATTCTTATCAAGTCCATCATTCTTAGTTACGGTACAGGCAAAAACAAGGGTAACAAGAACTGCCAGTATGGCCAAGTAATTTTTTTTCATGCGTTAATAATTGTTTTTTAGTTGCCACATGGAATCGCTGAGATTATCATGCTGTTGGGTTTGGAGCATCTTAATGGCGATTTCATGTGAAAGGTGTTATTATACCAAATTTAGAGATAATTCAACTTTTAAATCGAAAATCTAGTTAAGTTAACAAAGAGATAATTTTACTTACTCCTATTTTACAACATACCCTATTTCATTCAACTGCTTTGCGGTAAGTTGAATAACATTGACATCCAATTTTATCGGTGTCAATGGCGTATCTGTTGAATCGGTTTTAACACTTACAACGGCATCCACCACATTCATGCCTTTAAAAACTTGGCCAAAAATGGTATAGTCGCCATCTAGTCGGGCAAGTCCTTTTTTGTTTTGCACGATGTAAAACTGGCAGCTAGCCGAAAGCTTCTCAGGGTTGTTGTCTCGGCCTGCCCCCACTGCCCCGTAAACATGTTTAAGTGTTGGGTTAAATTCGGGTTTTAGCAGGTAAGGCGATTTAGAAAAGCCTTCCGGTGTATCGGGGCAACCGCCCTGCGCTACAAAATTATTGATTACACGGTTAAACGTAAGCGAATCCCAATAGCCTTTATTCGCTAGTTCTATAAAGCTTTTTTTGTGGATGGGGGTTTCATCGTACAACCAAAAGAGTATTTCGCCTTTGTCTGTTTTTATCTGACCTACCGGATAAGTCTGTTGCTTTGTTTGAATTGAAAAGATTAAAAAGCTTAGGATTAGAATCAATTTGCTCATTGTGCGTAATCGTTTTGTTGATATTAATTTAAGAGGGATTGGCTACCTTTGTCAAAATTTTTACTGCCGTATTTCATGAAAATTCTATCTCTTTTTCTGCTCAGTGCAATCTTACTTAGTTCATGCGGTACACCATCGAAAGATAAAGAAGAAAAAACAAATACCGATTTAATTGCCTACGAAGTTGTCCGCACGTTTCCTCACGATCCGTCTGCATTTACAGAGGGGTTGACTATTTACAAAGGAAAATTGTTTGAAAGCACCGGGCGCGAAAAAACCTCGTGGATTGCCGAAGTTTCGCTGAGCACCGGCAAACAAGACAAAAAGATTCAACTAGACGAAAAGTACTTTGGTGAAGGGATGACCATCCTCAATAATAAAATCTATCAGCTTACCTACACCACTAAAATAGGATTTGTGTACGATGTAAATTCTTTTAAAAAACTCAGCGAGTTTACCTACAATTTCAACGAAGGCTGGGGTATGACTACCGATGGAAAAAATATAATTGTAAGTGATGGCACTTCAAAAATTCATTTTCTTGATAGTGTCACGTTAAAAGAGACGAAGTCGATTTTAGTAAAATACCAAAACAATCCGTTAAAAGAAATTAATGAATTGGAATGGATAGATGGTTTTCTCTACGCCAACCAATGGCAAACCAATTACATTCTTAAAATTGACCCTGCCACAGGTAATGTGGTAGGCCGTATGGATTTCAATTCGATTGCTAAAAAAGTAGCAGAATCATACCCAGAGGCGGATGTGTTAAATGGTATTGCCTACGAAGCCAAAACAAAGACCCTTTTAATCACTGGCAAACTTTGGCCCGTAATGTATGCCGTCAGGTTAAAGAACTGATTTTAGGCGTCACACAACTTAGGGTTGCCGAATGCGCCCCTACTCTACTTTTTTAAATGCGCTGGGCGTAAGCCCGGTTTCCTTTTTAAATGCCCTTATAAAGTAATGAAGATTTTGGAAACCTGCCATATAACAAGCTTCCGTAATATTGTACTTAGATTGTTTTAGATATTCCTTGGCAAGTCTCAAGCGCTCTTTCAAAATATAATCGCCCGGGGCGTAGCCAAACTCTTCTTTAAACTTCCTAAAAAAGTTGGCGCGGCTCATGCAGACCTTATCACTCAACTTATTCAAATCAATCTTCTCGCGGATGTTTTCTTTTATGTATTGAATAGCAAAGGCAAAACGATTGTCTGACGATAGCTTGAGGTAATTATTTTCGAACAATTGGCGCGCTTGGGTTTGCATCAAGCGGATCAGCAATTCGCGCAACGCTAGGTTTGCCAATAAGTCTTTTTCGCGGTGTTGCTCTTTAATGCTAATCTTCACCAAGCGGTTAATTATATCGGCCAACTCTTGATTGTTGATGAGATGAAACATATCCTCGTTGAGTTTCCAGGGCGAATGACTTTCGGCTTTGGGAAATTTTTCGTTCAATAAATTTAAGGTCTCAAGAATATGGTCTGCCGAAATAGCCAAGGCTATGCACTGTGTAGGGTTATCGTTGCGCGCCTCGGGAAAATCAATTTTCATCGTTTCGTGGGGCGGCACAATAACAGTTTCCCCAGGCAGGTAATCGAAGCCAGGCTGATTAAAAAGATGCATTATTTTTTTGCCCCTAAGCATACTAGTAAGCACCAAATCACCAAAGACCAAATTCACCTTTTCAGCTCGCTGATGGGTTTCAAAAACATTTAATTCGCAATGATCCATAGTAAAAGCCGATCGGTTCTCCACCAAGGTGTATAGCGAGCGTTCGGGCGAGAGGGGGACTAAATCAAGGGAACTCCGCATGGAGGGTAAAATTTAATAGCTTAAATATATGCAATAAATTTATTCGTAAACGATTGAAATGATACGGCAGGTACACTAAATGATTCAAAAGGTCAAGTTTCTGATAAAGATCAGGCTGACATTTGACTCATTAATTTAAAACCACAAAAAATTATGGAAACATTAGAAATAGCGAAAGAGACGAAGGCACCGGTAAGCAGACCCGATTTTAAACCCTACTACAACCATTTTATAGGTGGAGAATGGGTAGCCCCCGCTAATGGCGAATATTTTGACAACATTTCGCCCATTGATGGAAAGGCGTTTACAAAAGCCGCCCGCGGCAACAAGCAAGACATTGACAAAGCACTTGATGCCGCCCATAAGGCGTTTGCCACGTGGTCAAAAACTTCGGCTGCCGAGCGTGGCCGTGTTCTTTTGGCTATTGCCGATGTGATGGAAAAGAACCTAGAACTTTTGGCACGTATAGAAACGGTTGACAACGGCAAAGCACTCCGCGAAACACGCGCAGCCGATCTCCCATTGGCAATTGATCATTTCAGATACTTCGCTGGCGTAATCCGTTCAGACGAAAGCACGATGTCTGAGCACGATGAAAATACCATCAGCATTAATTTACAAGAACCACTTGGGGTAGTCGGTCAAATTATACCTTGGAATTTCCCGTTGTTGATGGCAGCTTGGAAAATAGCACCTGCATTGGCTGCTGGTTGCACAGTGGTAGTAAAGCCTGCTGAACAAACACCTACCGGGTTAATTGTACTGATGGAATTGATTCAAAACATTATTCCTGCCGGTATTATCAATGTGGTTACAGGCTTTGGTGTAGAAGCCGGTAAGCCTTTGGCAACCTCACCCAAAGTGGCAAAGGTGGCCTTTACAGGCGAGACCACTACAGGCCGTTTGATCATGCAATACGCAAGTGAAAATCTAATTCCGGTTACCATGGAACTGGGCGGAAAATCACCCAACATTTTCATGGAAAGTGTGGGCGATGCCGATGATGATTTCTTTGACAAGGCAGTGGAAGGGGCTGTTCTTTTTGCCCTTAACCAAGGCGAGGTATGCACATGCCCTTCGCGCATTCTAGTGCATGAAAAAATTTATGAAAAGTTTATGAAGCGCGTGATTGAGCGAACAAAAGCTATTAAAATGGGGCATCCGCTAGCCGAAGATACCATGATGGGCGCTCAGGCTTCCAACGACCAATTCGAAAAAATCCTGTCTTATTTAGATATCGGGAAACAAGAAGGTGCTGAAGTTTTATGCGGAGGCGCAAAAGCTGGCTTAAACAGTGGGTTAGAAACAGGCTATTATATTCAACCAACCATCTTCAAAGGCAACAATAAAATGCGCATTTTTCAAGAAGAAATTTTTGGCCCTGTAGTGTGCGTAACTACTTTTAAAACCGCTGAAGAAGCGATTGAAATTGCCAACGATACGCTCTATGGACTTGGCGCTGGGCTGTGGACACGCGATGCGCACGAGATCTATCAACTACCCAGGGCCATTCAAGCTGGGCGTGTGTGGGTAAACTGCTATCACGCATATCCGGCTCACGCACCTTTTGGTGGATATAAGAAATCGGGCTTTGGTCGTGAAACGCATAAGATGATGCTTAACCATTATCGAAATACTAAGAACATGCTTATCTCGTACGACAAGAAAAAATTGGGTTTCTTTTAGTGAGTTGAGTAGCAAAGGTTTAGGATTCATGACACGTTGAAAGTGTCTGACGCCTTAAACCTTTCTTCAACTCGAAAAACATTTATTCAAGCATTCGTGGCATTACTTGCTGATGCCACGAATGCACGAATAGTTAAATTTTTATCCATGGAAGTCCTACGTATCACTGCCACACCCTTAGCCTGCGAAACCATTGATAAGCTGCGAAAAATCAATGGCCCGTTGATGTTTCACCAAAGTGGCGGCTGCTGCGATGGCTCACAGCCGATGTGTTTCGAGAAAGGGGAATTTAAAACCGGAGACAGCGATGTCAAATTAGGAACCATACACGATTGCGAATTTTTTATGAGTCGCGATCAATTTGAATACTGGAAACACACCCAACTTACATTAGATGTGATTGAAGGCCGTGGTTCTAGCTTTTCGCTGGAAATACCTTTCGGCATTCGATTTATTATTCGTTCTCGTTTATTTACAGAGGAAGAACTTTCACAGTTAAAAGCCGTGACGTAATTCAACTATAATTTTACTTTAAATAAATAGCGATGGTTTATTTGCTGTGATCGAGTAGAAGGTCGTACAAAATTGATCGATAGCTTAGAGATATGAAAATGGTCATATTCTTTTTCCTCTAATATTGGAACACCTGATTGACGGATCACGACTGCGCCTTCTTCGCCTGTATAAATCCAGGTTATCTTGCCACGCCATTCTTCGCGCAAAACAGCAAACGCTGCGTATTCAGGTATAATCCTTTTGCTAAAAAAATCAGTACCGTAACTGCCCACCTCACCGTACGCGACATAGTTAGCCGATTCAGGTGTTTTTGCTACGAGCTGCGCAGCTTTACTTGCGGAGGCATATGTTGATAGCGTTGGATAAAAATTGAGGTTTAGAATAAAGTTAAGAGTAATTGCACTTACCACCGATGGTAACAAAATTCGCTGAAAATCAGTCTTGCCTTTCAATCCAAAATTTATGACTAGCAGAAAACCAAGTCCCCAAACAACCCAAATTAGTAAGTTAGTCGTAGGGAAGCACAAACCGTTCAACAAGAAACCAAGAACAAAAAGTAACAAGCCGATAAATAATTGCACATACTTAAAAATTGACTTGCCCTTTCCTTCTGGCGAAGCTATAAGTTGATTAACATAATGAGCTGTACTAATGGCTGCTAGTGGCAAGATTACAAAAATGTAGTGCGGAAGTTTATAATGTGATAACGAAAACGCAATAAACGGAAAAACAAAACCACCCCATGTGATTGCCTCGTCATTTGCTTGAAACCTAAACTTTGATTTTACTAGCTGAATGGTAGCTCGTATCCACGATACCACAAACAAAACGCACCAAGGCAAGAAAGCCCACAAAAAGGTATGCGTGAAAAACAGTATCGTAGTATCGTCTTTCCAATAATTCTCACCCGTGATACGCCCGAAACTTTGTGTCCAGAAAAAAAACTTTAGTCCTGAACCAATCGGCATTCCGTCTATCAACTTGCCTGGCTGCATATCGTATTGTCGGTAGAGCCCTACCATCATTGGTATTAAGCAAATCAAAACAATTGCCAACATAGCGAGCCACTGCCATTGAAAAATTTTTCTCCATTCCCTCCTCACCATCAAATGAAAACCAATGGCCAGTCCAGGCACCATTAAGCCAATGGGTCCTTTTGTCATCATGGCACCTGCCACAGCTAAGGCTCCAAAAATAATATGAGTGAATTTTCGGCTGCCCAGAAATTCACCTAGCTGCCATAACGCAACTGCTGTGCACGCGGCAAGAATGGTGTCGGTTCTCACATCATGATTAATTAGAAACCAGGCTTGCGAAGTAGACAAGATAAGTGCAGCATAAAAACCTACTCGTTCGTTATATAAAAGCTTACCTAATCGATAGGTAGCAAACAATCCTAACAGCGTAAACAAAACAGATGGTAATTTGTAGGTAAAGTTGGAAATACCAAATGCCCTGTACGATAAGGTGGTTACCCAAAAAAGCAAAGGCGGTTTATCCAGGTAATCTTTGCCATGATTAAACACTTCTAAGTATTGCCCTGTTTGCAACATTTCGCGACTCATCTCAGCATATTGCGCCTCGTCTACTTCAAGTATATCGATAAACATACCAGCGATATAGACAATGATAACCGGAAGAAAATAGAGTAGTTTATTTTTAATCATACAAGATTTGGTCAATAACATTCAGACGACAGTCGATTGAACTTTCAGATAATTGCAACGGTTTAAATTCACCCCTAATTGAGTTAAATAATCACGCGAAGAAATTATATTTTATGATGCAGTAGATAGCGCGAAATCCATCCATCCAACTTATTTTCTTTCCTTCATCGTAGGTTCGGCCATAATACGATATGCCTACCTCGTACAGCCGAATGCCTTTTATTTTTGCAATCTTTGCAGTCACTTCGGGCTCAAAACCAAATCTATTTTCATTCAATTTTACTTGTTGAATAATTTCACGCTTAAAAAGTTTATAGCATGTCTCCATATCTGACAAGTTAAAATTAGTACCAATGTTTGAAAGAAACGTAAGTACTTTGTTTCCGATGGTATGCCAGAAAAACAAAATCCGATGCGGTCTTCCACCCATAAAACGTGAGCCATACACCACATCGGCAAAACCATCCAATATTGGTTTTAGCAAAATGTTATATTCTGCAGGGTCATATTCTAAATCAGCATCTTGAATAATCACATAATCACCCAACGCTTCTGCAATTCCTTTGCGAAGCGAAAAACCTTTGCCTGTATTTTGCGGGTTCTTGAAATAACGAATTGGTAGCGCAGGATTGTTACTTTGATAATTTTGAATTGCCTGTTCGGTATCGTCTTTAGATGCATCGTTTACAATCACCACTTCCTTTTCAAGGTTGCCCATTAACTGAACGGCCTTTATTTTATCCAGAATTTGATGAATGGTTTTCCCTTCGTTATAAACCGGAATGATAATAGAGAGAGCCGCCATTCTTCGCAATTAAAATTTCGGCAAAATACGAGTAAAAAAATTATCTTCTAGAATGATTCATTTACCTTGCTTCCATAATGTTGCAAAAAAAGAGTTAAACGAAGTTGAAAATGGCATTAGATTACGTTGAAAACAAGTTGTTTGACAAGGTTGATTTCACTCAAAGCAGGCTTACCAAAGGCGAATATGAAAACTGCACCTTCTCGAATTGTAATTTCTCTCATTTCGATTTTTCCAATTTTATTTTCTCCAATTGCGAATTCAAAAGTTGCAATCTTAGCTTGGCCAATCTCACTAAAACCGCGTTGCGGGAGGTGGCGTTTTTAGATTGTAAGCTGACAGGTCTTGGTAATGTACTGAAAAATAGTTGGTGACTTTGATGCGATAATTTGTTAAAATTAGCGCGTCAGCCTGAAGAGGAATCAAGCTCTGCTGGAGAGCAACTTGTCAGCAATAAGGTTGATGCTTATA
>JBIKRT010000135.1:0-8163 GCA_044349005.1 Cyclobacteriaceae bacterium
CCTGTTGAAATATGGAAAACTCCACCACCCGTTGAGCGGGGTGGAGTTTTCCACATTCCAACAGGATGCCAAGTTCACCTGGAAATCTTTAATTTTGGATGCTACTAAGTAAGGGGAGCTTTCACAAGCACCTTGCAGGAGGTTAGAATAGTTTAGTCAATTGTTCGCTAAGCAATCAATTTGGCAATAGTAAAAGCTGCTGCTGCTGCGGCAGCCCCAATAAGGGTAACGCGCAACGCTCCTTTCAATAACGGCTGACCGGTTAGTTTACTCTTCACTAAACCAAAAACAATTAGACAAAGCAACGTTATAATGCTTGAGTAGATCAAGCCTTCTTCCGCGGTGGAAGTAAAGAAGTAGGCACTCAATGGAATCAGCCCTCCGATGATGTAACTAATGGCTATAATAAGTGCACTGTGGTGGGCTCTGTTTTTATCGGGGCGTTCAAGACCCAGCTCGAAGCGCATCATAAAATCGACCCATTCCTTCGGTTTCTTAGCCATTTCACGGGCAATCTGTTCTTGCAGTTCATCGCTCAATCCGTATTGGGCAAATATTTCCTTTGTCTCACGTATTTCTACTTCGTGTTTGTGCTTTACCTCTTCATATTCGCGTTGTTCTTCCGCATCGTAATGCTCAATTTCAGTTCGTCCGGCCAAATAGCCGCCCAATCCCATGGCAATGGAACCGGCAGCAATTTCTGCTAGGCCAGCGGTAATAACCAAGGAAGGAGTGGCTACTGCACTTAAGCCCGCGGCCAACGCAAAGGGAACGGTTAACCCATCGCTCATGCCTATTACAAAATCCCTTACTTTTTCGGATGAACGGAAATGTTTTTCGTCACTCATTTCTTTTGTTTTGCCTTGGTTTGATCGCGATAGAAATATAACAATACGTTCATAATCTCTTTGGCATCCATACCTGAGATAATGGCCGATTTAGATTGATTGAATTTCACCAGTATATCGTAATACTCTTTATCCGACATAGGGTATTGCTCCAGTATGGTTTGTTTTGTAGTCGGATCATTAATGAGTTCTGAATAGACTTTTGCTTTCCCTTTCTTTTCGGTATCGGTTTGAAGCTTTCTGAACTCCTTTGATTCTTTGCTTCCAAAGCTCAATGGCAGCTGTAGATTGGGCCCAAATGTAGGCACAACGCCATACACGGTGCTGTTTGGATTCAAATCCTTAAATGACAGTTTGTAAGGATTATAAGGTGCCCCAGGAACTCCTTTCAGCTTGACCGAACTATACACGTTTACAGGGGTTAACATCCTAGGTTGTTCGTGCATGTGTACCAATAAAAAATCTCCGGTGAGGGGTACAATTCGCTCTCTTGTATAATAGCCTACAAACGAAAACACCAGTGTGTCATGCGGAAAAACGTTTATCTCAAACTGGCCTTGTATGTTAGATGAAACGCCTCGTTCAGTATTTTTAATTCGGACATTTACATACGGCAAGGACTCCACAGAAATAGAATCAATTACTTTGCCTTTCAGCACACGCTCGCCATCTTGCGCAACAGCACTAAACAGAATTGAACTTAGTCCGATTAATGCAAAAAAGAACCTCTTCTTCATAAACAACGAAAAATATGCCCCAAGATAAGACGTTTTTTTCACACGGATAAGGCACTTACTTTTTGAACACATGGCGTTGGTAAAAATTTGAAAATACCACAATTAATTCTTCGGGCGTAAGGTCATATAAGCTACCGGTACTTTGTTCGTTGAATTTAATCAAAATCGAATAATAATCTTCTTCACTGATAGCATATTCTTCCATTATCCGTTGTCTCACATCGGGCGAGCAGACCACGAGGAGATAATTTTTCACCCGCTCCTGTTCTGCCACCACCCGTGCCAGTTTTCGCTTTTCCTTTTCTTCTTTCGAGAAGTAAGATAACGAAAACCCAGCTCCGTAGGGGCCATAATTCATGAGTCTTGATTTGGATCGCAATTGAACGGGTGTGGATGAGTTTTGGCCTTGCAGCGATTTAGCCATAATAGTTACTGCTTCGAGTACCTTCGGCTGCTGAGTTAATCGCACCACTACCGATTCGTTGCTCAACTCCGCTGGGGTGAAAGCCTCCATTTTATACCCTATGTAAGAAAAAATTAAGGTATCGGTAGGCAACACCGAAATTTTGAAAAAGCCTTTCGCATCGGTGGCAGTTCCTTGATATTTATTTTTGATATGAATGTTTACGCCCGGTAAAGGTGCAAGCGAAGCTGAATCGACCACATTTCCAATTATTTTTTTTTGGGCAATGGCGGTGAATTCTGCTAAAACTAAAATCAATATCAGTATGAATGCTCTCTTCAACTTTTCGGTTAGCTTTTATTGGCCAGTTGCCCGCAGGCGGCATCAATGTCCTTGCCTCTACTTTTACGGATCCGTGTGGTGATGCCGTGGCTCTCTAAAAGGTTTTGATACATCAGCAATATTTCTTCTTTTGCCTGACGGTAGCCGTCTTCCTCAATTTTATTATACTCTATAATATTTACTTTACAGGGAATTAGTTTACAGAATTCAAGCAGAGCAAGCGCATCTTTCTCAGTGTCATTCACACCTTCCCAGACAACATACTCGTAGGTGACCTTTTTCTTTCGCTTTTTGTACCAATATTTCAAGGCTTCGCCCAATTCTTCCAGCGTGTTGGTATCATTGATAGGCATAATGGACGAACGCGTGGCGTTGATGGCGGAGTGCAGCGAGACAGCCAAGTTAAATTTTACTTCATCGTCTGCCATCTTCACAATCATTTTGGCAATGCCCACCGTTGAAACAGTTAATCGTTTAGCCGCCATGTTTAATCCATGGGGGGAAGTGATCTTTTCAATGGCAGCAAGAACGTTGTTATAGTTAAGCAGCGGTTCGCCCATGCCCATAAAAACAATGTTGGTGAGCGGTCGGCCAAAATACAGTTCGCTTTGGTGTTTGATGGTTGCTACTTGGTCGTAGATTTCATCGGGGTTCAAGTTGCGCATGCGTTTAAGCCGTGCGGTAGCGCAAAATTTACAGGCTAAGCTGCACCCAACTTGGCTGCTCACACAAGCGGTAATTCTTTTCTCTGTGGGGATGAGCACAGATTCTACGATAAGGCCATCGTGTAGCTTTACCGCATTTTTGATAGTGCCGTCAGCACTTTGCTGCATATTATCCACCTGAATGCTATTGATAACGAAATGGTGCTTAAGCAATTCGCGTGTTGTTAACGAAATGTTAGTCATGTCATCAAAATCAGTGACGGATCTTTTCCAGAGCCATTCGTGAACCTGGGTGGCGCGAAACGCCTTATCGCCCTTTGCCACAAAAAAGGTCTTCAATTCTTCCAACGTTAGTCTTCTAACATCCTTTTTTTGTATCGTTAAGGGTGAGGCGTTTAGCTCATTTTCTGAAGTTTTTGGCACACTTTCTTCCATCGGGCAAAGGTAGGCTATTTAAAGTTTTTATATTTGATTTTTTGGGATGGTCTCAAAGCAGAAATTACCAGCTTTTTATATCAAATGTTTTCAGAACTACTTGTAAAAATCATACGATTTGGGATTGTTGGGGCAAGCGGAACAGTGGTTGATTTCTCTGTCACTTACTTGTTCAAAGAAAGAATAAAGGTTCATAAATATGCTGCTAATGGTTTTGGTTTTTTGGCAGGAGCTAGTTCAAATTATATTTTCAATCGCATTTGGACTTTCCAAAGCCAAAACCCCGACATCTTGCTTGAATACCTCACCTTTTTAGCATTAGCTTCTGTTGGTTTACTTATTAATACAACATTGTTGTATTTTTTTGAAAATAAGCTGAAAGTGAGTTTCTACAAAGCGAAGTTTTTGGCCATCTTGGGTACTATGTTTTGGAATTTCTTAAGCAATTATTTTTTTAATTTTAAATAGAATGAACGTGCGAGTAGTAACGGTAATGTTACTTATTTTAAGTTCGATCCTCTCCGCTTGTCAGCCCCAGCTAAGGGAAGATAAAAACCTTTTAGTTAACTTGATGAAGCGGCAGCCGAACCAGTTTCGAGAATATTTAGATAAGAAGGATACGCTTGAGATACAAATTATTTACACTCGCATCAACCGCGATGCTACCAACAAACCAACCTTTAAATCTTTTTACTTCAACTTAGACTCCAACCGATATTTTTATCCTGCCTCCACCGTAAAACTTCCAATGGTTTTGCTGGCACTTGAGAAATTAAATCACCTCAAAGAAACCGGCATTGATAAGTATACGCCTATTTTTCACGACAGTGTTTATTCAGGTCAGCTTTCAGTAAAGAAAGATACAACGGCAGAATCGGGGTTGCCTTCGATAGCCCATTACGCAAAGAAAATTTTAATCGTTAGCGACAACGATGCCCACAATAGATTGTATGAATTTTTAGGTCAGAGATCCGCTAACGAAATCTTAGCCAATAAAGGCTACCATCTCCGATTACTGCATCGCCTTGAGCGAGCTCTTTCTCCAGACCAAAACCGGCACACAGAGGCGTTGCGCTTTGTTAGAAATGATACGCTCCTTTTCCAGCAACCCATGCTGTCAAATGATTCAATACCTATGCATTCGAAAGTATTGAAAGGTATAGGTTTCATCAAGAAAGATTCGCTGGTAAATAAGCCTTTCGATTTCAGTTACAAGAATTTTTATTCGCTTGTTGACCAACAAAAAATTTTAAGGTCAATAATATTTCCAGAGACCGTTCCAGTAATCAATCGATTTGACTTAACCGAAGATGATCGGCAGTTTGTATTAAAGTATATGTCGCAGCTACCTACAGAAACACGCTACCCAAACTACGCGCTCGATTCTACCTATTATGATGCTTATTGTAAGTTTCTAATGTATGGTGAAGACAAAGAACCTATTCCTACTAATATTAGAATTTTCAACAAAGTAGGTGATGCTTATGGCTATTTGATAGACAATGCCTACATCGTGGATTTTAAAAATGGAGTTGAGTTTATGCTTTCAGCAGTTATTGCTACCAACACCGATGGTATTTATAATGATGGAAAATATGAATACAAAAAATTGGGATATCCGTTTATGAAAAATCTTGGCCAATTGGTGTATAATTACGAATTGAAAAGAAAGAAGAAATACAAACCAGATTTGTCTTCTGTTAAATTTGACTACCCAGTTGTAGACATCAAGACTTTAAATATCAACAACATCAATAAATGAAAAAAAGTAATGCAATTATTATCACCGCAGGTTACTTAGATTCCGACAACGGAAAAACAGCCCATGGTTTAATACGCGGTACCGAGCGTTTCCACATACTTGGCGTGATAGACCAAAAGAAAGCAGGCAAGGATGCTGGCGAGGTGTTGGATGGAAAAAACAGAGGTATACCTGTTTATGCCTCCTTGAAAGAGTTTGCAAAAAAATCTAAAAAGAAAGCCACGTTTTGCATCATCGGGGTTGCAACAAAAGGAGGCGTTTTGCCGAAAGAACTTCAAGTGATGCTGCGCGAAGCAATTACAAATGGCTACAGCATTGTAAATGGGTTGCACGATTATGTTTCCGATCATGCCGATTTAGTGGCACTCGCAAAAAGGAAAAAAGTTAAAATTATCGATGTCAGAAAGCCGAAGAAATTTAAAGATCTGCATTTCTGGTCGGGAGATATTAAAGAAGTGAAATGCCCCAAAATAGCGGTACTTGGTACCGACTGTGCGTTGGGTAAACGAACTACTACCAGATTCTTGACCGAAGCCATGAAAGCGGCTGGCTATAAGGCCGAGATGATTTATACAGGTCAAACCGGTTGGATGCAGGGAGCAAAATATGGATTTATTTTCGATAGCACGCTAAACGATTTTATTTCAGGTGAGATGGAACACGCTATCGTTCAATGCTGGCGAGAAGAAAAACCGGATATCATTTTCATTGAAGGTCAATCGTCATTACGCAATCCTAGTGGCCCAGCGGGCGCAGAATGGATTATTTCGGCCGCTGCCAATGCAGCAGTGCTTCAGCATAATCCCGCAAGGAAAAAATACAAGGGGTTGGAAGATTATCCAGCTACTATTCCAGCCATTAAAGACGAAATAGACTTAATTAAACAATATGGTGCACCCACTGTTGCATTAACGGTGAATACCATGAAAATGAAAGAAGCTGACGCACGCACCTATGCAGCCGAGCAAGAAAGGGAATTAGGTATTCCAGTTTTACTTCCACTAGAAGATGGCGTAGAAAGATTGGTAGAAGTGTTTAAGAAAATGATAAGGAGTTGATTTTTTGTATCTTTGAGACTGCGGTAAAATCAAATTATGATTGATGTTGAAGAAATTTTGAAGCTATCAACTGACGAAAAAGTACAGTTGATTGATGTACTTTGGCAAAGCATAGCTGATGATTCAAACGCTGAAATTGGGTTGACGGAAGAGCAACAAAAGGAGTTGGATAGGCGTATTGATTTGCATGAATCCGGCCAGGGCAAGACGTATACTTGGGACGAGGTCAAAGCGCAGGTCTTTAAAAATGCAAATCAAGTATAATGTCCAATATACCGATGAGGCCTTGACCGATCTATTAGAGATTGTCGGTTGGTATCAAGAAAGGAGAAACGGATTAGAAGAAGAGTTTCGGCTTTCATTAGAAGAAATGCTTTCCTCTATCGGACGGACACCTTTAATGAATCCAAAAAATAGAAGAGGCGTCCACAGTGGTTTGTTACGCAAGTTTCCCTACAAAATATATTACAAAGTGTATGATAATGTGATTAAAATTTACGGCTTATTCCACACTTCAAGAAACCCTAAAACAATCAGAGAGCGAATCAAATGAAAATTAAATCCATCAAAACATGGTCAGCCGACCTTGGAAATAAAAAGCCTTATACAATTGCGTTCAAAACAATTGATGAAGTGATAAATGCCTTCGTTGAAGTTACGCTCGAAAGCGGAGTAACTGGAATTGGTGCAGCTAACCCAAGCGAATACGTTACGGGTGAGCACCTAAATCAAACGCTCTCTTCGCTGACCGAGGCAAATCTCGAGTTTCTAATAGGCAGAGATATTTTAGAACTCAACCAGCTGTTGTTTGAGATATGGCAAAAATTTCCAACAACACCAGCCGCCCGAGCTGCGCTAGATATTGCTTTGCACGATGCATTAACAAAACACCTGGATATACCACTTGTAAAGTACCTAGGTCATAAGATCAAATCAATGGCAACCTCCAACACCATTGGCATTAAGAATGTGGAGGAGACACTGAAAGAGGCAGAAGAATACGGGAAGTTGGGTTTCAGAGCCCTCAAAATCAAAATTGGATTAGATATTGATGAAGACATTGAAAGGCTTGTAAAACTTCGTGAGAAATTCGGGAATCAGTTTATGATCCGCATTGATGCGAACCAGGGATACACCGTTGAAAAAACGGTTGAATTCTATCATAAAACAAAAGATCTCAATATTGAGTTAATCGAGCAACCACTTCCTGCCAAAGCAATTGACGAGTTGCGCATGCTGCCAGACGAAGTAAAAGCAATTGTGGCTGCTGATGAATCTTTACTGGATTCGCACGATGCCCTTCGGTTAATTAAGCCAACACGAGCAGTTGGGATTTTTAATATCAAGTTAATGAAGTGTGGGGGTATAAACCAAGGCTTGAAAATAGCCGACATCGGCTTGACGGAAGGCATCGATCTTTTCTGGGGCTGTAATGATGAAAGTATCATCAGCATTACCGCTGCGCTTCACGTTGCATTTGCGTGCAGCAACACAAAATATATCGACTTAGACGGAAGCCTTGACCTTGCCAAAGATATTGTAAAGGGTGGCTTTGAGTTAAAAGACGGAATTATGACTTGCTCGAATAAACCGGGTCTGGGGGTAGAAAGGGTTTAGAGTTTAGGGAATTATTGGGTTAGTTTTTTATACATTTGATAAAGTGAAACTGGAAGATCAAGTGAAACAACTTACAGACCTCATGGCTGATTTGATTCCTACTGTGGATCGTTTGGCACAAGGACAGCAATTGAATACCAAGGCAATCAATCAACTGGTAGAAAACACAAGAATAATTAGTCACTCCTTAAAAAGCCCAATGGGATTAGTTTTTGAATAAAATCGATCGAATTGAGTTGAAACAATCTGCAAGAAAGTCGGGTTTTATCTTTAAAACCTTGCAGATTTTTTATGCT
>JBIKRT010000065.1:0-25538 GCA_044349005.1 Cyclobacteriaceae bacterium
GTAGCAGTATAACTAAACGTGGTAGCGCTACATATTGATACAGGTGTCAACGGGCTGCTCAATACAGGGATAGGATTAACTACTACCACCACATTCTGGATACTACTGCAGCCATTGGCTGTTGTAGCATATTGATAAGTAACATTGATTGGGGCAGTGGTCGTGTTGGTCAACGTCTCGCTCACATCCCCTGTTCCGGAATTGGCCAACTGGCTGATTCCTCCCACAAATGCGCGTGACCAAGCAAAGGTAGAACCTGCCGTAGCACTCGTAGCAGTATAACTAAAGATCGTTCCACTACAGATCGCTGCCGGTGTAAGCGTGCTGCTTAAAACAGGGCTTGGATTAACCACTACCACTACATTCTGGATGCTACTGCAACCAGTTGCTGTTGTAGTGTATTGATAAGTAACATTGATCGGGGCAGCGGTCGTGTTGGTCAGTGTCTCGCTCACATTCCCTGTTCCTGAATTGGCTAACTGGCTGATACCCCCCACCAATGCGCGTGACCAAGCAAAGGTAGAACCTGCCGTGGCACTCGTAGCAGTATAACTAAACGTGCTAGCGCTACAAATTGATGCAGGTGCCAACGCGCTGCTCAATACAGGGATTGGATTAACTGAAACAGCAACTGAATTACTTATAAGAAGAGACGGAACACAGACACCGTTACTAGTAACAACAACAGTATAATTACCGCTATCTGAAAGAGTCGAATTGAGCTTCGTATAACTTGGTGAAAGAGCCCCAGCAATCGGAATGCCATTCTTCCGCCACTGATAGGTTAAACCTGTTCCAGCAGCAAACACATCCAAACTTAAACTTGAGCCTTCACAAATACCGGAAGGAACTATTGGCTGAGTCACAATTGAAGCAGGAATGTCAACGGCAATAGCAATAGCATCACTTGTCACACTTATCGGAACGCAACTTGCACTTCCTGTAACGATCACTCGATAGTTACCCGCATCTAAACCTGAAACATTTGCTTTAACAAACGTGCTAGTAGTTGCCCCTAATATGTTTGTATAAAAGCCCGAAATATCGTTTTGCCATTGATAGCTCAGCGCTGACCCATCAGCCACCACACTCAACGTAACGGTGCTTCCCGAGCAGACGGCTTTGTCAGTAGGTTGGGTAGTAATGGTGGGTGGCAAAATACTTGAAAGGAAGCCATAACTGGTAGAACTTTCACTAGCTTGTCCGCCCGCAACGAATGTGCCGCCAGTTCTAGTTATATTTCCAAATGACGAAGGTGCGATGGCTTTGACTTGCAAATCAATAATTTCAAATAAATCAAATGTAGCAGTTGAACTTACAACCAGGTTAATCGTAATTTGGGAGGAAGTAGTGACTGATCCAGAGGAAGAAAAACCAGCGCCTACCGCATTCACGGTTCCGGT
Source organism: Cyclobacteriaceae bacterium (assembly GCA_044349005.1). Lineage (GTDB taxonomy): Bacteria > Bacteroidota > Bacteroidia > Cytophagales > Cyclobacteriaceae > ELB16-189. The sequence continues at coordinate 1,404 of JBIKRT010000065.1, forward strand.
ACCAGGAATAAACTCAAAATTCGCTGGTGGTGCTAAAATGAACGTCCCTGTAGTTGAAAAACCAGAAACTGACGTCTCTACAACAGTAATAGGAGACAAGGTGCGTGTATCTCCAATACAAATATCTGTTAAAGGAGAGGAGGGCGAAACAACTGTTTGGGCAAAACCAGCAAAGATTGGTAGAATAATCCCTCCAAAAACTAAAAAAATAAAACTTTTTCGCAAAAAGTAGAGCATGTAAGATTAGTCTTGTTAATTTTATCTTTTACAAACCATAAAAGTAACCAAAATAGACGAATTTACAAAGCTACCTAGCGAATTTCCCCGATGAGTTTACCTTTATTAAAGTCATCTTTTGTTCCGACCCCCTAGTCCCAATCGCCATTGTTCCAATCATTACTATTTTCCCGTCTTTCAATACTTTTATTGCTCCAATTTTATCATCGAACTCTCCACCAAATAAAATAGGTTCTTTTAAACTACTGCCTCCATCAATATTCAACTTGTCAAAATACCAGTTAGCATTATTAAGTTTGAATGATTCGTTTGAAAAAACATAAATCTCTGAATTAAAAGAAGCGATCGATGAATTGGGTGCGCCATAATTTTCAACACTAATCGAGGTTCCTAGTTCACCTTGTTGAGGCGTGATGAAATTTTTTGCGCCAGTGAGATTCTTAGAAAGTTTTGATACATAAAGTCTGGAACCGCTATTTACCACAGATTGGCCTACCAACAAAAATCCTTCGTCGGTTTTTACTACTGAGTTCAAAACGAAATCAGTTGAATTATCTGTAACATAAGTCTCCTCTCTAGTAGGGTTACCAGATGAGTTAACAGCTCGGACCCAATAATTATAATTGTTACGAGTAGTAGTAGTAGTAGTAAATGGCAACTTTTTATTGGAATAGCCAAACAAAGAAAACTCTCCATTTTCACTTTGCGTTAGGTTAACTATTACATCTGAAAATTCGGAGCCAAGCTTTTGTCTCCAGTTTGGATAATCGATAGCTAGGTTTGAATAAAACCTAATTTGCAACCCATCAGTTAGATCCGTATCAACCAAGCTACTGCCTTTGGCCTCCACAGCAGTTGTAGACCCGGCAACAATAAAACCATCGTTTGTTTGAGAAATCGAATATCCAACCTCGTTTGAATTAGCCAGTCCGACAATTTTTGTTTGAAGAATGTCTCCATTAGTGTTGAGTATCGCGATATAAATATCTGAACTTACACTAGTTGTTTCAAACGATGGCGCAGAGTTTGCCAAAACAGCCAATTTATTGTCGGTAGTGAGTAACAAATCGCGCGCATTATCGACATTGCTTGTCCCAAAATATTTTTGCCATATCAAATCGCCCTTAGCATCAGTTTTGATAAGTATGATTTGTCTTTCCTTGCCTTCCGTGTTTCCCCCCAAAGAATCCGTTGATCCTAAGAGATAGAAATTACCTTCCGAATCAACTTCTACGTCAACTCCTTTCTGATTACCGTCATTTCCAAAATATTTTAAAAAATAATTATCCTCTGGTAGTTCCAGATTAGAGGCCGAATCGCATGAAAGCAGAAGAGCAAAAATCAATATTATACTGATACGCATTTAATTGCCTTGTTCTATTTTTTTGTCCTTTTTTTTAAAAACTTTCAATCCGTCAAATTGTTGGCGACCCTTGTGGAGTTTTCGTGGCTTGTAGAGAGGGTATCTAAAACCAAATGAAATGGCAAAATTATCAAGCTTTATGACATCTCCAATAAGTCGGTATTGTGTGATGGAATTTGAAAGCACGCTACTGCCCGCTGCATCATAATAGTTGTTCTCAATATTGGTTAAGTTTGTTAACCCATTCATGTAACGCAAATCTACTGTAATGAAATTTTTCCCAATCTTATAACTTGAACCCAAACCAAAAACTAAAGAGCTATTGGATTTATTTCTTTTATAAAGCAATGGAATTGCCCCTTCGGACGGCACAGAAGAACTCAGACTATTATTTGTATACACCACCTGGCCATTTGCGCCAATTAAAGAGTTAAAGGCATAGCCAGCATACAAATAAGGATCGAATCTTCCGAATTTCCGCGAATACCGAAGGTAGAAAGGAACATCAAGCCATGATTGACTTTCTGTGAAACTCTGTTCGTCACGAACCGAAATGTCACTTCTTATTGATTTGTAGGCCTTTGTGCTGAAAGAGAAATCCACACAAAAACTGAAATGATCATCAATATTCCAATCCAGCCCCCCGCCAAATTGAATCCCTAACCCCAAGCTTTGCTTTGTAACTATCGGCACCGGATCAGAATTAACACTTGCGATGGTTTCAGCGATGCTAGCATTTAATCCGACAAATACACGTGGTGTAATTATCGGCCTCGTTGTAAATCCCTTACTGAGATAGACCAAATCGATTGGATCCTTTTCTTCTGTGGCAATGTACTCAGGATCTGCTCTTAATAATTTAAGGTAGCTACCTTCTGCAGCTATCGGGTCATCTATCACTAAATATACCTGAGTTAGCAACAAATAGGCTTTGACCGATTGTTCTTTCGTAAGTTTACTTAGGCAGGGGGCTAAAAGTGACGGTATTCCATAAAAATGGCCAACAGAAAATTCTTGGGTGGCTTGATTAAGGGTGGTTTCGCATTCAGAAGATTGACCGATCGAAGCACTTATTGAAGAAAAAACAACGACTAAGGCCAAAAGAAATCTAAAAAGCATATTATTTAGTTGGACATGTTGCTCGATAAGGTACATCACTTCCAATGTATTTCTGCCATTCGTCAGCTGTTAAGTTTCTACTTAGTTTCGGGCAAATCTGATCTGCCAAGGTTTTGGAGTTCGTTGGCCAAACTCTGATTTCGCCATTGTTGCAAGATGCAAGAAGATAGCCTGAGTCGGGAGAAAATCCAATATCCCAAATGTTTCCGTTATTGTTATCCATAACAACTGGCAATTCATCTTGCTTTTCAACCACCCACATTTGTAATTTATTGTCTAAGCCAGCACTAGCGATAAGCAAACCGTCTGGACTAAATTCGATAGCGGATACGCCAGCATTGTGACCGGTTAATTCTTTCGTTTGATCTGACTGGGTCTCTAAATCAATAATTTTAACACTGCCTTTTCGAGGAAGCCCCTTGTTGTTTAACAATTCTGTGCCGTAGGCTAAAATATTCTTAGTGGGATGAAAAGCGACTGATAATATTCTATTTGGTGCTTCATTTCTAAGAATTGAAAAGGTTTTGTCTTCCAAATTAATCAATACCAAATTTCCGGAAGGAGATGCACCAGCCAATTTGGAGCCATTAGAGTTGATGGATATTGACTTAAGGTCAAATGGCAACGTCAATAATTTTTTACTTTGAAAGCTAGACAAGTCTGTATAACGCACCGTTTTATCTTTTGAAACCGAAATAAAGCCCGAATTATTAGGCAGGAACTTTATATCATTTACTAGACTGGTGTGGCCTTTCAAAAGCACTGGCTTTTCGCCATTCTTTTTTAAATCATAAACCTGAATAAAAGTTGAATCGCTGCCAACAGCAAGATAATTCTCATCCTTACTCAACGCCAACACTTTGTTAGGAAAGGCATTCGAACCTACCAAACCATCCGTCAAAACTAAGTCTGTATAACTGCCTGAATAAATCTTACCGTCACTGCCAGAAGCAAAAAAGGTTGAATTTTTAGCCGAAATAGAAAGTGAATACATCCTGTTTGTCAACGATCCAGTGGCCTTCACGGAGTTATAATTGGTGCTATAAAGTTTTGTCAATGCACTATACAATCCCTTAAAAACATATGGGTCATACTTGTTTCCTTCATTTTCTGTATGAAACAAATAACCTTGCAGCGCAGCCAATCCCGCTAGATCTTTATCCTCAATACCTACTGCCTTCGCTTCGAGCGATTGAGCGATTGAAAGGTAATACAATCTTGTTGATAGTTTGAATGCGGTTTCGGCTATTTGCGTTTGTTTTTCAGCTATAATTCTTGATTTCTTCTCTTCTGATTGGGAGCTGACGGCAATGCGTTCTTGCTTCTTGGCTTCGATAAATGCTATCTCTGCTTTGTCTTTTGCTAATCTAGCCTCGAGATAGGCTCTATCCAATTTTTCATTTTGCTTTCTAATTTCGCCTACCAAATCCTCTGCTTTCTTTTTTTGTTTCTCTGCTTCTTTCTGATTTTTTATCGCCTCTATAGCCGATGCTTTTGCCTTTTTCTCAGAAAGACTTGCTTCGTTAGCTTTGCGAGTTGCTTCCAGCTGCTGAGTAAGTCCATAAAAGAAAAGCGCAATCGCTATAAACAAGAAAGAACCGAGAACAATGTTAGTAACCCTCGCTCTGCCCAGCAGCCTTTGCTGAAGCATTTCTTGATTCTTAAGTTCCGCCTCGTAGGTAATTCTGCTCGTATCCAGAAAAACGATTGCTCTTTCAAAGGCAATATCATATCGTTGTGCCCAACTTCTGGTTGGCTTCTGCTTTTTTTGCCAGTTTAACGCTAATTGCAAGTCTGGAGACCGCCATAAGCCAGACTTGCCTATTTGGTACATTGCTGCCGCGTCAGAAAGTCTTAGGTACATCCTAGAAGATTCATACTCTTCGTCTACCAAACCACTAAGCCTGGTCCAAATTCTCATCAAACTTTCGTGAGACAGTTCGATGAGTGAATTTGAATTCAGGGTGACATGCACTCCAGGCATCAAAAATGATCTACCTGGCTTTCTGAACTGTTCAATCACATAAATTACATCTTCTTCAGATGCACCAGATAGGTCTGCCAACAAACCCACTTTACATGGTCTTCGAATTCCAGCGTTTTCGGAACTCTTTTCTGTAACATTCTTGAAAAGTATTTCTGCAATTTCGCGCTGTCTTGGATTCAGTTCCTCATAAATCTCATTTGCATGTATTGACAATGCCTGACCGATCTTTCCAACAGAATTATAATGCCTGATGTCCATTGGCTCATCAGCCTCTCTGTTACCCTTCCAATAATCCCAAGTTCTCAGAAGAGCGTGTTGTAAAATAGGCAACTGGTCTTGATTTTCTCCGATATCTGCTAAAAGCCTTTTGACCAATCGTCTCGAGATTTTCCCTCCACCCACTGCCACTGGGCCTTCAATCGCCATTCTCTTTTGTTCTCTGGTCATCTGAGGAACCAAGTAATTACTTAAATTGATCATCTGAGTAAGTCCTGGGAAATTTGCACAATAGCCAATAAAATCGGAGCGCATGTTAATTGAAAGGTAAATGGAGACCTCTCGCTGGCTTACTGCATTTAGAATTAGGTTTACATATTGGGTAGCCTCGTCTGCAAATTCAATCGCGCCCGACTCTTTATATCTAAAAAGCTCCTCGAACTGATCGACTAAATAAAATATATTTTCACCTGGCCGGCTTTGGATAAATTTGCTTAATTCTACCAAACCGTTAGATCCACTGAGTAGAATCGATTTAAAAATAGCTAAGTAAATCGCTTTATCGTTGTTTGAAACCCGTCCTTGCTCGATAAGTACATTTACGGCTGCCGTTGCTAAATTCGCAATCGGACTATTACCGGGCCGCACGGGCATAACTTGCCAAAATGGGCCTGATTCGGTCATGAACCCTCCATAAAGCACTGGCAACAAGCCGCAATACATCAGGCTGGATTTACCACTTCCAGAATATCCCATCACGGTTACCGTTCTATGCTGTGAAAGTTTAACCAACACATCATCTACCTGTCCCTCTCTGCCGAAAAATAAATGGCATTCGTCAATAGAGAACGGTCGAAGACCAGGAAACGGGTTTATTGGGTTATCCGCAGAATCAACAACAAGTCGTGTTTCTTGCGAAACGAAACTGGAGGTAACATCTTCTCTTTTGGGTAGTATCTGCGGCATTAGAACTTAAAGTTACCAAAGATAGTAAGTTATCTTTGAAAAAATTTGTGACTGTAAAGCTTAAAACTCTTAAAAATAGTTATTCCTTAGATGAATTCCAAAACTCTGTCAGAAAGGCTTGCGTCTGTGGATAATAATTCGTAAAAAGAATCCTTATTAATTTGAAGCAGTATCGATGGTTCTTTAGCGATTACTTGATTCGAATTAAGAAATCCAGGAGTTGATAACACCTCGCTGATAAGTTGCCCTTTTCTAAGGTCGTTTTTCTTTTCTCCCTTAAAATAATATTCGGCCACTCCGCTATAAAACACAAAGAAGTAAGGATTAGATTTCTCGTCAATAACCATTGATTGATTCTCCACCAAATGATATTGAATCGTAATGTCAGCAATACTAGATAGGGCAATACCCGGCATGCCGTTAAACAATTCAATTTTTCGGTAAAAGGCAATTATGTCATAAAGCATTAATCTTGCCTTAGTCCCTTCGTGCAGAATCACCGCATCGAGTTCTTTTTTTATAGTCTCTCCTAGTCTGAGCGAATTATTCTCGTATTGAAGGGCATCTATCTGGCAAAGACTCCATGCAGAAATTTCCCGTATCAACTTGTCTTGATTAAAAAGTTGAGCTATTAAATCCAACGTAAAATCTCTAATCCGCAAAACACCAATTTGTTTTATTACACAAGATTTTGTCCAGCGATTAGTTTGTGTAAAATCTCTATTTATCAAAAATTTCAACACCAATTTTTCATCCAGCTTAATTCGAGGGTAAAATAAATCTAACCGCGAGTTCTTTTCAGAAAGAGTAAGATCGTCAAGAATAGGAATGACTCTTTGCTTTAGTTGATCGGAAAGAAACACGTCTAAAAGTTCGATGGCATAAGTGGTTCCTTCAGTTGTTCCGCTCTCGATATTCTCCTTCACCAACTGAATCGAACTAGTATCATAAAGCATCGCGAGTAGCATATATATATGTGCTATGTCATTCTGATTTTCCCATTCAAGTGCTTGCGTAATTTCTTCTACATTGTCTCCAATTTCCATTAAAGCTCCTAAATTCCATCTGATGTCCGCCATGTCAGATTCTATTGCATACTTAATCCTTGTAATTTGAGAAATGCCCGCTTTAAACCCGCTTTCTCCAAGCGATAACAAAATCTGAGAAACCACCACCTTGTCGGGGAAATCAATCTTATTCCATAAAATATCCTTTGATTTAACACCTCCTATCCTACCAATTACTTGAATTACCTTCGTTAAAATTTGCGAAGTCTGACCAGTCCTATAAAAGCATCCCTCCAGCAAGCCAAGGGCGGGTTCACCAATTGAAACAAGGGCCGTCATCGCTTGGTTTGTATAAAGTGGATTATTCACATTTTCGATAAGCGAAAGAATTACCTCGGTATTGAAACGCTTAGTGGCGGTTTTTATAGCCGTGTTCCTAACAACAGGTTCAGAATCATTAAGCAGTTCAATAAGAAGAGATACATTTTCGTCTGTAGTAGAATTTAATAACAATTCTGCCGCGTATTGCCTATCACCCAGCTCATGCGAGCGGATAAGTGACATAATTCGAGCACGGCTAAAATCACCTCCATTTTTCAGTATCGACTCAATATCTAATCTAGACATTACATTCTTGGTCTCTCTCGACACACGATCAGAGTCAATCTTGATTACATATTTATCTGAGACAGAAAGCCCTTTAATTTCATTCATTTTCCGCTGCGCATACTCCCTCACCTCATCGTGATCATTTTTCATAAGCACATTGAGTAAGCTCGGAACTTTAGAAGGTTCAATCTTCTCTAAAAGTTTAAAAGAGAAAATTGCCTTGGATGACTGATTATCGACCAATAAGGTTTGCAATTTTGCTGTTACCTGTGCAAATCCTATCTCCAACTTATCTTGCTTGAACTCCCGATTCTCAAGCTTGGATCTAATCTTAGACTTATATCCGTTGTGGAGATTTTTAGTCACTAAAATGTAGGCTACCGCCAAAAAAAGAAGTATAATAGGGATATAGATAATTTTAAAAAAAGGTAACAGTGCAAAAGAAATAATTAACAATCCCGCAATTAATCTACCCGTTTCATTAACAACGCCTTCTACTTTCGACTGTATGCTAAATCTGTATCTCGCATCAAGGGGAATGAATAGAAGTTTGAAAACCGGATTCTCTAATGAATCTCGAAGTAATCCGTTAAAAAGTCGGGTAAGTGCTACAAAAAGAAAGAAAAATATAAATGTTGTGGGAGCCGTAACAATATCGTAACCGAAAATAGCACCCGATAAAAATGCGAATAAACTAAAAATCCCCACCACAAGAGGTAAAATAAACAGCGCGATTTTAAGCCCAAAATTACTCATTATCTTATCATTAACGAAGGTTTGCATTACGAAACTCATGATATATAATGCACCGTTAAAGAATGCCAAAAAATTAGTCAAATTCCTTTGATCTGGATATTGCTTATTAATTAAGCTCTGGAATGAATATTGGTTCAGTACATATGTTACCATCGAAATAATCAGGAAAACGCTTAACAACACAATGTATTTATCTTCAAAAATTTTATTGAAGCGCGTTTCAGTTACAACCGTATTATCAAACTCATTGGGGTTATTTTTAGCCAGCTTGAATTTCAGCGAAATAAAGACTAAACACGTAAGCGAAAAAAATATGCTTATGTTGCAAATCACTAAATAATTTGATGTATCCGGAAAAAACGAGGACGTTAAAGGAATTACAAAATAAGATAGAATAGCCGCAACGAGCTGGCCAGTATCAATCCAACCGATGATTCTTTTACTTTGCTTGAAGTTAAATAGCCGCCCAAAAATACCCCAATAAACAAGAAGTAAAATTGCAGTCATCGGGCCAATCAAACAAAACATTCCAAATAGCACATAGTTGTGCATTGTTTCGCTTCCCAAATGGTAAAGCACATAAACGGAGGTAGTGACCAACACGATTGTAACTACACTTGAAATCGTCAGCGTGGTGAATTTTATTCTATTTTGTAAATGGGAAAAAACAAGAGTTGAAACAATACCCAAAAATCCTGAAATCAAAAACGCTTTGTCAAGCTGATTGCTGAGTTTATTGATAAACAAGGATTCAGCAGTTACTTGGTAAGTCGCTAAGAAAATCCCCATAAAAAACCCAGCCCCAAGCATTAACCCAACCGGTAGTCGCTCATCCTGTTTTACATTGAGTGCATTAAATAGAAATTTTAACATGGTCTAAAATTGCGACTAAATTATAAAATAAAAAAGCCGACCTAGTATTAGATCGGCTTTTAAGATGTTTTCCAAGAACCTATTTCTTTTTGGAGCTGGCTGAATCGGGCTTTGTTGCCGGAGAATCTTTCTCTAACTTATATGCATCGTTCAATCCCACAATGACCTGTTTTGTTATGTCCAAAGGCACTGCCCCATATAATACATCGCTCGATGGATCAAATTTCAAAACGAGCTGATATCCTTGCTCTGCAGAATATGTCTTCAAATACTCCGTTATCCTTTTGTACAATTCTTGAGTTACCTTGGCCTCATCCTTGCCAACTTCCTGCTGAAGGCTTTGCTGGTACAATTGCAAATTTTGCTGCTTTTTAGCAAGATCCTCTTCAATCGCTTTCGCTTGGCCAATTGTCAAGTTACTTACATTTTTTTGGTAGGCATTGTAATCATTTTGTAAGCCTTGAGCTCTATTCCGGAAATCAGAATCGAGTTTTTTTCCCTTAGCTTCCAATATTTCTCGAGTTGCTTTGAAAAAATCATAACCGTTTAAAACTGAATCAGAGTTGATGTACGCGATTTTTATATCAGAAGGAACATTATTTGCTGCTGAGGCACCAGATTTTGATGAGACAGAAAAGTGCAGATAATACAAAACGGCTACCGCCACGAGTAATATTCCATTGAGTATGAGAGAAAGATTCTTCATTGTTAGGGTTTAGTTAGGGGCGCAAATATAATGACTAATGATTACTGTTAAAGGAAAGAATTGTTTTTTGATAATTGCTAATCCTCTTCATCATGTTGAAAGGAATAAAAGACTGGGTCTAGCTGTAGCTTGTTGTTATTGAAATCATTCACAAAACGCTCAATCAGGTCGGGCGTAATTTCCTGCACATTAAGCGCAGCTTCGAGGCCAATTCCAAAATCGAAATTTTCGTCAATGTCGACCTCTTCTCGAACTTTTAATTGTTCCTCCTCTTCAATTTCCATCATAAATTCGGCCATCATCAAGCCCATTTCTTCCTCCAGATTACTATTCGGGTCAACCTCAAGCGATCCTTCGTAATTCGGAAAATGCGCCATCAGTTTTTCTTCCGCCTTCTCGTGTAACTCGCTTTCATATTTTAGGCGTAGCGTGTACAAGACCGAATCGAAAACAGCTTCCTCACCATTATGTCGTCCAATAAAAAAGAAATGCACATACTCATCCGTATTCTCGGCATTGTCTTCTGTTATAAAATTCTTTCCTGTAAGCTTTATTTTGTTTTTATATTCGAAGATGGTTCCCGAATCAAGTCCTTGTTTTGCCTTTATCATTTTTGTTGGTCATTTATACCATTCCGCATACATTGGGTAATTCTTGGCCGTTCGCTCAATCACTGATTTCATCTCAGGCCCCGTATCTTTTATCTTTTTTGCTGGGATACCAGCGTAGATACTTCCTGCTTCAACCTTTGTGCCGGGCAAAACAATTGCTCCCGCTGCAATAACAGAACCCGAGCCAATCACGGCATCATCCATTACAATGGCGCCCATCCCAATTAACACGTTATCTTCTATGGTGCAGCCATGGATGATCGCATTGTGAGCAACCGAAACGTTATTCCCTATGGTCGTTTTTGCCTTTTGATAGGTGCAATGAACAATTACTCCATCCTGAATATTAGTGTCATCCCCTATGGTAATTGAATGAACATCGCCACGCAACACCGCATTAAACCAAACGGTACAGTTGTTTCCCATTGTCACCTCACCCACCACCACCGCATTATCTGCTAGAAAGCAGTTGCTTCCAAAAATTGGTGTAAATCCTCTGACCGTTTTAATAATAGCCATCCAATTTTAATCGTAAAAAGTCGCGCAATACAAGCTTAAAGAAGAGAAAATTGATTTTCAATGCTACTCTTAACAACAAACGTACAAAAAATCCTGTTTATAAACCTGACAAGATGTCATCAGAGTGTGAAATGTATTATCTTTGAAGATTGAATTTGTTTTAATGAATCAGTTAATAACCGAATTAGGCATTTTAGAGGAAGAAACCCAGCAAACGGGGGTTAAAACCACTTCCACCACCTCAACCGGGCAAACCAGAAAACTATACATTGAAAGTTACGGGTGTCAGATGAATTTTTCTGATAGCGAAATTGTAGCTTCCATTCTGGAAAAAGAAGGGTTTGATACAACTTCCAACATCGCAGAAGCAGATTTGATTTTTCTTAACACTTGCTCTATCCGCGAGAAGGCAGAACAGACTGTGCGGCACCGACTGATGCATATCAACGGCTTCAAAAAGCAAAAACCAGAGCTATTGGTGGGCATCTTAGGATGCATGGCCGAACGATTAAAAATAAAATTGCTTGAAGAGGAAAAGATAGTTGACTTGGTCGCTGGCCCAGACGCTTATCGCGATTTGCCGAAATTGATAACGCAGGTCGATAACGGCCATAAAGCTGTAAATACCTTTTTAAGCAGAGAAGAAACATATGGCGACTTGACCCCTGTTAGGTTAAATTCTAATGGAGTTACTGCTTTTATTTCCATTATGCGGGGTTGCGATAACATGTGCTCCTTTTGCGTGGTTCCCTTCACCCGTGGGCGGGAACGGAGCAGAGATCCGCACAGCATACTAAATGAAGCAAAAGAACTAATCTCAAAAGGATTTAAGGAGGTAACTCTACTTGGGCAAAATGTAGATTCTTACAAATGGAGCGAAGAAGAAAATAACAAGGCTTGGATCAACAAGAAAGGGATAAATGAAGTAGTCAACTTTGCAAATCTTCTTGAAATGGTGGCGCAACTAAGCCCCCAACTTAGAATCCGCTTCTCTACCTCTCATCCGAAGGATATTACAGACGATGTTTTGCATGTGATGGCAGCGTATAACAACATTTGTAAGTATGTTCACCTTCCTGTGCAAAGCGGAAGCAGCAGAATTCTGGAAATGATGAATCGCGGGTATTCACGCGAATGGTATTTAAATAAAATTGATAGCATTAAACGAATACTTGGAAATGACTGCGGATTGTCTTCCGACATGATTATTGGCTTTCCCAGCGAAACCGAAGAAGAACACCAACAGACGTTGTCGCTAATGGATGTTGTTCAATATGATTTCTCGTACATGTTTTATTATTCAGAACGACCTGGCACCTTGGCTGCAAAGAACTATAAAGACGATGTTCCTTTGGAAGTTAAAAAAAGAAGACTTGATGAAGTCATTAAAAAGCAAAATGCCTACTCCCTAATAAGCAACAAAAGAGATATTGGAAAAACATTTGAAGTGCTTGTGGAGGGATCGTCAAAACGTTCGGCAGAATTTTTACAAGGAAGAAATTCAGTTAATAAAGTGGTCATTTTTGCAGCTGAAAACTACACCAAGGGTGAGTATGTAAACGTATTGATAGAAAACTGCACGGGCGGCACATTGTTGGGTAAAGCAGTAAAATAAAGATGGCAATAGAAGAATCAGAAGTTCAAAGTGTAAAACTGCGATTTGGCATTATTGGAACTGCGCCACAGCTTAACAACGCAGTAAGAGTGGCCATGCAAGTTGCACCCACCGATATGTCGGTGCTAATTACTGGAGAGAGCGGAAGTGGTAAGGAATCGTTTTCCAAAATAATTCATAATCTTAGCTCCAGAAAACATGGGCAATTCATAGCTATTAACTGTGGATCCATTCCTGAAGGCACAATTGATTCCGAGTTATTTGGCCACGAAAAAGGTTCTTTCACGGGGGCTCATGAAGCCCGGAAAGGATATTTTGAAGTTTCCAATGGCGGAACCATATTTTTAGACGAAATCGGTGAAATGCCTTTAGGGACGCAAGCGCGTTTACTGCGAGTCTTAGAAAATGGTGAGTTCATAAAAGTGGGCTCTTCGAAGGTTTTAAAAACAGACGTGCGTGTGGTGGCCGCCACAAATGTGAATTTGCTTTCCAAAGTAGAACAAGGCCGCTTTCGAGAGGATTTGTATTATCGCCTAAATACCGTGCCTATCTACGTTCCTCCGCTTAGAGAGCGCGGTAGAGACATAGAATTATTATTTCGGAAGTTCGCTACAGATTTTGGTGAGCGATATAAAGTTAAACCGATTTTACTTTCAGAAGAAGCAAAATCGATTCTACTTAAGTACCGATTTCCAGGAAACATCCGCCAGCTAAAAAATCTAGTGGATCAAATTTCGGTCCTTTCGTCAGAATCTAAAGAAATTAGTGCCAGCGATTTGAACAATTATTTGCCAAAAGAAAATAGCCTACCCGCCATCTACCGCGATGGGGCAGCTAACTCAAAGGATACTATTTCTGAGCGAGAAATCCTTTATAAAGTCCTTTTTGACATGAAAAAAGACGTGAACGACTTAAAGAAAATAGTACTTGAAAACATAGCCAACCCCGCGGCCGCTTCTCAGATTATTCAAGAAAACGCAAGTTTGTTTGAAGGAATTCAACCCATTCCCGAATCCGCTAGTAAAGAACCGATTGTGTACAATTTGAACCCAGAGATTCGAGACCTAAGGCAAGATGATTCGTCCGAAGTTCAAGATATTACTCATGAGGCCGAGGACGACTCGCTATCAATTGAAAAAAAAGAACGGGAGTTGATTTTGAAGGCGCTAAGAAAGAACAACAATAAGAGAAAATATGCGGCACGCGATTTGGGAATCAGTGAACGAACTTTATACCGTAAGATTAAGGAGTATGAACTTGAAGAATAACTTAGTTTCAATTTTTCTAACCATTTTTGCACTTGGCCTGTTCTTAACCTTTTCAGGCTGTGGTATTTATTCGATGAGCGGTGCGGCCACAACAGCCAAAACAATTCAGATAGAACCACTTTTCAATAACACAGACCTAGCCCCCGCAAACCTTGCCCAAAATTTTACCAACCGGCTGAAAGACTATTATCAGCAAAACTCAAGTTTGCGAGTAATAAAAGAAGACGGAGAACTTCAGATTGAGGGTATAATTTCACAATATGCTTTGACTACCACTTCACCAACTGGTGCCAGCCCAACAGATATTTCTTTTGCCGCTCAAACGCGGCTCACTATTGGGGTAAAAATCAACTATGTTGACATCATCGAACCCAAGAATAGCTTCAAAGATAGAACATTCACATTTTATAAAGATTTTGATAACAATCTCAATTTCACGACCATTCAAGATCAATATGAAAGGCTGATTTTTGATCAAATTATGATTGATATTTTCAATGCCACAGTGGCTAATTGGTAGCTGTTGATTAAAATAACAATTAGTTAATAGCCGAAAAGGTAGTTGGATGTTTGCATACAGCAGGATTTAATTATACTTTTACCATACAACTATTACCTGCTCTTTGTGGAGAACCATCAATTTTTATCGCTGATAAAAAATTACACACTGCTAGGAAGCAATGAACTTACCGACTTGGTAAACGTCCAAAATAGTTATCCCTACTGCCAAACAATACATCATTTAGCCACTAGGGCTGCTTCTGACAATAATTCATCTCTCAAAGATAACCTGTTGCACTTGAGTGCAATTTACGCGACCGATCGATCTGTTCTAAAGTTGATAATGAGTGCTCCAAAAGCCTCCGAATCCTCAGAAATGATCGTGCCTGCTGTTAAATACGAACGGGAGGTTCAGTTCCTACCTACGATTTCTGAGCCCACCCCAAATCATACTGATTTTTCAATTGATGATCTATTTGCGGATTTGGAAAAATTGAGAAAATCGAAACTTATTTATGAAGCTAGCATGGAGGTGCTAGACAAAGAAAATCAGGTCATTAATAAATTAAAATCAAATGATGCCGAGTTGGAGATAAAAACTCTAACCGATGAAGATGCGCTGGTAGCCGAAATTTCAAGCAAAAAAAATGAAATTCTTACTGTTGACCACAAGCAAAAAGAGCAAATAGAGATCATAGAAAATTTCATCAGAACCCAGCCAGGTTTAAGCAAGCCAAGGATGGAAGGAGATGGGCCAGCCTCCGATCTTTCAGATAAAAATCAACATTTCGCTGATAATGTTATCTCTGAAACTCTAGTTGAAATTTTATTAAAACAAGGAAAGAAAGCAAAGGCTATAGAGGTTTTAAAAAAGTTGATTTGGAAATTCCCGCAAAAAAAGGCTTACTTTGCAGCCCAAATAGAAGACCTTAGAAAATAATATGTATACTTTATTAGTCGGACTTGCATTATTTTGTGCTGTATTGTTAGTGTTAGTAGTGTTAGCACAAAACTCAAAAGGAGGTGGATTGTCAAATCAATTTGGTGGTTCTGGAGCCAGTAACTTAATTGGGGTTAAGAAAACGGGCGACATACTGGAAAAGCTAACTTGGGGCTTAGCAATCTCTGTTATGGTTTTAACGTTAGCTACAAATTTCGTAAATCAAGGCTCGGTTTCTGCTAACGATGAATTGATAGATCGCGCTAAAGAACAACAAGTTTCTCCCGACATCAACTTAAGTAAACCGGGAGCATCTAAATCCCCTTCGGATTCAGCAAAAAAATAAATCTTATTTGACTTTTTTTAAAACAGGAAAACCCTCACTATATGGGGGTTTTATTGTTTTGTAGAAAAATAGATTTACTGCCAATATGCCATTTGAATGGTTATTTTTTGGCCAGGCTAGCCAAGCATGTCACAAGTAGCTTTCATTTTAGTATTAATCTTGCCAAAAAGACCGAAATGAGTTCGTGGCATAAAAATCGTTGAGGGGATTCCGCAGTAGTTAGTAAAACTATTCAAAAACTAATTTTAAAACCCATATGGCAAAAATCACTTTCAAACCAAACGAAGACAGGGTTCTAGTAGAACCTGCGGCTGCCGAATTAAAGACAGCTTCTGGAATTATCATTCCTGACACAGCAAAAGAAAAACCTCAAAAGGGAAAGGTAATTGCGGTAGGAGACGGCATAAAAGACAAGCCTGTAACAGTTAAAGTTGGCGATCAAATCCTTTACGGGAAATATTCAGGGACTGAACTTACCATCGATGGCAAAGAGTACCTGATCATGCGTAACTCTGACATTTTTGGAACAATTTAATTTAAACTCAATAAAGAAATACAACTATTATGGCTAAAGAAATAACCTTTGATACCAGTGCCCGCGATAGAATTAAAAAGGGTGTTGACAAATTGGCAAATGCAGTAAAAGTTACGCTCGGTCCTAAAGGACGGAACGTAATTCTTGATAAAAAATTTGGAGCTCCCACGGTAACGAAAGATGGCGTTTCTGTTGCAAAAGACATCGATTTGAAAGACCCTATCGAAAATATGGGGGCTCAGTTAGTAAAGGAAGTAGCATCAAAAACAGCTGATGCTGCCGGGGATGGGACTACAACTGCTACGGTTTTAGCTCAGTCAATTTATTCCCATGGAATAAAAAATGTTGCTGCTGGTGCAAACCCAATGGATCTTAAAAGAGGTATTGACAAAGCTGTGGAAGCTGTTGTTGAACACCTTAAGAAACAATCAAAAAATATCAAGGGATCTCAAGAAATCACGCAAGTAGCTTCTATCTCTTCTAATAATGATGCAGAGATCGGAAAGATGATTGCCACCGCTATGGATAAAGTGGGTAAAGATGGCGTTATCACTGTTGAAGAAGCTAAAGGAACACAAACAGAAGTTAAGACTGTAGAAGGCATGCAGTTTGACCGTGGTTATTTATCTCCATATTTTGTCACTAATACTGAGAAAATGGAGGCCGAATTAGACAGTCCTTACATTCTTATTTATGATAAAAAGATTAGCAGCATGAAAGAACTGTTACCTGTTCTTGAAGCTACTGCTCAAACCGGTAAACCATTGCTAATCATAGCGGAAGAAGTGGAAGGAGAAGCATTGGCGACTTTGGTAGTTAATAAAATTCGTGGTGCGCTCAGAGTGGCCGCTGTTAAAGCTCCAGGCTTTGGCGACAGAAGAAAAGCAATGTTGGAAGATATCGCTGTCTTAACTGGCGGTAAAGTAATCTCTGAGGAGACGGGTATGAAACTAGAGGATGCAAAGTTGGATTTCCTAGGAAGAGCCGAAAAAATCAATATCGATAAAGACAATACCACTATTGTAAACGGAGCAGGCAAGAAAAACGAAATAGCTGGTAGGGTTAGTCAGATTAAAGCTCAAATCGAGACAACTACATCAGATTACGATAAAGAAAAACTGCAAGAACGTCTGGCTAAGTTATCGGGTGGTGTGGCCATTTTATACATCGGTGCTGCAACAGAGGTTGAAATGAAGGAAAAGAAAGACCGTGTTGACGATGCCTTGCATGCAACTCGTGCCGCTGTTCAGGAAGGTATCATTCCGGGCGGTGGTGTAGCGTATATTCGCGCAATTGAAGCGTTGAAAAACCTAGAGGTAGATAACGAAGACCAGTCGACTGGCGTAAATATCATACGATTGGCTTTAGAATCACCTTTGAGAACAATTGCTGAAAATGCAGGTCAAGAAGGATCTGTAATTGTGAATAAAGTGCGCGATGGTAAGAAAGACTTTGGGTACAACGCCCGCGACAATAAATTCGAAGATTTCTTCGCTGCTGGTATCATCGATCCGACAAAAGTAGCTCGTCTCGCGTTGGAAAATGCTGCCTCTATTGCCGGTCTGTTGCTAACGACTGAAGCGGTAGTTTCTGAAATACCAGAAGAAAAAGAATCTCCTGCAATGCCGCATGGCGGTGGCGGAATGGGTGGCATGATGTAACCTTTTCTTGGCAGATATTGAAAGAGCCCCAGCGAAAGCAGGGGCTTTTTTATTTTTAAGACTAGTGTATTTAGTTATTCAAGTTTTTATCTAAATTTGTTTTTAACAAATCTTACATATATGGTACTTCACAGCAATTTTGCGGATTTTGTTCTTTTTCTATATGTTCATATGGCACATTCTGATAGCGACTACCATGCATCGGAAATTGAAGTTATTAGAGACAAGATGACTAAAATATTCCCTAAAGAAATTAATCACGAGCAAAAGCTTCAAGATGCTGTTGCTCAATACAAGTCGTTAACCAAAACAAGCATAAATTCAGTGATCGAAGATTCATTTAAGCATTTTGACAAAGTAAAATTTGCTCAGAAATACAAAGTTTATACAGACATGTATGATATTATAAATGCTGATGGAGTCATTGATGAATCTGAGACGAAAGCACTTGAGGAATTGAAAAAAATTATCGACATCAATTCATCCACTACAGCTGCTTAGGTCTTCTTTACTGCTATTCGATAAAGCTTCCAGGTCATCAGGAAGAAAAACACAACTCCTAAAAGAGAATATCCATAGATACCAATATTTTCGGTAATAAATGGTTCGGTATTTACATTCTTAAGTGCTTCAAAAACACTTTCGTTTACAGAAAGCAACGCTACAACCACGCCAGCTAGCGCGCCACCCGCAATTAACCCAGTTGCAAAAAGGCTACCCTGGCCTAAATCATCATCAGGTTTTACTTCTTTATTTCTTTCAGCTTTCCAATCCACAATGCCTTTAACTGCGCCTCCAATAAAAATAGGCAGGGTCGTTGAGAGTGGTAAATAAAGACCAATAGCAAAGGCGAGCGCTTTGATTCCGCAAAGCTCAATCATTACAGCAATAAAAACGCCTACCATCACAAATTGCCAATCGAGATTAAACGATAGAATACCCTTAGCTAAAGTTGCCATGAGTCCAGCTTGTGGTGCCGGATAGCGGTCACCTCCAATAGCATGAGTAATACCTTGAGCGGCTTCTGCTTGCGTTGGCGTATCGAGAATACTCACCACCCATCCAATGGCAATAGAAGAAACGATGGCACCAATAAACAAAGCGAATTGCTGATATCGAGGAGTAGCTCCTACGATGTACCCTGTTTTTAGATCCTGGCTTGTGCCCCCAGCACTTGCTGCAGCTATGCAAATCATTCCTCCTACTACCAGAGCCAGGGGCTCGTACAATTTTCCGCTCCAGCCCACTGCCGTAAAAATTAAGCAAGTGCCCATCAGTGTGGCAATGGTCATGCCAGAGATCGGGCTGTTGCTTGAACCTACTAAGCCAACAATACGGCTGGCTACTGTCACAAAAAAGAAACCAAAAATGATGATCAACACACCAATGAGTAGTTTCTGAAGGATTCCATCACCCGGAATTCCAGGCAAAACTGCCATCAATCCGATTAAAACAAGGCTACCAATTATTACCACTTTAAAAGATAAGTCGCGGTCGGTGCGCAAAATACTAGCGCCTTCACTTTTCTCTTTTAAGGAACCAATACTTTCTCTGAACGAGCTAACAATGGTAGGAATGGTTTTCATTAGCGTGATAAAACCACCAGCGGCAACTGCCCCCGCTCCTATTTGCCTGATGTATGCCCGATAAATAGCATCCGGATAACTTCCGAAAGAATGTGTGGCTGGGTCCCAGCTTCCTGGTCCGCCAGCAGTAAGCGCATCTTTAAGATATCCTAATTTCACAAGCTGCGTGACAATTGTATCAGCTGGAACCAAGGTGGCTAATAAAGGAATCATTGCCCACCAAGCTAATACTGATCCTGCAACCAAAACTCCGCTTATTCTTGGGCCGATAACATATCCAACACCTAAATACTCTGGCGTAATATCTGCGCGGGTGGCCGCGGATGGCCAAAACTTATTTACTTGACTTGTTACATATGCAGGCGTTTCGGAAATTATATGAAACACCTTTTGAAGAATGGCATACCCAAGCGCAATACCCATTCCTGCGAAAGCAGTGGCAGCAAACACTCCGCCCTTCTCCCCTGCTTGTAATACCGAAGCACAGGCCGTGCCTTCTGGATAAGGAAGCACACCATGCTCTTTCACGATTAGCGATCTCCTTAGCGGAATCATCATCAATGTGCCGAGCATTCCACCAAAGGCAGCGAGTATCAAGATCGTCAAATAATTAAAGTACGACTCTCCCACACTTACTCCATTTTCGGCCGGAGACAAAAACAAAAATCCCGGCAAGGTAAACACAACGCCAGCGGCTATTGATTCACCAGCAGAGCCTGTTGTTTGTATGATGTTATTTTCTAAAATCGTGGTGTTCAATAACTTTCGCCCAAGTGTTATTGCGATAACTGCTATCGGTATAGATGCAGAAACAGTCAAACCTGCCTTGAGTGCCAAGTAGACTGTGGAACATCCAAATAAGATGCCGAACAAAGAGCCAAATACGATTGACTTTACAGTGAACTCAGCCACGTTTTTCTCGGGTGCTATGAAGGGAGTGAATTTTGTGTTCTCAGCCATGGTTTAATGTTGTTGGTTAACTAATTTCGGATTCAATGGATGTCACCCATTAATTTTTTGAGTCGTTTGCTAACTATTAGCACCAGTCCTCCAGAAACTAGCATGACAATTACCACTTGCTGAAAAAGATCTACCAACAACTGAGGGTTGGCCGTTATTGCAGACTCGTCAAACTCGCCTGAGAATAGACCCGCGACCAAATTACCAAGAGCTAGAGACATGAACCAAATGCCCATCATTTGTCCGCCAAATCTTTTGGGCGAAAGTTTAGACACAGCACTGAGGCCTATTGGATAAAGGCAAATCTCACCAAATGTATGGAAGATGTAGGTGAATATTAGCCATGTTGGAAGTGCCTTATTTCCTGCCACAATAATCATCGATCCGCCCATCATGACCAGGTAACCGAGCCCCATAAAAATTAGCCCCATCGAAAGTTTGACAGGCGTAGAGGGGTTAAGCTTACGTTTAGCAAGCCATACCCATAACCAGGCAAATATGGGTACGAAGATAATTACTGCTCCGGCAGGAACAGTTTGAAACCAACCCGCAGGAAATTCAAACGCCCCGAGAAACCGATCCGTGTAGCGATCGGCAAATAGACTTAACGTAGACCCTTGTTGCTCATATCCTGCATAAAACATAAATGATGCTAAGAAAAACATTGCTATCACTTTTATCTTACTTTTCTCCTCGATATCTAATTTCTCGAAGGTCAAAATGTATACAAAATAAATCAAAACGCTGCCGGCTATTGCATAAACCGAAAACTTGGCAACAGATACAGGGTCAATGGTAATTAGTCTAGTCAATAGTAAGATCATGAACACGAGCAACAATAAACCAAAAATCAAAAGGCCTGATCTAAATTTCTTCTCACGTTTCTGCTGCAGAATCGGATCGGAAAGTTTGGTTGGCTCCAATCCCGCATTTCCCAGGTTCTTTTCTGTTATCTTATATTGAATTACGCCAAACAACATTCCAATCCCTGCTGCCGCGAAACCATAATGCCAATTGATTTTCTCTCCTAAAAAGCTTGTAATTATGGGCGCTATTGTGGCGCCAATATTTATACCCATATAAAAAATGGAGAACCCTGCATCTCGTTTTGCCTGATCTGTGGGGGCATACAATTCACCAACAAGGCTGCTAATATTGGGCTTCAACAAGCCGGTGCCCATCACAATAAATAGTAAGCCAACAAAGAATGATTCAGTAAACGGGAAGGCTAAGCAAAAATGCCCCAGCGTTATCAGGCATCCTCCATAAAAAACTGATTTTCTTAAACCGAAGAACTTATCGGCAAGCCAGCCTCCAGGGAAGGAAAGCAGATAAACAAACATCGTATACAATCCATATACGGCTCCGCCTGTCTTTACATCCAAGCCCATTCCTCCTTCATCGATAGAACCCACCATAAACAGCAGAAGTAAGGCCCGCATGCCGTAGTAACTAAAGCGCTCCCACATCTCTGTGAAAAATAAAGTAGCGAGGCCGCGCGGATGGCCGAAGAAAGAATTAGTCGAATTCATTGAATAGGAAGAAGGTTGTCGAAAAGTAGGTTTAATAATTTACTTATTCAATGCTCTTATATAAAAAAACAGAAAACTGATTACAGTTCTTATCTTTCGTTTCCAAAAGGAGGTTTAAAAATTGTTCGTGGGATTCTCTAACAGATCGGCCAATTATCAGTTACCGCCAAAATTTAAGTCAATAGGCATACTATTGAAACTAAATCGTTATCAAAGTGAACGGGCCAATTAGGTTTCAGTTGGGCAGCTAAATCGCTGATTGTATGACTTGACAGTTAAATCTTACATGAGTAATAAAATTTATTTTTTCAAAAATAACCAGCCTCATAATTAGGCTAGCTTGAAATACTAAAATCACCACAAAAAAATCTTAAAAAAAATGAAAAAATCTACTAGCTGGCAAGTTTTTGTCTACTTAATTATGATTGGCTTGGCTACCAATAGCTACTCTCAAGAAAAGCCCGTGTTTGAACCTAAAATCATTAAAGATGCAGATGGTTCAATTTATTGGCCTCTTTCACTACCCGTTTATATTCAAGTCTCATCCACTGCCGAATTCAAAGATTCATTCCCTCTGACAAAGGTTAAGAATGACGACCAAAAAGAATTTGGTTTACCCATGAAGTGGGATGGCCCAGGTATACACTACCTAAAGCATTTCGACCAAATTAATAATAGATTGCCTGAGAAAGAGATTGATTTTCCGATAAATGTTGACGGAAAAGCACCTGTTTCTGTTTTGCAATTGACTGGCGCACCGAGTTATCTTATAAGGTCAAAACATTACTTCGGGAAGGGGCTTACTGGAAAGCTAAGTGCATCCGATGATTTGGCAAAGGTCTTATCGACTCAGTATTCGATAAATAACGAACCATTTTCTGAATACAAATCCGATCTTTCCTTTACATCGGAAAAGGTTTATTCGATTAAATACTTTTCTGCAGACCGAGTTGGTAATACTGAGGAAACGAAATCAGAAACCTTTATTGTTGATGTAACTCCTCCGACAACTACTCATTCAGTCGATATTGAACAACTTAACGGGAAAATCATTTCTCCGAGATCTTCGATAACAATTTCTTCCACCGATAGCCTATCTGGTGTCAAGAAAACCATGTATGCGTTTGATGGACTGAACCCAAACTCTTATTCAAATAAATTAAACCTTTCCCAACTAACTGATGGAGAACATGTTTTAAATTACTATTCTAGCGATAATGTTGATAACAGCGAAACATCTCAAACTTATTCATTTTATTTGGACAAAACTCCTCCTATCGTATCGTCAACTATCGATGCCAATTTTGTTAAAGTTAATGGCTTAATGTATGTGGCAAAAGCATCCACAATAGAGCTAACGGCAACTGACAATAAAGCAGGCGTGCAAGATATTTTTTATACCATAAATGGTGGTCCCGAAACTCGCTACTCGTCTACATTTACACTTCCTCAAAAACAAGGAAAGTATATTGTGAAGTACAGAGCAGTAGATAAGGTAAACAACCGAGGGGTCTTTGTGGGAGACGACAAACTAGGGTCGATGTTTGTTGACGAGAATCCTCCTAAGCAGTCATTTGATATAGCGGGTCCCAAAATTTTTACAAGAGATACCTTATTCATTACCAAGGATTCAAAAATAATATTGAAGAGCATTGATGATGAGTCTGGTCCAGCGTTCATCAATTATAAAGTTGACAAAAGCTCAGTTTTTACTTATGCGCAGCCTATCCAAATTGCAGAAGAAGGTTTACACACGATTGATTTTACAAGTTTTGATAAAGTTAACAACTCGACCTCAAAAAGTTTCTTTGTGTTGGTAGATAACAGTGCTCCAAAAATCTACTACAATTTTAGCACTGAACGAATTGATACAAAGTCAGGCAGACCAGCTTATCCGCTTGGGGCATTGCTTTATCTTGCAGCCACGGACGATCTAACAGGAACTAAGGCCATCTATTATCGGCTAAATGGTAAAACGGAGATCCTTTATGGCCAACCAATAGTATTAGCAACTAAAGACAATAACACTATTACCATCAGAGCTGTAGATAGTCTGGGGAATCAAAGTGCCGAAGAAGTAGTTGAGTTTTTTATCGGCATATTACTGAAAAATGGTTGGTGGATGTTGAAGATTTGTTCTGATAACCAATAAGTTGAAAGGAATTTTTAGGAGTTTAGTGAAACGTGTTTCACTAAACTTTTTTCATTTCATGAAACCTCTA
>JBIKRT010000066.1:0-25394 GCA_044349005.1 Cyclobacteriaceae bacterium
GAAAGTAAATCCACTTGTCTTTTTAGCCCAACTTTTTAATTGCCTTTTTTCGCTCGTTAAAACCACAAAATCACAAATCCAAAATCTTCTAATCCTAAAATTGAGTTTTTAAGGGACGACTATCTAGATTCAAAAGTATTCAGGAACTTCCCCAATCATTTAGATATTTCCATTTAATCAACTCTGATTATTTCCGTTTGTACTAATTCTTGAAGGTTTATTGGCTTCAAAACGCCATTTTTGTAACAACGCAAGAGTTACTTTTAAAATTGACTGGTACTTTCTTTACATGAATCGATTTACTGACAACCGCTTTTTCTTTACCCGCTTGCAATATGAGTCGGGAGATTGGGATGTTGATCAGCGCATGCCGGTCAATGTCTTGAATTCATTGATTGAATACACTACGCTGAAAATAGATACCAATGAAAACATCGTGTCATTGAGCAGCGATGAAATTTTTCGTTGCCCCTTCTGCTATCTTAGTGGCCACAAGTTGCTCGAGTTTACCGCAAAAGAAAAAGAGAACTTTGAGAAGTATGTTAAGAATGGGGGCTTCGTATTTGTTGACGATTGCAATCACGATATTGATGGATTATTTGCCAAATCATTTGAGTCGCAGATGGATCGAATCTTTGGGGCACAGTCGTTGAAGAAGATTCCTAACAACCACGCGCTTTATTCATCCTTTTTCCAATTCGAAGGGCCACCTACAACTTCTCAGGAACTGAACGGTTGGGGAGACGATATTGTTCATGATTATTTAAAAGCCATCGAAGTTAACAAGCGGATAGGAGTGCTTTACAGCAACAAAGATTATGGCTGCGAATGGGATTACGATTTTAGAAACAAACGATTTTATAGAATTGACAATACGAGATTTAGTGTGAATATTGTGATATATGCGTTAACGAGTTGAGTAGTCCGAAAGTCGGAAAGACGGCAAGCTCCTTTTTGACTTCCCGACTTTTCTGACTTTCTAACTAAATGAAAATTATGAATGAAGAACTAAAACCAACCGAGCAATCCGTGCAAGAAATTATTATAAGTCTTAACAATCTCAAAAAGGAGATCAAAAAAGTAATTGTAGGGCAAGAAGAAACCATTGATCAGTTGCTCATTACTTTTTTAGCAGGCGGCCATGCTTTGTTAGAAGGTGTGCCAGGCTTAGCGAAGACCTTAATGATTCGCTCCTTATCAGAGGCAATTGAATTACGCTTTCGCAGGATTCAATTCACACCCGACTTGATGCCTTCGGATATTATAGGCACAGAAGTGTTAGAGGAAGATCATACCACGGGCAAACGGATTTTTAAATTCAACAAAGGCCCCATTTTTGCCAACATCATTTTAGCGGACGAAATTAACCGCACGTCACCAAAAACGCAGGCAGCATTATTAGAGGCCATGCAAGAGTTTGAAGTTACCTACGCGGGTGTGACGTATCCGCTGGAAAGACCTTTCTTTATTTTGGCAACACAAAATCCGATTGAACAAGCTGGCACGTTTCCATTGCCAGAAGCACAACTAGATCGTTTCTTATTGTATATCAAAGTAGGCTACCCGACAGCCGAAGAAGAAAAATCGATTCTTGAAAACACCACTGGTAAACGAGGCGAAGCAATTCACAGAGTAATTGAAGGAAGTAAAATTTTAGAAGCCCAAAAATTAGTTCGTGAAGTTCATATCAACAAAGACTTGATTGCATGGGTGAGTAGTATTGTGCGGGCAACTCGCTCGGGTACAAGTAACGTGAAGTATGTGAATGAATGGGTGCGTTGGGGGGCGGGTCCTCGTGCCGGCCAGGCAATGATACTCACCGCCAAGGCAAGGGCGTTGCTTAATGGGCGTTTTGCTGTAACGCAAGAAGACATTCAGCATGTTGCTTATCCTGTTTTACGCCATCGCATCTTAATGAATTTCAAAGCTGAATCAGACGGTATCACTTCCGGCTCTGTTACGAAACACTTACTAGCAAATGTCGAAATGAAAAAAGCTCTTTAATTCATGGATGCGCGCATCAAAGAGTTGTTAAGTCCGGCAACGTTAAACTCTATTAATGGATTGGAGTTGATTGCGCGCGTAATCGTGGAGGGCTTTATGAGCGGTAGTAATAAAAGTCAGTCGGTGGGAGCGGGGCAAGAGTTTAGTCAGTATCGAAGTTATCAACCGGGCGATGATTTGCGCCAATTGGATTGGAAGATGTTTGCTCGATCTGAACGCTATTACATTAAAGAAGCAGAGATTGAAACCAACATTACCGTTAAGTTTATGTTGGACGCAAGTCGTTCGATGGCGTATGAAGAAAATGGTATTACCAAATTACAATACGCAAAAGTAATGATGGCAGCACTCGCTTATCTCGCGCGCAAGCAGGGGGATACGTTCGGCCTCTTCACTGTGAACGATCATCAAATTAAATCGGTGCTGCCTCGTTTCGAGCAGCAACAATTCATCCGATTCCTTACAGAACTGGTGCGGGTGAAAGGTGAAGGCAAATGGGAAAAATCGAATAGCATTGAACAACTCTTCGATCATCACGGCAAAGAGATGATTGTATTCATTACCGATTTGTATGATGATGGTAAGGATATTCAACATTTTGTTTCACGATTAAAAACGAAGCGAAACGAAGTGATTGTGTTTCACCTCATGGGACAATATGAAACTCAGCTTGACTTTGAGGGCTCGTTTACTTTTGAAGATTTAGAAACAGGCATCAAAACAAAAGTGGACACTCGAACTGAGCAAGTAGGTTATAAAAATCGGGTTCAAGAATGGCTAGATCAATCACGCGCATGGATGCTGGAAAGGCAAATCAATTATGGTCTGGTTCAGATGAATGAGCCAGTGGAAGAAGTATTGCGGAATTTTTTGACAATTCGGAAACGGTTAGTAAGATAATGCAGTTTGCACAGCCGATATTTTTATGGGCCTTGGCGGGATTGTCGATCCCGATAGCGATCCATCTATTAAGTCGCAAGGAAGGGAAGGTAATACGGCTGGGAAGTTTGCGTCATTTGCAGGAGACCAACACCCAACAATTTAAAGGGATAAAACTCAATGAGGTAATTTTACTTGCCTTGCGATGTTTATTGATTATCGTTTTCGTGTTATTGATGAGTGGCCTTTATTGGCACAGCGAGCACTCTAATCGTTGGCTGGTGGTAGAGAATGGCCTGGAGAAAAATCCATCGACAACAACATTAATAGATAGTTTGACAGCTCAGGGATTTGAAATGCATCAGTTACAAAAGGGATTTCCTACAGACAAGCAACAAAGCGAAAAGGTGATTAATTATTGGGAAATAATTTCTTCCTTAGAGCAGCAAGAATTGCAACAAGCGATTGTACTTTCTTATAGCAGAGTGGAAGATTTTATCGGGATGCGAAAATCAATTAGTTCAACAATACAGTGGATAACGTTCCCTTCTGATTCAACTAACTTTATTGCAGAAGCCATCCAGCAAACACCGGAACGCACATTAATTAGGCGAGGAAATTCATCCGCAGAACAAACAAGTTTTGTGACTGAGTTTTCTACTAAACCCATTCCTGATTCAATCAAATCAAAAAAAATGCCCGTTATCTCTGCATCTATTGTGTGTAGTCCTGATTTTGAAACTGATAAGCAAATTGTAAAAGCTTCATTGGCTGCAATAGCAAGGACATTGCCCATCGAAATCAAAGTGAATGATGCAACTCCTGTAAAAGCGGATATCGCTTCATCCGATTTGATAATCTGGCTGTCTGAAACCACTGTTTCAAAAATGGATTCGGTTAAACTAATTTCATATTCAGAAAAATCTTCGAATCAATTGTTGGAGCAAGTTGCTCCCAATCATTGGACTATTAACAAACGACTTAGTGTTGATGTTGCACTTCAGGAGAATCTTACATTACAGTTGGCCACATTATTAATTGATGAGCAAGAAAAGTGGAACAGTATTTCCCATCACGACAGAAGAATGCTTCCGGATAGTATTCTCTTTGGCGAAACTCAAATAAATACTACAATAGGGAAATTCAAATCAGGTAATTCAAACAATAAATATATTTTGTTAATGCTCCTGGCCATCTTAGTGATTGAAAGAATAGTCTCCGATCAACGGAATCAATGAGTAAAACGGAGACCAAATATAGAATTAGTCGTTTAAAGAATCGATATATAATTGTTCGGTTGTTAGAAGTGCTATTTTTTGTGGCGTCTTCCGTATTCTTAATGTTAGGAATTTTATATTTATTGAATGTCGATTTCTATGTTAAAGTTGCGTTCTCGTTTGTAACAGGTACAGCAGTCATTGCTGAAAGAGTTCTGCGATACAAGCTCATTTATTTAACTGACCAGACTCTTGTTCGTCATTTGAATTTTCACTACCCTCAGTTGGAGCAAAGTGTTGATTTACTTTTACTGGATGTCGATTCCTTGCCAGACCTTCAACAAATTCAGCAACGGAAAATAGCAAGTAAATTTTATTCTATTTATCCGGAAATTAAAATCCCCAACTTGTTGCCGCGGTCAATTGGGGTATTTATATTTTGTGTGAGTGCCTATTTTGCATTGACATCCTTTGCATCCCCATTTGATTGGTCCGGTAGAAAGTCTTCGACCAACCTTGCCTCAACCTTGGTTAAACAAAGTGGAAGTGCCGCCACAATTGATTTTCTATCGATTACTATTACGCCACCGTTTTATACGGGTTTAAAATCATTCGTTGCCACATCATCTGAATTGAAAATACCCGAGGGAAGTGTGGCAACATGGTCTATTAGATTTTCGGGAGAGGTTCAGCAACCTCAAATTTTGTTTGCAAATAAAGATTCAATCAAACTAACTCAGGCGAAGGAAGGCTATTCGAAAAGTGCTATCTTAAAGGAATCAGGGTTTTATCAGATTCAGTGGAAGTACGATCAAAAGATAACTCGATCGGACTATTTCAAAATAGAAATCGTCAAAGATGAATTACCAAAGGTTGCGATCGACAATCTCAATCAGTTTACGCAGCTTTCATTGACCAATCCATTGAAAGTGCTCGTTAAGTCTACGCTGCAAGACGATTATGGATTAACCAGTTCTACCATTATTGCCACAGTAAGCAAAGGAAGTGGTGAATCGGTAAAGTTTCGCGAGGAGAAATTAAAATTCGAAACACCTAAATCTATTACGGGCAAAAAGGTGAATGCTTCGCTAACACTCGATTTGATAAAACTGGGAATGGAAGCAGGAGATGAATTGTATTTTTATGTGGAGGCGTTAGACAGTAAGGCGCCAACTCCAAATTACAATCGTACGGAAACATTTTTTATCGCTATCAAAGATACGGTAGAGCAAGTAGCTGTGGAAGATGAGGGGCTGGGAGTCGACCTCATGCCTGAATACTTCCGCAGTCAGCGACAAATTATCATTGATACTGAAAAGCTTTTGAAAGAGAAGAAAAGGCTTGCACTTCAGCAGTTTAAATCTACAAGCAATGAATTGGGTTACGATCAGAAAGTGCTGCGTTTGCGGTATGGGCAATTTTTGGGGGAGGAATTTGAAGGGCAGATTGGTAAAGCTTCCGTGGAAGAGGATCATGATGACCATGAAAGCACCATAGAAAAATTTGGACACACACACGATAAGGAAAACGAGCATAATTTAGTGTCCGACAAGAAAGTCGACCCAACCGCGCACCAGCATAACGAAGCACAGAAAGGTACGGACGCCAAAGAAAATCCGTTGGAGGCCTTTGCGCACAACCACGATGATGGCGAAGAGGCTACCTTCTTCGTGCAATCCGTTAGAGCGAAGCTAAAAGCTGCATTAACGGTAATGTGGGATGCCGAACTCTACTTGCGTTTGTTTCAGCCTGAAAAATCACTTCCATACCAATATACCGCATTGAAGTTACTGAAAGAGATTAGTAACGATTCACGGATTTATGTGCATCGCACAGGCTTTGATCCGCCACCGCTTAAAGAAGAGAAGAGACTCACGGGAGACCTGACGGAGGCACGGAATTCTTCTGCTCAAACTAAGCAATTGAGCGAAGAATCCTTTCCTGAAATAAGAAAAACGCTTGTATTACTGGATTATTTGGTAGATCAAGATGTTTCAAAGTTATCACAGAAAGATAAAAATCAATTCCGGTTGGCTGGGCAAGAACTGGCTGTTGAAATCATGAATAAACCCGGTAAATTTTTAGAGGGGTTATCGTTATTGAAAAAGATGGAAGATACCGAGATGAGCAAAACGGATCTTCATTTCAGTTTGCGATCTATTCAAAAAATCTTTTGGAAGCTAATTCCAGTACAACCGATGTCGCCATTAAAAGCGACTACCTCTGCACACGAACTCGACCAACAGTTTCTAAAAAGCCTTATGGAGTTGCAACATGATTGAAGGCGGAATTAGCATACATCCTGTATTCCCTATGTGGGCAATTTTGGTTGTGGGGATATTTCTCCTGGCATTTTTAATCTGGAAGGAAGTAAATCGTAAGATCAGATTTCGCAAGTGGCGAATCGTTGCGGTGATAATTTTATTGCTGTCAATAACAGGATTGTTTCTACAGCCCGCGTTTCAAAGTGTAGTAAGTTCGCAGGGTGTGGTTCTGCTAACCCCTTATTATAAAAAGGAAATTGCAGACAGTCTGCATAAAGCGAATGACCAGCTCACCTTCCTAAGAACACCCGATGCAGCGACTTATCCTGGCGCGACTGAAATCGAAGCGTTATCTGAACTGGCTGAATCGAATGTCAGATTTGTATTAGGTGATGGCTTGCCCTACTATGCGATTCAAAAAGGCGTGCGTTTTCAGTATTTTAAAGGAGAGCAACCAACAGGGATTGTTCAATTAGTAAGCCCTTCTGTTTTTAAAGTAAACCAGATAAACTTCATTTCCGGATTATTTTATTCAAAAGGTAAATCGAAGGTCAAACTGATCAGTCCGGGCGGAGTTGAAGACTCAGTTACCTATTCCACCGGTGGACTTCATGATTTTACTCTTTCCTTCAAACCTCAACAGGCTGGTTTATTTGTCTACGCGATCGATGTTCAGGACGGCAACGAGGTGTTGTCGCAGAAGTTGCCAGTAGAAGTAACACCAAGCGAGAGATTGAACGTCTTATTCATTCAAAACTTTCCTACTTCAGAGGCTAAATACGTGAAGAATTTTTTGATGGAGCAAGGACATGGATTAGTGGTAAGATCACAGCTTTCGAAAAATAACTATCGATATGAATATGCCAATCACGCTCAAGTGCGAATAGACCGCCTTTCTCCCGATCTACTCAACGCATTTGATCTTCTGATCACAGACAATGAAACCCTGGAATCATCCAATAGCATGGATAAGAAGATGCTTGAAGGAGCAGTAAAAAATGGATTGGGAGTTGTTCAGCTTTTTAATTCAATCAATAACAAAAAAACAAATGAATTTCTTTCGATACCTATAACGGACTTTCCGAAAGATACCGTTCAGATTCAATTGGGTAATGCTGCGTATACCTTGTCTGCTTTGCCTGTGGCGATCAATCAAGATAATACCAGCATCTTACAAACAAAAGGCAGAGTCCTGTCAGGCTTTGTTGACAGAGGTGCAGGGAAGATAGGCTTTCAGTTTCTTCAGGAAACGTATCGACTTATTTTACAAGGCAAGCAATTGGAATACGCTTTGATTTGGTCACCACTGATAGAGCGAAGCGCACGCTTCAAAAATCAATCGTCAAAAATTCAATTAGAGAACGCCTTTCCAATTTACCCGGATGAGCCAATCACGCTAAATGTGATCGCTTCAAAAGCAGACGTACGCCTTAAAGCTGACGGTATATCGCTACCGCTCAGGGAAGATGTAGTGGTTGATAATTTCTTTCATGGCAAAACGTGGGCGGAGAAACACGGATGGCATCAATTTATGTTAGAGGACGATTCTATCACAAAAAACTATTATGTTTCCGATGAGCATGAATGGCAATCGCTGCGGACAGCGCAGCAGCAGAAGGCAAACCAACTCGTTTCTCATAGTGATGCGGTTAGACTACCTAGGGATCAATCCAGTAAGGAAGAAAAACCTATTTCGCTCTTGCTGTTCTTTATTACCTTTCTTTTGTCTGCTGGCTTTTTGTGGTTAGTGCCTAAGTTATGAAATAAGGTTAACGAGGGGGCAAGGATTAATCAATTACCCCGCTACCGATCAATTCATCATTTTCATACCATGCAGCAAATTGGCCGGGGGTAATCCCTCGTTGTGGACGATCAAAAATAATATAAAGGCCTTCTTCTTTTTTATACAATGTACAGTGTTCAAGTGGTTGGCGATAGCGGATACGCGCCAGATATTCACGCTGTTGGCCAACAGGTAATTTTAAATCTTCGCGAATCCAGTGCTCGTCTTGATTAGGAACAAAGAGCCCTTTGCGATAGAGGCCGGGATGGTCTTCTCCCATGCCAGTATAGATGATGTTCTTTGATGTGTCGGTGCCAATTACGAACAGAGGTTTTTCAAAACCGCCAATGTTCAGACCTCTTCGCTGACCAATTGTATAGTAGTGTGCACCGTTATGATCGCCCACCACCTCGCCCATCGATTCGTTCAACAAATAGGATTTTGTTAACGACACTAAATCAGTATCTGAAAAGCCATTTACAAAAGTTGCCGCGCCAGCACCAATCTCAATTACTTTTCCTTTCTTTATTTCTAACCGTTGTTGCAGAAACTCAGGAAGATGCACTTTGCCAATAAAGCATAAACCTTGAGAATCTTTTTTCTCAGCAGTAACTAGTCCGATTTTCTTTGCGATCTCCCGAACCTCAGGTTTTGTTAATTCACCGATAGGAAATAACGCTTTTGAAAGCTGTGCTTGAGTTAGCCGGCATAAAAAATAGCTTTGATCTTTATTGCCGTCTTTGCCAGCCAGAAGCTGAAAAATTCTAGTACCGTTATTCTCCATCTCGCCCCTACGGCAATAGTGTCCTGTCGCCACAAAATCGGCTCCGAGTTTCAAGGCTGTTTCTAAAAAAATATCGAACTTAATTTCTCTGTTGCAAAGCACATCGGGGTTGGGTGTTCTTCCTCGTTGGTATTCAGCAAACATATAATCAACAATGCGGACTTTGTATTCTACACTAAGGTCAATCGCTTGAAATGGAATGCCCAAGTGCTGCGCCACAATCATGGCATCATTGCTATCATCCAGCCAAGGACATTCATCACTAATCGTTACGGAATCATCATGCCAGTTTTTCATGAACATGGCGATCACCTCGTAACCTTGTTCTTTTAAAAGATAAGCGGCCACGCTTGAATCAACACCACCGGAAAGACCGACTACTACTTTCTTTTTCATTTGAGCTTCATGCCACAAGCTGTAAGCTACAGGCTTGGCAAATCTGCCTACAGCCTGTAGCTTGAAGCCTAAGACTATTTTTTAGAAGTTAACTCTTCTGCCAGTAACTCATTCACCGTTTCATTAAAATACTGGATAAACTGGTCATAATAAATTCCAGTACCAGGGCCAGAGAAGCCCGTATGAATGTGTTTCACTTTACCGTCTTTTCCAATAAATATCGTTGTAGGGAAGGAGATGATCCTATTAAGCGCTGGCAACGTCAAAGAAGCTTTTTCTTTGTCATTAGTGCCCGCAATAACAAAATCATAAGGCACACCCAGCTTTTCTTTCATCTTCGTTACGCGGCCACTAGCATAATCAAAATCATCTTTTCGTTCGTAGGCTAGACCAAGTATTTCCACGCCACGGCTACTGTTTGCTTTATACCAGTTCGTTAGGAATTTGGTCTCGTCCATGCAGTTGGGACACCACGTTCCAAATATCTGTAGAACCAATACTTTGCCTTTGTATTTTTCATCGGATGGACTGATCCTATTCTTTGCAAGATCGGGGAAGCTAAATTCTAACTTTTCAAAACCTGGTTTTAAATACGTCAATGATGCTGCATCAGGAAGTTTTGCTTGCTCATCTTTTATCCCCGTCCATGTTTCATGAGACGTTTTTCCGGAATAAAAATCACCCGTTAACGTCTCACCTGATTTTGTTGCAGAAAACAAGAAAGCATGGTTGCCATCGAAAGTGCTAAGCATTAATTTGCCCTCTACTACATTTCCTTGCAAGTATCGGTAGTCGCCCGTGGGGGTAAGGAAAGTCCCAGTTACTTGATTTCCTTTTTGATGGAAAATTGCAACGGAGAGGGTCGTATCATTTTTGGCGTTGATAAACTGAACGGCATACTTTCCAGAGTAATCTTGTGTTGCTACTGAGTCGCTGCTAAAGCGGAAACTTTCACCGAAGGTGGCTGAGAAGGGAAGGCTTGCGTCTTTCGCATAATTTTTTACAAAAGATCCAGTTAACTTTCCGTCTTCTATTTTTGCAACAAGGGCAGCATCAAAGATGTGAAGTGCCATAGAAATAGAGTCCCCATTTACTTCCACTTCATCTAGCAAAATCTTCTCGTCTCCATTAATAAGGTTAGCAGAATACTTTTCGCCTTCTTTTATTACTTCAAAATTAAAAGGCAGTTGCTGCTCTTGCAACGAAATAATTCCTCTCCATGCTCCGGTTTTCATTTCTACTTTTTTAGATGTGCAAGAAACAACAACAAGTGAAGTCAAACCAATCATTACCAATAAACGCATTTTATCTTAAGTTTTGTCCAAAACACAAAAATGCAATTATTAATTCGCTGTTGGTGGCTGGTTATTCAATTTTCGCTCTTAATTTTCGCGTGATTAATTACAATCAACTAACACTGCGTGCATGTTTCAAAACTTAAAGGTCTTAGAACTTGCGTCTGTTTTGGCTGGCCCGAGCGTTGGCCAATTTTTTGCCGAACTTGGTGCCGAAGTAATTAAAGTTGAAAACCTAAGAACGGGTGGCGATGTTACTCGATCGTGGAAAACAAAAGGAGAAAATGAGGGCGACCTTTCTGCCTATTTCTGTTGTTGCAACTGGGGCAAGAAATCAGTAGCACTGGATTTAACTACCGATGAAGGGAAGGGTATCGTTCAAAAGTTAGCAGCACAATCAGATGTAATTATTGCCAGCTACAAGCCTGGAGATGCCGAAAAGCTTGGGGTTGCTTACGAACAGCTAAAAGCCAACAACAAGCAACTAATTTACGGACAAATAACAGGCTATGGGGCTGATGACGATCGGGTAGGGTATGATGCGGTAATTCAGGCCGAGTCTGGTTTTATGGAGTTGAATGGCGAGAAAGACGGACCTGCCACGAAGATGCCCGTAGCGTTGATTGACGTTTTGGCGGGCCATCAGTTGAAGGAAGCAGTGTTGTTGGCTTTATTAAAAAGGGAACGAACTGGCGCTGGTAGCCTTGTAGAAGTTTCGCTATTGCAAACAGCGATCGCATCCTTGGCCAATCAGGCGACAAATTGGTTGGTGGCAAACAAGCTCCCCACACGGCAAGGATCTGCCCATCCTAATATTGCCCCTTACGGAGAATCATTTCTAACAAAAGACGGCAAGCGCATTCTATTAGCCGTTGGCAATGATAAGCAATTTCAGGCACTGGCAACTGTTTTGGGTAAGCCAGAGCTGGCTCAACAACCGATTTACAAGAGCAATGAAAACAGGGTCGCGAATCGCACGTCATTAAATGAAATACTTTCTTTATCAATAATGCAATTCGATGGTGTTGAATTAGCGTCCAGATTAAGCGCGAGCAAAGTACCTGCCGGTTTGATTCAAACCGTAAGGGAGGTGCTCGAAACACCAGCCGCTAAGGGGCTTTTTATACGTGATAATGAAATGAAAGGTGTTAGGACTTTTGTTGGAACAGGCTTTGGCGCGGTGCAGCTATTGTCACCACCTCACTTTGGGCAGCATACCGATGAAGTATTGAAAATGATAAGTTGATTTCTATTCGCTATTTCCCCATGTTTCAGGGCTTTCCCTCCAAGATTGGATATGACTTAATTGATCCTCGCTAATGTATTTTTTGGCTACGGCTTCTTTCACCAGCCAATTAAAATCGCTCAGACAAACAAGGGGTATTTTTGCGTCTTCAAAGTTTTTACTGGCTACATCGAAGCCATAGGTAAAAATGGCCACCATTCCCAACACAACAAAACCAGTTTCTTGCAACGCCTGCGCAGCCTTCAATGAACTGCCTCCTGTTGAAATCAAATCTTCCACCAGCACTACTTTCTGTCCTTTTTCAATTTTGCCTTCAATCAAGTTGCCCATTCCATGGTCTTTTGGTTTTGGCCGAACATAGATGTAGGGTAAATCGAGCACGTCTGCTACTAATGCACCTTGCGGCACGCCCGCGGTAGCTACACCCGCTATGCAGGCTGCCTCTTGAAAGTTTTCTTTTATCGCTTCTGCTAGTTGTTCTTTAATATAGCTTCGTAGGGCGGGGTAGGAGAGCGAAAGCCGATTGTCGCAGTAAATGGGCGATTTCCAACCAGAACTCCAGGTAAATGGGTTTTCGCTATTCAATTTTATGGCTTGAATTTCAAGAAGTTGGGCAGCCACTAAACGTGCGGTGGATTCTTTTAATTGAACAATACTCATGAAGGAGGTTGGTTATTTCAGAAAGCGACAAATTAATTGGAAAAATCAAGATTTCGATTTGTCTGCTAACGAATAATTTATGTTTTTGCACTTCAAATCGCCAGCTTGCCTAAACACGTCATGAACTTATTCATTAATGACATCCCCGTAAAAATCTTAAAGCTTGGTGAAGAACCTGATCGGGGCGAGATTAATTACTTTTTTGACGGAGCAACAGATGTTATTACAAAGGCAAAATTGATCAATCACGTATGGATCAACCATGCGTCACTGGCCATTCTGGATGAGGCGTTAGAATTGATTAGTACAAAAGTGCCCACTCCGTTGCTTTCGCTCAACATTTCGGTATTAGACTACGATGCCGTAAAATTATACTTTCGGAAGAAATACAAGATCATTAAGGCGGCCGGAGGCATAGTAAAAAAGAAAGACAAGTTTCTGATGATCTATCGCATGAAAAAGTGGGATCTACCGAAAGGCAAAAAGGAAACAGGGGAGAACTACAGAAGAACAGCCGAGCGGGAGATTAATGAAGAGTGTAACGTTCAAACTAAGGTGGGCAAGAAGATTTGCACTACGTGGCATACCTACACGATGAATAAGAGTAACATGCTTAAGAAGACCCGCTGGTATGTGATGGAATGTGTTGATGACTCCAACATCGCACCACAAGTAGAAGAGGATATTGAAGAAATACGCTGGATGAATCAAAAGGAAGTTTTTCATGCCTTACAAAACTCCTATCGCTCTATTCGGTTTGTTTTTGAGGAGTATTACAAACGAAAAGAGAAAGCAGGAGCTAGATAGTATTTAGCTGGTTCCAGTTCGTTTTTGATGGCTAGAGTGAATATGGTAAGAAGTCGGAAACGATGCCTTTGTATTTATGCACCTCGCGGATAATAGAGGAGCTGATAGATGCTAACTGGGGTGAGGTAATTAAGAAAACCGACTCAAGGTTGGCGTTCAAGTGCTTATTTACCTGCGAGATGCTGTTCTCATATTCAAAATCAGTAGTATTCCGCAACCCTCTCAAAAGAAACTTCGCGTTGTTTTTCTTCGCAAATTCTGCCGTCAATTCAGCGTAAGTTTGAACTGAAATAGACGGATACTCCTTGAATGTTTCATTGATTTTGGTGATCATCAGCTCAATTTCAAAGTAGCGCTTTGATTTTGTGCTGTTATAGCCTACCGCAATAATTATTTCATCGAAAAGACTTAACCCCCTCAATACTATGTCTTCGTGGCCTTTTGTAAAAGGATCGAACGATCCCGGAAAAAGGGCGATCCTCTTCATGTTTGATTAAAGCAAGTTCATTGAAAAGAGATCGAAAAAGTGATGCTCTTGCACTTCATCAAACATATATCCAAACTTAATGTGCGAAGGTCGCCCAGCAAAAGAAACGTTTCGAATATACTTGTAGAATTCTTGATAATGCGGTGAATTTTTACCGATATACCCCCACAATACCACTTGGCTTGTGGCCTGATCAATTTGAAGCCCCTTCATCACCAGCATAATGTACTTCACGTAATCTGAAAACTGTTTGATCACGAATTGATTGTAATAAATGAGCTTTCCCTCCTGAACGTACAGAATATGTAACTTAAACCGGTCTACATAAATATAAAGGGGTGTTCCGCTCAATTCCTTTTTGTAATCGAGCAAGCCCTCAATTAATGCTGCGGATTGATGTATAATGTTTACCGTTGTATTCAGATAAATTTCTCTCACGAATTGGTGAAGCTCCTTTTGAACAGCAAACACAGTGATCGCGTCTGTCAATTTATTCTGGCAAAATAAAACGTCCTCTTTGGTTAAATCGATAGACGCATTGAACTTCAAATAGTCAGCAGCAGCATCTTCGATAAACAAAGCTTCTGGCACTTGAACCATTTTGTTGTTTTTAATCGATAGGGTGACTTTCTTCCAGAAGCCTGCCATAAGCAGCTGGTGCGATTCAAACAGGCCACGTAGCTGATCGATCAGTTCTTCATGAGAACTCATTTCACCGAACACGTAATCTTCAAGAAGAACGATGCGTTTTTCATCATCAATTACGGCCACCTGGCAATCGCGAACGCCCAGTTGAACGAGTAAACTGTAGAGGTGAAGGTGCTCTTCGTCAAACTTTTCGTCTTTGACTTTCTTGATTAATTTGTAGTTAATAGCGGTTTGGCGCAAAGCAGATGGGTAAAAGTTTGTACAATAATAATTATTTTAAATGGTTAAAAGCAACGAATCACACTTTAAAATAGCCAGTTAAATTTTTGATTTCGGAAGGAATATCCAGAAAATTGAAAATTCCGTGTAGCGACCCGCTGGTGCAAGATGTAAACTCCTCCCAGCGCATA
Source organism: Cyclobacteriaceae bacterium (assembly GCA_044349005.1). Classification (GTDB taxonomy): domain Bacteria; phylum Bacteroidota; class Bacteroidia; order Cytophagales; family Cyclobacteriaceae; genus ELB16-189. The sequence continues at coordinate 14,881 of JBIKRT010000066.1, forward strand.
AACTTTAATGATTTGATAAACTGGTCAGCGTTTTCCAGTTCCGGATCAATACCGAGGCTTGGGTTACCTACATACGAATCAATTTCAAAAAAAAGCTCGATTGCATGCAGCGGCTGCTTGATAAATTCGCAAGCAAACAGAAACTTGCCAACGTTCACCTCCAGCGAGGTTTCTTCCCTGAATTCTCGAACGAGGCACATTTCTGCGGTTTCTCCAAACTCGATTCCACCTCCGGGTGGCGACCAAAAATCGCCTCCGTGAAGACCGCCATGGTTAATTAACAAGATTCCTGTTTCGTTCGCACAAATGCCGCAAGCACGCACTCGCAGTTTGTTGCCGTACACATCAAGTGCATTCATTTTTTATGATTTTTTTATCCGAAATCCGAAAATAGTTTTCGCGTTTCTGCGTTATCTTTATAAAAAACTCCGTTATCAAATAATGATACGAATAACTTTCTTCTTTTTGTTACTTTCCGCTTCGGGCTTTTTATTTGCCCAAACTACTTCTATAGATCAACAGAAAGAGCCTAAGATAACAATTGAACACCCAACCTACGATTTTGGCGAGATTTTTCAAGGCGACAAAGTGGAGCACACGTTTAAATTTACGAACACAGGCACTGCCCCGCTCGTCATTACCAATGTGCAAGTTACCTGCGGTTGCACTACCCCCAAGGGTTGGCCGCGCGATCCAATTGAAGTTGGTGAAAAGGTAGAGTTAACAATCGCGTTTAATAGCGCAGGTAAAATGGGTAGACAGAATAAAGTGGTAACCATCGTCTCGAACGCACCTGGTGCTAACACCATCACTTTTTCAGCTACTGTACTCGAAAAAACAATCGCCAAAAACTGATTAATTTTTTACAAACGTGAGCAGTAGCATGAGCCAGCCAAGTAGAAAGAATACCCCGCCAATGGGGGTAACGAAAGCGACTAACCTTCCCGCATTAAACGACAAGGCATAAAGGCTTCCGCTGAATAGGGCAACCCCAAGCGTCATAAAAAGTGCTGCTTTTTGTAAATTCGATTCAGCGGGGAACTGGTTCATTAATAGCCCTATAAAAAGTAATGCAAACGCATGGTAGAATTGGTAGCGCACCGCCAGTTCGAACGTATCCAGTTTATTGTTTGCCGTTAGCATTGGCTTTAACGCATGAGCGCCAAAAGCACCTAGGGCCACCCCTAAACCGCCAAAGGCGGCTCCAATTATGAATGTTAATTTTTGTGTAAACATATTTTTTTCAACTATAGAGGCTGATTGTAATTCCGCTCTCCAAATATAGAAGTTCCAATTCTAACCAAGGTACTTCCTTCTTCAATAGCAATTTGATAGTCTGAACTCATGCCCATACTAAGCTCTTTCATATTTTGTGAATGTGTTTTCTTAATTAGCTCAAACAATGATTTAAGCCCTTTGAATTCATTTCGTATTTTATCAGTATCATCGGTGAGTGACGCCATTCCCATAAGGCCTTGCACAAAACAAAACGGAAATGACTTAGGTAGGTCTCTTTCAAAGAAAGATGTTACTTCTGCTTCGTCAAACCCAAATTTTGTTTCTTCCTGTGCGATGTGAATTTGCAACAAACAAGGCACCACTCGGTTATGCTTGCCGCCTTGCTTATTGATCTCTTCCAACAGCTTAATACTGTCAACAGAGTGAATTAAACCCACAAAAGGAGCAATATACTTTACCTTATTGGTTTGCAAATGACCGATCATGTGCCATTCAATGTCCTTCGGCAACGCTTCAAATTTGGCTTCCATTTCCTGCACTTTGTTTTCGCCAAAAAGCCGCTGCCCGGCATCATAGGCCTCCTGAAGCAGTTCAACAGGCTTTGTTTTGCTCACGGCAATTAACCGGCAATCAGATGTGCTAAATGATTCCTTAAAAAAGTTTATATTATTTTTAACACTCATTTTATAACTTGGGCGACTAATCGCAACCTGATTCTTTAAAACATGGCAATATTAGGCACTCTACTTCAAAAAGGCATTAAACTTCGCGAGAACTTAGAACAAGAATATTCCTCACCAATTGAACTTCAAAAAAAAGAACTGAAAGAATTGCTCATAACTGCCGATGGAACCGAATTTGGCAAGGTTTATAATTTTCAACAGATTCTAAGGCATTTTAGGAAGGACTCGAATGAATTTTATAAACATTACAAGGAATCGGTGCCTATTCATGATTACAATAAAATCTATAAAGATTGGTGGAAGCTCTCTTTAAAAGGGGTTAAAAACCTTTGCTGGCCAGGGCGGGTAAAATTTTTTGCCTTAAGTTCGGGCACGTCTGAAGCCGCCTCAAAATACATTCCCGTAACCAAAGATATGACCAAGGCGATGCAGCGTACCAGTATTCGCCAGATCTTAACTCTGTCTAAATATGATTTGCCTGCGGAGATTTTTACAACAGGTATTTTAATGATTGGAGGCAGCACACACTTAAACAAAAAAGGAAGTTATTTTGAAGGTGACTTGAGTGGCATTCAAGCCGCGAAGCTTCCATTTTGGTTTCAACATTTTTATAAGCCAGGAAAAAAGATCGCGAAAACCCGGGGGTGGGATGAAAAGCTAGAGGAAATTACCAAAAAAGCGAAAGATTGGGATATTGGAATAGTAGTAGGCGTACCCGCATGGATTCAGATTTTACTCGAAAAAATAATTGACCATTACCAACTTGAAAATATACACGAACTGTGGCCTAATCTCCGCGTGTACGTTCATGGTGGCGTTTCTTTTGATCCTTATCGCAAAGGCTTTGAAAAACTGTTAGGTCGGCCCATTTACTACATCGAAACCTATTTGGCATCGGAGGGTTTCTTCGCCTACCAAGCGTTGCCCGGTCGTAGATCAATGCGACTGGTGTTGAACAATGGTATCTTCTATGAGTTTATACCCTTTGAAGAAAGCAATTTTACCTTAACAGGCGAAGTGAAACCAGAAGCGCAAACCTTGTTGGTTGATGAAGTGGAAGAGGGGAAAGAATATGCTATTTTGATTTCCACTTGCGCAGGTGCATGGCGTTATTTGGTTGGCGATGTTATTAAGTTTGTTTCGATTGAAGAATCTGAGATTGTAATTACAGGAAGAACCAAACACTTTCTGAGTTTGTGTGGCGAACACCTTTCGGTGGATAATATGAACAAGGCTATTGAACTGGTGTCTAACGAAATGAATATCACTATAACAGAGTTTACAGTTGCTGGAATACCTTACGGAAGTCTTTTTGCTCACCATTGGTTTGTTGGCACTGACGATGCGGTGGATAAGATGAAGTTAAAAGAACGAATTGATTTTCATTTGAAAGAACTAAATGATGATTATGCCGTGGAACGAAGTGCCGCTTTAAAGGAGGTTTTTGTGGACGTATATCCCGTTAAAATGTTTTATGATTGGATGCAGTCGAGAGGGAAAGTAGGAGGGCAGAACAAGTTTCCCCGCGTACTTAAAAAGGCGCAGCTAGAAGAATGGACTGCTTTCATAAACCAATAAAATGCTTATTCTACTAAACGGCTTTAAAACAGGAATGGTGCTGGCCTTTCTTGTTGGCCCCGTTTTTTTTACCATTATCCAAACAAGCATTGAAAGTGGCTTTTGGAAAGGTGTGTTGGTGGCCTTTGGCGTTTCGTTGAGCGATACGTTTTACGTAGTTGTTTGCTATTTTGGGTTAGCTCAATTTATCAATAACCCCGTTGTGAAGGAATACATGGCTTACGGTGGCGGAGGCATCCTAATCTTGTTTGGAGTTTACTATCTTTTTTTCAAAAGCAAAGCCAACAAAAATGCACGCAGCGAAAGCCTGCATGAAAAAAAGTATTACAAGTATGTGTTAAAGGGGTTTATTATTAACGGCTTTACACCCACTATTATTCTTTTTTGGCTAGGTACAACCAGCGTTGCTTCTATCGATTTTGGATACGTGAAAGGGATAGAGTTTTTCTTATTCTTTTTGGCTGTGCTTGTAACAGTGTTGGCTACTGATATTGCCAAGGCTTTTTTGGCAGATAAATTAAGATTACTAATAACTCCTCGCTTGCTTAATATCATGAACGCCACGCTGGGAGTGTTAATGATTGGCTTTGGGCTTCGGTTGATATTTGTATCACAGACGTTAATTTAAATCTTTTTTTTGACGGCCTGTAGCCATTGAATTAACAAAAAAAAATATCTTTACCTAGGTTCAATCGATATTTCTGCATTTCGAATAATAAAGCTATTCTATGAAAAGAATTTTACTGCTCACCTTATTAGGACTAATTTTTTATACGCAAAACGCGAAAGCCCAGGGGCAGTTGTGGGGTAATGTAGTTCAAAGTGGCGAATACGACTTAGGGGCAATAATCAAGCTAAATGGCGATGGCACTGGTTTTTCGATAGAAAAAAGTATTCCTATTGAAGCCAATAACCCCGGTTATTCCCCTTTAGGCGATTTCATAAAAGCACAAAATGGCAAAATTTACGGATTAACTTATCGGGGCGGTGCGAGTAACAAAGGAGTGCTTTTTGAGCTAGACCAGGCAACTAACTCATTTCTAAAGAAGGTAGAGTTTTCAACATCAATTGGTTCATATCCGTCTGCGGGGCTCACCGAAGCAAACGGAAAACTATATGGGGCCACGAACGAAGGCGGTGCTTATGGTAAAGGTACTATTTATGAATTTGATCCCCAAACTGGAGCCGTTGAAGTAAAAATCGACTTAAATGAATATCGGTACGTAAGTGGGGCAATGACTTTTGCCAATGGTAAATTGGTTGGTTGGTTTAGCACGGGAATGAATTACTCTGGAGGTATTTTTGAAGTGGACATAGCAACCTTTGGGTTAACAATTGTTGCAAATTTCTCTTCATTGGGGTTGGGCAGTCCTTCCTATGGTATGTCACTGGCTGATAATGGCAACTTTTATGGACAAATTTATGTCTGCAATATCAATGCTTACGGCATTATCGAGTACAATCCAACTAACAAAGTTATTACAAGAAAGGCTGACCTAGCACCAAGAAATTATCCCAATGGGTCGTTAACACGTGCGAATAGCGGGAAGTTTTACAGCACTTTTTTTATTAGCGAAGGAAATGGTAGCACATTCTTGGGTGAATATGATCCCAATAATTCCGTGTTCGTCAAAAAAATTGATTTTCCGGCTAATTCTAATGGTTCTTCAGGAGTGGTACTTGGATCAAATAGCAATCTTTATGGCCTCTTCTCTTATACAGCAAGCTCTTACGGAGGAATTATTTACGAAATTAACCTGAGCACAAATCAATTTTCGGAAAAGTATGCTTTTCGAAATGACGGGTCGGGACATTCTCCGACTGGTAGGTTAGCGGAGACTGCAGACGGGAGTTTTCTTGGAGTTACATCGTCTGGTGGTTCAAATAACGCTGGAGTTATTTTTAGATACAGTTTATCACCCTCAAACTACTCAAAAAAATATGATTTTGTGGCTGCATTGGGCGGCAATTCAATTGTCGGAGATCTTGCATACTCGTCAGTTACAAGGAAGCTTTATGGAACTCACAGGAGCGGTGGTCAAAATAATGCGGGCGTGCTTTTTGAGTATGATCCAAGTACAAAAATATATTCAAAAAAAATTGATTATGATAATAATCTAATAGCAGGAAGCGAATTCGGAGTGACCGCGGGAGCAAATGGCAAGCTTTATTGGCTCACTAATTCGGCTAGCTACCGAGGGGCAATATTTGAATTTGACCCAGCTACCGGTACTGCATCAAAAAAATACGATTTTCAAGGAGGTTTATTGGGTGCCTTTCCTTATGGAAAACTTGTATTAGGATCAAATAACAAATTTTATGGAGTTACGTCTTCGGGCGGTTTCAATGGTAGAGGTGTATTTTTTGAATATGATCCGATAAATGGAATTTTCACTAAAAAGAATGATTTTTTATCAACGGACGGGTATATAACTGGTGCTTTGATACAAGGTTCTTCTGATAAAATTTATGGAACTACAGAGTTCTACGGAGGTAATCCGATTTTATATGAGTATGGCATTACATCAGGCGTTTTTAGACGGAAATTTCAGTTTGCTTCAGGCGGAGAGTTTCGTTCAATGGTGGAACTAGATAACAAATTAATAGGTGTAGGCGGGGGTGGGCTATCTAACTGGGGTCAATTGTCTGAATTCGACCTGGCAACCGATCAGTTAACTAAGGTTATAGATTTTTCATATACCCAAAGCGGTGGCTCGCCAATTGGATTAACAATATCAAATAATGGTAAGCTATATGGGGTCACTCAAGTAGGTGGAACTTTCGGCCGTGGTGTTATCTTCGAATATGATCGTAAAAATAAAAATTACGCAAAAGTAGTTGATTTAACCAAAGGATATGGGCCAAGCCCCCTGACCTTTGTCCCAACCAACCTTACCCCACCTGAGCCACAAACAATTGCATTTGGCACCATTCCAACAAAAACCTATTTCGACCCTCCCTTTAATTTGGCTTCAACTTCTTCTGCTGGTTTGCCAATTATCTACACCAGTAGCAACCTAAACGTGGCAAAAGTTACCGGTAGCGAGGTAACTATTATTGGTATCGGGTCAACCACTATTACTGCCACCCAGCCCGGCAATGGCTATTATAGCGCGGCAACTGCTATACAACAAACGCTGACCGTAGAAAAGGCAACCCAAACAATTACGTTTAACCCAATTGCTGATAAGGCGCCAAGTACTGCCACAGTTGAACTTATTGCGAGCTCCAGCTCCGGGCTTCCTATTACTTTTACCAGTAGTAATAGCGCAGTAGCGACCATTGAAGGCAAAATCGTTACTATCAAAGGACAAGGCACAACCATTATTACAGCATCACAAGCGGGCAACGAATTTTACAGTAGTGCTCCCAATGTGGAACAACCCCTAACGGTTGCTAAACTCGATCAAACAATAACTTTTTATCCCCTTATTAACAAGTTAAAAGGAGACGCACCCTTTAGCTTGGTGGCGTCATCTTCTTCAGGGCTTACTGTTGCTTTCGCTAGTTCTGATCCCACTATTGCAAGTGTGAACGGTACTACCGTTACCATCATCAAAGAGGGCTCTGTTAGCATTACGGCTTCTCAAGCGGGCAACGCTGATTACAAGGTCGCAGCCTCAGTTTCTCAATCCTTGACCATCGAAACCACGTTTTCTGCAAAAGGAAAGCTTTGGGGTGTAACTCAATATGGTGGCGATGGTAATAGTGGGGTAATCTATACTACCCAAAGCGATGGAACCGGGTACAAAGTGGTGAAAAGTTTAGTGGGAGATGTTGATTCTAAAGGCACCTATCCTGGTAATTTAATGCAGGCATCTAATGGAAAATTTTATGGATTAACTTACAATGGAGGTGCGTATAACTTAGGTGTCCTCTTTGAATTTGACCCAATTACAGAAACTTATGTGAAAAAGATCGATTTTTCAAAAGAGATAGGATTGGTAAACCCTACTGGCACGCTTGTGCAAGCTGGCAATGGAAAGCTCTACGGAATTTCAGACAATCTTTATGGGTCTTACTCATCGTTTATATCAGGAGGAATATTTGAATATGACCTAGCTACAGGAGCAATTAACAAGAAGGTAACAAATAGTGATATTCAAGGAAACCTTTTGGATAATGGAAATGGTAAGTTCTATGGATATTCAAATAATATCTTCGAATTTGACCCGGCCACTGGTTTAACAAGAGATGTTGTTCAGCTCCCCTATGATTTTTCAGCCAAAGGCAGTTGGAGAGGTCTTGTTAAGGATAACACGGGAAAATTTTTTGGAATAGCAGCGAATGGTGGCAATACTGGCAGAGGAATAATCTTTGAGTTTTACCCAACTACCGGGATGGCGACTAAACGATTTGAATTTTTTGATGAAAGTCAAGGAGTTATTCCACTTGGGGGAATGAGTTTAGCTTCAAATGGTAAATTTTACGGTGTTACGTTTACGAGCGCTTTGTTCGAATTTGACCCGATTACTTATTCTTATTCAAAAAAAATTGATTTAGGCGGGGGGTATCAATTATCCGGTGTCTCCTTAGGCAGCAACGGAAACATTTATGGATTGGCAAACGGAGGAACGGGGAAAATTTTTGAGTTCAACCCAATTACAAGTACTTTTTTAAATTTATACTCTTTCAGTGGCACAGATGGATATTCTTCTGGGTTGTTTAACACATTATTTCAAGCAACAAATGGCCTTCTTTATGGAATGACAAGTGGAGGAGGTAGCCTTAACACTGGTGTTTTATTCAAATTTAATTTAACAACTAACAGTTACACTAAGGTAGTTGACTTCTCCACTCCTTCAATGAATGGCATTAGGTTTTCGGGCAGCTTAACGCGATCTTCCGTCACTAAAAAGCTCTACGGAATTGCGGAACAAGGAGGTATTTATAACAAGGGTGTTCTCTTTGAATTTGATCCACTCACTAATTCTTATATTAAGAAAATCGATTTCGATGGCATAACATCAACTCGCTATTTTGGCTATGGGTCACAACAACAATTAACGGAAGCGAGCAACGGAAAATTTTACTGGTATGGATCTAAAAGCCCGACTGATTATGGAAGCGCGATCTATGAGTTTGACCCGGTTACCAATTCTATAAGTAAAAGATTTGAATTTCCGCAAAATGGCGACCTTGGTGTTGATCCCGTTAACCATCTTACGCTGGCGAGTGATGGGAAACTATATGGTATTACATCATACGGAGCTAAAAACAATAATGGAGCACTTTTCACCTTCGACCCTACTTCTGGAAACGCAGAGAAAAAACTTGACTTCAAAAGAGCGGAAACGGGATACGGAGCCGGTGATTTGATTCTAGGTGTCAATAACAGACTCTATGGTGCGTTTTATTCAGGGGGCGCAAATGACAAAGGTACGTTGTTTGAATATGATGCAGCCTTGTCTACCTATAGTAAGAAAGTTGATTTCATTGAAAACGGAAATGAGTTTTATTTGACCCAGGCAATCAGTGGAAAATTGTACGGCCTTAATCGTGATGGTGGAGCTAATCAGCGAGGATTTTTGTTTGAATATGATATTGTAGCGAATAGCTATACTAAAGTTATTGATTTTAACTACAATACCACTGGATCAGCCCCCACAAGACTGGTGCAAGCAGGCAATGGAAAGCTTTATGGTACCAGCACAAACTATCAAGGGCAAATTTTTGAGTTCAATCCAGCCAACAATTCCATCTCCATCAAATCGGCTTTCGATGGCAATTCTTATGGTGGTAGCAACCTATTGTTTGTTAAGGATGAGCAGTTTATTACGTTTAACGCCATTGCCCCCAAGACCTTTGGTGACCCAACATTTAACTTATCTGCCAGTTCAAGTTCAGGGCTACCAATTTCTTTCAAGAGTTCTGATCCAACAATAGCCTCGATAGAGGGCCGTCAAGTTACTATACTAAAAGCAGGCACAATTACTATTACAGCAAGTCAGGCAGGAGACCTTAGCTACTTTCCCGCTGAGAGCGTCCAAACAACGCTAACCGTTGCCAAGGCAACGCCAATAGTTACTTGGGCGAACCCAGCAGAAATAGTCTATGGAATTAGTTTAGATAATAACCAATTAAATGCTTCGTCATCTACTGCTGGGACTTTTGCTTACACACCTGAAAGCGGAACAAAACTAAACGCTGGAAGCAATCAGTTGTCTGTAGTATTTACACCTTCAGATGCTGCAAATTATGCTACGGCAAGTAAACAAGTTACCATTACCGTCACCAAGGCCTTACCAATCGTCACGTGGAGCAATCCCGCTGAAATAGTGTATGGAACAAGTTTAAGTGCCACTCAATTAAATGCAACTTCAACAACGGAAGGAACTTTTACCTACTCTCCAGCAAGCGGAACAAAACTAAACGCAGGAAGTAATCAAAGTCTATCAGTTACGTTTACACCTACCGTTGCTGCAAATTATACCACCGCTACTAAACAAGTTGCTATTACAGTTTCCAGAGCAACGCCAGCTGTTACCTGGAGTTCTCCTTCTGAAATAGTGTATGGAACTAGCTTGAGCAATATTCAGTTAAATGCAACCACACCTACTGAAGGGATTTTTTCCTATGCGCCAGCAAGTGGAACAAAACTAAATGCTGGAAGTAATCAAAATTTAATAGTCGTATTTACGCCTATCGATGCTGCAAATTATACCACGACCACTAAACAAGTTTCCATTACAGTTGCCAAAGCCACCCCAGTTGTTACTTGGAATACTCCCGCTGAAATAGTGTATGGCACAAGTTTAAGTACCACACAATTGAATGCGACTTCAGCAACAGACGGAACTTTTACCTACTCGCCAGCAAGCGGAACTAAACTAAATGCTGGAACGAATCAGGGCCTATCAGTTACTTTTACACCAACCGATGCCGCGAATTTTAATGTATGTATCAGGGGGAAAATCCCTCGCCTTTAGGCGAAGACTTTAGTTTAATAAATTTGTGTGATGCAAAACTATCGAAAAACATCACACAGTACTTATGATTGTAAGTACCATATTG
>JBIKRT010000136.1:0-7812 GCA_044349005.1 Cyclobacteriaceae bacterium
TGTAAGCATAAAAAATCTGCAAGGTTTTAAAGATAAAACCCGACTTTCTTGCAGATTGTTTCAACTCAATTCGATCGATTTTATTCAAAAACTAATCCCATTGGGCTTTTTAAGGAGTGACTAAATATCAAATACTTACGGCAACGGAAAAAATCCTAAAGCATAACTTCAGTTCAATTGAAAAAAGCTGCTGCACCTATTGGAACCCTTTTGTCGCGACACAAAAACGATTGCTTTGTATTTATTATTCTTGTTTTCTACTTCACGGATATTCTTATTCCTTCGCTATGGCTGCTGAATTCTGGGGCATACATACTTTGAATGGTGGTTATGCCATTAGAGAAATTGCCTTCGTTGTTCACTCGCAAATCATACTCGAAAACATAAATACCTTTATCAATTGAATCAAAAAAGAAGTTGGTGGAAGCATCTTTGGTGCTTTGATAATAGCCAAGTCCGTCCTTCCATTTGTATTCAGATAGAACATCAACTGGTTCTAGCCCAGAGGCACGCATATCTTTCATGTGCAAAAATTCCAGGTAGCGATCTGTACTTAGCTCTATCCTGATTCTAATCAGATTGCCAACTTCCAATGATTTATCTGCTTTTATTTCTGTTAGCAACTCCCCTTTAGCCGTGCGGTTAACCAAAAATACTTTCTTTGATAACTTAAGGGGTGTTTCTGCAGAGGTTATCTTATCAAGGTCTTCAAAATACTGCCAATACAATCCACCCCATGCTACTCCAGTTCCTTTTTTCGTCAGTGAGATTTCGCTCATAGATGGTTTTATCTCTTCTTTTTTCCAAGCTATTTTAAAGTATCCTGTTCCGGCTTCTGCTTGTGATTGTTGGGTATTTGTAGAAATTCTTTTGCCGCCCATGCTGCACTCCACTTGATCTTCCAATGGCAACCAATCTGTTCCATTTAGCAGCAAAGCGTAGATTGCTTCGGTGGTAGCTTTCGTAGTTTTCCATTGGCTAGTTTGCTTGTTCTTCAACAGCCAAAGCCTAAGGTCATCAACTGTTTTTTGTTTTTCATTTTCCGACTGGCTTTTATTAGGAGATAGGATTTCAGAAAATGCTTCGATCAATAGCGCTTGTGTTTCAATTGGTGCTTCGTTCCAATTCCAACCTGCTTTGTTTTCTTTCCAATACATACCCATTTCCTCACTCCGTATGCTATTCTCAGCTAGTGATTTCATGATTTCATTCGCAAGCTCACTGTTGTTATCGCGGAACTGGCTCAACGCAATCATTGCCTTGTCGTACAGATTAAATTCTTGCCAATAACTTTTTGATTGTTTTACATAATACTGTAAGGCAGCGGTTGTTTTTTCGGTAGGCTTCAAATCAGGAAAGAAGCTTCGCATATACAAATACTGAATCTGTTCTTTACCAACATGTTGACGCTCCATAAACTCGGAAGCTTGTTGGTTGCCTTCTTTTTCATTACTTGCCCGCCCGCGAATGGCGTTGGCCTGATTCAAAAGGCGATCATAGTCTTGATTTGTTTCCAGATCTAAGTAAGTAATTGCTTTTTGAAGCATGTCGGTAAACTCTTTACTTGAAGATATTTGAAGCTTTTTTAAGTGACCAAGACCAGCGGCAATGTGCAGTGTGATGTATCGGCTAGCGGAATTGCTTCCACTGAACCATGGGAAACCGCCATTCTCCATCTGCATTTTCTGTAGCTTATCGGTCGCGATTTGCAATTGATCTTTCATTTTACCAAGATCAAAGAGCAACGCAATTCTCTTTTTCCGTTCAGCTTCACTTTGCGCATCTCTAAGCCAAGGCGTCTCTTGGATAATGATTGATTTCAATTCTGCATTGTTCTCTAAGTTGCTTATCAGTGAATTGGAAGATGCCCACTGGTCGAATACTTTTTTAATCTTCGGATTGCTATTGGCGATGTGACTTGCTAGCACGTTGGCATAGTATCTCGCAAATGTTTGTTCGGCACACTCATGCGGAAACTCCATGAGGTAGGGGAGCGCTTGAATAGCATACCAGGCAGGGTTAGAGGTGATCTCCAGTGTAAGCTGATGTTGCTGAATGGTAGGCGAAATTGTTGCTTTCAGTTTCTCCAACGTAAATGTTTTTGTCTCGCCCGCTCTTACTTGCATTGGCATCGTCTCAGTAACTAAAATCCGGTTAGACAAGATGGGTAGTGCATTTTGTTCACCGTCACTAAAATTACCTGCTTTTGCTACCACTTTATATTGAATGGCATCAATACCTTCTGGAATTTTCAATTTCCATGCGATCTGCGTATTCCCTTTAGCACCGACTTTAAAAGGTTGGTTTCTGTTTATGTTTCCTAGTAGATTATCTGCTGATATCCCTGATACCGCATTTGTTAATTGTAAGGTGACGTTGCCCGATTTACTTTCGCCCGATAGATTGCTGATCTTGGTTGAGAAAATGATCTCATCGCCTACGCGCAAGAAACGCGGTGGATTGGGTGTCACCATAAGTTCTTTCTGAGTAACCGTTTGAAGGGTTTTTGTGGCTGTTAACAGATCCTTTGTGTGCGCTAATAATTGAAGTTTCCATCTTGTTAACGCTTCGGGTGTGGTGAAACTAAATTGTATTCTTCCTTCTTCATTTGTGTTGAGATGGGGGAAGAAAAAAGCAGTTTCTTTAAAATCTTTTCTAACACTTACTTTAGCAAGTTCTTCATCTAATTTTTTCTGTCCTGATTTGGTTGTAAGAATAACAACACCATTTGAGGCTCTGCTGCCGTAGAGCGCAACGGCCGCATCATTTTGTAATACTTGAATGGAAGCCAAGTCATTTTGATCTATTTTCGAGGATGCTACTATTACACCATCCACCACATAAAGTGGCTCCTGATTGCCATTGATCGTAGCATTTCCTCGAATAGTTATTTTGGCCGGACCTCCGGGCATACCTGTAATTTGCACTCCAGCAACTCTACCTTCTAATTGTGAAAGCACAAAATCCTGATTTAGGCTATCAGTTTGCACTATACTCGATACGGCAAAGCTTAATGATTTTTTTTGAATGGGAACACCATACCCTGTTACCACCACTTCTGACAGTTGTGTAACATCTTCGTTCATTGTTACATCGATGACATTCTTTTTGGTAACCTTCGCCTCTGCTGTTGAGTATCCAATAAAACTATATACAAGAGTGTCTCCCTTATCTGCCTCAATGCTGTAGTTACCATCCGCATCTGTAACTGTGCCTACTGCAGTTCCTTTAATAACAATATTTACGCCTGGCATTGCGCTTCCATCACTTGCTTTAATGGCGCCATACACAAAACCTTTTTTTAGATTTTTATTGCTGCGCAACGATATTTTTGACGGATTATCAACATCATAGCCATCGGAATAGAGCCTTTCGAGGTATTTACGATTGATATAGCTGTTGCCACTGATAGCAAAACCAAACCAATCGAGCTGATCATAGTATTGCTTAGGAATGGAGTTAAAACCGTAGGTCTTACTTCTAACAGTAAAATTTTGATTGCCAAAACTCTCGTTTGCTGAGGAGCGATGGTAACTGTAATAGTGATTTTGCGGAATTGGATTAAAAGTCCATTCGTGTGGCTTAAATTGATCGAGCGATGCATCGTACATCGATGCAAGCACTTCAGCTTCTTTTTTTGTTGCATCATTCCCTTTTATTTCAAAGCTCCACAGTTGTTTTGCTCCTGGTTGTAACTTGTCCTTGAATGTAATTGTCTCGATTTCAATTTTATCTTTTATACTAATTATCGGAACGGTTTTATTGGTTTGTAAAAAAGAGTTATAATTTACCCCGCTACAATTGACACCAAAGCCTTCGCCCATATTTTCAGTAATGGGAATGCTGATCTCTTTGAAATTGCCGGAGAAACTTTCCACATACGTCTTAGTAACCTTGTGGTTCTTTTCGATATCAATGGTTAACGTAATGTCGGAAGAAGCTGAACCGACTTTAAGCTTTGCGACATCGCCCACCTTATAGCTTGGCTTGTCCAGTTGAAAAACCAGCAATTCATTATCTCCAATTTTCTTACTGTTCGCATCCAAAAGTTGAAACTGATGCATTTCGGTAATGTTGTTTCCTGCATCATCGGCAGACGTGAGTTCTATTAAATAACCTCCCAAAGGCCAAGATTTGTCTATCTTAAATTTCATTTCCTTTGATACCTCCGTATTAAAAGTAGTCTCAGCTACCTTATTGCCCTTGTTTCTTTTTGTGGGATCATCTTCATCGTTGTAAGAATCGTTGGGAAAAAATGCGTTAAATTCTTCTTTTGTTAATAGGGGTGAATCAGGCTCTTCCCATGTTCTCTTGCGTACCGGTGAACTTGGAAATTTCAGTTTATAAAGTTGAACGGTTCCTTTTGCATGAGCCGTTTGGCCATTTAAATTCTCTGCTGACACATTCACTGCGTACTCCTGAATTTTCTTATCCACTTCATTGGCAGCATGTATGGTAACTAACAACGAATGATAGCCGACCTTTACATGGGTGGTCGCGCTGCGTGTCTCCCCATTGATATCCGTTACATCCACCGTAACTTCATATTGAAAGATTGGCCTAGATTCTTTCGAAACCTTTTCGTCTGGGATGGCAGCAAAATTGATTTTAAACTCTCCTTCATTATTTGTTTTGCCTTCTCCTTCGGTAATCTCTTCCTCGTTGGATGTATTTCGTGAATAGTACCAATAGTACCAGTCTGGATAGCGAACGTTTCTTTTAACCCGATAACTAATTTTTGCATTGCCGATTTTTGAGCCATTATAAGCAATGGCATTTCCTGTTAAAGAAATGGTATCGTTCAATTTGAATGTTTCTTTGTCCGGGTTGAAAGAAGTTTCAAAGGTCGGCCTCTTGTATTCTTCTACAGAAATAGAAAGTTCATCATATTGAAAATTGTTTACTCTGTCGTAAAATCTTGTGTCGCCATCAGTGTCCTCATCGGCATACAAACTATACTCTCCGGTTAAGCCAGAGGAGGGCAATTTGAATTCTCCACTAAACGATCCGTAGGAATTTGTTTTCAATCTCAATTTTTCTACCTCGTTATTGTTAACGTCTTCTATAATTACTTCCACATATTCCCCTGGAACTACGGTGGATTTCTTTCCTTTTGTTTTGATAAGGATTCCTTTAAAATATACTGTTTGTCCGGGGCGATAGATGCTTCTGTCACTAAATAGAAAAGTCTTAGCATCGAAATCTTCCATTTCGTTATCTTTCTCGGCATATGATTGCTGAACGTAGAAATTGCCCACGGTGGCAGTATCGGCAACATGAATCACAGTTGCTTCTATGCCGCTGCTGTATGATTTCCCCCTTTTCAATTCGGCAAATCCGTCTTTATCAGTTGTTGAGTGCTGATCAATTATTGTTTGGCTGGAATTCGGGTAGCTTGATTTGAAATGAATATCTGCTCCAGCTATCGGATGCCCGTTGTTTCGGTCAACTACTTGATAGCGCTGCTTGTCATCAAGAGTGGTTTCGATCAGTGCTAGGTTGGTGCATTGCAACTTTGCGAAAGCGAATATGGGTGCTGCCTTGCTTTCCTTATTCAATACCCGCGCAACGAGCAGATATTCTCCTTGTTTTAGTTGGGGTACTACAACTTCGGTAGTATGTGCCTGGTAGTCTAGTATTTTTATTAAACGTACTTTCCAATTGGCCTCGGCCTTTAGTTTAGCCAACGCTGCCAATCTAACAGAGTCGTTCATAGATTGATAGAACTTTTCGCCATATCCTTTTGTTATCAGGAATGCGGAGAAGGAAAGACTGTCAATATTTGTGTAACTGACCAGTAATTTGGAAAATTTATTGATGGGTATAAATCGTTCTGTGGTTAGCTCTAATCGCGGAATCAGAATATTTTCTTTTAGCAAACGACATTTCTCAGCGCCACTTCCATTTGGAAATTTCTTGATAGCGTCTTCACAAATCTGCAATGCCTCTTTCTTTTTATATTGATTCTCACCATTAGATTTTGGGTTATACAAACTACCCTCTTTGTAAAGTAGAGAAGCCAATTCAAAATCTATCAGTTTAGAAGCGGGATGATTTTCATACTTTGCCTTCAACTTTGCTAAGGTATTCTTATAGAGTACCGAAGAATTATCGAACTGCCCTTGCTCCTTAATGAACTGCAATCTTTCCAGTTCAAGATTTACATACGCAGTTGGGTCGTTATCATTTTTATGGAAAACAAACAGGCTTCTATATATTTTCAATGCCTGTAAAAGGGGAGCTAGACTGTCAGCTTCTGTGAGGGTAACTTTATCGAACTCATCAAAGTAACGCGCATCATTTAATTTAAAATGACCAGCGGCCTGGATACTACCGCTTTCATTTGTTTCATAAAAATCCAGTGCGTTATGTGCTAAAAAATCAAATAGGGTTGGGCGATAGTTCTTGGAATCCAGTGCTTGTGTAAGAATCTCTTCGATGCTGGTGAGACTTATCTTCTGAAGCAGACCCTTGTTCTGTAAAGCGTTTTGACTGTGTTTATGAATCTCTTGAAACAGTTGTCGTGAATCCCATGTGCGAAAGTCAGCTGCATTTACTTTCTCCGTAGTTTGTGAACGATCATAATAACGCCAACGGTTTTCTTTAAAATGTTGCCAGTAGATATTGGCGAGTACAGATTCCAGGATATTCTTGAGGGGAGATTTGCTACCACTTATCTCTTTTTTAAATCTGTTTACGATACCCAATTCAGCATCTTCCTCAAGCGAAAGGGCAAATTTGGATTGATAAATTAGGGACTTAGTTACTTGCGGTATGTTGTTATCTGCCTTGGCTTTTAGGTAGATTGTATCCACCACAGCGAGGGCTGATTTGGGCAGATTTCGTAGCTCGTATTTATACACCCTGCTCCAATGTTTGATATACGAATCGACTTGGGCGAGGCTGTTATGAAGGCTAACAAAACCGAGGAAGGATAGGAGTAGAGCGGCTCTCATTTGTAAGGGTTTAGGTTATCGTTGCTATGATGCGAGATTGAAAGCAATTCCATAAGAAAATTGAATTTTTTCAGAACTTTTTATTTGCGCACACTTTTTTAATCAACGCTTAGGTGAAAAGTAACATTTTTAACAACATGATGAGCTATTAAAGATAGAAATTGAATTTTCGTGCCAACACGAACCAAGGCTAGAGGGCTGTTCTGGATTTGCAACCCACAACCCAGATACTAGGTATTTCAAATCCCACGTTTCTTTGGTTGACATTACAAGTGTCGAACACTGAGAAGATATTATACGGCAAAAAGATATAAATTGTAGAAAAATTGGAAATAATGAAAAGGGAAAAAATAATTGATGGAGTGAAGTAACTGCCGCAAGAATTTGACCCAGAGGAATTGGTGGAGACATTTAATCTTTGTAGAAAAGGTCGAGCGAGGTCTTAACCAACATGAAGGTAAAATAGTTGAACCTGCACAAGTAAAAGAATTGGCCAAGAAATGGTGAAAGTTGTTTAGACCGACTTAGCTATTGAGGATTTTAAGTCAATTCATGAGTATACTTCAAAAGATTCAAAATTTTACGCAAATAGGTTTGTAACTAAGCTGATCAATTGAGTGGTTTAACTTGAAAACCACCCTGAATCTGGACACAATTCGAAAGAAGGGAATGGCAGAAAGCCAACAGAAAATGGGAGGTAAACGGTGGTTTGGTGGCTGGTATAAGTAAGTTAGGTGCAATTGAACGGAGCCTTTTACAGCGTTCATCTTTTTACAAAGTCTTGTTTTCCATAGACTTCTCCTGAGCAACAAGTCTATAGCGAAACTAGTACGTTATCGTTTCAAGTCTTTGCGGT